>CAYUQU010000085.1:0-13956 GCA_964447015.1 uncultured Flavobacteriales bacterium
TTCATTTTCGACTCATGTGCTGACCATTTTTCAAATGTTGGATTATTAGAAAAACGATTTTGGGCAACTTGAGTAAGTTCTGACGCTTTATCATATTGACCAGTGATACGCAAACTGTGGATGTAGCGCAACATATCTGCATCTGTATAATCTTGCGTGCTGTATTTACTATAGAGAATTTGGTCAAATTTCAACGATTCGTTGTAACGAAAAATACGTGCGTTACAAATGGCTGCTCTGCGAATATTTTCCACGTTGCCTTTTCCTTTCTTTAGAAATTTGTTTGCTAGCTCCTCATACATATCAGCTGCTTTGTAGTATTCGAGTTCACTGTAATGTTTATCTGCCGCATTTTGTTTAAGCTGACTAAAGCCATTCATATTGACAAAGACACAGAAAAGCATAAATGTTATAATTCTCAAAAACATAAGTTAAAAATATCGAGGTGAGGTAAATACAGTATTTTTTCTTCGAATATCAAATTGAAGTAATATTTCGTGCGAACCGCGTTGATAGGTCACCAACTTATTAATTGGAAATTCATACCCGTATCCTATGTGAAAGAAGTCTTTGATTTGCACTACAAAATTAAGTCCAACTGCTTCATGAAAACGGTACATAGCACCGAGCCAGATTTTCTCATAAAACAGAAAGTTTGCATTCAAATCAAATGTTATTGGTGAGTTTGGCGTTATTTTCACCAAAGTAGTTGGTTTGAATTTCACTACACTATTCAAATCGAACACAACTCCAGCTGTAAAAAAGAAGTGGCGTTTATTCAAAGAGCGCATGACATCTTGTGCATCAGCAACTTTCGGTTCCAAAATTCGCGGTGATGACACACCGACATAGTGTCTGTCAGAATAGTAATAAATTCCAGCACCTACATTGAATTTAGTTGTCGCAAAATTTTGTCCATAAAATGGGTCATTAACGTCTGCTACATTCAAGTTGGAAAAATCAAATGACATAACATCCATACCAAGAGATAAACCAAAAGCTAAACGTGAACTTTTTTTGTTCAACTTAATTCCTGAGCTAACATTGTAGTACAAAGCAGTTCGTTTTCTAGAACCTATTCTATCATTTACTACATTCAGTCCCATTCCTAAAGCTTGTCCAACAACGGGAGCATGTACGGTAAAGAATTGTGTATTTGGAGCGCCGTCCCAATTTACCCATTGAAAACGACCCAGCGCAACCACACTCAATGCATCTCTACTACCTGCATAAGCTGGGTTGTAATACAGTGGGTTGTAATTGTACAAGGTTAATTGTTCATCTTGCTGACTATAGCTATGCAAACCAGACAACACAGCCACGATGAAAAGTAATTTTCTCAATATATCTGTTCTCATAGCTGCTTAGTATTGAAGTTCTAAATATCCTTTGTACGGTTCTGTCACTCCGTCGTTCAGATCAATAATATAGTAATACGTCCCCGGCGGCACTTTTCCGGAACCATCTCCGACATTTACACCTTTATTTACCTGTCCTTCCCAATCATTTTTATAAGGCGAAGCAAAGAAAATCAAATTGCCCCAACGATTGAAAATTGAAACTTCGGCTTGTGGGAAATTTTGAATTCCGTTAATCTCCCAAATATCATTGTGGTTGTCAAAATTTGGTGTAACCAATTGAGGAATAAATAAACAATCTGCCGTTTCTACTACTGAAACAGTCGCCGAATCAGTCGCTGAACAACCGTACTCGTCTATCGCTGTGACATAATATATTCCTGCTTGACTGTATATAATTCCAGTCACCGTAATTGTCGACCCTGAGACCGAGAATTCGTTTGGTCCTGTCCATGAATATGTCTCTCCACCTGTAGCAGTCAATACCAGCGTTTCTCCAGGACAGAGACTGATGTCATCGGTATCAATCGACCCACTGTTGTTTTCACCATGAGCCAAATCAAGTTCAGCAGAATCAGAACATCCATTATCATCTGTAACTACCACTGTATAAGTTCCCGAGTTAGCACTTGAAAAATCAATGATTTCTGGATTTTGAGATGAAGATGTAAATCCACTTGGACCCGTCCAACTATATGATGTTCCTCCTGATCCGTTAAGCACAACTGATGAACCACCACATATCACTCCCGACACATCTCCTACAGAAAATGCATTTGCCACAGGCGGATTAGTCACCATAACTTCAATTGAATCAGTTATCGAACAACCATTTGCATCAATCCCTTCTACGTAATACCAACCAGCTTGCGTCATGGTAAGGTCTTCTATTTGAATCGAAGTACTTGAAGAATTAAACCCATTTGGTCCTGACCAAGTATAGGTATCGGCACCCGACACACTTAAGGTCGCAGTAGCTCCGAGGCAATAACTAGTTCCACCATTATCTGAAGAAAGTGTCAGCACTGGCAAACTATTAATCGTAATTATTTCACAAGAAGCCGGTCCTGTACAATTCGCAGCTGTAGCATTCACACAATAATTCCCAGCTTGAGATAGCGATGTTGCATCTATAATAATTGTCGCACTATTTGAGGTAAAGCCACTTGGGCCAGACCAATCAAACGTAGCTGTTCCGTCAGTTGATGAAGCAGTCAATTCAATACTTTCTCCCAAACAAGTAACCGTAGATACAGCAGAAATAGTTGGTGCATCTGGTGCTCCAGGGTTGGACACTCCAAACGGACCAAAATTGTTTTCACAACCATTGTCGTCAATAACGTTCAAAGAATATAATCCAGCGGGAATGCCATTTAAATCCAATGCATTTCCTACTACTGCTGAGGCACCATTCGTCCATTCGAAAGCAAAAGGGTTTGTTCCAGAAACAACGGCACCTGTAAGTGCACCATTTGACAATCCACAATCTGCATCTGTTGCAGTTGGGGGAGTTGACAAGACAGGCAAACTGTTTACAGAAACTATCACTTCGGCAGAATTCTCACATCCATTCAATGTTCCCACCACAGTGTATGTAGTTTGCGCAGCTGGACTCACAGTAATCTGAGATCCTACTTGTGATGTACTCCACACATAACTTGTAGCACCCGATGCCGTAAGCTGGATTGAAGAGCCAGCACAAATTTCAGCTGTTGCCCCTGTATTTATTGTCACATCAGGAAGCGCGATAACCTCGACTTCCACTTCTAATGTTTGTTTATAATCACACAGACCTGTCACTTCACATTCGTAGGTTATTGTTGTTGAAGGAGACACAGTAACAGATTGTGTCGTTTCTCCGCTGTGCATCCATAAATATGAATTTGCACCATCCGGAGCTGTAAGAATTACTGATTCTCCAACACAAATAGGCGCTACATCTTCGATATCTGGAAATTGCACTCCTGATTCTGCTGAAATAGTATAATTACATATATCTCCTGCAAAACCGTCTACCATAAGATAGTAGTCATTCCCTGGAATTAAATTGTTTGCTGTAATAGTAAATCCTGTGCTATTTTCTTCAAAATTTGAAACAGGCACAAAGTCACAACAACCGTTTCCTGAAAAAACTTGCATTTGAATTCCACCACTCGGATAATTCCCAATCCAGCAATCGTAAACAGAAACACCTAATACAGCAGTTGTTGAAGAAGCCGTAAAACGAATCCAAGAATTATTGTTAATCTGCACATCATAGGCAGATGAGCCCGTACCCCATGCACCACCTTGACCAAAGATTCCACCCGTATTTGTTCCAGGCGTGTACGTATATGTTGGTGGATCATTTACCTCTGCATTTCCACGCATATTACACGGTCTATCCTCAGTATAGTAAGCACCTGTTGATGCAGAGTATCCGTTTATGTCGCAAATATAAAGTGCATTGGCACAATCGTCATTTGCAGCAGTTGTTACACAGAAGCCAAAAGTACCTGTGGATGTTCCAAATCCCCAATAACGGAGATAAAGTGTATCTCCAGGCGTTAATCCATTCTCCGAAATCATTGGTAACAAATCGTTTGGCACATCTGGGTATGCAGTATGGTCATCGGCACAAACAATCTGAGTCATTGTATTGCAATCACCACTATAAAGGGTCATCACACCATCGGAAATCCGACCAGCACCCATATTTGGTTGTGCAGTGATATTTATATTTCCACTCGCGGGAACGACAATTTTGAACCATACATCCGCAGTACCGGCTGTAAAGCCACCTATTGCTGCTCCACCTCCACCAACACATGAAAATGGTGTAGGAATTCCAGCACCTATTGTTGTCGTTGCTCCAACGTTGGTGAATGAAGCATAGGTACACGCCGCAGTAACTGTTGGCATTAGGATTGCATCACAAGGTTCATCATTTGTCGGGGTAGCCGTTGGTGTTCCTGTTATACAAATATCAAAGTCTCCTGTTGTTCCAGAGTAGTAATCATAAACGCGAATAAAATAAGTTTGCCCAGGGGTTAATCCCACAGCGTTTATAACTTCATTTCCCCCCGTAAAAGTATTATCCATACATGAAAGTGACGACAGACTGCCGCAAGACCCACTAAAAAGCTGTACGACTAAATCGAGGTTATCAGTGGGAGAAACTGTAATTGTTTGCACCGCATTTGTCGCAACAAAGCTAAACCATACGTCATCATCTGCGTTACCTGCACAACCAACCATTGATTGCGAAGCTCCATCTGTAGTGGAGGAAGTTGGTGTGCACGTTCCATTTACTGTAAGCGGTTGAGCTGAAATACAATTATCGTTTGAAGGGGGCGGTGGAGGTGTTGTCAAACATATTGTAAAATCACCTGTTCCCCAACCTGCACCGTAGTGATAAACTCTAATGCGATAAACATTGCCAATTATAAAATTCCCGTTGTTGTACACCTCTTCTACTCCTGTGCCATAATCATCTTTGCATCCCATTGACGCCAAAGCATTGCAGGCTCCTGAAAAAACCTGAATAACAGGATCATATCCACCACTTGGATTGACACGAATTTGGTGAGACGTTTGTGTAGCAGTAAATTGATACCACACATCATCGTCTGCATTACCTGTACATCCAGGAATCGTTTGTGTAGCTCCTGCTGAAGTTCCGTTTACAGGAGTAAAACAATCTGCTTGAACACTCAAATCTGTAGCAAATGAACATCCGTCGGATTGAGCAACAACAATAAAATTTGTAAGCACAGTAATAACTGTGAAAATGTAGCGTAGCTTTAAATACATTTCTATTTAATTTGATTCTGAGAAATTTCTCTAAACTCTAACGGCTTGAGGTTGCTTTCAAGTAGAATAGTTTTCACTTTAACAGGTGAAAATGGATGGGGATTTCGAGGATCAACGTTAGAATTAGTGAAAAGAATTATTTCACCTCTTTTTGTTTCCTCTTTGTAACGAATTTTGACTTCTTGTACACCATCGATTTTTTCAAATGATGAAAGGAGTCCGTCTATATTAGAATCTTTAATTTCGCCTTCAAACCCATAGCTATATGCCTGAGCGCTTGAATATGAAGCAAAACCAATTAATATTGTAACTATTAGTAGTAAGTTTTTCAACATAATTATTAGTTTTCGAGTACAAATTACACACTTTTTAGGAGAACTGCCAAAAAAAACATGTTAAAAGCCACATTTTTGAAGACAAATTCTTTTATAGGAAAGATTTGATTCAATGTTACTACTTTTTACTTTTAAATTAAATGAACGTTCAAATGAGCCAAAAATCTCCTATATTTAGACACTAATAACATTCATTTTTCAGAGTTTAAAAGCTATTCAAATTATGCCAAATGCACCTTTACAAATCCTAAAAGCTTCTGCAGGTTCTGGTAAAACTTATGCATTGGTGCAAGAATACCTTCGAATTGTTTTGAAGCAGGAAAACATGAATGCTTTCAGTCGCATCATGGCCATGACGTTTACAAATAAAGCGGCTTTGGAAATGAAGGAACGTGTACTCTCCGCACTTGTTACACTTGCCTATCAAGAAGATAAAGACAAGAAATTCATTGACGACACCAGTGCGAATCTTGAGATGGATTCTACTGAAATGGGCGAAAGAGCAAAGAAAATTCTCAAGCGAATTCTGCATAATTTTAGCGAATTATCCATTCAAACTATTGATAAATTTAATATTCGCCTTATTCGTTCATTTACGCGCGATTTGGATTTACCTGGAGATTTTGAAATCATTTTAGACACGGAAGAATTACTGGATAAAACAATCGACAAACTTATTGACAGTGTTGGAGAAAAGGGTAAAGAAAATCTTTCCAAATTACTGATAGAGTTTGCCCGATACAACGTTGACGAAGAACGTTCATGGGATTTCAAACGTTCACTTCTTGAATTCATGAAACTTAGTGAAAAGGAAGAGTTCAAATCGGTTATTAATCGCATACAGCAAACAGATTTTAATAAAGAAAAAAAAGATGAACTTCAGGCACGACTCAAATTTATTGAAAAGGATTTTGATGATAAGCGAGCACATCTTTTAAAGCCTTTTATAGAGAATGGATGGACAGTTGATCATTTTAAAACGGGGAATCATTATCTCCATGGCAGATTGGTTAAACTTATTTCTCAGAAATTAGATTCGGTTGAAGCACTGACCGATTCGATGTGGACAAGTATCAATAAAGAATTTGATAATCCTAGAACTCAAATACCAGCAGATTATTACAAACTCATCGTCGATTTTTACAATTGGTTTGACGGAGTTATAGAACAATATCGCGCAACTAAATTGGCGCATAAAAGCTTTTACCAACTTTCATTATTGAAGCACATCACGTCTTTAATCAACGAAGTAAGGAAAAGAGAAAATCTATTGCAAATAAGCGAAGTAAACAGCTTGATTTCAGAGTTAATTCAATCAGAATCGGCACCATTTATTTACGAGCGAATTGGAAACCGATTTGACAATTATCTCCTAGATGAATTTCAAGACACCTCGCGTTTGCAGTGGTTGAATTTAATTCCATTAATAGAAGATTCACTTGGAAATAACAACTCAAATCTCATTGTGGGCGATGCAAAACAAGCCATCTATCGATTTCGAAATGGGTTGGTAGAGCAATTTGCCGCTTTGCCGAAGATTTATAATCCGGAAGATAATCCGCAACTGGCGCGGAAATCAATCTACTTTGAAGAGATGAGTCATTCTACATCGCTCAAAGACAATTATCGATCAAAAAAGGAAATTGTTGAATTCAACAACGCGCTTTTTAGCTTATTGAAGGGTTCTCTCAGCGAAAATTATCAAGATTATTACAATAATGAAGATTTAATACAAACACCAAAAGGTTCTTCTGGTGGATTTGTGCACTTCAAAATTGTCAATACAAAAGAAGACGAAAACTCAAAAGATGAAGAATCGCTTGAGTTTCTTGATACTGTAATCGAACAGGCTATAAATGACAATTATAGTTATGGAGATATTTGTTTATTATCTCGACAAAGAAAAGAATGTGAACTTTGGGCGAATCATCTTATAAAAAAAGGAATCAATGTCATTTCTGATGAAGGCATGAAAGTGAATCAATCGCCGATTGTAAAATTTCTTGTTGCCTATTTGAATTATCGAAACACACCACTTGCTGACTCAAAAAGACTATTGCTTGCTGAAAGTTTTTATTTGGCCAAAAAGCAAGAGCCATTTATCAGTATGCAACCTTTTATGTTAGAAAAGCATTTTGATTTTGAACTTTTCAGTGAGAATGAGTTTAATAGTAAATCTGCATTGGATCTTCCTTATGAAAATCTGTACGACCTTTCTCAGAACATTTTAAAAATTATTCAATTTGATGAGCTAGAGGACCCTTACGTTCATTATTTCTGCAATATGCTTCTCCAGTTTGACTTAAGCAATGGCCCAGACTTAAGTAAGTTTCTAGAATACTATCAAACGAAAGGATATAAAGTAAATGTTCCTTTACCTGAAAGAAATAATGCCATAACGATAATGACAGCTCACAAGTCAAAAGGGCTCGAATTTCCAATTGTCATTCTTCCTGATCTAGCTTGGTCATATTCGATTTTTAATCAAGAGCAATATCTATACGATGACCCTTATCACAATGAAATATATTTAGGAAGCATCACGCTTAAAGGCACAAAAAGGCAAGCAGAAATACACCAAGAAAAAGAACAAGCCAATTTGCTGGACAACATCAACTTGTTTTATGTTTCGTGCACACGTGCTATAGATCGATTGTATGCACTTGTAGATGAAAATGCAAAATCTAAAACGCTCTCAAAGCTCATTTCTTCATCTATTCAGCAGGTTGATTTATTGCAAGAGATTGAAGAAAAAGAATATGTATATGGTAGTCGTACGTTCACTCCACACCCTTTTTCAGACTCTACAAGTTTCAGACCAACAAAAGACAATAATCGGTTGTGGTTTCCCGATATTTCACTAATTGACAAAGATTCAATAGACGATGTAGACATTAGTGAGGAGCGACTTTTTGGAAAGGACTTACATCGCGTAATGCAAGAAACAAATTCAGTAAGCGATATTGAACAAACAATTAATACTTTAGTTGAAACTGGTAATATACAACCAGTGTTTTCAAGGAAAATTCAAGAAACACTGAAAAAACTTGTTGAAATTCCCGAAATTGTGTCAATTATTTTTCCTCAAGAACACGAGAATGTTTTAAACGAACGTGAAATTGTTGTATCTAAAAAAGAGCGCATTCGACCTGATCGAGTTATTGTAAATGGTGTTCACGCACGAATAATTGATTTCAAGACAGGATTACCTAGAGCGAAGGATGAAAAACAAATTCAAAACTATGCTTCTGCACTAAAAGACATTGGTTACGAGACGTGTACCGCTTATTTATTGTATACCGATACATTAATCATTAAACAAATTACTGAATGAAAGTCTTGCTTTTAATAGTATGCCTTTCTGGTGCTTTAATTGCATATCCACAGTTAAATTCACCTATATTTGAAAAATACATAGACATTTTTGAGGGAGAGACTATGTATGCGTGTAACTACCCTTTGTGTTTGACGTCTGTAAATGAAGTTGAATTTGACATCGAACCAATTGCTTATCATATCAAAGACCGCATGGTTGTAGTGGGAATTGCTGTTTTCATGCCTACAGATGTAGTTTGGACAAAGAAAAAACCTACGCTAATTATAAATCTTAAGAACAGTAAAGAGGTTGATCTTCCCCTCCTCCTTTTTGACAGAGAAGATGGCATCTGCTATTTCAAATTTACACCAGAAACTAAGAGCCAACTTGAATCTGTACCTATCAATAGAATTATTCTTAAAAACAACAAGCAAAAATGTACTTCAAAAGAACTGAATTCTGTTGCATCATCATATTTAATAGAGTTAATTGACCAAGAAATTCATCAAATATTCACTCCAATTTATTGGTCTTATCCATATTATTATAATGATTAACTATTTTATCTTCTTTTTTTAATCCCACTTAAGTATATTTTCTTGATTAGGATTTGGTAGAATTTGCATTATTCTTACATTTACAAAAAAATAATATCATGAGCGACAATAATTACTTTGATGAGTCAACTGCAGCAGTAGCACCAATCTTTATAGCTATCTGTTTAGGAATTGTAATTGCCATTTTAATCTTTGGATAAGTTAAAGAGATAAAACTCTTTTTAATTTATTGTTTACACAAGTTTTCAAAAGATTAGCACAATTTATTTGTATTTTTTATTTCCAAGTATAAGGGATAAATAAATATCTTTTGTTAAATTAGAGGCAATGAACACAAACGATTTATGCCGCTAAATTCGATTTTCGCATGGTTTATTAAAAAGCGAATACATCAAATTGATTTATTCAAAAAATATCCTTTGGATGTTCAACGTGAGTTGCTCAACAAATTAGTGAAGTCAGCACAATTCACGGAGTGGGGCGAAAAACACGGTTATTCAAAAATATCCTCTTATTCAACTTTTAGACAAAACGTGCCATTACAAGACTACAACTCAGTTAAACCATGGGTTGATAGGATGTTCAATGGTGAGCAGAATTTAGTTTGGTCTTCTGATATCAAGATGTTTGCAAAGTCTTCTGGCACCACTTCCGACAAGAGTAAATTTATTCCTGTTTCAACAGAATCATTAGAAGAATGTCATTATAAAGGCGGGAAAGATTTATTGAGTATTCACTACAACAACTTTCCAGACACAAAATTATACAAGGGAAAACATTTGGTTGTTGGAGGGAGTTCTCAGTCATTTAACACAGGCCAAGAGGGAGGTTATTTTGGTGATTTATCAGCCATAATCGTAAAAAACTTGCCTTGGTGGGCTGAAATGAGGCGAACTCCATCGAGAGAGATTGCACTAATGAGCGATTGGGAAGAAAAGCTTGAGCGAATGGTCGAAAGCACTATCCATGAAGATGTGGTGATTCTCGTTGGTGTGCCAAGTTGGACTTTGGTATTACTTAATCGAATCTTGGAAGTAACAGGAAAAAAAGATATCAAAGAGGTTTGGCCAAATTTAGAACTCTTTATGCATGGTGGTGTGAAATTTGAACCGTACAGGAATGAATTCAAAAAAATCATCTCTGGTAACATGAGGTATGTCGAAAGCTACAATGCTTCGGAAGGATTTTTCGGAATTCAAGATCAACCTGATATAGATGAGCTTCTGCTTATGCTTGATTATGGCATCTTTTTTGAGTTTATTCCTATGAATTCTTTTGACGGAATTAACTCAACTGAAATTATTGATTTGAGCGAGGTTAAAACAGGTATTAATTATGCAATGGTTATTACCACTAACGGTGGTCTATGGCGCTATATAATTGGTGACACAATTCGTTTTACAAGTACTTCACCTTATCGTTTTAATATAACAGGGCGAACAACACAGTTCATCAATGCTTTCGGCGAAGAGTTAATTGTAGAAAATACAGATAAAGCTATAGCAATTGCGTGTGAAAGAACAAATTCTCAAATTCGAGATTACACTGCTGCCCCTTTGTTTATGTCAAATGAATCAGGTGGAGGTCACGAATGGTTAATTGAATTTATTCAGGAACCTGAAGATTTGGAAGAATTTACTCTACACTTGGATAATGCACTAAAAGAACTGAATAGTGATTATGAGGCAAAACGAGCTGGTAATAAAGTTCTATACAAACCCGTTATTCATGTTATGCCTACCGGGTCTTTTGACTCTTGGTTGAGATTAAAAGGAAAGCTGGGGAATCAGCATAAAGTACCGAGACTTTCGAATGAACGAGTAATAATTGAAGAAATAAAAGAAGTTTGTCAAGTAACCAATTTATAGCGACACTAATCAGCATCATTGCTTTGAGTTTTTCAGGAATAGCCCAATTTGAGCTTGATAGAAAATTGAGTTTTGAAAAACCACGCGACCACTTTCGAGTGGATGAATTGGGTTATTATACCTTTTTTGATAAGGATATGATTGAAAAATATGACACAAACAATGTGCGTCTTTTTCGTCAAAGTGTGAAGACTTATGGTAAAATTGATTGTATTGACGTCAGCAACCCCATGAAACCACTTGTCTTTTTTAGAGAACAACAGGTTATAACGTTCCTAGATAACACACTCACACCTTATCAAAACACTACAAAGTTGTCTGATTTGGATATTTCATATGGGACATTGGTTTGTTACTCGACACAATCAGATCGTTTTTGGGTGTACGACCAAGACAACTCGAAATTAGTGCTTTTACTACAGAACGGGACAAAGCATTTGGAATCAGAAAATTTGGCTGGTTTATTAGACATTCAAAACCCAGTACAATTAATTGAGCGAAATAGTTTATTGTTTTTAGTTGATGAATTTAGAGGTGTTTTTGTATTTGATATGTATGGTACTTTTGTAGAGTTTTTTGAGATCCCAACTATTCAATGGATTCAAGTTGATGAACACAATATTTATTATTTAACGGAATCTTCACTATATTCACTCAATCGGAAAACAAGAGTTTCGCTTACTACACAAATTGATTCCGTCAAAGAGGTGGAGTTTCAATACAGCAAAAAGAGGTTTTATTTTTCAGTTGGCAAGCAAATTATTGTTTGTGAAATAATACCTCAAAAAAAATAGCCTTAGATTCAAGAGAATTTGTAATTTAGTTCGCCAAAATAAAACATTATGCATATCGCAGTCGCAGGAAATATAGGTTCGGGAAAAACAACGCTTACAAGCTTATTAGCAAAGCATTACAATTGGGAAACTCATTATGAGGATGTGGAACAAAATCCCTACTTAAATGATTTTTACGAAGACATGCAACGTTGGTCTTTTAACCTACAGATATATTACCTCAACGGGCGATTTACTCAGATTCAAGAAATCAAGGAGAATCAAAAAAATGTAATTCAAGATAGAACAATCTATGAAGATGCCTATATTTTTGCGCCAAACCTCCACTCAATGGGGTTGATGACGACGCGTGATTTTGAAAACTATTTCTCTTTATTTAATTTGATGGAGGGTTTCATTTCTGCTCCTGACTTATTGATTTACCTACGCGCAAGTGTTCCTACTCTTGTAAATCAAATACAAAAAAGAGGTCGCGAATACGAAGAAAGTATTCGTCTAGACTACTTAAAACGTCTTAATGAGCGTTACGAAGCTTGGATCTCAACTTACGACAAAGGCAAGCTTTTAATTGTAGATGTGGACAATAATAACTTCAACGAAGACGCTGAAGATTTAGGGAAAATCATCCACTCAATTGACGCGGAAATCAACGGACTTTTTTAGTTTACTAACCGTCAATCGAGCGTTCAATTGCCTGAATTACTACAGCAATATCGCTTATCAATTGATCTTTCTGTTCACTTTTTGTAGGATGAGTTGCGTATTGACCTAGGGAAAGTTGTGATTCAATTATTGCTTCCTCCTCAAAAGGACCAGCTAAGTTTTCAATAATCGTTAGGCATTCTAGCGCAATTAAAAAATCGCCTTCGACAGCCATTTCAACAAATTTACTGATGTGTTCGCTGTAATCCAGCTTCGAATTCCAAAGTACATTCAACAAATCAACACGATACTCAGTTGAAGTCGGCTCATCCAATAAACGCATAAACTCAGGTACTGCCTTCACATCATGAATATCAGCTAGAAAAACGTGAATATCGAATTTCATTTCTTTCCCTTCAGGGCTTGCCTGAAAGAGCAAAAGAGGTTCAATAACAGACACATCACCATGTGTTTTCAGGCTCTGAAGTGCAGCTTTAGCCTTCTCCATATTTTCTGATTGCACTTCTTTAAGTAATACCTGTATTTTTAACTTTTTTGTACTTTTCTTCTCTGACATCCTTGCAAATTTGGGCACAAAGTTAATTATAGTATGTGGAGAAGTTCGGAATATCTTGCTTAATTTTACAAAACAAATAAATTTCACATGGAAAATGAGCGTTTAGCACAATTGAAAGTTCTACTTGAAGAAAGTCCAGACGACATTTTTGTGAATTACGCAATCGGACTTGAACTCTACAAGACACATACAGCTGAAGAGGCTTTTGAACACATGCGAAATCTGGCAAACAAACATCCCAATTACTGCCCCGTACATTTCAAATTGGGTCAGTGGCTAAGTGAGTCTAATGAAGATGAGGAAGCGCTGATTTGGCTGAATAAAGCTTTACAAATTGCTGAAAATGAAAACGACAAAAAAGCCGTGAACGAAATCAAAGAAGCAATTTGGATCTTGGAAGATTAGAGAAAAGAAAAAAAGCAAGCCAATAAGCCGGGTTCTGTAATACACCTAAGTGCATCTTCATCATTTATCTAGCTCCGACATCACTGTCGGAATCAATCGACCTACCCTCCGGGATCGAGCGAGCAGCCCTATAGCCCCGGTTTACATGGTCTTTCAACGTGTAAGGTTTACCATGCCTCCGAACGTCGCCGCCGAAGCGGTGGGCTCTTACCCCACCTTTTCACCTTTTCCTCAACAAGACACGCCTGTCGAGGTAGTATATTTTCTGTGGCACTTTCTGTCCCCGTTCACTTGAATGAACGAAGCCTTCCC
>CAYUQU010000086.1:0-13912 GCA_964447015.1 uncultured Flavobacteriales bacterium
TTAGTGATATCCCATGCCCAACCTACTGTTTTGTTCAATCCCCAAACACCGACACCTGTTCCAATTAAATATAGAATACATCCTACTCCATATAAACCTAGAACTGCTGCAATGGTAAATAATATATACCACATTTTTGGTGCCTTATCTTCAATAGGCTTACAAACGTCATCAGTAATATCGTGATACGTTTTGTGTCCTAAAATCAGGGGCTCTCTAATCGCGGATTCCTTGTGCATTACAATTTATTTTAAAAAATACTGTTATTAATGACCTCCATTATCATGACCGTGATCGTCACTTCCGTGATGACCTAAATCTTTCTCTACTTGTGCTTTGTCCAACTCTGCATTCGAGTGATTACGCACTTTCACCTGATACCAAACATTTGGTTTCACGCCAATCTCTTCTAGAGCTTGGTAAGCACGTTTTCCTTGAGATGCAACGCGAACTGCAGAATGTGTATCATTCCAATCACCCATTGTGATTGCGTTTGTAGGACATGCATCAGCACAAGCTACAGTTACATCACCATCAACAACTGGACGTCCTTCTGATTTCGCAGTAAGTTTACCTTCCTGGATTTTTTGTACACAAAGTGAACATTTTTCCATTACACCACGTGTACGTACTGTAACATCAGGATTCAATACCATACGACCTAAATCGTCTTGAGCTGGATTGATTTCTGTAAACTTCTTGTATGCTGGATAGTTAAACCAGTTGAATCGACGTACTTTGTACGGACAGTTGTTCGCACAGTAACGTGTACCGATACAACGGTTATAAGCCATTTGATTCAATCCTTCATTCGAGTGGTTTGTAGCCGCAACAGGACAAACTGTTTCACACGGAGCGTGATTACAGTGTTGACACATCATCGGCATAAACACTACTGTAGGGTTTTCATCGATATTTTTTTCTAAGCCGTCATAAGTAAAATCTTCTTTTTTCTTACCAACAGCTATTTCATCTCCTGATTTGTAGTAACGATCAATACGCAACCAAGCCATTTCACGACCGCGACGTACTTCGTCTTTACCTACAACTGGAACGTTGTTTTCTGACTGACAAGCAATCAAACAAGTACCACATCCTAAACACGAGTTCAAATCAATTGAAAGTGCCCATCTGTGTCCTACGTGCTCAACTGGGTGAGATTGCCATAAGTCAAACTTGCTTACATGCTCAGGCCCGTGGTGCGTCATCAACATGTGTGGAGGATTGTATGCACTCGACTCTTTCTTGTTGAAAATATCAAGTGTAGTTTCCTTCACAATTGACGTACGTCCCATAGCTGTCAATTGAATCTGTGTAGCAGCAATTGGGTAATTACCACCAACTTTTTTCAATGAACCAGCAACTTCGTAAGCCATATATCCTGCAGCAGTATCAATTAAACGGAATGCGTTTTTACCAATCGGCATACGCTTCTCTCCGTCCATATCATACCCACCGTATTCTTTTGTTCTATATGCTGCTCTACCTATCGCCTCACCGTCTTCACCTCTACCATAACCAAGTGCGATACCAACTGTACCTGCAGTTTGACCTGGAGTTCCGATTACTGGTAATTCATACGTTACATCGCCTATAGTAATTGTAGCAAGTGTTGCTCCGTTTTCTTGATCTAATACTACATTGTAACCTGCTTTCTTCGCTTCAGCATAGTTCATTGTAATGTAGTTGTCCCAAGTAATTTTTGAAAGTGGGTCAGCCATCTCTTGTAACCAAGGATTTCCAGCTTGTAAACCAATTCCCATTGAAGACTTTTGGTAAAGTACTACTTCCACATCACCTGAAACTTTTGGCAATTGACCAGCAAGACCGTCTAATGAAGCCATAAACTCAGGTGTTGCTGCTGCATCAGCAGGAATTGTGATTGCGCTATCGTGTACCGACTTGTTCCAGTATGTATGGAAATCTGCATATTCTGTTTGACGAGTAAATGCTTCAGTTTCCCAAATTTTACGGATGTAATCGTAATATACAGTGCTGTCTCTTCCCTCTCTTCTTACACCATTGTTCATCCATACTAAAAGTGACTCTTGAGCCGCAGCAGTATTGTGAAGTGGTTTAATAGTTGGTTGAGCTAATGCATAGTGATTTTTAACTGGTGAGTAATCATTCCAGCTTTCTAATGCGTGATGATCAGGACAAACGTATTGACAACGTGAAGCTGTCTCGTCATTCCATGAAGCAGTAGAAATTGAAAGACCGATTTTAGAAATCGCCTCAGCCAATTTAGCTCCTTTTGGTGCTGTGTAAACAGGATTTGTTCCGTAGAAGATAACTGCATCTGGACCTTTTCCGTTCAACGCATTTTTCACGAAACTCATCATCTTACCTTCTTCCGACTTGAACATCGAAACAGGGTTATTTAAGTTGATAGTAGAATCGTAATTACCAAGAGCGTGATTAATTTTATTTGTAATAATTTGTAAAGCCTTGTTATTCGACCCACAAATTACCAATGATTTTCCTTTGTTCGATTTCAAAGATGCAATCGCCTCTTTAACCTCTGCCATTCCTGCAACCGATGAAGTATCAATTCCAGAAACTTTTCCTGCACCTACCCCCTCAGCAATCGCTGCTAAAACTGCCGCATATTGAGATGGCTTAACCATTCCACGATAATCTGCATTTGCGCCTGCTAGAGACATATTTGCTTCAAACTGGAAGTGCTTAGACATTTTACCTGTGTCCGCCTTACGGTTTGATGCGTATTGTACAGTGTAAATATTAGATAGCAACCATCCGTTCAAGAAATCTGCTCCAACAGAAACTACTGTATCTGCTTTTGAGAAATCGTATGAAGGAATCACATCTGATCCAAAGCTATCTTTATTCGCTTGACGCATTCCGTTGTAAGAAACTGCATCGTATTGAATGTGCTCTACATTTCCGTACTCGGTTGTGAAGTCATTGATTACAGCTAAAGTCGAAGGACTTACAATTGTATTCGAAACGATTACAATTTTACCGTTCTTAGCTTTAATTTTTGATAGTGAATCGATAATATTCTTATCAACTTCTGACCAAGTTTTCTCTTCACCTTTAATCAATGGATTTTTCAAACGCTCACCATCATAAAGACTCAACACTGACGCTGCAATCTCTGGTGTAATAGATCCGTTTGTAATTCCAAAATCTTTGTTACCCTTAATATGGATAGGACGACCTTCTCTTGTTTTCACAAGAATCGATGCGAACGAGTTTCCATCGTAATAAGTTGATGCATACCAGTTAGCTAAACCTGGAGTGATATCCTCTGGTTTGTTTACATAAGGTATTGCTTTTGTCACCGGAGCTTCACATGCTGCAAGCGTTGCTGCTGCCACACTGAATCCGAGGAACTTTAAGAAGTCTCGACGATCAGTAGATGTCTCTCTAAGCTTTTCATCAGCCAAAAATTCATCAACTGTAAGTTCTTGAGGTGCAATTTCACCACGAGACTCGAAGTACTCTGGTTTTGCATTCACTGCTGCAAGATCTTTTGGATTATTCTTTGTCATTTCCATATTACTATTGACCTTCAAATATTATTAATAGTGGCACTTCGCACATTCCCATCCACCTAATTCCTTCACGGTTACTTTGTCGTCTTTCAAATACTTTTCATAAAGTGTTTTGTCATTCTCAAGTAATCGTCTGTGGATTTCATCGTAGTATCCAGAACCAACGGTATTCACAGGACCGTTTGAAATTTCTTTTTCACCGTGACACTCAATACACCAACCCATTGTCAATGTAGGGCGTGTCAGCTTGATGTTTCCTTCGATAGCTGAAAGCTCTTCAACAGGAACTACACGTGCAGTAGATTCTTTTGTCATATCACCGTGACATTGCTTACAGTCAATTCCACCTATAACAACGTGTTGTTTGTGATTGAAGTAAACGTGATCAGGTAGAACGTGAACTTTGTTCCAAATTATTGGCTCTGTATCATTTGTATATGCTCCAGCTCCCTCAGGATCGTATCCTGCAGCTGCATATATTTTAGCAATTTTCTCCATTTGAACATCATCATTTCCTTTGATGCCCTTGTGACAGTTCATACATACATTCACTGAAGGAATTCCCGCAGTTTTTGATTTCTCAACTGAATTGTGACAGTATTTACAGTCAATTCCGTTCACTCCAGCGTGAATGCTGTGAGGGAATTCGATTGGCTGAGTTGGTTGATAGTTTTTGTAAACTCCAATGTCATTAAGCTTAAGGTAACCCGCAACTAAAAGTGACATCAACACAACAAGTGTAAGAATTCCTACAAATTTTCTGTTTTTAAATGCCCATCCGCGAATTTCATCTCCGTAGCTTTCTTCAGCGGGAGTTGTTCCTGTTTCATTCTCCACAGTTGCATACTTCAACTGACGTCGAACTCCACCAACTGCCAAAATAATTCCAATGAACACAACTCCGATTAACAACCAAACCCAAGTGTTTGATTCCTCTTCAACAGGACCACCACCAGTAGTTGTTGTTGCAACTGCAGAAACAGGAGCTGTATAAGCATCAGCATAATCAAAAATAGCTGTGATTTCTTCATCTGTTAAGAATCCGAATTTTGACATCGCTGTTGGCGACCAAGTAGCAACAGATGCTGCATAAGGATCTTGCGCAGCAGCTACACTCCAGTCTTTCACCCAAGTGTAAAGTGAACCTTCTAAAGCTCCACCTTCATCCCATTTAGCACGTACGCCTTGCATCTTAGGACCTGTACTGTTGTCAAGTACCTTGTGACAAGTTGCACAATGTGTGGTAAACAACTCCTCTCCATTGGCTGACCAAGAAACCGAAGTTGCCGAAACATAAGTTAACGCAATTAGTCCTAAGAACCATTTGGACGTTTTGCTAATTAATTGACTCATAGCTATTTTCATTAATAAAAGCTTTATCGTTCGATTGTACGTATACTTTTTATCGTTCGCAAATTTAGAAGAAACGAGAAATCACATGACAGTTTTATGACAAAAAAGAACATTAAAAGGTTAATTTAAAATGATTCTAAATAACCAATCAACTTACATCATTGTCTTTAAATTTTAAAGTCAGCTTGTTATAGCAACCTCACACTTTAAGGCACGTATTTTGTGTATTGCTCATGTGCATGTATTGTAAGTGAATGAAAAAAACTACTTTTGTATACCGCTTATTGCATAGCGAGAATGAGAATGAACATTAATGACACTAAACAAAAGATGTTAGACAAAAGACACAAGTACAAAAAATCTTGTAGTCTTGAATCTTGTAGTCTTGAGTCTTATAAAGAACATATATGAAATACTCAATGTTGACAGCATTTTTCCTTTTAATGACAATCTCCTTATCTGCACAGGAAGATAATTGGATGACGTATCCTGCTAAAAATAAGGACACGGCAAAAGTGAAAGGAACTGTAATCTATGAAGAAGATGCAAGAACTCAGAAATTAATCGACTTTATGGCTGCACCCTTGCCTCCTGAATATAAAGTAATGATAGACGGTTATCGTGTGCAAATCTATTTTAGCAATGATCGCGAGTTGATCAACAAGCAACGTGAGAATTTTCAACGTGCTTTTCCTGATGTGGAAACATACGTATTATATGATGCACCAAATTACAGTATAAAAGTGGGGAACTTTAGAACCGAAATTCAAGCTGAGGAATTGAGAAACTCAATCTCAGAGGATTTTCCTTCGAGTATTATTCAAAAATCCAAAATTGAATTGCCCAAGATTAAAGAACCGCAAATCGTATTAAACGAAGAGGAAAAATAATCGAATGTCGAAGAAAAAGCGATTCTCCATAAAACGTGCATTTTTCGTTACAAGCGAAGTCGTTGCAGCAGTTTTCCTTGTTCTATCTTTCTGGTTCTCTTACGTTATCGTTCTCGACATCCCTCCTATTGAAGATGAAATGGTCTTTGAAATTGAGCGAATAGATGTAAATGAGAATTTACGCACCTTCGAAAACTCGTGGGCGAAGAAAATCAATGAAACGGATTGGGTTGTGTATGTCGAAGGAACTCCTTTTTCGAGAGGGTATGCTTACGGACAGTTGCTGAAAGAATCTGTTCAACTTCAAGAAGACCATTTTATAGGACAAATTGAAAAGATGGTGCCGTCTGAACGCTACCGAAAGTTTCTGATGACGATTATCGCTTTCTTTAATCGTGATTTGGATGAATATATTCCAGAAGAATTTCTTTCTGAGATTTATGGCGTGTCTTATTCGTTCTCTGATAGATATGATGTGCTCGCACCAAAGTTTGCGCGTATCTTGAATTATCACGCTGCACACGATATCGGCCACGCGCTGAATGACTACTCGATGGTGGGCTGTACTTCTTTTTCTGCGCAAGGTGAATATACCGAAGACGGCTCGCTCTTATTAGGTCGCAATTTTGACTTTTATATGGGGGATGATTTTGCCCGCGAAAAAGTGCTGACAATAATGAATCCCGACAAAGGTTATGGTTATGTGTCGTATTCTTGGGCAGGAATTATGGGCGCGGTATCTGGAATGAACGAAAAGGGAATTACAGTAACCATCAACGCGTCCAAATCGACTTTGCCTACGGTTTCGAAAATGCCTATTTCGCTGTTGACGAGAGAAATTCTTCAATATGCTTCCACCACAGAAGAAGCTATTGAAATTGTGCGCAAACGCGACGTTTTTGTGTCGGAAACGTTTATGGTAAGTTCTGCTTCAGAAAAGAAAACGATTTTGATTGAAAAAGCACCGCACGATATGGCGGTATATGATTCGGGAGAAGATTTGATTATTTGCTCGAATCACTACCAATCGGACAAGTTTTACAACGAATCGTATAATCAGGAAAACATCAAAGAGTCGGACACAAAATTCAGATATGATCGCATGCAACAGTTGATTAAGGAGAATTACCCGTTGACGCCAAACAAAACCGCTGAGATTCTCCGCAATCGTAATGGAATGAACGATGAATTCATTGGATACGGAAATCCAAAATCGTTGAATCAGTTGATTGCACACCACGGAATTATTTTTGAACCTGAAAAAATGCGCTTGTGGGTTTCTACTTCGCCTTTTCAAATGGGAAAATTTATCTGCTACGACTTAAAAGCTATTTTCGGAGCCACACAACTCACTCATGAAAGCCACATCACTATCGACTCGCTGCAAATTGCACAGGATGAGTTTGTCGAAACGAACACATTTGACCAATTTTTAAAGTGGAAGGAAATTAAACAAGATTTATTTGACTTTTACTTCTTGGGAAAACCTTACAATCTCACTCCTTCAGTTGAAAAGGATTTTGTGAGCTATAATGCAGAAAGTTACGTCACATTTTTAACTTTGGCAGAATATTACATGGCCAAAAAGGACTATAAAAAGGCAAAATCGTATCTTGACACTGCATTAAATAAAGAACAAGCGTCGTTAAAAGAGCAAAAATCAATAGAAAATCTACGCAATGAATGTATTAAGCTCATCTCCAAAAATTGATTTCCAATCCATAAACGAGATTGAAATGTCGCAGCTCGATTATCTGCGCGAGCTACTGGCTTATGTGAATGAGAATTCAACTTATTATAAGCGTATTTTTTCGGAGAATAATATTGACATCACCCAAATCAATTCGATAGAAGCATTCAGAAAACTTCCGCTGACCACAAAGGGAGACCTTGCAAAACACAACGAAGATTTTCTCTGTATTCCGATGGCTGAAGTGGCAGATTTCAACACCACTTCCGGAACTACAGGTCGACCGATTGCTTCTTATCAGTCTAAAAATGACTTAGATCGATTAGCTTATAACGAAGCGTTGTCTATGCTTTGCGCAGGAGCTGGTTCTGACGACATTTTTCAACTCATGACCACCATAGACAAGCGTTTTATGGCGGGACTAGCGTATTACCTCGGCATTCAAAAATTGGGTGCAGGCATCGTGCGAAACGGTCCTGGAGCGATTCCACTTCAATGGGATTCGATTCTGCGATTTAACCCCACAGTGCTCATCGCTATTCCGAGTTTCATTCCTGATTTAATTGATTACGCCGAGCGCAACGGAATTGATTACAAAAACTGTTCGGTCAAAAAAATCATTTGCATAGGTCAACCTTTGCGAAACGAAAATTTGGAACTCAACGAACTTGGCAAAGCGATTACTTCTCGCTGGGATGTAGAATTATTCTCCACCTACGCCTCTACCGAAATGGCAACAGCGTTTACTGAATGTACCGCAGGAAAAGGTGGTCACACTCCTGCCGAATTAATTTTCCTAGAAGTACTTGATGAAAACGGGAATCAAGTGGAAAACGGTCAAGCAGGCGAAGTGGTCATTACGACCTTGGGTGTAGAAGCCATGCCCCTGATTCGCTACAAAACAAGTGACGTGTGTCACTATTATGCGGAGCCATGTCCGTGTGGTAGAACAACACCGCGTTTGGGACCTGTAATCGGTCGAAAAAACCAGATGTTGAAAGTCAAAGGCACCACTATTTTCCCTTCGGCAATCTACGATGCAGTGGAGAAAGTCATTCCTGAGTCAGACTACATTCTCGAAATCTCCCTCGGCGACTATTCAAACGACCACATCGCCATTTTGATTGATAACAAACACATTGCAAAAGCAGAAAACCTGTCTATCGGCCTAAAATCTGCGCTGCGCATGATGCCCGAGTTGAAATTCACCGATAAACAATCGCTACGCAAGCTCAAATTTCCTGAGGAAGTTAGGAAGCCGTTGAAGTTTGTGGATAAGCGGTGAGGGAATTAGTAGTGAATAGAACACGGATTAGACAGATAAGACAGATTCCCGCGGTTTTTTTTAAAGATTGAGATTAACTCAACTTCTTCCCTAGAGCCTTATAACACAAATAAATTATAACTGTCCACACCAATTGGTCTAGAATATAATAGCCTATTTTAAAAGACTGGTTTCTTCCATCACCAAGAAGTATTTCCTCGTAAAAAGTGAAAGGAAAACCAACTGCAATCTCATTTAAACCTTCATAAACTTTATAAATGAATTCGACAAAAGCTATTGAATTCACGAAGCAAAAACATAGAGCTAAAAACAAAATTATGTTTAATGTAATTTTCATGCTAAATCACTTTTAACTTCATTCTAATCAGTGTAAATCCGTTCAGTCAGCGTCATCCGTGTTCCATCCACTACGCCCAACAACCTGCATCAATAATTCTTCTCCAAATACTCATACGCCAAGTTAATCTCCGTAAATCGCTCGTGTGCCATTTGCTGTTCGGATTCGGATAAGCGTATAAAACGATCGGGGTGCAACTTTTTAGCTAAGTTTCGATACGTTGATTTTATCAAGTCCATGGTGGCCGTTTCATCAAGACCTAATATTTTCAAACAGCTTGTGCGTTTTGAATGTGTTGAAACTCGGGTTGAGCGTGATTGTTGTTGGTTTCTCAAACGCTCGTAATACTCAAAACGAATAGAAAGAATGGAATTCACTTCTGCTTTAGAAATCCCCAAAACCTTGGCCACATGGTTAATCATTCTGATTTCTTGGCGCGATGCCGTATGGTTATAGAACGTTAAGTCTACCAGAAAATCGATGATTTGAATGCGCTCCTCTTCGGGCATTTTTCTACGGAGCCAATTCAGCGTAGATTCTTCTGAAACATTCAGACGCATTAAATCAGCAAGATGTCGGCGTGAGTAGTCTTGCCCATCTCTGAATTTATCACGCAAATACCGTCTAAAATATTGAAACTGACCCGCAATGTCATCATGTTCTTTTCGAATCATTATCACTCCTAACACTAAATACGCATCAAACAAGTTCTTTTGATTGTAACGCAATATCCAAGGAAACCGCCCATTTCGCCATTGACGATGAGGACTTACAATCAAATAAGCTATGGATGAAATAAGAATCGTAAAAAAAATCGACATCCCAATTATGGGGTTTTCTTTCTCTTCTGGTCTATAATCTTGATAAGAATCCCGATTTTCTATCGCACGCTGAACTTCTTCCCAGTTAATAACCACCGAATCCGCCAATTCTATAGAATCAATTATCACCTGTAAATTGAGTAGTACTTGCTCGTCCACGGTCAAAAGTAAGACAAAAGATTTTTAGAAATTAGACAAAAGACAAAAAAATGTGGTGGAAGATTACCGACTACAAGCTTTGACACGTTACTTAGACATTAGTAGAAATGGATAGTGTGGTGTTTTGAAACACAATAGGCACAATAGACTTTTAATATATCTTAAACATTACCACAAAGTCTTACAGTCTTGAGTCTTGAAGTCTTGAGTCTAAAAATTTGGAGCGAATACATCCTTTCACCTATCTTTGCAAAGCCATTAAAGAATAGGTAACATTATGATTTCAAGATTACTACTCTCTACTTTATTTTTGCTTAGTGCATTTTCAGGTTTTTGTAAGGTTTTGCTTACTCCTTCGCGCGAGGATGCATCTGAAAAAATGAATTGTCCTGCGGAAAAATTTGTGCTTACGGACGTGAGTGAGCACATCGAATACAAAATGGTTCTTGAAACTACGGCTCCATTCTCCTGCTTTGGAATTGGATGGAAAACCACGCATGATATTTCTACCGACGCATTTACCTTCAAGTATCGCACAAAGAAAAAAGGCGAAGAATGGTCGATGTGGATAGAAGGAGATGCAGATTTTACTCCTGCCGAAATTCCGTCGGGCTATTATCGCACTGACGCATGGTTCACACACGATGCAAGTTCTCACGACTTCATTGAAGTCATTTTTACAAACCCTGTGGCTGTTTCAGAAATTGTGCTGGACGTTTTTGATGGAAATTACCAAACTGAATCGAATGTCAAAGGTACCTTCCCATCTCAAAACACAAAAAGCAACCGAGTGGATTGCCCTGAATTTCCTACTATCATTCCACGAAGTGAATGGTGTGGAGGTGCTGCGCCATGCAATGATGTAACTGCGGGTTATACGCCGACAACAATAAATCCTACTCATATAGTAATGCACCACGGAGCTTCACCTAATACATATACAAACGGACAAACTGTAGTGCAAAATTACTGGAACTATCATGTAAATAATTTGGGTTGGGCAGATATTGGCTACAACTACCTCATAGATAAATTCGGTAATTTTTACGAAGGACGACATAACCCGAATTTGCCCACCACAGATGTGCGTGGAGCGCATGCAGGAAATGCCAATAATGGTTCAATTGGAATTAATTTCCTTGGAAATCTTGATGTTTCGATCGCAACAACAGCTCAACTCGAAAAACTGCATCAGCTTTTGGCTTGGTGGTTCGACTATAAAGGAATAGACGTGCTAGGCAGCTCAGGAATGACGACTCAAGCTTACGGATGGCAAGTTCAGCCTCACTTTACTTATCACGGGGCAATTAACCCTACTGCTTGTCCAGGAAATGATATGATTGCGCGAATGGGAGATATTCGCCTAGCAACTCAGGCAATTATTGACGCTTGCGCGGATCAAATTCCTCCCTCCACAGATGTAAGCACAACTTACGACTGGCGGGGAGCTGATTTTCAAGTACAATTTACGGATGAAGACAACGTTGATGGCAGCGGAGTTCAGGAACGCTATTCGCAAGTGCTTCACTTTAACGGAACTGAATGGCGTGCCCACACGAGTATCGGTCAGTTCAACGACAATTTTGATTTAGACGTTCACCCTGATTGGACAAACGAAGCGGGAACTTGGGTTATTGACAACGGTAAATTAGCTCAAACCGATGAAGTATCGGGAAATACAAATCTATACATCGAACTTTCGCAGGACAACACCAAAACCTATCTCTACCAATGGCAAATGTCGTTGAGCGGAACTGGGGCAAATCGCCGTGGAGGTTTACACTTTTTTGTAGACGACCCAACATTGCCAAATCGTGGAAATAACTATTTGGCATGGTTCAGAGCAGATGATAACGCTTTTCAATTCTACCGCAACGAAAATGATGTGCTGAATATGGTTGTCAATAATCCAGTAACAATTGATGTGAACACGACGTACGATTGTAAAGTCACCTATAATCCAACCAATGGACGAGTACAAGCATTTTTGGACGATGTGTTGGTGGGCGAATATATTGACAGCAATCCGCTAGAATCAGGCGCTTACCTTTCAATTCGAAACGGTAACTCACTCATGGAATTTGACAACTTAAAAGTGCGCACCACACGTGGAATGGAAATGACTGTGACGGTAGGTGCAGATCCTGAGAATTTAGCTCCTTTTGAAAGTCCGAACACTCTGCAAGATGCGTGTCGTATCAACACGATAGTCAAAGATGGGGCAAACAACTGGTCAGACGCCGCAGCTAAGCACGTGTATATCGATTGGACAGCACCTGAAACGTCTATTTCGCCATTAAGTTCACCTATCACAGATGACTTCCAAGTTGATTTTGTGGACGAAGACAATGTGAACGGTAGTGGAGTTGACAAAAGATTCTACGCCGTTTGTGACTTTGACGGTACGGAATGGCGTTCCAATTATGAAAGAGGCTATGTGACGGACAGTTTTGACGTGCAACTTCACCCCGAATGGACAATTCAGGAAGGAACTTGGAATCTTGTAAGCGGCCAATTGGTTCAAGCTGATGAAGGTCTAAACAACACCAATATCTTTGCTCCACTAAACCAAAATTTATCCAATCGCTACCTCTACAGTTTCGATTTAGCAATTGATGGTGCGGGAACGAACAGGAGAGCTGGTTTCCACTATTTCTGTGACCAACCTGAATTGGCGAACCGAGGTAATTCGTATTTCATTTGGTTTAGAATTGATTCGCAGTCCTTAGAATTTTACAAAGTGATAGACGATGTATTTTCACTCGAAAAGGTGCAGACGTTCGATTTCACCGCTGGGGTTAACCACCACATCGATGTAGTTTACGACCGAATTACTGGAGAAACATTTGTGTATGCGAACAGCAAATTAATTGGAGAATGGCAGGACAGTAATCCGATTGAATCAGGTGATTACATTTCCTTCCGTAGCGGAAACTGTTCGATGATTGTGGACAATTTACGCACTTTTAGGACGCGCTATACAATCGTTGATGTAACAGTGGGAACTCCGCAATCAGATGTGCGTTACGAAAATTTGGATGTCCCCACAGCAAAAATAAGCTCTGTTGTTATCGATTTGGCGCACAATATTTCGACTGTTGTTGAAGAAGAATTGATTGTTTACTGGACCGAAACCTCAACTGCAGGTATAGAGTCGAACTCAAATTCAAAAATCAAGCTTTATCCTAATCCTTCTAAAGGAGATCTAACTGTGGAACTTTATGCAAGCACATCAGCAAATGCGACCTTCCAGGTATATGATTCCAAAGGAAGTTTGGTGTTTGAGATGAAACAAAGTGTGGATGTTGGTACAAACAAAATTATTCTTCCGCTGGGTCAAAATCTGGCGAAAGGAATGTATCAATTGGTGCTGCACACTTCAGATGGAGAGCATGTATTTAATCTTGTGAGGGAATAAGGAGATCAGAGCGAGGATGAAAATGAGTGAAATCAGTAAAGATTTTCATGGATAAATTAATGAACCACTATTCGCTCCGTAAATATTTCGCTATTGTTGAAAAACTGAAGAATATAGACCCCTTTGTCGGTCAAGTGAAAATTTAGTTCTGAATCGTTTGTCATTATCTCTCCAGCCTTAATGGTTCTTCCTGAAGAGTCAGTAATTATATAATTTGACATTCCTTTATCAGCTATAACCACCTTAAACTGTCCGCCATTTGGATTTGGGTAAACAACTATTTTCTCCGCTGTATTTAATTCAGACACCCCTACAGTAGAAATTGCATTAGCTTGAATAAACAATCCTGAGTCGTAAATTCCATCACCTACATCAGCTATAGCAATCGTAAGTTTGTATTGAACTCCAATTTCTAAATTGGCTGTAGCTATCATCGGAATC
>CAYUQU010000087.1:0-13538 GCA_964447015.1 uncultured Flavobacteriales bacterium
TCTCTCCAGGGTGAATGATGGTGTCGTTTCCAGCTTGGGCGGGGGTGCTCATGTCGATTACCGATACGTCGTCAATGTAGTAGTAGGCACTTAAATTTGTAGAAAGAGGATAGGAATGAAAAATACCCGACTCTTCATCAGGAAAAAAATTACCTATGGTAATATATTCTTCTGTACCGTTAGCTGTAAAAATACCTTCTATTTTAATCCAACTCAGAGTATCATCTAACTGCTGTAAATTATTAACTATTTGCGGAGTAACGTTTGGAAGCTCGAAATTATTTGCATTTCCTTCTACCTCTCCATCATCTATATATGCTCCTAACGTAACAATTGATTTTATTGATTTATTACTAAGATTTACAAAAAACTTTACACAGTATTGTTGTCCTGAAATTAGGTTTTCGTTAAATATACCTTGTATATATTCACGAACTTGGACATTATTGTATACTCCTACCAATCCCCCATACGAATTTCCCGATCTCGGATACTGAGTTCCCCAATAATTATTTGGAACATAATATCGTTGATCTGAAGGTGTGTAACAATTATCAAAAACATCAGGAGTGCCTCCCCCATTTCTGAGTGTATCCCAACCTGGAATGTATTGAAAAACATCACCCCACCCCGTCCAAACTCCTGGACAAGTCTCTAACTCAAAACTTGGATTCATTACCAGATTAACCTGCGCATTACAATTGTATAGAACAAAATAAAATAAACCTATCAAACTGCACATCAATTTTTTCATTGTGGATAATATTATTAGAAAGAACCCTCCTACAACAAAAAGAGTTCCCCTATTCTTATTTAATTATTACTACTCTCTCAATTTCTGTTTGCTTATTATTTATGACAAAAACAAAGAGATACACCCCGTTTTCCAGATTATCTTCATTTAAATTAAATAAGGTTTTATTATTGTCCAGCTCGTAATCACCTACTTTCTGCCCTGAGATACTATAAACAACAAGTTTCCCCGATTCTTCTTGATTAAGAAAATAATCAACTATCATACTCCCGTTATTGGGATTCGGATACAACCTGAACTTACGTGTTTCCTGCTGTGGCAAATAGTGTGATTTTTTCATTTCATCATCACAAGAATCAAAATACGTTTTAAAATCGCGGTATAACAAGCGATGAAGCACCCTTGCATGATTGACCACTATCCCATCTCTTGCGACACAGCCGTGAATTAATTCATTCAACACAAGGGAATCGTTTAAAGTAAACGCATCCTGCTTTGCATGCAGGTAAGCTGTAAAAAACGCCTTGTAGTTTGCTTCAATGCTGTTTTCGGGTTGTACGCTATTCAGCAGGCCTTGTGCAGCATTATACTCCCCTGTGCCCAATCTTTGTTCAACTTTTGAAAGCCTGCCGATATTGCCATAATGTGCCACAGCGTAAAATTCGTGTAATTCATTCGGTGCTTCAATAACCCAGTCAGGTTGCAATCTCATCATCCGATATGCATGATGTCTGGCCTCAAGATACTGTTCTTCAGGGTAGAAACCGTAACCAAGGCTATCCGTCACCAATTTTTCCAACAAATCAACCAACGAATTCCCTACTTTCTCTTGTGAATGATCGTTATCCTCGTTTAATATTAATCCTGTTGGGGCACTACAAACCGTTGTATTGTCGTTAGTCGATACATTTGATAATCCTGCTGTACCAGAATATGGTATAGCAGGTGTTACAAACCCATTCAACGTCGGCACCTGATCTGCATCCGAATTATCTATCCACAATACACTATTGTTCGGGTCAGAACCGTTCATGGTAAACGTCTCAAAATTGCCGCCTGTAAAGTTTATCCATTTGTTTCCGCTGGCGTAGTCGTCAGCACCTTGCTCATCTATGTCGGCATTGTCCAGTACAAAACCGTATTGGTTATTGTCCATGGTGTTGTCATGAAAAATAACTTGGTTGTTGGGTTGGTTAAAATAAATCCCTGTTCCTGTATTGCTTGTCGTATTGCACGTTACTCTGGGTTCAACTAAACCGGGATTAACTACATCCGTTGTGAAAATGCCGTACCATTCTTCAAATCCGTTTCCAAAGCCCTCAACGGTGTTATTCTCCATACGTGCACTAAGGTTCATCACATGCATGATCCCGTATTGTTGTTGGTTTGTAGAAGAAGGATATTCTATTTTGCGCAGTGAAATATAGTTATCCCTGTCGTTCAGCCTATTTTGCCAACCATGCGTCGGAGTTACTAAAAAATAAATCCAATTCTGTGTATGAATTCCGTTGTGCACCTGGTACAGTTTGTTTTCCGCAATCACAATAGGACTGAAAATGGATGATGCATAGTATCCCGCCCCAAAAAGTGTATTGTCCGCAATAATTCCGTTCAGTACGTACTCGTCTGTAGGAGTTCCGCTGTTGCCATCTAATGTAGCCTGAATAACATTCTCACTAATCGACACTGAGCCGATAAACTGTCCCTCATTGTTGGCTACATTCTGATCTACATCGGCAAGAAAAACAATCCCGTTTCGCACATTCGTTATGGTGTTTTCACTAATCTCCATTCCTAAAAGATACGGCGTTTCAACAAAAATTCCAAGTTCTCCTTCATCGGGGATAGTCGTTACGGGCATTTGTGTGCTCCGCATATCGGTATTGGAGATTTGTACATCCGTATAGCCTTGTACTTCGATCCCTGTAGGGCAATCATAAAAGCGGTTTTCTTCTTCCACAACTATGCGAAACTGATCAACGCCAATATTGGTGTTTTCAGCCATTATCCCTTTCCCAAAGTTTGCAAGGGGTTGATTCATGAATTGAAACACGTTGTTGCGTGAGGTAAAATTACTGTTTTGTGCAAATATCCCGAAGAACATTTCGTCAAAAAGATTGAATGTCCCCGTTCCGTCATCACCATCAATCTGCATTTCATAAAATGTCCCTACATTCAAGATCCCTACATTATCCAGATAAATCCCTGCTGCAGAAGAGTATGCATCAAGCGGTGGCTTTAACAATGATGGTGTGTAATTATCCACTTCATAATGCTCATCCAAATCGCCCGGATTAACCAATGTGGTCAAATCGGCTACCGTTGGCCATGTCGTTGAAGTATAGGAGATCTCCCGTGAGGTGAAGACATTGTTTTGTACCTCAAATGGATAGGTCCCCACCTGCTCCAAATAATCAACAATATATACATTGATATAATTTCGGTTAAAAATCGACTCTTCAATGGTTAAAATGGGGGATGCAGCCGTATGATTTTGAATATCAACCGCATACACTGCGTCTTCAATCATCGAATTATTGATGATCGTGAGTTGTCCGCCTGGTTCTACCACTATCCCCCCCCACATATCGTCGCAAGCGTAGAGGTGAGAGTGGTCTATTGTTAATGAGGCTCCGTTTTGGATTGTAATATCTATATTTTGGTCAAAAGAGATTGAAACATCACTCAATATTAGATCATCTACTACAGTGATATTATTAGGTACGTAGTAAAATCCGGGGTTAAGAGAAAAAGAATCATCCCAAGTTGTAGCGGAGATAGGAGAACCACAATCACACCCAGAATTGTTTACTACTGCACTTCCAGTTCCAGTTCCTGGATTTGTACATCCTTGATCACTTACCGAAACAATGGAATAGGTGCCAGGTTGAGAGGCAGTGAAAGTATAGGGATTTTCTGTTATATTAGACAATATAATATTATTGGCACCATCATTATAGGTCACTGCCCAAGGAGCTGCACCGGTAAAGGATATGCTCATTTCTGTTGAACCCGTAGAACAAATGCTTCCTCCTCCGCTGATTGTAGCTGTGGGTTCAGAACCATCAATAGTAATAATGAATGTGGAAGAAATATCCCCACAAGCTTCACAATCCAATATAGCAGATACAGTATAGGTTGTTGACTCTGTTGGTGAGACGTTCAGTATACTTCCTGATGAATTGTGAGGCCCACCGCTGTCAGTCCAAGACCAATTGTATTCCGGAGATCCGGACGCCGTTAAGGTAACAGGAGTTCCAGAACTAATACAAGTTGTAGGTACGTTTGCCTCAATAGAGGGCGGAATAGGTGAAATAGACACATCATCAATGAAGTAGTAGGATCCAGGAAGTGAGTTTCCGGGAAGTGAGTTTAAGTTATTGTTGATTCCCATCAATACTGTCGTAGCATCATCAAAAAAATTGCCAATAGTGATGTAATCTTCCCCATTGCCTACATAATTATTTACAGAAATCTCAGTCCAACCACTTGCATCAATGGGAGTAGGTGCATAGCCATGCGGAGTGAGAATGACAGGGTACGACATACTTGAAAAAAAAGTTTCATCAGATAAATAAAACCCAATTCCAGCACTCTCCAACACAGACTGATCAGCTAAGCTTGCCCAAAAACTAATTTTGTAGCGTTGATCTTCTTCGAGCGGACAATTTAACTTAGCACTAATGTATTCTCGGGCAAGATGCGTGGGTCTGTAAGTTATTAATCCCGCATATCCGGTTGTGTTATTTATGCCACTGGTATGGTCATTCTCATTTCCTGAAATATTTACGGGTACTTGGCTGGTTGAAACATAATCAGGATGAAAATGATCTGGACTGAATATACCAAACCACATGGGTGAAACTCTTAATGGATACTGCCCTATGGCAAATGGCCCTGCTACCAAGTTTTCTTCATAATAACCGAAATCGCTATTTCTCACAATACAAGCATCACAAATTTCTTCAGAAACTGGATACACTGTGATAGATTGAGGGGATAAACTTCCTTCATCATCACTGTAGTTTAATGTATACGTTGTAATACCAGTTGGAATTACATTGATGACTCGTGTAGTCCCAACTATATTTGTTCCGTCATCCCAACTATAAACTTCCGTTCCCACAGGATTTCCCGGGCGTGCAATAAGTAATATTTCTTCACCTTCACAAAAACCACCAGAAGCATAAATACTAACATTTATTGCCCTTTCCATGGCATACACAAATACACCGAAATCGTCAACTTCTTCCTCTGACTCTACAGTGCCCGGAAACCCTTTGTTACCGAGATTCATCCATTCCGCCCCATCCCAATGAGCTAATTTCATTAGCTCATCATCCGTAATTTGGCAACTATGTTCATCCCAACCAATTGTCACATAAACAGAATAGGAGGTGCCTATTGGGTCTAGTGTCCAATATTCACACTCACTAATCGAGTCCAATGTACTGGATAAATCGTTACCTATCGTTTGTTCTGCATCAAAATATTCTGCGCTAAATGTGGCTGAATAATTCGCTGGGGCTGAAATGGATAAAGGTTGATAATTTAATCCTTTACCTATTGGAAAAACAAAAGCTTCATCCCCCCTTTTTATTACAGGGCCTACTACAAAAGAACTATCTGAAACACCATTTACAGATGAATTGTGTTCAAATTTCAATGTGTTTGAAGAAGAAGAAATGATTCGACCTTTGGACAATTTCAGTTCCGTTATAATAGAAAGCTCTACTTCTAAGATAATTGTGTTTAAAGAGGAGGATTTCTCAATTTCTAGTCTGCTCCATTCCTGATTTGTCCCATCAATGATTTGGTTCGTGCTACCAGAGAGAAGAATAGCACCATCAAAAGTGTCAAAATCAATAGCACCATCAATAACTATATCACCTTGTATTTCAATGCCAGAGTCGTTATATATTCCAAGTAAATTTCCTGTTTTAACGATAAGGTCTCCATTAATTTTTAGTTTAGTTAAATTTGTATTTTGATTTTCAAAAATGACATTATAATTTCCATCTCCACCAATGTTTAAATTTCCTTTTAGTGTAAGATGAGAAGATAAATAGGGGTAAATAACTGTCCATGTTTCACTTGCATAATTATTTTCAATAATTAGGTTAGGGTACGTCATATTTACAATACAAATACTAGGTATATGAGTACTGACCCTTCTGAAAATCCAATTAGCTGAAGAAGGTATCGAAGAGATTCCTCCTTCATAGGTGTCTCGCCACAATTCACAGTTTGATGTGCTTGTTTTAACGATAGTCCCACTTGATGATAAAGCCCAACTAGTATTTGAACTCCAAATAATGCCGGCAGATGAGTTATCTTCAAATGTTCCATTAATCAATAGATCAATACCACTGGTATTATTTATGGTTAAGTCTCCTGAATTGTACTTTAATGTTCCGTTCACAATGGTTTCATCAATTGCCAAGCTTGTTGTAATTGTGATGATATGATTTTCCTGAATGATGATTGTGTTTGAATTAAAATCAGGAGTAGATACAGCATTACTCCATCCAACACTGTCTGTACTTACCTCCCACGAGGTTGTTTCATTCCAGTTACCGGATTGCTTACTTCTGTAACACCCAGAAGTGCACTGCGCTTGAAGGTCAATTGTTCCAAAAAGAAACAAAATAAATACGAATGAGATTTTTTTAGAATTGATAGTATGTAGCATGGTGGTTTTTTTAAACAATCCCCTGCAATTTCTAAAAATGAATTATACAAATCAAATTAAAGACTGAAAATAAACGAAATACATTTTTTTTTGTTAAAATACTTTTTGTCTTATTAATCTATTTTTTGAATTCATGGATGTGCGATATTATTACTAAATCCCCTTCTCTTTCAAAAAACGCAACACATTCGTCTCTATTCTATCCATCAAATTCGATAAATCTCCTTTAATGAATTCTTTTCCTGCAATGCGCTCGTACAATTCAATATATCGCTCGGTAATTGTATTGACAAATTCGTCAGACATTTCAGGAATTTGTTGCCCTTCAAGTCCTTGGAAATTGTTTGCAATCAACCATTCTCTCACAAATTCTTTTGAAAGTTGTTTTTGCTTCTCTCCTTTATCCTGACGTTCTTGATAGCCGTCAGCGTAGAAATAGCGAGAAGAATCGGGAGTGTGAATTTCGTCAATCAGGTAAATCTCATCTCCGCGTTTTCCGAATTCGTATTTTGTATCCACGAGAATTAATCCTTGCTTTGCAGCCATTTCTGTTCCGCGTTGGAATAATTCATGGGTGTATTTTTCTAACAACACATAATCTTTTTCGCTTACCAAGCCCTGCGCAATGATTTCCTCACGTGTGATGTCTTCGTCATGTCCTTCCATTGCTTTAGCAGCTGGAGTGATAATCGGCTCTGGGAATTTGTCATTCTCTTTCATCCCTTCGGGCATTTGCACACCACAAAGCACTCTTTTTCCCGCGCTGTATTCTCTCCATGCATGTCCTGCAAGATATCCGCGGATTACCATCTCAACACGAATCGGTTCACAAGCATACCCTACAGCCACACTTGGGTCTGGAGCACCGATTAACCAATTTGGGCAAATGTCTCTTGTAGCTTCCAAAAACATAGTCGCTACTTGATTCAACACTTGTCCTTTATATGGAATTCCTTTAGGTAAAATCACGTCAAAAGCAGAAATTCTGTCTGTCGCAATCATCACCATGAACTCGTCTTTTATTGTGTAGACCTCACGCACTTTTCCTTTGTATACATTGGTTTGTCCCGGAAAATTAAACGAAGTGGTTGTTACTGTATTACCCATTGTTTTCTGCTTTATCAAATGCTTCTATTATTCTTTTCACCAATTGGTGTCTTATTACGTCGTTTTGATTTAGTTCTACTACACCGATTCCTTCAACACCTTCTAATACTTTCAGTGCGTATGATAACCCTGAACGTTGACGGTGTGGCAAATCGACTTGAGTCATATCTCCTGTAATCACAAATTTTGCTGTGCGCCCCATTCGGGTTAGGAACATTTTAATCTGACTCTCAGTTGCGTTTTGTGCTTCATCTAAGATTACAAATGCTTTGTCCAAAGTACGACCACGCATAAATGCAAGTGGTGCAATTTCGATGACCCCGTTTTCAAGAAAATCAACTAATTTCTCAGCCGGAATCATATCTCTCAATGCATCATAGAGTGGCATCAAGTAAGGATCTAATTTTTCTTTCAAATCTCCAGGTAAAAAACCGAGATTTTCCCCTGCTTCTACAGCGGGTCTCGTTAATATGATTCGGCGAATTTCTTTATTTTTCAGTGCGCGAACAGCTAAAGCGACTGCTGTGTATGTTTTACCAGTTCCCGCAGGACCAACAGCAAAAACCATATCATTTGTGTTCACGGTTTCCACCAACTTGCGTTGATTCATGGTACGCGCCATGATTTTATTGCCCCCGTTTCCGTGTACAATAATTTCACCGCCGTTTGCCTCCACCACTTTTTTGCCCTCTTCGAGCATCAAATTATCGATGTTGTTTTCTGTCAGCGAATTGTATTTATGGATGTGAGTCAAAATCAATTCTAGCTTCCCCTCAAAAACATCTAGACGTTCGTCATCGCCAATTGCTGTTAGCTCATTACCACGTGAAACTATTTTAATTCCGGGGAAATATTTTTTGATATACGCCAACTTTTCATTGTTCACTCCGAACAACAATACTGGGTCTATTCCTTTAATCTCAAACTTCTTTTCTTTCAAATGACTTGGAGAATGATGTGTTTATTCTAACTATTCTAAAAAATTGAATTATTTTTGGGTCAAAATTAGGAAATAATTCATTTATCTCTGCATTCTTAACAACAAATGAGCATAATCACACTGACATCTGATATGGGGTTGCAAGACCATTACGTTGGTGCGTTGAAAGGCTTCATTCTCAAACAATGTCCAAATGCCGTTCTTATTGACATCAGTCACCATGTGCAGCCGTTCAATATACTGCAAGCGTCATTTTTTGTACAGAACTGTATCAATGATTTTCCTGAAGGGACTATTCACCTCATCGCGGTGAATAGTGAACCCGTTATAAACTTCGGCAGACCTGAGGACGGAAAATTTCCGAGTATCATGAAATACAAGGGGCAATATTTTGTATCGACAGATAATGGAATTTTCTCATTGTTGTTGAAAGATGCAGTTCCCGAAAAAATATACCGCATCGACGGCGCTGTTTCATCTCCTGATGCGTTGCGCTATCCTGCAAAAAATATTTTGGCAAAAGCTGCAGCTCAGTTGGCAAACGGAATTTCCCTAGACGAAATTGGCGAAAAAGTTGAACACTACAACAAAGCTTTTGCGGTAAATGCAGTGATTGAAGAAAACCTAATTAAAGGAACTGTCATACACATTGACCATTACGGAAATGCGATTACGAATATCACCGAAGAACTGTTTAGGCGAATTGGAAATGATGAACCATTTACCATCTTCTTCCGCCGAAAAGAGTATTTCATTGACGAAATCAGTTTGACATATAGCGATGTGCCCGAGGGAGAAAAGCTTGCATTATTTAATTCTGCAGGACATTTGGAAATCGCCATCAACAAAGGAGTTTCTGGTAATGGAGGTGGCGCAAACTCGCTATTCGGACTTCACGTAAATGATATCATTCGCATCGAATTTGCTCCAAGAGGCTCTAAATCTACCATTGATTCTTTATTTTAATTTCCACACATGATTACACGCATTGTCAAACTCGAAATATTATCTGAAAAAGCGGCTGATTTTAGAAAAACTTTTGCGGAGAATCACCACAAAATAGAATCTTTTCCGGGCTGCAAAGAAGTTCGACTTGTTCACGCCAAAGATAATGACAATACGCATTTCACTATCAGTTCGTGGGAAAGTGAGCAGGACTTAGAAAACTATCGTCATTCTGAATTGTTTGGGGTGATTTGGCCGACGGTGAAACCTTGGTTTAAGGAAAAGGCAGAGGCTTGGACGACGGTGGGGTTTTAATTTTTTTTAAGAAATTAGACAAAAAGACTATAGACAAAAGACAAGTCACAAGTCACAAGTCACAAGTCTTGTAGTCTAATATGTCAAAACGATAACACATCCAAATATGAAAACGAAAATACTCTTAAGCATCTTCATATTAATATCTACTCATTCAGTAGCTCAGCATTCAATTAAAATTAAAAACAAATCCCCTTTAACTATTGGAGAACAAATTCAAATTGAATCCAAGATTCTAAATGAAGAACGTACTCTCAACATTTATTTGCCACACGGATACATCCAAGATTCACTAAAAACCTATCCCGTTATTTATTTGCTTGATGGTTCAATAGATGAGGACTTCATCCATATCGCAGGCATTGTACAGTTCGGGTCGTTTTCATGGATCAATATGTTGCCTGAATCCATTGTTGTGGGAATCTCTAATGTAGATCGCAAAAGAGATTTTACTTTCCCCACTCAAAACAATGAAGATAAACTTGAATTTCCCACAACTGGAGAATCAGCTAAATTCATTCAATTTATTGAAAAAGAATTACAACCATTTATTAATTCCGAATACAAAACAGATTCAATTAACACGCTGATTGGACAATCACTTGGCGGACTATTAGCTACGGAGATTTTATTCAAATACCCTGAATTATTTGACAATTACATCATTGTAAGTCCTAGCTTGTGGTGGGATGATGAATCTCTTTTGAAATATACACCAACTAATTACACTTCAGAAAAGTCAGTTTATATTGCTGTGGGAAAAGAAGGTGAAATTATGGAACGGTCTGCAAAAGAACTCTACCAGAAACTAAATTCACTTAATAACAAAAACACATCACTTTATTATGATTATTTCGAAGCTCAAAATCATGCAGATGCTCTTCACCTAGCTGTATATAGAGCTTTTGAGAGAATTTTTCGCGATTTTGAATAATAATTTTGTAAGGATAGACACACCAACTTGGTAGGTTAATTCTTTCTTAAAAACAGAATCCATTCCATTTTCCACACCTAGACATGTAGAATTTTTAAAAACTTTAACGTCCCTAAAAATCGCACTGTCAAAAAAACCGTTAATTTTGGACAAAATCAAGCTTTATGCGCGCTTTGTATTTGAAAGAAATCAGGAGTTTTCTTAGCTCCATTATTGGTTATGTGTTTATTTTCATCTTCCTTATTGCCAATGGAATATTCCTATGGTTCGTGAGTTACGACACCAATATTATGGAAGGAAGTGTGGCGGATCTAATCCCATTCTTCAATTTAGCTCCAGTTATTTTTCTGATTTTAATTCCAGCAATCACTATGCGCTCGATAGCTGAAGAGAAACGAACTGGAACCATTGAATTGTTGTTTACACGACCGATAAGTGACTGGCAAATAGTATTCTCCAAGTTTTTAGCTGGAGCGACACTCGTACTAATCAGTTTACTTCCCACATTGATTTATTATCTGTCTGTACACTATTTAGGTAATCCAGTTGGGAACATTGACCATGGCGCTACAATAACCTCGTACATTGGATTGTTACTTTTAGGCGTGTCATTTGTTTCGGTTGGACTTTTTGCAAGTTCACTAACCCAATCACAAATTGTTGCGTTTATCATTGCGATGTTTGGAACTTGGTTTTTATATGAAGGACTTGACTTAATCGGTTCGTTCAATATTTGGGGTGATTTGGATTTTATATTTAAGAATGTGGGAATTAAATCGCACTACGACTCAATTATGAAAGGTGTGGTGGACACACGGGATTTAATTTATTTCTTCTCATTCATCGCCATTTTTCTCTTGAGCACACACACTGTACTAAAAGGTCATAAACGTTAAGCTATGATGCAAAAGAAAATAGGAAGTAAACTATATGATTGGGGACTGTTGTCGGCAGTGTTGGTTGGAATTATTTTCGTCAATATCATCGCATCATTCTTTTTCTTTAGATGGGATTTAACGGAAGACAAACGATATTCACTTACAGAGCAAACGAAAAACTTTCTTTCGAACGAGGAAAATTTTGAAGACAAAGTGCTCATAAAAATTTATCTTGAAGGAAATTTACCTTCTGACATGCGTCAAATTCGCAACGCTATTGAAGATAAACTTATCGATTTTACGATATATGCAGGTAAGCGAATCGAATATGAGTTCATCAACCCAAACGACGGATCCGATGAGGACATAAATGAGTTGGGAAAACAACTTTACGACCAAGGAAACGGAATTAAACCAACTGATTTAACTGTTCAATCAGTGAATCAGGTTAGTAATCAATTGATTTGGCCAGGAGCGGTTATTAACTATGGACAATCAAAAAGTTATGTACAATTCTTTAATCGCTCGCGAATTCATACAGCAGAAGATCTTTCAGCACTGGTTCAAGGTGCAATTAACGACCTCGAGTACAATTTACTAAATGGGTTGAGACTAGCGGTAACTGAAAAGAAACCTCGAATTGGTTTTCTTCAGGGGCATGGCGAGTGGAATGAAAACAGCACGATGGTTTTCCGCTCTATACTCTCAAAAAATTATTCTACCAAAAATGTATTTATACGAGATAGTATAGGAGCATTAGATGGGTTAGATGGATTGATCATCGCTGGACCAAAAAGTCGTTTTTCTGAAAAAGACAAGTACGTCATAGATCAGTTTTTGATGAAAGGTGGAAAATTGATGTACTTTGTAGATCCTGTAAAAATTGAACATGACTCGTTGTTTATTAACGGATACACACAAACCTCATCGCGCGCGCTAAACATAGCCGATCAACTTTTTAAATATGGTATTCGATTAAATGAGAATTTGGTTGTAGATGCAGAATGTGGACCAAACTACATCCCAGGGCATCCGCGAAAAATAATGCCTTGGTACTTTTATCCTTTAGGAAATGGAACTGATCATCCTGTTTCAAAAAACATTGACCCAGTTATTTTGCGTTACGCTTCGTCTATCGAATTTGTAGGTAACGACACGAATAAGAGAATTCCACTTTTATTGAGCTCAGGAAACACCACAATTCGACTTTCACCCGCTCGAATAGATTACCGTTTTGTGGACCTAGAACCCGACTTTGCTATTGACCCTGACAACGAGGCTAGTAAAGAAATTTTCGCAGGACTTGTTGAAGGAAATTTTAATTCCAACTTTAAAAACAGGTTGGTGGATGACTTTGCCAAAAATCCTGAAGCGAATTACAAAGAACAAAGTGAAAAGTCATCTAAAATTCTCGTTGTTGGAGATGCCGATTTATTGACAAACAAATACGACTCTCTTTATTCAAAAACCCAAGGGAAATGGATCTATAAAGAAGTGAATTTTGATGAATTCAAGTTTGATCCTTTTGATCCTAATTTGAACACAGGGAAATCAATGCCTATGTTTGTATATGGCAATGCAGAATTTCTCTTGAATGCAGTGGATTATACTATGGGTGATGAGTCTGTTCTCGGAGTTCGCTCGCGCAGCATTTCAATCCGCCCATTGAACGAAGAAAAAATCAAAGCCGAAGCACGCTTTTGGCAGCTTATAAACATTGTTGTTCCTATATTGTTAGTGAGTATTCTTGGATTCGTTCTTTTCTACATCCGAAAAAGAAGATATACAAACAATTAAAGAAACAACATTATCATATTTGACATGAAGAATAAAAAACGTATTGGATTAATTGCCGTAACTATCATCGTTGCTTTTCTAGGATATTTAAGCAGTGATTTACTTTCAGGAAAAGGAAAATCAGACCGAACATTGGATGATTTTATGGTTGAAGATACTGCGTCTGTTGACAAAAT
>CAYUQU010000088.1:0-13286 GCA_964447015.1 uncultured Flavobacteriales bacterium
CGGTATCTGATTTGACTGATATCGGCGACCATCAAGTGAAAAGTTTGATTCAATGGCCACCAGATAAATACCTCAATATTTACGTGTGCAATCAAGCAGCAGGTTTGGCTGGACACGCGCTTTTACCCGCTGCGGCAGATGCTGCACCTGAGTGGGATGGAATCGTCATGCAACACAGTTATATAGGAACAATAGGGACTTCTGATTTTTTCCGAAGAACAGTTTTAACTCATGAAATAGGACATTACTTGAACTTACAACATATTTGGGGTGGAAATAACGTACCTGAATACTATTATCTTCCTGTGGCAAATGCAGGTAATTGTGGTTTTGATGATGAGGTGGATGATACTCCTTTAACCATTGGTTGGCAAACATGTCCTTTGGGTGGTGAATCTTGTAGCACCTTAGATAATGTCCAAAATTATATGGATTACGCTTATTGCGCTCGCATGTTTACCGAAGGTCAGAAAACAAGAATGCATGCTTGCTTAAACTCTACAGTGGCAAATCGAAATAATTTGTGGCAATCTACCAACCTCACAGCTACTGGAACTGACGATATAACATACCATCTTTGCGGCGCACAATTTGAAGCTTCAAAACGTGTAGTTTGTGCAGGTGAAACAATTGAGTTTGCAGATCTTTCTTACCACGGAATTCAATCGCGAGTTTGGGAATTTGATGGGGGTGTAGCTTCAAGCTTGATTGATTCTGTAGTTACAGTGACATACAGTACTCCTGGAATGTACAACGTGAAAATCACAGTGACAAATAATGGAGAATTAGAGCATACGGAAGAAAATTATATTCACGTTGTACCAGCAAGTGGCAGTGAGTCGGGTATGCACGAATCATTTGAGCACGAGGCCGATTTTTTTGCTCGATGGATTAGAAAAGAGAATGGAGCTCCAGTTAATTGGGATTTCACTTCGCCAGGTTTTGAGAGTAATACCTCATTCTACATAAATAATTTTGAAGGAGGGAATTGGTCGTACGAATTTCATTCTCAGCCACTCGATGCTTCTGGACTAGACGCTATTGCGGTGTCTTTTGATTATGCTTACGCCAGAAAGGCAAGTACAAATAACGATGTATTACAGATTGCAGTTTCAACCGATTGTGGTGAGACTTGGACTACCCGCAAGACTCATTATGGTGGGAGTTCGCTTCGAACTGTTACAGATTTGATTGCAGATGAACCGTTTGTGCCGCTTGATGAAACACAGTGGAAAAGCGATGTCGTAAATAATATTGGCGCGACTTATATGACTGATAATTTGATGGTGCGATTCAGGTTTCAAAGTGACGGAGGAAACAATTTATTTGTAGACAATATTCGAATTGCGCATCCAGATGCACTTGATATAGCGGAGTTTAATGAAGAGCGGTTTAAACTATTCCCAAATCCTGTGAATGACGTGTTGAATGTCAATTTTGAAATGGGAGATCAACCAGAAAAAATAGCTATTTTTACGCTGTCAGGTCAATTGGTTCATACAACTTCGTCAGAAGGGAAAGCACAAATTGAAATAAATACTGCTCGTTTTGAAAGCGGTTATTACTTGATTAAAATTGGAGAAAGTGTGTTGCCTTTTGTCAAAATGTAACGTATATAGTCAAGCTATTTTTTTAGTGAAATAAACATTGGAATTGTATATGAAAATTAACGGTCACGGTCATTTGCTCCCCTATCCTGAGGATATACCCACTTTCATGAAAGATAAAAAACTGTTTTGGGTGGATGATGACAGGAAGTTTATGCGTCAAGGAGATTGGAGCAGACCTGTAACAGATTCAAGTTTTTTTCTCAACGAAAAACTCGTGTGGATGGAAAAAAACAAAATTGACCACGAAGTAATTCTCACGCTTTCACAACTGTACTGTAATGGATTAAATGAACAAGATACATTTGATGCAATTCGCTTTCAAAATGACTACAATGCTGGGATTCAACAAGGAAATCCTTCCAAGTTTACAACTGGATTTGTCGTTCAACCCCGATACTTAGACCAAGCGCTTTTAGAAATAGAACGCAATGTGAATGAGAATGGATTGAAACTACTTTGTTTACCGACGCATTTTTTGAATGCAAACGAGAAATGGGTTTCCGTTGCAGATGAAACGGTTTTCCCAATATATGAACTAGCCGATAAGTATAAATTGGCAATTGAAATTCACCCGTACGATGGTCCGAAAATGGTGAACCTTGAAGACCGATTTTGGCGTTTCCATTTGGTGTGGATGTGTGCACAGACTGCTGATACTTACCATATGTTTACCTTATTGGGAATTGCGCAGAAATTTCCAAACATCAGAACCTGCTTTGCACATGCCAATATGTTAGGTCAAGCCAACTATGGTAGGCGTTTACAAGGTTTTGATGGTCGACCCGACTTATTTGAAGGAGCGCTAGACCCACGATATTCAAACAAACACCAAACAATATTTTTTGATACACTAGTGCACGATGTGGAAACGTTTAGGCTTTTGGTTAACCGTTCGGGAGTTTCACAAGTTCTCGCTGGACTTGACGACCCATATCCACTAGGGGAAATGGAAACCGTTCCTGGGTCTTACCCTGGTAAAGTCATTGATGAAGCATTGTCCGAAAAGATAATTAACCAAAAAGAGTTTAATGATATTTGGCACAAGAATGTGCTCAATTGGTTAGGGTAAATAATAAGACTTAAAGACATTAGAAATTAGACAAAAGACAAATGCGTATTTTACGTGTCTTTAATATTGAAGTCTGACCGTCAATAGGCGGGTCTTGAGTATTTTCGTTTGAAAAATAATATAGATATGAAATATTTAATTTTTGCGGCAGTTTTATTTTCATTTTCAAGTGTGTTTTCTCAAGAAGGCAGTTCTGTTAAAACTGATTCACTTTTAATTCAGCAATTAGATGACTTGATGGTTAAGTGGCACAAAAGCGCTACAGATTCTGAATGGTCTAGTTATTCTGCACTGCTTGATGATGAGTTTGTGTTTTTGGGTACAGATCCTACAGAACGTTGGCAAGGTAAAGAGTTTAGTGATTTTGCTGAACCCTACTTCAAAAAGGGACAAGGTTGGGATTTTACTACAAATTCACGTCAATGGTATTTATCTCCCGACAATAAGATTGCTTGGTTTGAAGAAGATATTAATACGTGGATGAATAATTGTAGGGGCACAGGTGTATTGCTTAAAAATGGAAATGGGGAGTGGAAACTTGTCCATTACAGTCTTTCCGTTCTGATTGAGAATGACAAAATAGAGTCTTTTATACAATTGAGAGGCGAATAGTACATTCATGTCTCTAGTTTAAAAGTTTGATTATGTATATTTACGATGAAAATTAGTTAAATCAACGCATATTTTGAAGAAAATATTAGTCATAGAAGATGATTCCCATGTATGTTCTTTTGTCAAAAAAGGGCTGACAGAGGAAGGTTATATCGTTGATACAGTATTGGATGGGTTAGAAGGCATTGTGAAATTTGAATCAAAAAAGTACGACTTAATTCTTTTAGATATAATGTTGCCAAGTATCTCTGGACTAGAAGTATGTTCGAGGATTCGACAAAGCAGTAATATTCCCATAATTCTTTTAACTGCACTTGGCACGGCTGAGAATGTTGCGTTGGGATTAAATACTGGTGCAGATGATTATATTGTTAAACCATTCAAGTTTATCGAATTAGTAGCTCGTATCCGTTCTATTCTTCGTCGTTCAGACCATGTTGAAGTGAATAATAACAAAGTCTTTACATTTTCAGATGTAGAAATCAATGACGAAACCAAGGAGGTGAAAAGAGCTGGTAATTTATTGTCCTTAACATCAACAGAGTACAGATTGTTATTAATGTTTTTGATGAATCCAAGGAAAGTTCTTTCACGTGTTGATATTTTAGAAGAAGTCTGGGGAGTTAATTTCGACATGGGAACTAATGTGGTGGACGTATATGTGAATTACCTCAGGAAGAAATTAGATAAATATGGAGATAATAAGCTAATACATACTGTTATCGGTATGGGTTATGTCCTTAAGGAAGAATAATGAAGACAAGAGTAAAAATAGCATGGATACTGGGTTCTGTATTTCTAGGTGTGGTACTTGTTTTTAGCGTTTTTATTTATGTATTTAATTCTCGTTACGCCTTCTCTGATTTTTACAAAAGACTGGAAATAAGGTCTTTTACTACTGCTAAAAGTGAATTGGATCAAAAGAGTACTGCCGATTTAATTCGTGAATTTAAAGGTGAATATCTTGAGCCACTTCACGATGAAAAGCATATTATTATCCCTTTAAGTAAAGATTTAAATATTAAGGAAGTGTCAAAAGAGAATGATCTTAATAGACAATTCTTGCGAGATATTATAAATGATGGCACAGCTAACTATCGCCAAAATAAAGTTTTTTATAATGGGATAACCTATAATGCAGGAGGAAATAATCATATAATTATCACTTCTGCAATTAATTACTATTATGATCATCACATGGCATATCTCAGAAATTTGTTAGTGACGGCACTCATAATTACTACAGGATTTGTTATTCTCCTTTCTTATTGGCTTTCTAAGAGGTTAATAAATCCAATCAAGATTATTACAGAAAAGGTGAATGAGATAGGTACTGAGAATTTGCACATACGAATAGAAGGGGCCAGCAGCGATGATGAATTAGGTAATCTTGTACATACATTCAATAATATGTTGGATAGACTTGAGACAAGTTTTGAAACACAAAATAATTTTATCAGCAATGCGTCACATGAATTAAACACTCCGTTGACATCCATTATTGGTGAAGCTGATGTAGCGCTAGCAAGAGAGCGATCTACCGAAGAATATATTGATGCCTTGCAAAGTATTCTTGAAGAGGCAGAAAAATTGGACAAGAAGACAAAAGCCTTGCTTTATCTAGCTCAAACAGGTTTCAATGGCAAGGGAATTAAATATGATAAAGTACGAGTAGATCAATTAATATTTGATGTTCACCAAACCATTAACCGGATTCATCCTGACAATAAAGTGTTTATTGATTTTTCACTTCTTCCTGATAGTCCTGAGAAACTCAAAATCAAAGGAAACGAACAGCTTTTGCATCTAGCACTTTCAAATATTCTGTTGAATGCATATAAGTATTCAAACAATCAACCTGTTCAAGTTTCTCTTGGCTTGTCGTTACAACATGTTATCATTATTGTAAAGGATACGGGGATTGGTATTCCTGATGCTGAATTGAAATATATTTATGATCCATTTTTTAGAGCGTCTAATACTAACAATTTTGAAGGTTATGGAATTGGGTTGCCATTGACCAGAAATATCATAAAGTTACACGATGGTGAATTAGGCGTTTTCTCTGAGGAGAATCATGGGACCATTGTAGAAATTCGCCTTCCTGTGGGGAATTATACCTTATAATTCTTAATTTAAGTTAATTCTAATCTGAATTTTAAAATTCTAATTCTGTTCTAATTTCTTTCTTATTTCATCCTTATATGTTGGGAGTAGTTTTGCATCATAAAAATATTAATAGATATGAGCAAGACGATTTTAATACCAACAGATTTCACTGTAGAGTCATTAAATTTAGTTAAACAGGCAATAGATGACCATGCTGATGAGAAGATTAACATTTTGGTTGTTCACGGAATTGATGTATCAAGTTCAGTGACAGATTTACTTTTCTTCTCTAAGAATACATTTCTAAAGAAATTGTTGAATCAAGAGTTCAAAGAAGCATGTGATGTAATTCGAAATAGATTTGATAATCAGTTGAATTCTTTTCGTTTGGATTTGTTTACAGGATTAACGCAAAATGCATTTAATACTTATTTAGAGGCGAATCAAGTTAGCGAGATATACCATACTAAAACATATCAATTTAAGCTAGATAAGAATCTAAGTGTTGATATTTCTGGTTTTGTAAAGAAAAATAAATCTGTTTTCAAGAAGGAGGTAGAATGGGCTCCGTCTTACGAGTCTAGAAATTCTAGCGCAATTGCTCAGTTATTTCAAATGTCATAAAGATGAATACTAAAGTTTCTCATATAGTTGTTGGATTTGTCTGTATGGGTATGGTGTTCAGCGCATTTGTTTTCTCTGGTCATTTATCCCATCCTGAAACTAGTTTATTAGGTACTTGGAAGGAAGTTTCATGGACTTATGAGAAAGTTGATTTGCCCGAGAAAAGAGATACTTCTTCCGATGGCTTCTTAGAAGAACAATTGAAGAATGAAATTTCCAAAGATTTGATTATTCATAAGTCTGAATATTGGACTTTTGATCGAGAAGCAGGACTAAGACTCTCTAAAAAGGGAGCAGCAGATCAGAATTTAAATTGGAGACTTAAAGGACGTGGGCACATACTTAAGATAAAACACGATGATAGTATTCACGAAGTTTATCAAATAAAAGAGTTGTCGGATAAAAAACTGGTTTTGCATTTTGAAAATGATATGCATGCTAGAGGGATTGTGAGAATAGAGTTTGAAAAAATAGGAGAATAAAGATGTTAAGGAAATATAGTAATACAAGAAGTCTAAGTGATAATATAAAGTTGGGAATGTTAACTGCATTCACCGCTGGGATGGTCAATGTGGCATCACTAATACTGTTCTTCTCATTTACTTCTAACGTAACTGGCCATTATGCAATTTTAGCCGAAGAGATAGCAAAAGGTAAATGGTTTCAAGTGATTATCGTGTTACTTTGGATTTTCCTATTCTTTGCTGGAAGCTTTTTTTCGAATTACATTATTATCCATGGAAATAAACGTAAGGCCTATCTTACCCATTCTATACCTTTGATTTTGGAGATAGTTTGTTTACTTATCGTTGGAGTTTATGGGCAGTTTTTCTACAAAGAAACATTGATGGAAACTGAAATTTTAGTTGCTTTATTGTTATTCTCTATGGGACTTCAAAATGGGCTGACAGCTAGTATTTCTAATTTTGTGGTGAAAACTACTCACTTAACAGGTCTAACAACAGATTTGGCTGTACACTTATCGATGATTACATTGAAAAAATACCGTGAAAAAGAAGAGATCCGCAACAAAATAAAACTGATGGTTTCCATCGCATCTTCCTATTTGGTTGGAGGTATAGTCGCAGGAAGTATTACTTACTGGTTCCAGTTTACAGTATTTTACTATATATCAATAGCAATGGTATTTATTTTGGTGTATGACTTTTCAAAAACATATGTCAACATCTCGTTGTACAAAAAAAAAAGGAACGAGAAAAAAACACATCGTTTACAGAAACGAGTCAAGTGTCTTAGCTTGCAAGAAGCTTGACTCGTTTTTTAGGGTTTATCTAAAGATCATTACACGTAATTGTAACAGTCTGCTCAACTCCACCTGAAGAGCTCGAGTACGTACCTGTACTAGGTGCATCATCATAACTATCACCACAATATTCTTGGGTTGAGGATGTGTTTTGTGTGCTGCCACTAATTGTTTGACTTGTCTCAGTTTTGCACTCTTGACATTTTTTACATGAGAACATTAACGCTGAAAAACTTAATACAGTAGCAAATAGAGTTACTTTTTTCATAAATTCATTTTTATTTAGATTACTAAAATAGAATAATTAATTAAAATCTCAAAAATATCACTCGACATCTACACAAGTGATTTTTGAAGTTTGATAGCCACCTTGAATGTTGTCGTAATAAAGCCCAGACTGTGGCGCATACTCATATTCATTTCCACAATACTCTTTGCTAGAAGTATAGTCATTTTCACCCCCATTTTGATAAAATATTTTCATTTCTGTAGTGCACTCTTGGCATTTTTTGCATGAGAAAGAAAACCAGAACAATGTGAATAGTAGTATAATTCGTAACAAAGCCATTGTGAATCATGATTATAATTACCGAAATGTAACTAAAATATTTGTTGAAACGAAATTTGAGAATGATAATTAAAAATCTTGTTATTTAATAATTGAAAATACGAATAGTGTTTCCAATGCAATCTGTGCACAGCGTTGATCGTACATCTGTTGCTCTAAATTTGTTTTATCAAAAGCTTTGGGGTCTTCATAAGTAGTCGCAACTCTGAGTTCAACCCCTGGAATAAACGGGCAATTATCTTCTGCATCAGAACAAGTCATTATTGCCGCAAAATTCGAAGTAGGGTTTGACTTATCATCATATGTTTTGGAGAAACATGTTGTAGCTAGGTTGTCGCCATATATAATTTTATATCTCGGATTTGAACCTTCAGTTTCTTTCTGGATTTCAAACCCAGCACGACTTAACGCTGCAATGGCATTCGGGTGAAGTGCTGTTTCTTCAGTGCCACCTGAAAAGGTTTTGACGTGGTCTATTTTATAAAATGAAGCAGCCACTGCCGCCCAAGTTTGCCCAAAATGACTTCTACGTGAATTGTGTGTGCACACGTACATGAGTTGTACTTCTTCCTTTTTGTCAATTTTAGCTTGAATGTAAGATGATATTTTTAGGAGAATTTCTTTGCGCTCTAATGGAATCTCATCAAATTTTTCGATGAGATTTTGGCAATATGATGTAATCTTACTATTCATAAATTTTCAATCTTAATAACGCCATTTATTCGCCAATGCAACCAAAGACAACATGATAGGCACTTCAATTAAAACTCCTACTACAGTTGTGAGCGAAGCTCCCGAATCCAAACCAAATAACACTATCGCAACAGCTACTGCAAGTTCGAAAAAATTACTGGCTCCAATCATAGCTGCAGGAGCGCAAATTGAATGACTTAGTTTTAAAAATTTACCTGCAAACCAAGTCACAAAAAAGATGAAATATGTTTGTAGCGCTAGTGGAATAGCAATTAACAATATAACTCCAGGATTATCTATGATTTTACTCCCTTGAAAAGCGAATAGCAAGACAAGAGTTGTCAGTAATGCGATGATAGAAACAGGTTTCAGTTTACGTAAGAATGTTTTACTGAACCATTCTTCCCCTTTTACTTTTCGTAGAATTTTATTCGAAAAGTATCCAAATAGAAGCGGAATCAGCACAAACACAATGACCGAAGTAGCAAGTGCATCATAAGGAATTCCGAGTTCTTGATTTGTATTGAGCACTTGAATTCCGAAAAGGCTAAATAACCCCCCAACTATCGGAATGAAAAGCACGAGTAGAATCAAGTCGTTTAAAGAAACTTGAACAAGAGTGTAATTGGCATCACCTTTTGTTAAATAAGACCACACGAAAACCATTGCCGTACAAGGTGCTGCTCCTAAGAGAATAGCTCCAGCTAAATATTGCTCCGCGTCTTCAGGTGTAATCCAGGCCTGATAAATGTAGTAGAAAAATAACCACGCAAACAGCGCCATGCTGAAGGGTTTGATAAACCAGTTTATAAAAACTGTTAGTCCTAAACCTTTCCAATTTCTAGACACATATTTGATGCTTGAAAAATCAATTTGCACCATCATAGGGTAAATCATCAACCAAACGAGTATTGCTACTGGCACATTAACGGTCGAGATATTCCAATCACTCAGAAAAGAGATAGAATTCCCGGCGACATAACCAAGTCCAATTCCCGCCGCAATAGAAAGAAGAACCCAAATGGTTAAATAGCGTTCAAATAAACCCATTTTGTAGTTTTAATTCGTTAGCAGCATCCACCTCCTGGCGTGCATGTATTTTCTTTAGAGCTGGTTACTTCTTTTAAATTATATTTAGGCTTCGCAGCAGGAATTCCACATTGGTCTGATGCCAAACAAGTTGTTTGTTTACTTGTCAACAGAAATTGAGCACCATTAAAATCCAAACCGTATTTTCCGATGGTGTCAGATTGATATTCAACTTCAACATCTAAATCTCCAAGACCTAATTTTTGTTCTGAAAGTTCAATAATTCTAAGCAACTTTTGTGGAGCTAAGCGATGGTCAAAATCATCTGCTTCCCAAAGTTGAAAATTGATTGTTTTCTCGATGCGTTCAGTTCCACCACAATCGATAAAATGTCTTGTGATTGCACCAATTTCGGTGATGTGAAAATGAACTGGAATTAATTCACCATTTGGAAGAACAAATCGTACTTCTTCCAATCCAGTTAATGCGTTTTTAATTGCTGAAAGTTTCATTTTTTTGATTTTTTAAGTTAACAACACGACGGATTGTTTTTTGACAACTCGTCAGATATTTCATGAATTAATTTGTTGAGATGAGCAAACATTTGTGGATTTAAGCAGTAGCAAATCGAATTGCCTTCAATTGTACCTTGAATAATTCCTGCATTCTTCAATTCGCGTAAATGTTGCGAAATGGTTGGTTGTGCCAAGGGCAATTCACTCACGATATCTCCGCAAACACAAGATTGCTTCTTTAAAAGAAATTCAATAATCGCCACACGAGCAGGATGACCAAGTGCCTTAAAAATTAGCGCTGTTTCATTCTGCTTCTCTGTAAAAAAATCTGTTTTTGTAATCCCCATTTTTTAATTCTATATTGCAATATTACGATAAAGATTTGAATTGATGAAATTTTCTGAGAATTCTTTTATAGCCAATCAAGTTTTATTTAATTAATGTTCAAATAAAAAGAAAATTTCATCAATAGGACGGCCATTTTAAATTTTTGAAGTTGGAGCGAACTGGATGGCGCTAATGATGGAAGAAGCTCCGCAGGAGATCACTGACATCATCGCCATTCAGGAGTGGAAGCTTTGAAAATTTAAACGGGCCTAGACTTTTTTTGGTTACTTTTTTTGGGCAATGCAAAAAAAGTAATAATTGAATCAGATGCAGTCATAACACCTATAGTAATAGAGTTAATGGATGCATAAAATCTGACTAAATTGAATGCTTTAGTATTGGCGATATCACCTCTTCACAATCATAATAGTCAACCTCCCCACACAAACTTTCTTTTGACTTTCTTTTTCAACTATGGTCACGTTCCATACATGGGTTTTTGATCCTCTATGCACTATTTCAGCACGTGCTTGAACTAATCCTGATTTCACACCGCGCAAGTGATTGGCATTGACTTCTAGTCCGACAGGAGCTTCTTTTTCTAAATCAATGATGAGAGCAGAACCTAATGAGCCAATAGATTCAATTAGTGCTACACTTGCTCCACCATGCAAAAGTCCTAATGGCTGATGAGTTCTGTGGTCAACAGGCATTTCTGCCACCAAGTAATTTTCTCCGATTTCTGTAAATACGATATCAAGGTGCTCCATAAGCGTTCCTTTATTCATTTCATTTACTTTTTCTAGTGGAATTTGTTTTATCATGATGTACAGAAATTGGAGTGAATGAATTTATAACAGACTGCTAAAATACTCAATTTTATTTGAGTAATAAGTGAACTTTAAAATTTTCAAATGCATTCAAACACCAACATTTCCTTTCATAATTATTTCATATCCTTTTATCATTTTTTCTACACTAGTTCATATGATGTATGTTACATTTGTTTTCTAAAAATGAGTTAGCATGAAAGTTCGTCATTTTATTATTGTTGGAGTAATTCTTCTAATCTTCGGATTGGTTTATTTTCGTATAAATTCAGGTGAAAAGTTGGAAACTGAAAAAACCGTTTCTTCAAACCTTGTTTACCTTCCTGTTATGGAGGTTGAGAATAAAACGCGTTCATTTATGCTTGAATCGTATGGTCAAGTTAATTCTAATCATCAAATTGAATTGGCGTTTGAAGTATCAGGTCGCTTGTTGAAAGGTGATATAGCACTTAAGCCAGGAGTAAGTTTTAGACGAGGGCAAATTGTAGCAAAAGTGGATAACTCTGAAGCTATTTACACCTTGAGCGCACGGAAAAGCACTTTTTTGACTTTGCTAGCAAATGTAATGGCGGATGTGAAAATGGATTATCCCGACCAAGCAGATAAGTGGAATAATTTCATGAACAAAATTTCGATTGATAGTTACTTACCACCTTTGCCAAAATTTAATTCGAAAAAAGAGGAATTGTTCTTTACTACACGAAACATTATCAGTGAGTATAACAACATTCGAAGTCAGGAGTTGAGAATGGAAAAATATTTCTTCGCAGCTCCTTTTGACGGCACGATTATCGAAGTTTTTGCTGATCCAGGAGCGATTGTAAATCCAGGTACTAGAGTAGCTTCAATTGTAAAAACGGGTGATTTTGAAGTGAAAATTCCAATTATGCTTAAGGATCTTGAGTATTTTGAAACGAAAGGCACCATTCAAATTTCTGATGCGTCAGGCGAAATCATCGGGAAGGGAGAGTTAAATAGAATTTCGAATGTGATTAATCAAAACACACAATCGATAGATGCATTTTTCAGTATTCAACCCCTTAAAGGAAAACGAATTCTCAACGGAATGTATGTAAATGCAATTTTGAACAAAGAGTCAATTGCAGAGGCGATGGCATTGCCATTTTTGTCGGTTAGAGACAACAAGGTGAATGTGATTAAAGACAGTACGATAATATCGGTTCCCGTTCAAATTTTGGCTTCTCTTCCAGATACCTTACTTGTGATAGGATTAGATAATGGAATGAAAGTGATTACAGATCAGGTTACCGAATATGCAGATACAATTCGTGTCATAGGGATTAAGAAAATATAGAAGAAATGAGAGAACTGATTCAATTCTTTATTAAGCGACCTATTTGGACGAACGCATTTATTGTGGTAACGGTTTTATTTGGCTTTTTTACATTATCAAATCTAAATAGTTCTTTCTTCCCTGAATTAGACCCTAAGACAATTACCATCCAAGTTATGTACCCTGGTGCTTCTCCCCTAGAAATGGAGGAAGGAATTACCATTAAACTTGAACAGGCGATTAAAGGTTTGAAGGATATTGAACACATCAACAGTACTTCTGCTGAGAATATAGCGTCAATAACCATTTCTGCAGAACAAGACGCTGACATGGATGAATTGTTGAGCGATGTGGAGAATGCCGTTAATTCGATTAATTCCTTTCCACAAGGAGCTGAAAAACCAGTTATCACAAGACTTAAGACAGGCGGAATGTCAAGTACTGTTGCTATAGTTGGAATTAGCAGCAAAACACCTGATATGTCGCTGATGCAATTGCGCGATAAGGCAGTGAAAGTGGAGAATGAATTACTAGACACCAAAATTATTACGCAAATCGTTAAGATGGGCTTTCCTGTGGCTGAAATCACAGTGAGTGTGCGTGAGAATGAGTTGTTGCGATATGGAATTACGTTTGAACAAATAGCTTTAGCCATTTCGTCAAAAAACATTGATTTAACCGCAGGGCAAATTAAAGGAACAGATAAGGACTTGGTTATTAGAAGTCAAAATCGTACTACAAG
>CAYUQU010000089.1:0-13149 GCA_964447015.1 uncultured Flavobacteriales bacterium
TTATGCATCCACAATAACTCCCTACTTAACAATCTTTTAACAGTGGGATAAAATTCATCCCCATTCAGAAAAAGGGTGTTTTACCAATGCCGCGTTAGTATATTTTGACTCTTCCGACACCTCTTTTGTGATCCACTGAGGCAATTCTACAACCTCATTTGCATGCATCAACTCTACTTCAGCCACTGCCAAACCTTCATTCTCTCCTTTAAATATGTCAATCTCCCAAAGTTTCCCCGCAAAATCAAATTCATAACGCAACTTTTCTATCATCCCATCCTTGCACCAAGTCAAAAGCTCTTTTGCTTCATCTGTTGGAATTGAATACTCGAACTCTGTGCGTTCAATACCTACTTGTTTTCCTTTTATAGTTAAAAACCCTTCTTCTCCCTTTAATCTAACTCGTATAGTTTTTTCAATTGTATTTAATAAATATCCTTGAGCTATTACATAAGGTGTAATTGAATGTTCTTCTATAACACGTGAAAATTCTATAATATCAATTAGGAACTTTCGCTCAATTTCTTTTGCCATATATAAGGATACTAAAGGTACAATAAAGTTAAAAAATATGCAACTGCTGAAACAGCAATAATTGACAGTACGTTCATTGCAAAACCAACTCGAGCCATAGTTTGGACTTTCAGTTTACCTGAGGAAAAAACAATAGCGTTTGGTGGAGTTGCCATTGGGAGCATAAAGGCACACGATGCGGCAAGCGTTACAGGAATACAAAGAGCCAATATCGGATACCCCATTGTTAAAGCGAGTTCAGCTATGACTGGAATTAAAATTGTTACTAATGCCAAATTTGACATTAATTCAGTTAGGAAAATTGAAGCGACTATAATAATGATTAATAACCACGCATAGCTCCCTCCCCCATTCTCCCCTATCCAATCAGCAAATAATTTAAGTACTCCTCCATTAGATAAGGAACGTGCTAGCGCAAGTCCTCCCCCAAAGAGAATCAAAATCCCCCATGGCAATTCTTTCGTGTCCTCCCAATTTAGAATTCGCTTGTCTTTTGTTTCTCCTCTCACTGGAATTAGAAAAAGTAATATTGCCCCAAAGATGGCGATTTGTGTATCAGTTATATCCAACAAGAAAAAATCATTCACGAACTGTTTAACTGTCCAAAAGACTACGGTGAAAAAAAACACATATAAAACTTTCCTTTGATTTCGGTTCCATGCACCTTCTTCTGAAAAAATAATCTCAATATTTGCTGTAGAACGTAAGAATACACTCTTGAGATAAATATAAAGTACAAAAAGTAAGGCTATACAGAAAGGTAGCCCTATTTTCATCCAATCCAAGAAATCAACTTGAACATTGTATTTATCAGCTAGAATTCCGCTCATTTGTATATTAGGTGGAGAACCAATTAATGTTGCTGTACCACCAATATTTGCAGCAAAAGCTATGCTTAATAATAAAGCTATAGAAAATTTATCTGAGAATTCACCTTTTGGGATAACCGCTAAAACAGTCATAGCCATTGGCAGCATCATTATAGTTGTACCTGTATTACTCAACCACATACTTAAAAATGCAGTAGCTATAATAAAACCTAATAATACACCGCTTGGCGATGAACCGGTTCTTTTAACAATCAATGAAGCAATTTTACGATGAACATCCCACTTTTCAATCGCTCTAGCAATCAAAAATCCACCAAGAAATAAAAACACCATCGTGTTTCCATAAGATAATGCTAACTCTTCTTTATCTATTACTCCTAACAAAGGTCCGAATAATATAGGCAATAAGGCCGTTACATATAAAGGTACACTTTCTGTAATCCACCAAAAAACCATCCAACATGCTAACGCTAGAGACCTATATAAAATTTGGTCTTTCCATAGCTCTTGATCATACCCAAATGAAAATACAATCAAAAATACAACAGGACCTCCAATTAGCTTAATCCATTTCATTTAGTGATGAATGTTTACTTATAATTTCAGCATTAAATCAATCAAGCGATTCGAATAACCTGCTTCATTGTCATACCACCCTACAACTTTTATCATATTTCCTCCTATTACACTTGTAAGAAGTGAGTCGAAGATACAACTATGCGAGTTACCTAAAATATCAACAGAAACAATTGGATCTTCTATATAGGACAAAATTCCTTTTAAGTTTGTTTCAGCAGCTCTCTTAAATGCCAAATTAATTTCTTCTACCGTTGGTGTTTTTTCTACTACAACCGTTAAATCAGTCAGTGAGCCATCAGGAACTGGAACGCGAATTCCACATCCCCCCATCTTACCTTCCAACTCAGGAAAAATGCGAGAGATTGCTTTTGCTGCACCTGTTGAAGTTGGCACAATAGATTGCGCTGCCGCTCTCGCTCGTCTTAAATCCGAGTGCGGAGCATCGTGTAGTCGTTGATCTGATGTATATGAATGAACTGTTGTGATGTAAGCGCTTTGGATTGTACAAATTTCCTTCAATACAGCCAACATTGGCGCAGCAGAATTTGTAGTGCAAGACGCGTTCGAGATGATTTTATCTTCTCTACTCAACAAGCCATCGTTCACTCCTATTACGACTGTTTTCACATCATCACCATCAGCGGGAGCGCTTATCACTACTTTCTTAACACCATTTAAAAGGTGCTTTGAAGCTTTTTCTGTAGAGCGAAAAAGACCCGTAGACTCAAGCACAAAGTCCACATTAGCTTTATTCCACGAAATCGCAGCGGGATCTCGTTCGGCAGTAAAAACTATTTTTCTGCCATTGCTAAAGTGAATTTCATTATTATGAATTGAAAAGTCTAAATTCAAGATTCCGTGTACCGAATCATACTTTAATAAATGTGCCAATGTTTCTACTGGCGCTAAATCATTTACCATTACTACTTCCAAGTCTTCACGTTGGAGAGCCAATCGCGTGAAATAACGACCAATTCTACCAAAACCATTCACTCCAATTCTCATTTCTTACTATTTTGGGTTGAAATTAATTAAAATTGACTGTATAGGTTTATTATTGGGGTAATAATTTCAACGATTTCTTGCAAATTCCTTACTCTATTTCATTTATAATTAATTCTTAATAGTTCAAATAACAAAGTATAATTATGGTTTACATGTTGTATTTAAGAATAATCTTAATTTTGAAATAAAAATTTGAACAATGCGTAATTCTATAATAATTGTCTTTATTTCATTTTTCTCAATTATATCTTTTGCTCAAAATGCTGATTCAGTTTTTATTCGCAAAATATTCGATGAGGCGCTAAGCAATGGTCATTCATATGAAAACTTAAGAAGTCTTTGTAAAGACGTTGGTGCACGTCTCTCAGGCTCAGCTGAAGCTGAAATGGCGGTGTATTGGGGTGAACAAAAATTGAAATCGTATAATTTTGATAAAGTCTATTTACAAGATATTGAAGTCCCACACTGGGAACGAGGCACAAAAGAATCAGCGTGGATTAAGCATCAGGACGGGAGTCTGAAAAAAGTGTCAATCACAGCTCTTGGTGGTTCGATAGGTACAAACGGACGAATTGAAGGTGAAATTGTCTTTTTTGCGACACTAAAAGATTTGAAAGAAGCCAAAAATGTTGATTTAAAGGACAAAATAGCATTCATCAACCAACCGATGGATGAAAAACAGATTGTCACTTTCCATGCATACGGTGGTTGTTATGCGATGCGCAACGATGGTGCAGTTGAAGCATCAAAAAAAAGTGCTAAAGCTGTTATCATTCGCTCACTAGGTTCTCCTATTGACCATCATCCTCATACAGGTGGAATGACGTATGACGACGAAGTGGAAAAAATTCCTGCAGCAGCTCTCTCCACGGCTGAGTCTGAATATATCCGCGAGCGTATTAAAAAAGAAAAGCTTTCTTTTATCTTAGAAATGAATTGCATGTCTTATCCTCCTAAACCTTCACATAATGTGATTGGAGAAATTACGGGAAGTAAATACCCAAACAAGATAATCACGGTAGGTGGACATCTTGACTCGTGGGACTTGGGAGAAGGAGCACATGATGATGGCGCAGGAATCGTCCACTCGATTGAAGCGTTGCGTTTGCTGAAAATATTGGGATACAAACCTCTTCATACAGTTCGTGTCGTGTTATTTATGAACGAGGAGAATGGAAATATGGGAGGAAAAACGTACGCTTCTTGGGTTAAAGAAAAAGGTGAAGAACACGTACTCGCCATTGAAAGCGATCGTGGTGGTTTTGCTCCACGCGGGTTTTCATTGGACGGACCTGACAATTTCCTGGCCATTCTTCAGTCATTTACTGCGATTTTCAAGCCGTATGAACTTCATAAATTTGAAAAAGGTTATGGTGGAGTCGATATCAATCCTTTAAAAGAATATTTTCCGGGAATTCCACTCATTGGTTTTGTCCCTGACTCGCAACGCTATTTTGATTTTCATCACGCAGAAACGGACGTATTCGAATCTGTAAATAAACGTGAGCTGGAACTTGGATGTGCTTCAATTGCTAGCTTAATTTATTTGATGGACAAGAATTTGTGATAATCGCCCTTTTGAACACATAACACTCAACCAATAATTTTCTAATCTGAATCGAAAACACGATATTTGCCCAAGAACTAAATAAAATGATTGAATTAAAACGTCCCCTTGCCTTTTTTGATTTAGAAACCACTGGATTGGATATTTCAAATGACCGAATTGTTGAAATCGCAATTTTGAAAATGATGCCAAATGGTGAGAAAGAATCTTATCATAAACGTATCAATCCTGAAATGGAGATTTCGGAAGAATCTGCTTCAATTCACGGTATTACTAACGAAATGGTGAAAGACGCACCAATTTTTAAAGATATCGCACAAGAGGTGGCTGACTTTATTGGTGATGCAGATTTGGGTGGATACAATTCAAATAAGTTCGATATTCCTGTTCTTGCTGAAGAATTTCTTCGTGCAGACAATGATTTTGATGTTTCAGCTCGTAAGTTCATTGATGTACAAAACATTTTTCACAAAATGGAGCAACGCACTTTGGCTGCTGCTTATCAATTTTATTGCAAGCAAGAACTGTTGAACGCACACTCGGCTCTAGCTGACATCGAAGCAACACAAGAAGTTTTCATGGCTCAACTAGAACGCTATGACAATCTTGAAAAAGATATTAATTTTTTGTCTGAATTTTCGCGCCAAGGAGATAACAAGCTACTCGATTTCGCTGGACGTATAGCTCTAAATGAAGATGGAGAAGCTATGTACAATTTCGGAAAACACAAGGGCAAAACCATTAAAGAAGTAAACGAGGAAGAACCTGGTTATTACGGATGGATGCTTAGCGCTAACTTTCCACTATATACAAAAAAGGTGTTGAAAGCCGAAATGGAAAAAATCAAAGCAGCGAATAAACCTGTGGTCGAAAAGCCTTCACAAAAGATGGATGAAAAACTGGCAGCGTTAAAAGATAAGTTTGGAAAGTAAAACTCAGCTACGATGAAAATCATTTGTATTGGACGAAATTATAGCGATCACGCAAAAGAAATGAACGCTCCCTTACCTTCAAAACCTGTATTCTTTCTAAAACCTGATACGGCTCTATTGCCTAAGCGCAATCCTTTTTACTATCCAGATTTTACAAAGGATTTACATCACGAACTCGAGTTGGTCGTTCGAATTTCACGACTTGGAAAAAACATATCTGAAAAATACGCAAACGAATATTACAATGAAGTAGGTCTAGGAATTGACTTCACTGCTCGCGATTTGCAACAGGAATGTAAAGAAAAGGGGCTTCCTTGGGAAATTGCAAAAGCATTCGAACATTCTGCTCCTTTGGGCGAGAAATTCATTCCGAAAACTGAGTTAAATCTTGCTGATTCATCATTTGAATTGTTTAAAAACGGTGAATCTGTTCAAGTAGGTCACGTAAAGGACATGATCTTCACCATAGACCAACTTATAGCATACGTTTCTCAATTCATGACGCTCAAAATCGGTGATTTATTGTTTACTGGTACACCAGCAGGTGTTGGTCCCGTTCAAATTGGAGATAAACTTGAAGGTTTTTTGAATGGTGAGAAGTTGTTGGAATTGAAGGTGAAATAGGCACTTTTCGAAAATCACTTTACCAAGTAAAAAAATATTTTCAGGTAAAAGCACCGAAATCATTGTATTATCTAACACCTTTTATGATTTAGTTCTTTCCTGACAATAATTAATTTGTTACTTTTCTACTCTTTATACATTATTGATATAGAAACCAATAAAATAGGGTGTTATGAAAAAAACTAGCTACTTTCTCTCAATTCTTTTCCTCATTTGTTCATGTAATTCTGAGCAAAACTTAACGGATACCCCAACAACACTATCTACAATAGACGATGAAACTATTGATGAAACTGTTCATTTTGCAGGCATAGATAATGCTCCTAAATTATTTGTCGTAAACTCGCAAAAAGGAGGAATTATTGACCTCAGTAATGGTGGTGAAATTAGCATTCCAGCTAATGCATTTGTCACTAAAAATGGAGAGCCAATTACTGATAATATAAATGTGGAATGGAATGAATATCATTCTTTAACAGATATTATGCTCTCAGGGATCGAAATGAAATATGACTCTGCTGGTATGCAATATGACTTTGTTTCGGGTGGGATGTTTCGAATCGATGCAAATTATAAAGGTGAAAAAGTCTTTTTAGCTCCCGATAAGACAATTGGGGTCAGAATTGCTTCCTCTAATCCAGAATTAGATTTCAATTTTTATGAAAGACCTGATGCGGAAAGTCGTTGGAATTACCTTTCTACGGAGAGAGGCACTCCAATTCCGTCAAAAAAAGTGGAAGAAACGACCTACATGTTTGATGCGGAACCATCAAATTTAAAAGAGTTTCCTGAATTCTATAAACGTGATATTGTAGGGTGGAAAACAAACACTCCGATTTCCAAAAAGCAACAAAAGGGAATTATTCAGAACTCACGTAATAGTAAATTAAAGAAAGAACAGAATTCTGAGAATTTACATTTAGAAATAGTAGTTGCAAAAGACACTCTCAGTTATCCTGTAACTCCATTTTTCATGGAAGATGCAAAAAAAGAGTCTGCTAAAAATAAATTAGAAATGCAAAATGACATTAACGATATCTTTGCTTATCAGGACAATTTGGCACAAGGCAAGGTGATGCGCGACATTCAAATCCCAGGTCTCGGCACTTATAACTGGGACGTTATTTACAAAATTGACTCCCCAAAAATACTACATGTAGTGTTCGAAACACCAAATAACACAAATCCGAAAATGGTTCCTGTATTCTTAATTTGCCCTGAGTCTAATTATCAAGTTAAATTTACACCTACCGATTGGAATAAATTTTCATTTGATCCAAAAAAGAAGAATTATTTAATTGGAATACTACCTGACAATAGTGTTGTTTCTCTCGGTAATGAAGCATTTATTGAGGCTGCTAAAGCTCCTAATAAGAGTGAATATATTTTTAAATTAAAAGACGCCGGTTTTAAAATTGAAACGGGGAAAGATTTGGCTAGCTACCTCAACACATTATCTAAATCCTAAGTCTGAGATGCGGATTATCATCGGACATATCTTTGTCTTAATCACATTTGTGAGCTTTGGTCAATATCCTTTGCCTGTCGTAAATAATGGCAATTGGTCATTAATAAGCGAAACAGAAAAGATAGACTTGTCCGATGATGTTCGTTTTGTAGACGTGTTTGATCATTACGGATTTGCTTCATTCAAAGACAAAAATGGATATGGAATAATTGATAAAACAGGGGAAATTGTTTTTCACTCCGATTCGAAACTTGAAGCACTTGACTACGGATACTTCATGAATAACTTAACAAAAACTTTAGTTAATATTAAAAATGATAGTATAGTCAGCGAAAACATACATTCACTTTCAAAGATTGGCAACTCATGGATAATTTTCACCAATACTGATGGGACTTATCTTTATAACCTGAAAGGAATCAAAAAAATACCATTTAAAAATCAAAGAACTAATTCAGATATTACGAATCAACTTTATTACAGTAACGTGTATTTTGAAGTTGCTGATCACATATTATTATCTACAAATAATGAGTATTATCTATTTGATGATGTAGGTGAATTAATTGATCGCTGCTCCAATACTGGATTTGATTTTGAACAATATCAACGAATTGGATATTCATATTTTCCTGAAGTGATAGTTTGGTCTAATGAGAATCTGAACATTGTGATAACGCGAAATGGCAAACTAAAATTACCCGATGATGTGAAAAGTGTTCGCAACTTATATAACGGTGAGATAGAAATAGTATGTAAAAACAAATCATTCATTTATAGTCTTGATAAAAGTTCTATTATTTTTTCTATGACAAGTGATGGTGTTAGACACTATGACGATAAGTACTACAACTTTCTTATCGGAGAAAAGAATGGCTTGGTTAATAAATCAGGAGAAATAGTTCTTCCAGCACAATACGATGATATCTATGACGATGAAAACTATTTTTACCTAAATAAAGGGTCTCTTCTTGGACTCTATGATAAAAAATTCAAGCAATTACTTCCACATAAATACACATACCTCCGCATTTACAACGATTTTATCTACTCGGAAAATAGTGACTTCTATGGTTTAGTTTCAGCTAAAAACTTCAAAGAATTATTACCCCCTACTTACGACCGGATAATTGTCAAAAATAATAAAATAAGAGCATGGTTGAATGATAAAATGTTGTTAATTGAACTTGATGAGGAACACAATAAGGTTTCAGAAATGGTTTTCAATAACACCATTACAGTTGGTTCCAGAAATAAATTGGCCTCAAACAGTAATTTTAGATTTGATCATCGTCTCTTTTCCTTAGGTTGGTTTATAGATTCAAATGAAATTAAAACAAATAATGAAATAAAAATGAATTACAAATGGGGTCTAAAAACTCCTGACGATTCAATTATCGCATCTGCCAGATTCAATACACCTGAATATGTTATTTATGCACCAGTAAGTTTATTACCCATTCCCAAAGAAGATAAACAAGACCCACAATTTTATAGAATGATTGATTTTACAAATGGAAAACTTGTTCCCAAATATGAAATATTCTCAATAGATACAACAGATTTCAGAACAAGAGATTTCACAAGATTGTCGCATAAAAATGGTTGGGGGATTATGAATCGTGATGGTGTAATAAAAGAAATGAATTACATTGATCCTTCTGAAGAAACCAATCTGCGCTTTTGCATCAATGGGAAGGAGAGTTTACTCGAAAAAGAAGAAGAGTTTAGTGTAAAAGTTATAACAGGAGACTGCAACAGTCATTTTTTTTACAGTTCAATTAATATTTTAGGAAAATCTTACACACATAAAAAATTCATTGATGGCGAGTGGAATTATTTAACACCAAATGGTGACGTATTATTTAAAGAACCATTCGAGTTTGCAGAACCGTTTATACATGGAACAGCAATTGTAAAAACAGCCAAAGGGTATGGGGTAGTGAATGATACTGGATTTGTTATTCCACCAATTTATACTGAAATTACACGTTTGTCAAATTTTGGGGATACTGTATTTCAAATACGAATTTCGGCATCACAAATTGTAATGAAAGATCTTAATTTCAGTAACCTTAATTTGGCATTCAAGTCCGTTGATAAATCGGAAGGTGAATTATTTGTATTTAACAGTGTCAAAGGAAAAACTTTGTATAATTCATCTTTAAATTTATTAAAGGAAAATGCTGTAGATGTTCATCTTCATAAATTCAACCGCTATCACATTAAACAGAAAAAGGAATACCTTATTTTCGATATAAATGGTAATGAAATAGGCAGTCTTCCTATTCGCCCAAAAGAATTTTTGGATGAAAACAACATCCTTGTTAAGCTGAAGCAAAAGTTAGGAGTATTATCCATTCATGGAGATACCTTAATCCCAATTGAATATACTGACATCACGAAGCACGGACAATTTTATATTGCTCAAAAAGGAAGAGAAAACATACTTTATGACGCAGAGATCAAACCATATTCAATTAGTAGAAAACACATGTTTCTTGTTGACTCTATTTCAAACTTAGTATTGGAATATAATGGCGGAAAATATAAAATTAAAGATTTAAGCGGCACAGTTTTAAAAAGTGGTAAACTTCCCTCCTCTCCCTCACATTTTCACAATGGACATATTTACGTTAATGAAAAATACTCCCGCATTTTCGATTTAGAGAATAAAGAAATACTTGCAGATAATAAATGGTCAAATCCGTCATTTTTACCTTTTGGATTTGTAATACTTACAGATACACTCAAAGAACAACGCTTGTTTAATAAGAACTTTGAAGAAATTGCAGAAAATGTAAGCAAGAAGAGAAGTATTCGAATGATTTCTGAAAATGTCGTTGCATACAAACAAAAAGATCTATGGGAGTTGTACCACATCTCAACTCAAAAAAAACGATCTAACCTTCGACTGTCATCTGATAGTTTTAAAGATGGGTATTTGCTTGTTGAAAATGGGTTAAGTAGAAATGAATATTTTTTCATCAATGAAGAATTAGATAATAAATTTGAAGAGAATTTTGTTTTTGCAACAGACTTTAAAACTGGATTTGCAGCTGTAAAACTCGACAAGGGATGGACAATTATTGACGCAAAGGGAAAGCACCATTCTGCTCCACTTTATAATGAAATAACTGTTCTTTCTAGAGACCATCTATTTGTGAAAGAAAACTCAAAGTACGGACTGTTTTATTCAAATGGAAACCCCTTACTCGAAGTTATTTACGATAATATTGAGTATTTAGATAATCAGCTGATACGCCTCACACACGAAGGGCATCTAGAGTATTTTTCAGGAGCTGAGATGAAATGGCTGTATTCATCAAAAAATTAGTCTTCATTTAACTTTACTCTCCCACCTCATCATCAATATGATTCAAAATTGCTTTAAGCAAACGCTCAGGCTTTTTCTCTTTTCGGAATCGTTTATTAAGGCGTTTCGCCTGCTTATCTTCACGTATTGCAAATTTAAGTAGATAGTTATAGACCTTAAATTGCCTATTATATAATTCACCCCAAGTCATCCAATCCGTTTCCTCTTTCATTTGATTCAACATATACGGCCATAAATTTGTCGTTATATTTGAATATAAACGCTTTTTCACCTTCACTTCTATATCGTTCTCTCCCGTGTACGGATTGTAAGCCAAATAAGTGTATTGTGCATGAAGTACAACCAACATACTATCGAACTCATTCACTCGTTGAAGCCATGAATTCAATGAATCTTCAAGCGTCAAAAATTTATTCCCCAAGGCTAATGCGTCATTATAATCATCTGTACGAGCATACTCTTGAAGCTTCTGTTGTGCCTTTCCTTTAACCCATTTAGTGTGAATTTCTGCAGCTATTCCTGTCGGTTCAGAAAAACGTACTTGCAATTCTTCAAAACGCCGAACCATCAAATCTTCCATTTCTTTCAATTCTCCTTCACGCTTAAGCAACATTGCGGCTTCATCAACAATTGAATAACGTGTATCTAAAATCTCCTGATGCGCCTCAAGAAGTGAGTGAATTTCACTAAAAATCGCTAACTCATCACCTGATGGCTCAATAATTGGCAATGTCAATTCTAGTGAATCGTAGATTTCACCTCGAACAGTATTATCCGCATTAATCGATTTTCTCCAGTGCAAAACACCTTGCTCATAACGGTGCTTGTAAGTAAAAAAAGGTTGCTCCGTTCGATTAAGCAATGAATCTATCATTAAAAGCCTTTTCTCTATTGCTTGTAAAAAAGAAACTGTGATATCAAGTTCTGCGCTTCTCGAACGATGAATTAATATATTACCTGTCAAATGTGCTCTAACCTTACTGATCTGGATGTCAATCAATTCACGACAAGCAATAATTTCTTTTCGCTCAAATTCCTGAATTGGATACTCTAGTTGTTTAAATGCAGGCACATCTCTCAAAAATTCAAAAGGAAAAACATCAAGTTCCCAGCCCTTCAGATAATAAGTATTAAATTGCTGAAGAAGTAATTGTGCTGAAATCTCTCCATGCTCATCAATTTCAAAACGGGCATCGCCAATTCGAATTTCTGTTGTAGAATCATACATTGTTTTATTATTCAAAAAGTCGGCGTTACGTTCAAAAGTACGTGTGCTCTTTTCAGTACCAATTAACGTTTGTACCTCAATTAATAAACCTTGTTTATACGTGTGTATTTCCTTAACCTTAGTGCCATTTGAATTCACATACTCATAAGTCCAACTTCCCTTTGCTACTCCCTCATTATCGCATTGTCCTTTAAGCGAAAATGACTCTCCTGGAATAGTGTTTTCTATAATTATACTACCGCTCGGTTTTCCTTTATTTAATTGAGTTTCTATCGTAAGATAAGTTCCCTTTGATTTACCTTCTGCATTTATACTATCTAATTTTATAGTCCATCTACCTTGTGCACTTCCGTCGACAAAACTGCCCACCCAAGACATACGTTGTCCTATAGTTTGAATAATTGGTCGAATTGTACTGCCTGTACTTACAGTATAATTCCAATCCGCTTGCTCCCAAGTCCATTTCCCTTGAGGAAGGTGATTCTGCACACTACCGCGAACTAGATAGGTGCGTAAATTGTTATTGTCTTTATCACGCCAACGCAGTTCGTATCGTCCGCTTTGTGGAAGAATTGTATCACTAAACACCCCGCTATATCTAATTTCTCCCTGTGTGCCAAATTTATCTGTAAACGATTTTATATTTTGTCCAATAGCAACATCAGGTAAAAAAAGAAACACCAACAAATAAATAATTAAATTTCTCATTTATCTGTCTTTTTAAGAAATGTGGGCATCAAGTCATCCATGTTATATACAATACCAAATTGTAAAATATGATCTATCTGAGCTGACGTCTTTCCTGTTATCTGAGCAAATTGGTTCATGTAGCCTAATTGAAAATTTAATTTTGGGCTTACTTGAAAGCCCAAACCTGCAAAAAAACGATTGCGGTCAAATAACATCGAAGGTGTACTTCTAAAGTTAATCATAACTTCGTCATTCAATGCAACAAAAAAATGTCGCAAGTGAGGTGAAATTGAATAAAGCGGAAAAAGTGCTTGGAAACGGTAACGGATTCTATGATCAGTTCTTGATGTCCCAT
>CAYUQU010000090.1:0-13069 GCA_964447015.1 uncultured Flavobacteriales bacterium
TGGTAGAGCACAACACTTTTAATGTTGGGGTCCTGGGTTCGAGCCCCAGCGGGATCACTTTTAACAAGGGAATGTATTAACTACGTTCCCTTTTTTTATTTTAAATAATTTCAAATTGATGGTTTAACATGTATGGTTTTAATTTGTAATATCTAAGAATGAAGAAGCATCATTATCTATTGATTTTAAGTGTTATATCGCTTTCGGTGTCAATCACTTGGTTTTTGTTCCCAAAATTAGATAAAAACCAAGATGGTTTGAGAGATATTGAACTTGGTGATTATGAATCTGCCGTAGATAAACTAATTTCCAATTCTCATAACCAACCTGATGATGCTGAGGCATTCAATAATTTAGGTGTGGCATACCATCATTTAAAGGAATACGAATTGGCGATTGAAAATTTTTCAAAGGCTATAGATCTTCATCCAGAATATGTTAAAGCTTATGGGAATAGAGGTATATCGTATAATGACAAAGGAGATTTTGAAAGAGCTTTAAATGATTATAATATGGCTATTCAGTTAGCTCCTTACTTTGAGAATTATTACAATAACAGAGGATTTACCTATAAATCTCTGGGGCGATATGATGAAGCAATTTCAGATTTCTTGCTAGCTCATGATTTAAACCCTAAGCTTGAGAAGGCTATTGGAAATTTAATTATAACTTATAAAGAGTTAAACGAATGTGAAAAGGTAATAAAATGGTGTGATTACTATTTGAAATTATATTCGCCAAGAAAAATAGTCTATAGCACTAGAGCTGCTTGTAAGGAGCATTTAGGAAATGAGACTGGAGCAATGGAGGACTATAAACTTGCTGATTTAACAATTAATAAAAGACACCCTGATGAACCAAAACAATATGACAATTTAACAATAGCAAATTTTGCATTTGGTGTATTGGCTTTTCTATCAGTATTAGGTATATTCTTTAGCCTTAGAATGAGAAACATCAGTAAGACCAAACGCTAGGCTTTTAGCTTGGCGTTTTTTTTGTTAACATTACTACATTTTTAAATTTACTCAATTTCATTATATTTATTTCGGATTGAGAGGATTTGGTTAACAAATACTGAATACGTTTGTTGGATAATTGCACCTTGGTGTACATAGCGATTATTTGGGGCAAAGCTAACAGAATGTTACACCAAAGGACAAACAGACAAAAAACAAATGCCAAAAATTGAACTCATAACAGAAATAAACTCGACACTTGAAACTTGTTTTGACCTTTCACGAAGTATTGACTTACACAAGATTTCTACTGCAAAGACAAATGAACAAGCAATTGCAGGAAGAACAAACGGACTAATAGACTTGAATGAAACCGTAACTTGGCAAGCGACACATTTTGGCGTTAGACAAAAACTAACTTCAAAAATCACAGTATTTGACAGACCAAATTATTTTATAGACGAACAAACAAAAGGAGTTTTCAAATCAATAGTTCACGAACATAAATTTGAAAAAGTTGGAGATAAAGTAATAATGAAAGACATTTTTGAATTTCATTCGCCATTTGGTCTTTTTGGTAAATTATTTAATAAGCTTGTTCTAACGAACTATCTGAAAAGATTACTAATTAAAAGAAACCAAATAATAAAAGAGTTTGCTGAGACAGAAAAATGGAAAGAAGTACTGAATGGAAAATAATATTTACAATCCCGAATATGTAAAAGGACTTTTCAATAAAATGAGTAGTTCATATGAGCGAATGAATTTTATTACATAGTTTGGATTTTCAATTCGTTGGAGAAGACAATTTTTAGAGTCATTTAACAGACAAAACATAAAGCTGAAATAATTGATTTACTGATAGGAATGGGAGAAACTTGGAATGCAACAAAAATATTGTTTAGAATAAATAGTGACACGCTAACAGATGTTTACATTAATTAAAAACCAAAAAATGAATAAATTTACCCCATATTTTTTAAGTGCTAAAATCTCTTTAGTAATCATTTTATTGACAGGGTGGATTGCGTTTTCCAGCAACATTTCAATTTTACAAGAAATCTGCTTCTACTTTCATTTAATTCCATTTGGAATTGGTTTTTCAGGTGGTAGTACATTATTAATAATCTTATACTATTTGGCTTTATTGTTTGTCGTTAGTTTGATTACATTTCCACTAGTTCAAATCTATTACTCATCTAAGAACAAACGGATAATCCTAATCTCAACTTTCTCAATATTAAGTTTGATATTTTTAACTGTAATTTGGTTTGAACATAGCATAAAAAGAGAAAGAGAAGAGAGAATGTTGTTAAATGAAAAAGAGGACAAGAAAGAATTTGAATCTTTAAAAACTGGAGACATTATCTTTCAAACTCCAAACAAGATTAATCCTCAAGTGGATTCAGACACCTTGGATAATAAAATCGCCATAATAAATGTAGACATTCATGGGTACACTGTCTTAGAAATTACTGATTGAGTTCAACACTCATCGCTGAGATCATGGATTCAGAAAAATGGTCATTATACAGTCAAAAGATTAATTAATGCAGATAGTATATTGACTGAGAATAATATTGAGAAATTACGAAATGAAAGACAAAAATATGTGTCTAAATCTTACGATTATTCACATTGCTGGTCAGATAACAATATGTATGGCTCTGAGTTAGTATGGAAAACTTATAAAAGAGCTTTAAATATTGAGTTAGGTACTCTAGAAGTTTCAAAAATTTCCAACGAAAATATGCCTGAAAAAGAAATGTGTCTTGAAGAATTTTCTATTTCACCAATGGTTGTATTTAATTCGGATAAACTTATGACAGTAATGGAAAAATGACATCTGTCTATCAGCGAATAAAAACATAAGCAGAAAATGTTTAATATTAAACATTATAATAAATGCTTGGCTTCTATAATAGGTGGGTGCTTCGAAATGTCTGACATTTCTGTTTTACTTCCTTTTTAGTACATTTTAAAATGAAAGATATTGAAAGTATAATTTTTAAAAGGAGTAAACGAAAAGACATATTGTTTTTTCTGTTATGTTTTGGTTTTGTGTTAATTGGAATGTCTTTAATCGAAAAATCACCCTTTAAGGGATGGTGTGGAATTGTGTTTTTTGGAATTGGGTCATTATTATTTTTCGTTGAACTTGTCACTAACATTTCATATCTAAAACTTGATAAAATGGGCTTTGAACAAAGAAATTTATTCAAAACAATAAATTTCAACTGGTCCGATGTAAACAAATTCGAAATAAGAAGTTTTAGAGGAAATAAAAGTATTCTTTTTGAGCATAGAGATAAATTTGGAAATCTTAAATGGAAATCAATATCTACAAGTTACACTATTAAGACGAAGGATTTAGTAGACTTAATGAGATATCATAAAATGAAAAATAAAAAGCACTAAATCAAGATGATTAGCGCATTACTTTAGGATAAACAGTATACTCTAAATGTAAAAAGCGCCCTCTCAGCTTCTACCAGAGAGTGTCCACAAACAAATTCCTTAAACCTTATTTCTATCCCAAGAATCTATTCCAAACTATTTCAAAACAACAGTCACAAAGAAACTTACAAGCGCGCCAACCATGGCCAAAATTACAGTCTTAAAGTACTCCTGTAATCTAAAGTAGCCGCTACCTACAAATAGTGGTTTCAGTATTTTTAGATTGGTATACTTAATCAAGTAATTGGTCATTTTAGCATTGGTTTAACTTAAATACCATCGTATTTTCACACTAAATACTTAAATTCTGATATCATGAAAAAGCTCATTCTAACAATTTCAACACTAATTTGCATCCAGAGTACACAAGCACAATTTACTTCTGTTGAAGCAGATTTTAACAATGTCAATGCGACGATAAGCAATGGTGGTGTTTTCTTTCACAAGAATAACCAATTGGCACCAGGGTTTGAATATCCTAAAGGAAGCTCGAATCACCTGATTTATTCAACCTCTTTTTGGTTTTCATCGGTGGATACTGAAGGATTGATTAAATTGTCTGGACAAATGGAAGTTCCGGGACAAGATCTTTTCCCCGGAGCGATTACTCCTGGAGCAGCTACGAGTGTGCCTGGAGAACTAGACTCAAAAAAAGTGGTGCAAGTGAGTAAGGCTGAAATCTTAGATCACATTGCAAACTATTCAACCCCAGGTTACATTGTCCCAAATTCCTTACTAGATTGGCCCGCACATGGGGATGTTTCGGTTGGATTGGATTTTTATCTTGCTCCTTTTGTCGATACAGATGACAATGGAATTTACGAACCTGAAAACGGAGATTACCCTTTAATCAGGGGAGATTATGCAACTTACATGATTTTGAATGATAAAGCTGAAGTTCATGCCTCTGGAGGAGAACCGCTAGGAATAGAGTGTCATTTTATGTTTTATCAATACGAATCGGATGACTTTTTAGACAACACTGTTTTTGTAAACTTAAAAGTGATTAACAGAAGTACTGCTCCTCTTTTAGATTTTAAAGTGGGGTGCTTTACAGATCCTGACGTGGGGAATTCAGAAGATGATTATGCAGGTTGTGATTCAACACTACATCTTATGTATGCCTACAATGGTTCAAATACAGATCTCAATTACGGAAGTAACCCACCAGCAGTTGGCGTGGTGAATTTGAATCAGTCCATGGATGTATTTGGGACGTATTTTGGTACAGGAGCTACAGGGCTACCAATTAACCCCGTAGATTTTGTTAGAAATATGAATGGGCTTTGGAAGGATAGTTCACCCTTCACTTTTGGGGGAAACGGTTATGGTGGTACAACTTCAACAAAATATATTTATCAAGGTAATCCGAACAATTTGGGGGAATGGAGTGAGGTTGAGGAAAATAACACCGCTGGAGACCGCAAAATGTTTATGGCCACTCATGCATCAACACTTGAACCTGGAGAAGAACAATGTTTCGACTATGCATTTATTGTAGGCGATGGGGGTGATCATCTCGAGAATGTGACGAACCTTATGACTGTAGCAACGGAGGCGAAAAACTTTTTTGATATGCAAACGGATTTTGTGTGTGAGAATTATGCAGAGACACTGAGCCTTAAAGAAAATACACAAAAGGAACTTCATATTTACCCTGTTCCATCACATGGTGATTTTACGATTGATTTTTCAGGAGAATATGATGTATTCATATACGGACTTGATGGGAGAAAAGTATTTGAACAGCAACAACTCTCAAATTCAAGTATCATTAAAGCAGAAATCCAACCAGGAAGTTATATTGTGACAGTACTTCAAAATAACAATCGCTATACAAAATCAATTATTATAAAATAAAGCCCGATGGTATTGTGACGATAGGAGGCTGTCTCAAAGTAGGCAGCCTTTTTTGTGTATTTCAATGTATAGCTAAACGGGGAGGTACAACTACCTGAGTTGCTATTTTAAACCTCTGCTTTTACTAATTCTTCAACCAATTATCGAGTTCTGCTAGTTTATCGTTATTTTCATCCAACCACTTTTCTGCATTTTTGTTTCCACTTTGGCTAATATAATTGCAAAAAGTTTCAAGGTGATTTGATTTAGCTAATTTATAAAAGAAGGTTGTATAAAATTCCCACCAAATATTTTTGTTGCTGTCTTTTTTCAATTCACCAAGAACTTTAAAAAATGATTCTGTATTTTGGACAAAGAGTTCTTCATTGGTTTTTCCTTCATTTTTTTCTAAGGATTTTGAAGCAGTGAGCATCGCAACCATTAATTCAACACTTGAAAATTCACTATCTGATTTTGGTGAAAGAGAGATGTTTATTGTGTTGGGTTTATCTTCATCAACGGTTACATTTTTACCAAAAGTTTGATGTAGCAACTCATAAGTTGCTGCAGACCGTGATGAATTAGGTTCTAGAAATAAGAAAAAATAAGAAGCTAATAAAGTTTGCACAGTATTTCCCTGTTCATTGTGGATGTGAGCAAGCATAAGATGGCTACTTGAATGAGAATTGTTTGCCTCGATTGCTTTTATTACATTTTCTTCTGCTTTTTTCAATTCATTTATTTTGTAATAATTTAAGGCTAAATTGTAGTATAATAAATAATGATTTTCTTGAGTCTTAATTGCTTTTTCAAACAACTTGATAGATTCTTTTGTTTTTCCCAGAAGGTCTAAAGATGAACCTTTAGTGATATAAGCATAAATCATATGTTCAGCTTTGTTTTTCAGTACTTTATCACTGTATTCAATCGCTTTTTCGTATTCACCTAACTCAAAATAACTAAACGAAATTTCGTAATTGACAAGACTCGATTTAGGCTCTATCTCTAGTGCTCGTTTATACATAGCAATTGCTTCTTTATAATGACCTTGATTGTGGAGTTCAATTCCAGATTCTACATATGCGTCAATCTTAGATTGGGCTTCAATTAAAAAAGATGTAAAACAGATTAAGAGTATAGATACCAGAGTTTTCATAATGGATTGGGTTTAAATAATAATTGTTAAAGTTAATCTTTTATTTGATTTTTGAACTCTAATTTTAAGCTTAAGAAACCCTCAAAGTCCTCAGCAAAACAATGGGCTTTGGATGATACTTGTCCCTCGCGATGACTACAATCATTGTAGGGTTGGAAAAACTGAGATTTTATGTTTAGCAGATTAAAAATCCTGCTTCAATACCTTCCTGAAATAAGTCATAGAGTCAATACGTACTTCTATTATGAAAATACCTGTTTTTGAAGCTATTGAAATCTACTTAAAATCGGTTGTTATTTACATTTAGGTTTTGATATACCATTTTGTCAAGCAAATCGACTATTTTTAGTGATTCAATATTAAATGAGTTTGAAATATTTATTCGCAATACTATCCATGTTCATTTTTTCAGCGTTTTTACACGCTCAAGATACTATTTGGGTTGACAGTGCGAAGTATTTGGAAATTAATCAAGGTATCACTAAAGAATACCATCGCAATGGTACTATAGGAAAAAAGCATGTCAAGTGGGGGAGATATAGTCATAAAACTAAGGAATGGGACGATGTGGGTAACTTAATAAGAAAGTCTAAATCTGGGAGAAATTTACTAATCAGAAGGTATTATGATAAAAGTCTTCGCTACGAATATTATGAAAATGGCAACTTAAAACGAAAGACTTTCAGAAAGATGGTAGGATGTAACCATGTTAAAAGAAGGTGGAGGAAAAGCTATTCTGAGAATGGGAAATTAATCTCTAAAGAATGACACAGAGAATACACATATTGGTCATTATCATTGGACTTTTGTTAGCCTCATGTCAAAGTAGTGAAGTTAATGACGCAAACAAAGTTGCTCCTGAACTTCAAGATACTTCAGAAATGAAGAGTATATCATGATTTTTATATAAGCGACGTATTTATTGATAAAAATTGTACCTCGTTTAGGTGACAGTAGGGAATAGGCAGGAGTTTTCCAAATTATGACTATCTTGCGTACGCGGGACTGATAGACGTCCTTTGGAGAATAGAACCCAAGCAAAAAAACACAACGTGATGCAAAGATTATTCGATCTACTACTAATTATCATATTGTCTTTTGTAGTGTCCTGCCAATCTAGGACAGATAAGATGAATGAAGTGCTGGACATGGCGATTCAAATGAATGACACTCAAAATTACAATCAGGAACAAGGCAATGGGAGACTCCCAATTCAAAATTCTCCGTACACGGGTCCTATAAAGGAAGTGCCTAGTCAGGAAGATCTGATAAAAGAGCACAAAGTAAAAACCGTAAAGGATATATATAGCTCAGGTTGGTCGATCTCAACCTATGATAGAAATGGCCGCTTAATCAAAACGGAATCGCACAATTCTAGTAAGACAACATACAGCTATAAGTTTGATGACAAGGGGCAGATTATCAAAGAAAGAAAGGAGTATGACGATGGAACCTTCATGATAAGTGAATATGTGTATAACGAAAAAGATCAGCTTATGAGCAAATCTATCTATTTTAGTGAAAATGAAGAACCTTCTGAAGTCAAGTTCGAGTACGATGAGGACTTAAATACGTGTACAGAAATTTCATCCGTAGGAAGTGTAAAAGAATTTTATGATAACAGGGGATTGCGCGTGAGGTTTGAATCTTATGACGAATACGAAAAGTTGGATGGTTCTGGTGAAGCGAAGTACGATAAAAATGGTTTAAAGATCAGTGAAACTGCTTCCATAATGGGTATGAATGTGAAAGATAAATTTGAATACAATGAAAGAGGTCAAATACTTAAGCAACACAGAACCGGGATGGTAGTTGTAACCATTTTATATGAGTATGATGCAAAGGGTTTATTAAGCAGGTATAAGAATATTCAGGGTTCGGAAGTAGATGAAACAAGGTATGAGTACACGTATTATTAAAATCATGGAACGAATCTGTTGATGGTAATATGTATCTCATTACTCCAGAGCATCAATTTTACTAAGTGGCAACAGAATTTGGTGAGAATGTGGGAGCTTAATACAGTGCGAGATTACTTTGGGAAAAAATATACAGAGCTTTTTAAGTCACATTGTAAATAACAAAACTACTCATACATATCACCACATTACATACTGCCAAAACGCATTTAACTTAAAACATAACACAACACAAAAGAGCATGAAACATTTTAGCATTTTACTTACAATATTCATTCTGACAGCAAACTCATTTTTTGCTCAGACAACAGAAGAAAATGAAATCTATCCTGATAATTACACTTTTGAAAAGGCAGAAGATTTTCAGAAAAGGGGTGAATATGAAAAGGCAATTTGGTTTTACATCAATTTGTTTCCCGACAATAAAATTAAAGTTGTTGAAACTGTGAAAACACTTGCTGCAAAACTTGATACTGTTGATATGAGTTTATTTATTAAAACCTCATTTGCTCAATATGTAATATTTGATCCAGCAATCAAATCGAAGGAGGATGGCTCTTCAAGCATGGACATGGGAAAACTGAAACAAAAAGGGGCTTGGGGCGACGAACTAATTCAGAAAATTTCTGACCCAAATAAGCCTTTGACATCTGCTTCTGAATACAATTTTAGAGGACTTGATAAAGCTAATGCGGGTAGTTTCAAAGAAGCAATTGAAGACTTCGATAAAGCAATCGAAATTAAACCAACTGGACAAACTTATTTCAATAGAGCTTACTCAAAAAGCATGATAGAGGACTTTAACGGTGCTATTCAAGACTATGACAAATCTATAGAACTTGGATATAGACTTGCAGAAAGCTATTTTGAAAGAGGTTATTGCAAAGAACAAGTTGATATTCCTGATGGCGCAATGGATGACTATACTAAGGCAATTGAGGCAAATAAAGATTACGTGAGTGCATACAATAATCGAGCATTAATAAAACTAAAACGGAATGAATATAAAGCAGCCATAAAAGACTTTGACACTGCAATAAAAATCAATCCTAACTTTGTTGGTGCGTACGTCAATCGAGGTTTTACAAAAAAGGAACTGGGCGACAATTCTGGCGCGTGTAAAGATTGGACTAAAGCAGTTGAGCTAGGATACAGTCAAGCGAATGAGTTTATAAAGGAATATTGCAAGTGACAAAACTACTCCTACATATCACCATATTTCTCATAACCAACCTCTGCTTGGGGCAAATAACTGTTCAATCAATTTGGCATCATCAAGCGTATAATGATGTATTTGTTATTGAAGATGGGGACACCGTAAATTTGACAAAGTTTAATCAGTGGCAGGAGATTGTTGACTTTGCTTTATCGCCAGACAGTGTGTACTGTTTCATTCGCCACAAACCCAATGTCAAAAATACTTCATATAGATTGGCTCTTTACCACATTAAGACAAAGAAATTAGTAAAAGAGATAGTTCCCGGTTTTGGAGGCGATTTTGTATGGAACAATCACCATCAAATTATCCACTCATGGGGATGTGGAACAAATTGTGCCAATCTTCGCGTATATAACCTTCAACTTGAAGTGATTTTTTCCACTCTTTCTGAAGGAGGCTTCAAGTTTTCTCCCGAGAAAAACTTCGTTGTTCAACTTAATATGTCAGGAGCTAAACTTTGGGTGTTTGACTTGAAAAGTTTGAAGAAGCACTCCAACCCTTTAACGTTTATCGCTGAGATTGATTTCGAGTATGATTGGGAAGATTTACATTTTGCAGATGAATATACATTAGCATTTGAAAATCGACGACCTAAGGCTATTGATTTGAAAGGTGTCGATTGGCGGGAGTAATTTATAAATTCAATAAAGGACTATGAAATATAATGCAATTATAACATTAACCATCATTCATTTTTTGTTTACTTCTTGTGGACAAACAAAGCAAGAATCTGTTAATGGAACCTATGAGGTGGATAGCAAAATTGGGGAACTTATTGAACAAAAAGTTCAGTCATTTGATGGTGTTTCATTTGGTACAATGGACTTTAAATTTTATGAAAACGATAAACTAATTACGGACACTTACGATAAGGACAAAGGTATTGAGTGTATAACAATGAAGGCTTTGGTTGGAGATACAGCTGTTGTCACAGGATTTATGGGAATGTTTACAGGTTTCGGCTTTCAAATAACATTGTTTAAGGATACTTGTATTGTTCGATACATAGTAGCTTCAGATGTTGAAATGTACAAACTCAACAAGACCGATTCGTTGACAATTGCTCTTTCTGTACCCTGTAAAACATACAAATTAACTTTGGAGAATAAGCCTACATTTGAAAAGGAAGAAATCATACAAGGAATTATTGAGCTTACAAGTGAGGAGTATTATGAAGTAGCAAATGGAAAAGAACGTAAATATAGAATTGAACTTGTTGGTTACTTTAAAGCAGAGCCATTAAAATCACTTGATGATATGATAAAGTCGATTGATGATATGCTAAAAGAGTAGGGAGAACTTCAAAATCCATAAAACCAATCACTCATTTCTACCCCAACCTGTGAATTACACAACATTCATACAATGTTCTGTAACACTTTACCCCCCCTTATGATGCAATTTTGTGGTGTGAAATATAACTCACACTTAAAAAAATTATCATGAAAAAAAATTTACTTTTTGCTGTAGCTGCTACAGCGTTATTTTTTTCGCCACATAGTTTCGGGCAAACTCCTACAATGGGGAGTACAATGAATTATGTGTTGTTTACCTCATCTGGAGAGGTCGGAAATACAGGTGTTTCTCACGTTACTGGAAATATAGGTACCCAAATTGGAGCCATTACTTTATTTGGAAATGTAGATGGAGTAGTGAATAGTGCTAATGCTGCCACAACGTTGGCAGTAACTGAATTGGCTGCGTTGTACACAGAATTGAGTGCAACACCCACAACTGTTGCTCATGGAGCTACACTTGGAGCAGGAGAAGTGCTTATTCCAGGAGTTTACCAAATTGCTACAGCTGGATCACTTGCTGGGTCACTTACTTTAGATGCAGGTGGGGATGAAAATGCACTGTTTATTTTTAAGGTAGGTGGAGCTTTATCATCAGCTGCAGGTTCAGAAGTTAGTTTAATCAACAACGCGAAAGCATGTAATGTTTTTTGGGTAGCTGAAGGAGCAATTGAAATGGAAGCTGGAACGAGAATGAAAGGAACACTTATTGCAAACAACGGTGCAATTTCAATGCATGCTGGCGGTCAATTAGAAGGTAGAATGTTCTCTACTGCAGGTGATGTTGCAATTAATGAATCAACAGCACGTTTGCCTTTGGGTTGTGATCTTCCAACATTAAGCGGTCCGGAAGCACCGGCACTTGAAACTACTGAATGTTTTACGTTGTTTACAGCTAGCGGTGCACTTACAAACACAGGTGCAACTACTGTGACAGGAGATGTGGGAACCAATGCAGGTGCAACTACAGGATTTGTTTCTGGAGATGTTACTGGTACTTTGCACGCTGCACCAAGTTCTGCTACGGAAACTTGTGCTTCTGATCTTGTACTCGTGCATACCTATCTGAATTCATTAGCAATTGACATTGAATTGTTGTATCCATCAACTTTAGGAAACAAACTGGTTCTTACACCACATACTTATTTACTAGATGCTGGTACAGTTGTTTCTGACACCTTATTCTTGAATGCTCAAAATAATACAAATGCAGTTTTTGTTCTTTTAATCAATGGTGTACTTAGTACCGGTGTTGGTGCAACAGTTGAATTATTGAATGGAGCACAAGCGAAAAATGTGTATTGGGTAGTAAATGGAGATGTGAGTCTTAACGCAGATTCTAAATTTAAAGGTACAATCGTTTCTGATAGCGGTGCGGTAGATATGGGAATGGGTTCTGATCTTGACGGTAGAGTACTTACAACAGACGGTATCTTTAACACAAATAACATTACCGCAACAGCTCCATCTATGTGTAGCACCGTAGGTCTTGCCACATACGACGCAGCAAGCGAAATCGTAGTTTATCCAAATCCATTTAACACTTATTTTAATATCGAATTAAACAATGTATCCACTGCAAATCATGTGCAGTTGAGTATCTATAACGTAGTTGGTGAAGAAGTAATGAATAAATCGTTAGACACACAATTAAACAAAATTCAAACCAGCGCCCTTCCATCAGGAGTGTACTTTTACAAAGTATTTGACCAAAATGGGGAGTTGAAAACTGGGCGTTTGATTGCGCAGTAGTAAGTAGGTTGTTTTTTTTGAGCCCCTTGTTCTGTTTGAGCAAGGGGTTTTTCTTGTTCAATGTCTTAATCATGGTTTTTACAGTTACTATATGACATTTTGTAATATAGTGATATATTTGAGGGTATGTGATATATCTGGAGGCATACAATTTGGAACTTAGTTCTTTGAAAGAAGAACTTATAGTTTGGGATATATTAGTTTTAGTCAATTGAATAAAGTAGAATGATAAACTTGGAATCAATCAAAGTTAAACCTAAAGACGGTAATGAGTCATTTTCGTTTGAGAATAAGAATTTACGGTTTAAGTTAACCGATTTTTGGTCTTGGTCTCAGTCTGACCTTTTAAGTAACACGTTAAGAGGAATTCTTGCAGAATATATTGTTCAACAAGATTTGGGAATTAAAAAGTCTACAAGAACTGAATGGGATTCATATGATTTAGAAACTGAAAATGGGCTGAGAATTGAAGT
>CAYUQU010000091.1:0-12954 GCA_964447015.1 uncultured Flavobacteriales bacterium
TGAATTTCTTCGTGGCTGTATCCACATGAATTCAAAATGGCAAACAAAGGCAAGAGAATGATGATTAGAAAATACAACTTCGACATATGGTCAATTTTTTGAATTAAAACACAGTTAAAACTACAATTGCATCAAATTATTGGAAAAAAATGAATAATTTTCAGCTCGTCAAAGTTATAGATTATTTTGATTTTATTATCGAAGATAATTACAGAAAGAAGTTATGCCACATGTAAAGAATGCACTCATAAGATACCGAATTATTGACCGCGCAATTCGCAGCGATTTTCAACCTTTTCCGTCAAAAATTAAATTGCGTGAACTGTGTGAAGAACAGCTGTATGGCTCTGCATCAGGCGATAATATCTGCGATTCAACTATTGAAAAGGATTTATTTGCCATGCGAATGGAGTATGACGCGCCAATCAGTTATTCTAAAAAAAATCGAGGATATTTTTATGAAGATGCAAACTTCACTATTGACGACACACCGCTCACTGCCGATGATGTTTCAGCATTAAAATTTGCAGCGAGTACTATCGCTCAGTTTAGAAATACAGATTTTTTCAAAGAATACGGATTTGCGCTAGATCGGATTATTGAGCGGATAGATGTGACGCGCGACAAGTCAGCGAACCAAAATGATACAGACATCATCCAATTTGAAACAGGTTATGGTGAAACAGGGCAAGAATTTATCAATTCACTGTTGAGTGCTATCGAATCCAAAAAACAGGTATGGTTCGATTACACCAGTTTTGCAACGGGAGAAAAAAAACGACGAAAAGCGACTCCTCTTTTGATTAAGGAATACCGAAACAGATGGTATTTGATTAGTTACGATTTGGTAAAGGATCGGATCTCTACTTTTGGTTTGGATCGTATGTCGAATATTGAGTTGTCTGAAGAAAAAGCAAATCTCCCCGTGAATTTTAATCCCGACTTGTACTTTAAACATTCGGTAGGAATTACGGTGACGGGCGAACAACCTGTGGAAGTGATTTTTAAAGCAAATAATATTGCTGCAAAATACCTTATCTCTCAAGCTTTTCATCCTTCTCAAGAAATTATAAAGGAAGGAAAAAAGCGCACCACATTTAAACTTTACGTGCTAATTACCGAAGAATTGATTCGCAATATGCTGAGCTACGGTGATGAAATAGAGGTAATGGAGCCAAGTTCCCTTCGCGATGAAATTCAGCGACGAATTGAGCTTATGGCTGCGCGTTATGGAGTTGTTGAATGAAGACTAGTGAAAACACGTTGAGGCGAATGATGAGCGTACTTTTTTAACCGCTAAGGGCGCTGAGATTTACGCAAAGGAACGCCAAGTTTTCCTATTGTTTTAGCGTACTTTGCGCTTTCCTTTGCGTTACCTTTGCGGTTAAACTCACAATCCATTCACTACCCGTCTAATTCCACTTTTTAATAAAAACACATTGAAATTAATCAACAACCCAAGTTTATACTCTCCCAATTTCAGGTAAGTCAACGTTTGTGCTAAATGCACATCGCTTAGTGCCTCGACGCTTTTCACTTCAATGACCACTTTGTTTTCTACAAATAAATCTATCCGATAACCACATTCCAACTTTACTTCTTCGAATACCAGTGGCATCGGTTTCTCTTTCACCACATGCAATCCTTCTTTACCCAACTTATAGAAAAGGCACTCCTTATACGCACTCTCAAGTAGCCCTGGTCCAAGGGTTTTATGCACTTCAATTGCGCAACCTATGATTTTGTTTGCTATTTCGTTTTCTGTCATTTGTGTATAGTTTTTTTTAACCGCTAAGGGCGCAAAGTTTTACGCAAAGGGGACGCGAAGTTTTCAACCATTTTTCGCGAACTTTGCGCCTTCTTTGCGTCGCTTTGCGGTTAAAATCACAATCCATTCAGTATGCCCGCTTTCTGCCTTTTTTCTATTACACTTAACGCCATACGAATTTCGTGGTAACCAATCTCTCCCTCATATTTATCATAAAAAGGCTTGAGTTGTGTCGTGTCATTGATTTCGAGTAAGGTACTTTCAATTTTTTCGACAATGCCATTTTCTAAATACTGTTCGATATCGACATCAAAACCATCCATGTAGAGCTTTGCAAGATGAGAATAAACGGTTGTTGCGTGTAGACTTCTTTTTTCAGCTATTTCTTCTGGACTCAGCTGCTGCTCATACAATTCAAAAGTCTCCTGATACGTGCTTTTCTTCGGTTTGTTTTCTTTTGCAAATTCAGCGATGACTTTCAAGAACTCTTCTCCGTAATTCTCCAATTTCTGTTGACCTACACCTGAGATGTCGAGCATTTCGGATCGATTTTGCGGCTTTTTCTGCGCCATGTCTTCCAATGTCGCATCGCTGAATACGATGTATGCAGGCACATTTTCTTCTGTAGCGATAATCTTTCTCAAAGCGCGAAGGCGTTGGAATAAGACTTCTTCGGGGTTGCGAGAAACTTCTTTTGATTTCTTGGTTCTTTCTCCTCTTTCCTTTTTTTCCTTGACTTTTACTTCGTAACGTCCTAAAAAGATGTCTTGTTTTCCGAAAAGAACACGTTCTCCAAATTCAGTTATCCGAAGGTGAAAGCTTGAATCGTAAGCAATTTCCATTATTCCCTGGTTGAGCATTTGAACCAAATAATGTTGCCATTCTTCATTACTCAAATCGCTCCCAACTCCGTACGTTTTTAGCGTTTGGTAATTGTTTGTATAAATATCCGCTGTTTTCGCTCCACGCAGCAATTGAATCAATAAATTCATCCCGATTTTCTGATCGGTTCGCTTTACGCCCGACAAAGCTTTTTGAACCAATGTCGTGCCATCAAAGAATTTTGGTGGGTTGTGGCAGACATCACAATTTCCGCAATCGTTCTCCAAGTTTTCGCTAAAATAATTCAGCAAGGTTTTGCGTCTACATGTTTGCGAATCGGCGTATTGCAGCATGCGATTCAATTTTTCAATCAACACATCGCGATGAGGACTATCGTTAGCAAAGTCTGCTAACATTTTCACGTCGCGCATATTGTAGTACAAAAGCGTTTCGGATTTCAATCCATCACGTCCTGCACGACCAATTTCTTGGTAATAACCTTCCAGATTTTTCGGGAGATTATTGTGAATTACCCAACGTACGTTAGATTTATCAATCCCCATTCCGAAGGCTATAGTTGCTGTAATCACTGGAATTCGGTCGTTAATAAAATCTTCTTGAATTTTTGAACGTTCATCACTTGTCAGTCCTGCGTGGTAATGCGCTGCTGGAACGCCATGTTCGAGTAGATAAGTACTCCATTCTTCCGTTTCTTTTCTCGAAAGGCAGTAAATAATCCCCGACTGACCTTCTCGTGCTTCAATAAAATCAAGAATTTGCTCCAGTTTTTTAGGTTTTGGCAGATTCCCTTTTACAGTAAGACTAAGATTTGGACGGTCAAATGAAGACAAGAATGTACGTGCATTTTTCAGTCCGAGTTTGGTCTCTATTTCTTTTCGTGTTGCTTTGTCTGCTGTTGCGGTTAGCGCCACAAATGGAACGTCTTTCCAGAACCCGCGAAGCGTATGAATTTGGGTGTACTCAGGACGAAAATCATGCCCCCACATCGATACACAGTGCGCTTCATCGATGGCAACCAACGTGATGTTCACTTGCGAGAGCCAATTGTCCATTGCGGTAAACAATGTTTCGGGAGCCATATACAGCAGTTTGTACTCTCCATTCTTCGCTTTTGAAACAATTTCTTGCTTCTCCGCTTCATTTTGTGAGCTGTTAAAATACGCTGCACGGACACCGTTGCTTTTCAATGCTTCCACCTGATCTTTCATCAGGGAAATCAGCGGAGAAATAACCAATGTCGTTCCCTCACGCACCAGCGCAGGAATTTGAAAACAAATGGATTTTCCACCACCCGTAGGCATGAGCACGATGGTGTCTTTTTCTTCTAATATGTGTGCGATAATCTCCTCTTGCTGAGGACGAAACGTCGAATAACCGAATACGGTTTTTAGTTGCGCTTTGGCATTTTCAATCATTATTTCAATATTTAGGTTAGGACTGCGAAGGTAAGAAAATGGTAAGTGATTTCAAAATTGGGATGTAAATTTTTGATGGGTAGATGGAGCCGCCCGAGTGTTTGTCTCCGACAATTAATTGCTTTTCATCTTTTAAAGCAAATTTGTCTAATTGTCGGGGAGAAATGTATCGAGGGTAGCGGCATGGTGTGTACGCTTACCTCGATACACCCGACAATTATGAATATTTTGACCATGCATTAATATTGTTGGAATTGTTGGGATACTCGGACTGCTTAATTCAGTAGTCCAAAGACACCTTGCTTTCATAATCCTTTTATCCCAACCCTTGTTTTTCATCAAAATATATTTTATATTTACATTTCATAAATATGAATTACAAATGACTACATTCACAAGTTCACTCCCCGATGACTTGCTTTTGCTTTTGGAAGAGAAGGCAAAAGAACTCTCATTACCCAAAAACAAGTTGATTGAACGTGCCTTGCGCTTATATTTAGATCAATTGAATAAAGCTGCATATATCAAATCCTATAAGGAATTGGCTAAAGACACCGATGTAATGTCTATCGCTGAAGAAGGAATGGAAGATTATTTCAAACAACTCAACGAGGACGATGATGAAGCAAGGTGAAATTTGGTACGCCAATCTTAGCCCCACCAAAGGTAGAGAACAAGCGGGAATGCGACCGGTAGTTATTTTAAGTGGAAATTTAGTGAATTCACTTTTGGACGTAGTAATTTGCTGTCCGCTTACTACAAAAGTAAAGGGTTATAAAGGCAATGTAGTGCTACAACCCGATAAAACGAACAACCTTGCTACCAAATCGGAAATCCTAATTTTTCATATTCGCTCCGTTTCTAAAGAAAGACTGACAAAAAGAGTGGGAAGCATTACCAAACTTGAGTTGGAAAAATTGAAAATGGGGTTGGAGGATATTTTGAGGTTTTAGGTTTTAAGAAATTTTTGGCACAAAAAAAAGCGAGTTGCCCCGCTTTGAATGTTTTAGTTCACGAATAGTTTGTTTTTAATTGTGTTCATGAAACATTTGGGAATAAAAAAAGCCTCCTGGTTATGGACAAGAGGCGACCCAAATGTTTTCACAACGGAATAATCCTTATTGTGAATTGCTTCATTTTAGTTTGACGAAATTGAGAATAATAATTCATACTTCCAAACTTTTACAACTTTTTTTAAGAACTTACATAGATTACGTTCTGAGGCACTTATCTTTTCCCGATAAAATTTAAAAAAGGATTAATCGACATATTGAAGGATAAAATTTAAAGAAATTATTATTACCTTGTGCGTTCATTTTGTGATGCTTGCAACTAACCGTTTCTTGAAGTTTTCAGAATTTGTTTGCGATAATCCTCAATGATTATTATACTACAACAATTAATTATAGTGACATGAAGAAGATTTTGGGATTGGATTTGGGGACGAACTCTATTGGGTGGGCGTTGGTAGAACAAAACTTTGAAAATAAAGAGGGAAGCATACTTGGGTTGGGAAGTAGAATAATCCCGATGGGGCAAGATGTTTTATCTGATTTTGGAAAGGGAGTAACAAAATCTCAAACAGCAGACAGAACTGCTGCAAGAGGCACTAGAAGACTTTACCAACGTGATAATCTCAGACGTGAAAGATTACACCGAGTGCTCAATATTTTGGGCTTTCTCCCTAATCATTACAAAAACGAAATAGATTTTGATTTTCATAAAGGGCAATTCGTAAATCATGGGGAACCAAAACTCCCTTATTTTAAAAATGAACAAGGTAAATATGAGTTTCTTTTTAAAGATTCGTTCAACGAAATGGTTGAAGAGTTTAGAAAGTCTCAACCTGAGTTGTTTTACATTAAAACCAACGGGAAAGAAACTAAAATACCTTACGATTGGACTATTTATTATTTACGGAGAAAGGCACTAACTCAAAAAATATCGAAAGAGGAATTGGCTTGGCTTATTCTAAATTTCAACCAAAAAAGGGGGTATTATCAGTTAAGTGAGGAAGAGCAAGAAACGGATGATAGCAAAACGAAAGATTTTGTTGTACTGAAGGTTGATAAACTTGTTGATACTGGAGAAATTGCGAAAAAGACAGGAGACAAATTATTTAAAGTGTTTTTTGAAAATGGATGGGAATATGATAAACCTACCGCAAGACCACAAGATTGGGAAGGCAAGACAAAAGAATTTATTGTTACCACCTCTGAAACAAAGAATGGCGATATAAAAAGGAGTTATAAAGCAGTTGACTCCGAACAAGACTGGATTGCCATAAAAAAGAAAACAGAACAAGAAATTGGCAAAAGCGGAAAAACCGTTGGCACATACATTTATGAAGCGCTTTTAACAAATCCAACTCAAAAAATTAGAGGAAAATTAGTCCGAACTATTGAACGGAAGTTTTACAAAGATGAACTTCGGCAAATTCTACAAAAACAAATTGAAGAACAATCAGAATTAAAAGACAGAAAACTCTATTCAGCTTGTATAAATGAACTCTATCCAAATAACGAAGCACACAGAAAAGGTATTGAAAACAGAGATTTTCAATACCTTTTTATGGAGGATATAATTTTCTATCAACGTCCGCTTAAAACTAAAACCCACCTCATAAGCGATTGCTCATTAGAGTATAGAGTAAGAAAAGATACACAAGAAAAAATTCATTTAAAATGTATAGCTAAATCAAACCCAATATTTCAGGAATTTAGGTTGTGGCAGTTTTTAGCGAATCTAAAAATATATGAGAGAGAGCGTGATGGAAATTTTGATGTTGATGTAACAGGAGAACTTCTAAAATCAGAAGATGAATGGGTGGAATTATTTGAATGGCTCAATGATAGGGATAAAGTCAGCCAAAAACAATTATTGGCATACTTCAAGAAAAAGGAAGATAAATTCAGATGGAACTATGTGGAGGATAAAGAATATCCTTGCAATGAAACGAGGGCAGCTTTTTTAACTCGTCTGAAAAAACTGAATATTAATAGTTCTTTTTTGACTGCTGAAATCACCCAACATCTTTGGCATTTATTGTATTCCGTAACAGATCCAGAAGAACGAAAAAGTGCAGTACAAAAATTTGCTGCAAAACATAATTTGAGCGAAGATTTTAAAACAGTATTTGAAAAGTATCCACCATTTAAACGAGACTATGGCTCGTTCTCTGAAAAAGCAATTAAAAAACTTCTTCCCTTGATGCGTCATGGAAAATATTGGAATTGGGAAAATATTGGAGAAAGTACCAAATCCAGAATTGAAAAATTGCAAACGGGTGAGTTTGATGAAAAAATTCAAAATCGTGTAAGAGAAAAATCAATTCACCTTCAAAAAAACGAAGATTTTAAAGGACTTCCATTATGGTTAGCTTCTTATATTGTTTATGACAAACATTCTGAAGCAAGCGACACTAAAAAATGGGCAACTTCTCAGGATATTGCCGATTATCTAAATCCAAAACTCAAAGGTTCTTTTAAGCAACATTCATTACGCAACCCAATTGTTGAGCAAGTTATTACAGAAACATTACGAGTGGTAAAAGACATTTGGGATGAATTTGGTAACGGTGAAGAAGGATTCTTTGATGAAATTCATATTGAGTTGGGGCGAGATATGAAGAATGACAAGAAAACAAGGGAAAGAATTTCTAAAACTCAAAATGAAAATGAAAACACCAATCTTCGCATTAGAGCAATCTTAAACGAACTGTTGAATGAAGGAGCGGATGTTAAACCCTACTCGCCAAGCCAACAAGAAATTCTTAAAATTTATGAAGAGGGGATTTACCTAAACGAAAACAAAAAAGAGCATTTAGATGAAATTGATAAAATCCGAAAAAATGCCAGCCCTTCAAAATCCGAAATACAACGTTACAAACTTTGGTTAGAGCAAGGTTATATTTCACCCTATACTGGAAAGTCAATTATGCTATCTGAATTGTTTACGCATAAGTATCAAATTGAACACATTTTTCCGCAATCACGCTATTTTGATGATTCATTGAGCAATAAAATAATTTGTGAAGCAGAAGTAAATGAACTAAAAGACAATAGAACCGCTTATGAATTCATTAAAACTTTTGGTGGAACTAATGTCGATTTAGGACAAGGTAAAAACGTTAAAGTATTTACCCTCCCTGATTACGAACAACATATAAAAAACTATTTTGCCAAAAACAAAGTAAAACGAGAAAATCTTTTGAGTGAGGATATTCCCGATTCATTCATAAATAGACAAATGAATGATAGTCGCTACATCAGTAAAGTTGTAAAAAATTTATTGAGCAAAATTGTACGTGAAGAAGATGAAAAAGAAGTAACCTCAAAACATATTGTCCCTGTTACGGGTGCAATTACTTCTCAAATGAAACAAGACTGGGGATTAAATGATATTTGGAATGACATCATTGCACCTCGCTTTAAGCGGATGAATGAATTAACCCAAACGAATGATTTTGGAGAAATAAATCCTAATACAAATAAATTCTTACCAAAAGTACCTGATAGTTTGCTCAAAGGATTCAGTAAAAAACGCATTGACCATAGACATCACGCCTTAGATGCTTTAGTGATTGCTTGTACGACAAAAGACCACATCAATTACATTACTTCTATTAACACCAAACGCGAGAATTTCTCTCTTGTGAAAAAACTGCGCAGAGTTGAGGAAATAGAACGGGATAAAAGACAACCTGACGGAAGCGTAAAAAGAGTGAAGCAAAATGTAGCAAAGGAATTTCACAAACCTTGGGATTCATTTACTCAAGATACAAAAGCTAAATTAGAGACTACGTTAGTTAGCTTTAAACAAAATATAAGAGTAATTAATAAAACCAAGAACAAATACTGGAAATGGGTGGATGAAAACGGACAGTTGAAGAAACAACTTGTTTCTCAAACTAAGGGTGATAATTGGGCGGTGAGGAAGTCGCTACATCAGGCGACTGTTCACGGAAAGATATCACTTAGACTGAAAAAGGAAGTATCTTTTTTGAATGGAATAAAACAGTGGCAAGATTTGGTTGATAAAAATTTGAAGAGCAAAATAAAAAGTCTTGCTTCAAAAGGAAATGATGAAAAAGCAATCATAAAACACTTCAAAGAGAATCCATATAAAATTGATAGTAATACAGTTGAGAAACTTGAATTGTACTATTTTGATAATGAAAAGTCTGGAACTCGTAAATCACTTGATATAACATTTAATGAGAAAAGTATTGAATCAATTACCGATACGGGCATTCAAAAAATTTTGTTAAACCATTTAAATTCAGATGTATATAAAAATAAATTTAACGAAAAGGGACAAATCATAAACCCTGAAGAATTAGCATTTTCCCCAGAAGGCATTGAGGATTTGAATAATAATATTACAGCCCTTAACGAAGGAAAAAAACACCAACCAATTAAAACTGTAAGGACATTTGAAGCATTGGGAAACAAATTTAATGTGGGTCATAACGGAACTAAAAAAGATAAATTTGTTGTAGCAGCTACAGGCACTAACCTCTACTTTGCTATATACTTCAATGAAGAAAAGAAAAAACGTGAGTTTGCAACTATACCACTTAATATAGCCATAGAATCCTTAAAGCAAGGATCACAACCAGCACCGGAAATAAATGATTCAGGAAGTAAATTACTATTTACACTATCTCCTAACGACTTGGTTTATGTGCCAAAAATAGAGGAAATAGATAATCCACGTATAGTAGATTTTAACAACCTCTCAAACGAACAAACAAGTCGCATCTACAGATTTACAGATGGTAGTGGCGTAATGGCCAATTTCATTAATGTAAATATTGCAAATGTCTTGTTTAGTATGAATAGAGATAAACAAAAGAAAGCAGGGGTAAATTATCCGATTCAAAATGAAATTGGTGTTGGTTCGCAAGGGGCAAAAAATGAAAGAGCAATAACATTAGAACCAATAAAAAATATTTGTTGGAAACTAAAAGTTAATCGTTTAGGCAAAATCGCCCAAATCGGTGAACACTAAAACAAAATGTGTAACGCAATAAGTTTTTAATGAGGTGGTTGGCGAAACATTTGAAAAATGTACAACAATGAGTGAAATAGAAATCTATAGATTAACTGATAATAAGACTCAAGTCGATGTTCAGTTTGAACATGATACTGTATGGTTGAATAGACAACAATTATCAACGTTGTTTGATCGAGATATTAAAACTATTGGTAAACATATCGGGAATGTGTTTGCTGAAGGGGAATTGGAAGAAAATTCAGTTGTCGCAAATTTTGCGACAACTGCTTCTGATGGCAAAGTATATCAAGTTGAGCACTACAGTCTAGATGTAATTATTTCAGTAGGCTACAGGGTGAAATCTAAACAGGGTACGGCTTTTCGTCAATGGGCGCCCAACGCTTAAAAGATTTTTTAGTAAAGGGTTATGCCATCAATCAAAAGCGATTAGATGAACTTCAACAAACTGTTCATCTGATTCAAAAATCTATTTCAAGTGAAACTGATTTAACTGAAACCAAAGGCTTGCTTGACATCAATATCGAATACACACAGAGTTTTATTTTACTCAATCAATTCGATAGTGATACGATGTCCTTGGGGAAATTGAACGAAGAAATCACTTATGAAATTTAATATTATGAAGCAAAAAATGCTATACAAGTACTCAAGAAGCAACTTATTGCTAGAACAGAGGCTACAGAACTTTTTGGTAATGAAAAAGACAATAGTTTTGAAGGAACGCTGAATAGTATTGTGCAAACATTTGATGGGGTATACTTGTATCCGAGCATTGAAGAACAAGCAGCTCATTTGCTGTATTTTATTATAAAAAATCATCCTTTTTCGGATGGGAATAAACGGATTGGAGCATTTTTGTTTGTATGGTTTTTGGAGAAAAACAAACACCGATTTAAACAAAATGGCGAACTGAAAATCAATGACAATGCGTTGGTAGCACTGGCATTATTGATTGCCCAAAACAATCCTTCTGATAAAGAAATGATGGTAAAACTAGTTGTTCAAATGATTAAAGCACAATAGTGTAAATGTAACATTTTCATAATCAATATGGTATAATAAGTGCGAACTTAGTAATTATTGCACTTATGATCAAACGTACACTTCATTTCGGCAATCCAGCTTATTTAAATACGCGTAATGAGCAGTTGGTTGTCAACTTTCCTAATGACGAAAATCCACCGAGAACAGTTCCTATAGAAGATATTGGAGTTGTGGTGTTGGAGCATGCACAAATTACGGTCAGCAATGCCTTGATTGATAAATTGATGACAAATAATGTGGTATTAGTTACGTGTGATAAACAGCACATGCCCACGTCATTGATGTTACCCATGTATGGTCATTCGGAGTACAACGAACGGTTGCGGAATCAATTGAATGCAAGCGTGCCTTTGAAGAAAAATTTGTGGCAACAAACTGTGGAGCGCAAAATAAGGAATCAGGCTGCACTTTTTGAGCAACAGCCACACACAAATGGAAAAGAACACAAGAAACTGATGGAGTTGGCTCAAACTGTCAATTCGGGTGATTCACAAAACAACGAGGGGCAAGCTGCGGCGATTTATTGGAATCAGCTTTTTGGAATCCCTTATTTTACAAGAGGAAGAAAAGACGAGGCACCGAATAATTTGCTGAATTACGGTTATGCCATTTTGCGAGCGGTTTGTGCGCGTTCATTGATAGGAAGCGGTCTGCTACCAGCATACGGAATTTTTCATGCAAATAAATACAATGCCTATTGTTTAGCAGATGACATCATGGAACCTTATCGTCCGTATGTGGATGCAGTGGTTTGTGATATTGTGAAACAAGGTGGTGATTACACAGAGCTGACTCCACAATTGAAACAACAGCTTTTGATGATTCCGGCGCTAGATGTCGTGTTGGAAGGAAAGAAAAGTCCGTTGTTAGTGGCGATGAGCAGAACCACAAGTTCGTTGAGCGATTGCTTTGCAGGTGTGAGTCGTAAAATCAACTATCCCGATTATGGCAGTGGATCGATACAGTCGGCTTAATCAATACCGTGCCATGTGGGTTATGGTGTTGTTTGACCTTCCGACCGAGACAAAGAAAGAGCGAAGCATTGCTGCCAAGTTTCGCAAAACTTTGTTGGACGACGGATTTACGATGTTTCAGTTTTCAATTTATCTGCGCTTTTGTGCCAGTCGAGAGAACGCCGATGTGCATATGAAGCGTGTCAAAAATATTTTACCAGAAAAAGGGAAAATAGGAATTTTGCATATTACCGATAAGCAGTTCGGCATGATGGAGATTTTTTATGGAGTAAAAAAAGCTGAAATAGAAAGTCCTGCACAACAATTAGAGTTGTTTTAGTAAACGGAAATATGTGGATAAAGAATCAACCTAGAAATAAAAAAATGAGCTACAAGTTTTTAATCAATACGTGGAGTGATTGTTTTTTGCTTTCTAATTAAAACAAAAATTCACAGGATATCAACCCTTTAGCTGGGGGTATCCTGTGAATTCTCACTAAAAATACTAAAACGAAAGCAATTCACAACACCGCCTGTTGTCCACATTAATTTTGTGGTCCTGTGAATTCTCACTAAAAATACTAAAACGAAAGCAATTCACAACAACCACGCATCTGTTAACGCATCTTCATTACCTGTGAATTCTCACTAAAAATACTAAAACGAAAGCAATTCACAACAGGGCGTCGCTTTACCCCACTCTAGCACTGCCTGTGAATTCTCACTAAAAATACTAAAACGAAAGCAATTCACAACGATGTCTACTAATTTGACAAATTCTCCATTCCTGTGAATTCTCACTAAAAATACTAAAACGAAAGCAATTCACAACACTCAATGTTAGCTTTAGTGTTTTATTTTTCCTGTGAATTCTCACTAAAAATACTAAAACGAAAGCAATTCACAACAAATT
>CAYUQU010000092.1:0-12662 GCA_964447015.1 uncultured Flavobacteriales bacterium
TATGTAAAGAGTCTCGGTAGATTTAATAACGGACTTTATTGGGTGACCTATAATGACAGCCAACCTACTGAAACTGTTCAAAAATTTATTTCTGATTCAAATACAAATTCCTTTATTATAAAAGGTTATGATTCTGATTCATTCATGTTAAAACTAAATAGTGAATTGGGCTTAGCTCAGCCAAGTATTGTAGATCAGCCTTTCACAGCTTTAAAAAATATGTTGAATGAAATTGTAGATGTTGATGATAAAGAGCACTTCAAAGGGGTAAAAGAAAGATTGAATATTTCTAAAAGACAGGTTGATGATGCAATCGAACAATTTGAACTTGGTATAGTTGAATCTACTGATAGTGTCGAGGAAAACAAAATTGACTTATTAAAGAAAGAGATAATCAATTTACTTATATCAGAGAAGTATGAGGAAAAAGTTGTTTTAGATATAGAGAAAAAAGTCAGAGGAATATCAGATGATAAGCTTCAAAGCCTTTTGTCAGATTTATATTCAGGTTGGGGTAATTATTTAGTTGAGGAGGCAAAAAAACTAGATAAAATAGAATTGTACCACCAGTCATTTGATAAATTTAAAAGGGCTATAGAAATAGACCCCGATAACTACATTGCATATAACAATTGGGGTACTTCTTTGGGCGGTTTAGCAGAAACCATAGAGGGAGATGAAGTAGGAGAATTATACCAACAATCTTTTGATAAATACAGCAAGGCTATAGAAATAAAACCTGATAACGACTTCGCATATACCAATTGGGGTACATATTTGGGGAATTATGCAAAGACTAAAGAAGCAGAAGAAGCGGAAAAATTATACCGTCAATCTTTTGATAAATATTGCAAGGCTATAGAAATAAAACCTGATAAACACGAAGCTTATAATAATTGGGGGGCAGATTTAGGTAGTTTAGCTAGGATTAAAGAGGATAAGGAAGCCGAAGAATTGTACAATCAATCATTTGATAAATTTAAAAAAGCTGTAGCAATAATACCAGACAATAGCAAAGCCTATACCAATTGGGGATTGTGCTTAGGTAATTTTGCTGAAAATAGAGATGAAGAAGAAATGCAACATCTTTATAAACAATCGTTTGAAAAACATCGCAAGGCTATAGAAATAGAACCTGATAACTACAGAGCCTATAATAACTGGGGAGCTGATTTAGCGAGTTTAGCTGAGATTAAAGAAGGGAGAGAAGCCGAAGAATTGTACTTTCAATCATTCAATAAATTCCGAAAGTCTGTGGAAATAGAACCTAAAAACTACGAAACCTATATGAATTGGGGTATTTATTTGGGACAATTCGCAAAGACTAAAGAAGGGAAAGAGGCCGAAGAATTGTATAATCAATCATTTGATAAATTTAAAAAGGCAATAGAAATAAAACCCAAACACTACCTTGCTTATTACTACTGGGGTTCTTTTTTAGGGAATTTTGCAAGTATTAAAGAAGAAAAAGAAGCGGAAGAATTGTATATCCAATCATTCGGGAAATTTGAAAAAGCTATAGAAATGGGTGGAGGGTGTTATAATTTAGCTTGTTTGTATGCACTGAAGGATAATAAAACGGATGCTTTACACTATTTGGATTTAAGTTTAAGCAAGAAGGAGATATCTGCGAATTTCATAGAGACAGATGATGATTGGAAGAAATTTCTGCAGGATATTGATTTTATTAAAATTTTAGATAAGTATAGATAACAAAAAAAGAATGAATAATATTCTTGAATATTAATTCAATCAATAAAAGTGACTTGTCAAAAGGAGGGAGGCATCCATTGCCAGAAATCGAAGCTTTTGCACAAACTTTAACGGAGTTAGGTATTTCAAGTAACAACCATGTCGTAATCTATGACGACAAAAATGGGGCAAATGCTGCAGCGCGTTTTTGGTGGATGTTAAAAGCTGTTGGGCACGAGAAAGTGCAAGTGTTAAACGGTGGATTTGATGAAGCCAAGAAGCATTATTTTCCGCTAAGTTCAAAAGCAACGTTCGCACAAAAAGCAACCGAACCTTATCGTGTGGAGAAATGGACATTGCCTATCGCAGATATTGACGAAGTTGAGCACGTATCTCAAGACAAACAACACATCATAGTTGATGTAAGAGAAAAAGACCGCTATGATGGGAGAACGGAATCGATTGATTTAATCGCAGGGCACATTCCAGGAGCGATAAACATCCCGTTTTCTGAAAATTTGGACAGCAACGGGTTGTTTTTAAGTCCACCCGAGTTAAAAGAGAAATACAACGCAAAATTTGGAGAGACAAATCCCGAAAATATTATCATTCACTGTGGCTCTGGCGTAACAGCTTGTCATACATTATTGGCATTAGCATCCGCTGAAATGGAGATTCCAAAGCTTTATGTGGGGTCTTGGAGTGAGTGGAGTCGGAATGATAAGAAAGTGGAAAGAACGGATGGTTAACACATAGGACTTAGTCGCCAACATTAGAAATAAATTATCGTTTATCGTTAATTTAATAATGTTTTTCATACTTTTGTCTAAAATTTATTAGATGAATCGTATTCCGTTACTCCTTAGTGTATTCTTTTTTCTGGTGTATAGATTGACCAGTTATTTAACAGGAGAAATTTGGCTTTCATTGTTGGTGTTTACGCTGCCTATAGGGCTTCTGCTTCTCAATTTAATCTTACGTAAAAGTTTGCGATATAAAACGTGGTTTCTCAGTCCTGTAAATATTCTGCTTGAAAGGAAAGCGCACAATTTGGAAAGTGATATTGATGCTGATTTGTTATTTGATAAGTTATTGGAGGTCATTGAAACATCTCGCTTTCAGGTTCTTGATGTGGATAAAAGCAAAATGCAAATTCTGTGCGGTACTTCACTTAATTTCTGGACTTGGGGAGAAAATGTGTACATCGAATTAAAAGAAAAACAAGATAGAAGTACGCAGATTCAGTTTACTTCTACCACACTATTCGGAAATACATCATGGAATAGAAACCAGCGGAACTACGATTCATTCATCGCTTCATTTGAAGCTTCATTAACTATCTAAACCATGGCGATTGTTGTTAACTTAGATGTAATGCTAGCTAAACGAAAGATGCAATTGAAAGAACTCTCTGAAATTGTAGGCGTATCAGTCGTAAATCTTTCGATATTAAAGCAGAGTAAAGTAAAGGCGATTCGGTTTTCTACATTGGAGGCAATTTGCAAAGCCTTAGACTGTCAGCCAGGCGATCTTCTTGTGTATGTTGAAGACTCTAACAACTGATTGTATGTTCTTCCGCAGAAAAAAAAAGATTCTTGAAAATTTAGAATCATCCTTTGGTAGAGTTAAAACAGAAGGCTTCAATTTTGATTTAATCAAACGTTATTATCAGCATAAAGAAGATAAGGACGCGTTCCAAGTATTGTCAGACCAAACGTGTGATGACTTGGATTTTGACCTTTTCTTTTCCTTTGCTGATCGAACTTCGTCAAAAATTGGGCAACAGTACCTGTATGATCGCATGCGCACGATTGAATCTTCTCCCGAAGCAATCGAACTACAAGAAAAGGCAATCAAACAGCTCCTTGATAAGCCTGAAGAGCGCTTAAAAATTCAATACCAATTACAGCAATTGAATCATGATCAAGCTTATTACATTGTTGATTTGTTTCAGCAAGAATTGGATGAAAAGCCAAAGTGGTATTTTCTTATTCCGCTACTTTCTTTCACGTCTTTTCTGTCGTTGATACTTTCCTTCTTCAACTCCAATTTTCTTATTTTGTTGATGAGCGTATTTTCAATCAATCTTTTTATCCACTATGCGCTAAAAAGGAAGACGAATTTGTTTATCAATTCCATTCCACCACTTCTCTCATTGGGAACAATCGCAAAGAATCTCACCAAATTTCCGTTCTTGAAAGTGATGGATTCGGAAATAGCTCATTCAATCAGTGTAACTGCATCAATTAGGCGAAAGATGTCCTTCTTTAAACTGGAACAAAAGGTAGACAGTGAAATGGAAGCAGCCTATTGGTATTTATTGGAATTGATAAAAATTACCTTTCTTCTTGAGCCTTTATTACTTTTTAGTTCGCTAGATGTGTTGAAGAATAAGTCCAAAGAAATTGAACAGACCTTTCGTTTTGTAGGTGAGGTGGATACACTTGTTTCCATTGCTTCATTAAGGTATGGACTAAAAGAATATTGCATTCCAACGATTTCGAATGAAGTTCAACAACTTCAATTTAAAGACCTAATGCATCCACTCATTCCTGATTGTGTATCAAATTCGATAACGATTGAAAAGTCTGTTCTATTAACTGGTTCGAATATGTCTGGAAAAACCACTTTTATTCGTTCCATTGGTTTAAACTATATTTCAGGAAGCACACTGAATACCTGCTTTGCAACTTCCGCAAAGTTACCATTAGCAAAACTGTATTCTGTCATGCGGATAGAAGACGATTTAATGAGTTCAAGCAGTTATTTCTTCAGAGAAGTTGATGAGATAAAAAACATCATTGATAAAACTGCTGAAAATGGTCGTTCCATCATTCTTTTGGATGAATTATTCAAAGGAACAAATACAGTAGAACGCATCGCTTCAGCAGTGGCGATTCTCTCCTTTCTTTCTAAGCGGAATTGCCAGGTGTTTGTTACTACACACGACATGGAATTGACCACTTTACTCAAGCAAGAATATGCTCTTTTTCATTTTTCGGAGTTAATCAAGGACACTACGATCAGTTTTGACTACAAATTAAAAACAGGAACTCCCGAAAGAGGCAATGCAATCCGAATTTTAGAGATAAATGGTTTTCCTATGGAAATTGTTCGGCATGCTCAGGCTTTGGTTTGTGAAATGGGGGAGGGTAATGATAAATAAGTTTAAAGTAATTTAAAATCAGTTTTACCGCATTTAGATTGACTCACTTTTCAACAAAATCACTATTCTGAATAGTTTAAAATAGATTAATTTACCTATTTTTAGATTATTCAAAATGAAAACAACTGAAGACATAAGAGACATTTTTTCAATCCTGCATGATGGAGGAATTTCTTCATGGTCTGGTGACAAAACCACTTTGATCTTGACAGTTGAATGTCAATATTTGGCTGAGCGCGTTGACAAGACATTTGACCGATTTTATGTTGAGCTAAGAAAGGTTGATGAACTATTGTTGTTGATTTGGCCAAATCCAATTGAATTACCAGTCCAGACTTTGACAGAACCGAAAGACATTTTTAAAGCAGAACTTGAAATACTATCAGCTGATATTGAGGATGAAAAAGTTGTTATAGCTTGCAATCAACATGACACAGAATTTGATTATTGCGGTGGCAACTTAACGGTTAGCTGTCAGGCGATAAAGATTTTTGACCAGAATAAAAACGAATTGACTATTGAGCAACTTGAGAGAATAAGCAATGAATATTGGAATGATTGGAGTAAATAATTAGAGATTAAAAAAATGAATAAATTAATAATCCTTACACTCACGCTACTACTCATGAATAGCTGTGGTGAAACAAGCGAAAACGAAATTGAATCAGAAGCTGATGTACAAAACATTGACAAATCAGAATTAATAAAAGAAGCTGATTATTTGGATGGCTTTTGGCTCATTGATAATTATTTAAGTAATATCGAGAAGACAAAATCAATATATCACAATCGTGATTATGGAACCTTATTGTATGGTTTTGTTCTTCAAAAAGACAATTTAATTACTGACTCACCATATTTGTATGGGTTTACCGACCATGAAGGTGGTTATGATGCGCCGTTAATTTTCAACTACAAAAAGAACAAATTCGAAAACGACTTAAGTAGAACGAAGAAATTTGATTCTTTTCAACAACCATTTGTATTAATGCCAGTAAACGATTCTTTGATTGATATAGTTTACACTCAAACTAAACAAAAGGAAGCGTACCGAAAAGTGGTTGATATTCAAACGGAATTGAGAAGAATTCTTTTTGAAGGAAAATATGTGCTAACTCATTCTGACGAAAAAGTATCATTTAATAGAAACGGTAAATTAACTGGTTTTCAAGATAAAATTTATTTTGAGTTAGTGGCAGATTTCGGATTAGGTATACAGTACGATGCGATAATCCTTTTCGATGATAATAAAAAAAGCAATTGGTCTGATGGTGATTTGTATAAATTTGAATTTGTATCGGATACAATCAAATTCTATCATGTGGAAACAGAATGGGAGAATTTGAATCATGAAGTAGGGGGATTGGTTTATGAATTGGTTAGAGAATGATTGAGTTAAGGGATTATATTGACCGTTAATACAAGTGTTCAAAACAAATTTTAATGAGAATCTTCAGTCATTAAATAAAAACAACAAAAACAATGAAAGCAACCTTCTTCAACTCCCCAGATGAATTCAGAAAGTGGTTAGAAGCTCACCACGAAAGTGAAACCGAACTAATAGTAGGGTATTATAAAGTGGGCAGCGGAAAACCGTCTATGACTTGGTCGCAATCCGTGGATCAGGCACTTTGCTTTGGTTGGATAGATGGGATAAGAAGATCCATAGACGAGGAAAGTTATAGCATTCGCTTTACACCGCGAAGGAGTACCAGTATTTGGAGTACAGTCAACATCAAAAAAGTGGAGGAATTGACTCAAGCAGGACTGATGAAACCAGCTGGACTAAAAGCATTTAGTCTTCGAACTGAGAATAAGTCCAACATTTACTCACACGAAAAAGAAGTCGTGCAACTTGACGAGGAGTATGAAAAGCTATTCAAGAAAAACAAGGCGGCGTGGGACTTTTTCATGAATCAAGCCCCATCCTATAGAAAAGTAATGACCCATTGGATAATGAGCGCCAAGCAAGAGAAAACGAGATTATCGCGATTGGAAAAGACGATAAGTGCAAGTGGGGAGCAGAAGCGGGTGTAATAGATGATTTTTTTTTAACACATAGGCACAATAGGTTTCCTTCTATGTGTCTATGTGTTTCAAAATCAACACGATTTGGTTTATAGGGATATGTTATATTAATGAATGAATTTACTAATTCCCCCTTCATCAAACCATTCGATCCTCCCCATTAATCTTTTCAAAATTCTTACCACTTGGCAATTCATTTAAGAAATCAAGGAGGTGAGTATTGAACGCTTCTGGTTGCTCGAGGTTGGATACATGTCCTACATCTTTTAAACACATAGGCACAATAGGTTTCCTTTTATGTGCCTATGTGTTTCAAAATCAACACGATTTGCTTTCCACGAATATGATGTATGAAAGAATGAATTTAATAATCCCCCTTCATCAAATCATCCTATCCTCCCCATTAACCTTCTCATAATTATTGCCACTTGGTAAATCATTCAAGAAGTCGATCAGGTGAGTATTGAACGCTTCTGGTTGCTCGAGATTGGACACATGACCTGCATCATCAATAACCTGTAGAATGGAATCTTTAATATTTTCATTCAGATATTCCGATTGTTCAAGTGGCGTCACTTCATCTTCTCTTCCGCAGATGATTAAGGTTGGAATGCTGATGTCACCTAAAGTGGAACACGTTTCTGTGCGTTCGGCAAGCGCTATAAGTCCTTGTTTGATAATGTGATTCGAATTAGAGAATACCACACTGCTCAATTGACTGACCAATTCTTTTTTATTTGTGATTGAATCTTCGTGAAAGACACTCTTAATGAATCCTTTGCTAAATTCCTCAGCTCCATCAGCGTCTATTTTTTTAATCGTTTTGTAGCGTTTTTCTTTGACCTCTGTGCTGTCTGCTATACATTGCGTATCACATAGAATCAATGCTTCAAAGCGATCGGGATTTTTTTTCATTGCGTTCAATGCGATAAAACCACCCATAGAAAGTCCACAGAGAATTGCTTTCTCAATGGTTAGTTTGTCCATAAACTCGATTAAATCATCCGCAAACATATCAATGCTCAGTTTTGACTCTTCATCCTTCGATTTTCCAAACCCTCTGATATTACAGGGAATCAACCGATGAGAAGAGGCTAAGAAATCTACCTGACCTTGCCACATTGTCTTGTCGAAAGGATAACCGTGCAAAAAGATAATCGGAATCTCACCTTCGCCCACGTCATCATAAGATAAATTAAAATCATTCATCGGAATTGTTAGATTGTATCCTTTTGTTGCTGTTTCCATGGTGTTTGTTTTTGAAGGTGAATTCTCGAATGTGTTTTGCATTAATTGCCCTATTGGCACTTATACAAAGTTATAATAGTACTAACGGAATGTGTTACACAAATCTTGTGAAGAGTTGTATAATTTACATTTTTTTAGCATTTGAGATTTAGTTGATTTGAATGATTTAAGAAAGAAATATTTGGTTATTTTTAGCTTGTAATTTGTATATGGGGTGGCGTTTTAGGTTGTTTTTAACACTTTAACAAGTATAACATTTATACTATAAATTAACGATAATGGAACAAAAGAGCAATGAGCACAAATTAATTCAAAGTCCGTTTGTGCAAACCTATTTTCACGGTACTAAGGCAGACCTCAAAATGGGGGACTTTATTGAAACAGGGCTTAACTCCAACTATGGACAGCGAAACAATGCCAAGTACATCTACCTGACAGCAACTTTGGATGCGGCTATTTGGGGAGCAGAACTTGCATTGGGTGAAGGTCGTGAGAGAATTTATTTAGTAGAGCCAACAGGACCAATTGAAGATGACCCTAATTTAACCGATAAAAAGTTTCCGGGCAACCCAACCAAGTCATATCGCTCAGCACACCCATTCAAAATTGTTGGTGAGATTACAATTTGGCAAGGGCATGCACCAGAACAAGTCAAAGCAATGAAGGAAGGGCTTGAAAAATTAAAAGACCAAGGTATTGAAGCGATAGAATGATTGTGTGGATTAGATGGACAACATGGCCTCGTGATTTAACCCGAGGTTAATGTAGGCACCCTGTACCTTCGTAATGGTTTTAACCATTTTTTGCGAGTGAAGTGGAGAGATTTATGAAGTTTATCTAGAATGTTGATATATTTAGGAGATAAGGACACTCTTGTCTCCAGATTCAATAAGTTGAATAACAATGACAAATAAAATAGATCTAGCAAACCGACTTCGAGAAGTACTACTCAATGGCAAATGGATTGCAAACACCAATTACAAAGAACAATTATTAAGCATAGGTTGGGAGCAAGCAGTTCAAAAAGTTGAAAACCTGAATACGATTGCCGCTTTAACTTTTCATATCAACTACTATCTTGACGGACTTCTTAGAGGATTTGAGAGTGGTGAACTTGATATCAGTGATAAATTCAGTTTTGATATGCCACCAATGACTTCGAAGTCAGATTGGGATAAGTTGGTTGCTACTTTTCTCCACAATGCGGAGAAATTTGCAGATAAAGTTGAACAAATGGAAGACAGGACCTTCGACCAACCTTTCTTTGACGAAAAATACGGCACATACCAGCGTAACATTGAAGGCGTGATAGAACATTGCTATTATCATTTGGGGCAGATTTCGTTGATTAGGAAGATGGTTTTGAATGGGAAGGGGACTTGATACGTCAAAACAAAACAGGAATATAAGAAAATCTAAAATGACAGAAAGACCAAACATACTAGTCGTTTGTGGACGAAATAAAAAACGCAGCAGAACAGCGGAGCATATCTTCAAGAATGATGATCGATTCAATATTCGTTCTGTTGGCTTAAGTCCAAAAAGCGACAGAAAGATTTCAGAAAACGACGTGAATTGGGCTGACTTTATTTTTGTGATGGAAACAGGATATAGAGCTAAAATATGGGGGCAATACAGACATCTTGAGTTGCCGACAATTGAAGTTCTCGAAATTCCAGACGACTATGAATTCATGGACGAAGAGTTAATCGAAATGCTCACTGATAGGATAAATTACACGTTGAAAAATGTGTATGAAATTTAATCATCGAATTTTTATCGTTGATTCAAAACTATAAACTCGCGAGCCTCCTCATTACCTCACCAATCCCGTGCCAAACCACCTGTTAACAAACGTTAAATCACCATTTTACACAGCCAATTGCACGTTTCGTTGAGTGAAATATTAGATTTTCTTATTCAACTGCAAGTCACCTTGGCAAAAACGACTCACTTTTTGGGTGAAATACGCCGTTTTTTGCCCGAAATGTTAAAACTTTTAACAAAAACACACCGCCGCGGAAGAAAAACACGCGTACTTTTTTCTGAAACACACCGTCACGGAAGAGAAACACGCGTACTTTTATCTGAAACACATCGTCGCGGAAGTAAAACACACGTACTTTTATCTAAAACACACCGTCGCGGAAGTGAAACACGCGTTCTTTTGAATGAAACACATCGTCGCGGAAGTAAAACACGCGTTCTTTTGAATGAAACACACCGTCACGGAAGTAAAACACACGTTCTTTCTAATGAAACACACCGTCGCCGAAGTGAAACACACGTACTTTTGGATGAAACGCACCGTGATAAAACATTTTGGCTGTGCGGCGGACAAGATTGGCAGGAAAGCAGGGGAGAGATGCAGTGTCAATTTCAATATTAGTTGAGTAAATTATTAGAATGATTGCGTGGATTATATGGATCACATAGCCTCGGGTTTTAACCCGAGGTGATGTTGGTATCCCCATATCCACGCAATGGTTTTAACCATTTTCGTTTGGGTGGTTTGGTGGTCTGTGGTTTGTGATTGCACCGCAGAGACGCAATGCGCGCAAAGAATGGAGAATCGCATTAAAATCTTTGCGTTCTCGGCGCTTCTGTGGTGAATTTGTATTAAAACCATTTTCGTTTGGAGTGGTGAATTGAATTAAACACAGAGTCGTCAGAGTTTCACAGAGTTTTTGGATGGCGTGGTGGTTTGTGTATGTACAACGAAGACGCAAGGAGCGTAAAGAATAGCGCGAAAATGATGCTCAAACTCATGCCGATTTGACGACACGCGGGGTGTTATGTTTTATTAGTGGAAAAATGATATATTTGGGATATGTAATGTGCTGAAAAGGTGCGCTTATACGCTATGTGGTGGTTGTATAAGCGCAATTTTTGTAGCGGGTATAAATAAGTTATGGGCAACCTTAAAAGAAGACATTAAACAATGAACTTTGAACTAGCAGACAAATTATATGGACTTCTCGAAAGCAAACAACTTGACGAAGCAATTGCTATGGCTGAACGAGAACTCAAAGAAATTCCCACAACTGACTTTCACAAAATTCTTGACAAGAATTTATTGCATTTGACTTCAGAATTGGCAAAACACATTAACGAGTTTGACAAGTCAACAAAAGACGTTTTGAAGAAAAAACAAGGGTTTATAAAAAATCTATTCGGCCTAGGAAAAGGAATTAGACCGGCAGCATACTATTGCGAAATGAATGGTTTTACAATAAATAATGACCGTTGGTTTATTGACCTTTTTTCATTCGAAAATTATATTTTGACAGACTGGGACTGGTTGTCTGACTTCTATGACTCGACAGCAAATGACTTGACAATTACAGGTTTTGAAGACATCCAAAAAGTTTTTCAAGACGTTCACGATAACGATAGATTTGAAGAACCAAACATTCTCAATGCATATCAAGTGTGCGAATTGCTTGTTATTTTAAGACTTCAAGAATTATTCAGAGAAGTTTACAAGACGAGCAATTACGACTGGAGTGACATTCCAATGTTTGTAACTGCACATGACTACGACTTGATTTATAAAGCAAACTAAGGCGAATGACAAGAAAGGCAGCCCATAACAGCACCTACAAGAAATTGGCGGTTCAGTGGTTAAATGAAGCTTTGTGCTTCTTATCAAGTTCAGTGGTGGCAGACAGTTTAGTGCTTCGAAATCGCCAACTTCTTGTAGCTGCAAAACGTTAGAAGCAACCGAAAACCAATGCAAAATTTGACACGCATATTAAGCAATGATAAAAACCAGAGAATTATCAATGGAATCATTTTTCTATGCCTTCTCATATGGATAATTGCCAAATTGAGATATGTCTATTATGCAAGTGCTAGTATGATTCACTATAAGTATGACCTACTTAAATTGATTGCATTAATATATTTGGCTCAAACAATTTTAAACAGAACATGGCTTAATTCCATAACAAATGGCATTTATGCGTTATTAATGCTATATGTCATGTATACTTACATTTATTCCTTTTTTGACGAGAATGATTTTGTAATGCAAAAAGAATATGGTGTTTTAATAAAAACATGGGGGACTTTCATAAAATTATCAATACTGTTTATAATTCTTAGGTTTACAAAGAAAATAAGACCAATAAAACATAATGCTACTAACAGCCGTCATGGCACCAACCCTCAAATCTGACTTCGAAACAAAGAATAATTTGAAAGAAAATAATTTTAACTTCGGAGCACCAAATTATTTAAAGAGTCGAGCCTCGCGCCTAGGCACAAACCGTTATGGGTAATTACATGTAACATTCAAAAGGATTATTTATTATAATAATGTTCAGAAATTCAAACAAACGACTCTTTACTACAATGTCAATTTCATCACTTCTGTTGCTCACGATTGTTCTTTTACCGTCTTTTTCAATTCAGGCTCAAAAGCTTTCAGACAAAGAACTTTATATGAACGTATGGCATATTACAAACGTTAGCCTTGATTCGAACACAATTTTTAATCAGGATACTTTAATCTTAAGACAAGCAT
>CAYUQU010000093.1:0-12645 GCA_964447015.1 uncultured Flavobacteriales bacterium
TTGCCCTACTTTGCGATAAGGAGAAAATAATTCAGTTGCATTTTTTTCAGGCATGAATTCAACCTGTTCCAAGGCCTTCTCATCAAACGATTTGATCATCGTAAAGGCAGTATTGATGATAAATGCAGTGTTTTCAGGTCGTGTGTATTGGGCAGCATTAATCACAGCTACTGGTCTGAGTCCAAATCCACCTCTTCCCAATACTATAAACAAGGGAATTAGAATAGCAAAAGCCAAAAATTGTTTTTTATAAGAGAAGACTTCTATTGTTTTGAAAGTAGATGAATAGATTATGCGAAAAACCTTGTCTGCAAGCCAAAGCATTACAATGTAAATTAGAATGACCCACCAAAAATCTTTTACGAAAGTGCCCCACAACTTACCCATATCTTGTTCAAATCCAACCATGGAGAATAAATCAAAAGTTGCGCGTTTAGATGTGTATTGAAAATAGATTACATCCATCAAATTTATTCCAACGGCCATCCCATTTAGAAGTAAGAACAACAACCGAAAAAAGGACTTGTAAAATAGGTGAGCTCTATTTTTGAATGGAATAAGCCAAAGCGGAAAAAACGGTATAAAAACCAATGAAATAGTTATAATATCAAACCACAACGCAGCAGCTAAATCACTGATTCCGATTTCCGGAAAAGCATGGTGGTTAGGGATGTAGAAAATTATCTTGGAAATAGTTAATCCCAATAGCGTGACACCCATCAAAAGGAAGAGCGTTTTCACATGTGAGGGAATTGTTTTCATCGTTCGCGAAATTACGATATTATTTGGTATTCTTTTTAAGAATGTTACAGAATCATAATTGTGTTGAAGTAAATAGTTGCGTGGAAGAAATAGTGTGATTCATTACCCTGTCAATCAATAATTTTTGTAACTTTCACAAAAACTGAATCAAATGAAGAACATTACCACTAGACAAGTTGTCAATATATTACTCATTATTATCTTATTGATATTTGTAGGTCAAAATTTTGAGCCAATTAGAGTAAAGTTTTTGGTTTTTGGCTTTGAAATGCCATTGGTTATTCTGATTACAGTGATCTTTCTGATTGGTTATTTAGTGGCTGTATTTTCACGGAAAAGCCCAAAAAAATAATTAAGAATTTCTCCTAAACTCAGAGAGCAAAATCCCAGTAGCTGTAGACACATTCAACGATTCTCCGTCACCAAAACGGGGGATGAGAATTTTGTGTGTGATAAATTTTGCTACTGATTCACGAATGCCGTTACCTTCATTTCCCATAACCAGAATACCCTTGGGTTCGAGTTTTTGCTTGTAGACATTTTCACCATCTAACATAGCGCCATAAATAGGCAGCTTCGTTTTTTGAAGTTCATCTTCCAGATCCAAATAATCAATTTGAACTCGAAATATTGAACCCATCGAAGATTGAACTACTTTGGGATTAAAAACATCAACACAATCAGTACTACACACAATTTGTTTTACACCAAACCAATCCGCTAGGCGGATTATAGTGCCCATATTTCCTGGGTCTTGAATATTATCCAAAAACAACATAAAAGGTTGAGCAGAATATGAAAGTTTTGGTTGGTTGAAAAGAGCCATTACTCCTTGTGGATTGACAGATTTAGAAAGTTTTTTGAAAGTGATTGAATCTGTAATATCGTATTCGATTCCAGCAGGAATTTCGTTCTTTTCAAGAAATTCTTGAGTCACAATGAGTTGTTCAAGAAACTCTTTATGGGTTTCAATTAATTCTAGCACCATTCTTGCACCTTCAATGATGAATAGTTGGTGTATTGAGCGCTGTTTCTTCTGATTAAGCGATCGAATAAACTTTATTTGGTTCTTAGAAAGCATCTGATGCTTTTGTTTTTATATTTTTGTCGAACGATATTACACGGTGAAATTAATAAAACGCTTACATATTGTCCTATTTATTGTCCCTTTTTTAATTGGATGTAATGTCACGCGTCATGTTCCGGAAGGCAAATATTTACTTAAAAAGAGTGAAATAAGTGTGAAAGGGGGCAAGTTGGATGCCGATGAACTTGAAGAAGTTTTGAGAATTCGCTCTAACAATCGCTATTTAGGTTTGAAAATTAGGTTGGGACTTTATAACTCTGTTGATAGTGCAAAGGTTGCTGAGAAAAGAATCAAGAAGAATATAAAGCTCAAAGAGAAAAATGAAAAAATTAGAGCTAAAGAAAAACGAATCAATGAAAAACGAATTAAGGCAGCTTTAGCTAAAGGCAAAACGACATATCGAAAAAAATCACTTGATAAAAAAGATACCCTCGAGCCCAGACGTTTTTTTCGTGAGTGGCTTAAATATGGTATTGGTGAAGCTCCAGCAATATTAGATGAACAACTTGTAGCTAGGTCTTCTCAGCAACTTGATTTGTATTTGAAGTCAAAAGGGTATTATTATGGAACAGTATCTGACACCATAATTTATAAACAGAAAAAACGGAAAGCAGTAGTTCACTATTCAATTGTAACTGGAGATCCATACTATATCGATAGTATATATTTTATTGATGTAACAAGCAATGTCCAAAGTCAAATTGAGAAATTTATTTCCAAAAAACAAGTCTCTCCTAAAAAGGAAATTTTTGATAGTGATATGCTTGATGACCTGAGGAGTTCTATTGCAAGACATATGAGAGATAACGCATATTATGAGTTTTCTTCTAATCACATTTATTACACTATAGACACAAATAAGTTGGATATGACTGCTACTTTGGGTATTGGTGTGAAGAACAAGACAGTGAGATTAGATGCGAATTCAGATTCAACATTTCAACGCCCACACTTGCCTTATAGAATTGGTGAAGTTTATTTTCACTTAGCTGACACCATTGATTATCCAGGTAATTTCAGAAAAACAATAGACTCTTTGGATATTCCGTTGACAAAGGATTATTTTTTACAAACACTTGACACGTTTTTTTATGCGCCCAAAAAAATAAGAGAACCAATCTATCGTGAGTCGTATTTTCTCTACAATGGAAAACTACCAATAAAACCTTCTATTCTAGAAATGAGAAATTACTTAGAACATACTAAGTTCTACAAAGGTTACTACTTAGAACGAAGTTATTCACAGTTACTTGATATGGATATTTTTCAATCAATAAAACCTGTTCTTGTTGAAAGGATGAACGAGAATAAAGTGGATGTACATTATTACCTTGTGCCAGCTAAAGTTCAAACGTTTACTTTTGAACCTAGAGCAACTAATTCAAATGGTTATTTGGGAGTTTCTGCTTCAGTAAATTATTCGCATAAAAACCTATTTAGAGGTGCAGAACGATTGACCATCTCCTTTTCAGGAGGTTTTGAGTCGCAGCCACCAATTTTTGATGAAGATATCACCGGCCAAAAAATTCAGACTGCATCGCGAAGCTTTAATACTTTTGAATTAGGTCCAACAATAAAGTTGGAATTACCTGGGTTGCGTCCCTTGTCTCCTACATTGTTCTCCAAAAGACAAGCTACAAAAACGGAGTTATCTGTTGCCTATAATTACCAAAGTAGACTTGATTTTAAACGACATTTATTTCAGTTTAACTACCTATGGAAATGGCTTTCTGGTAAAACACAAGCATTCCAAGCAGGAATTCCATTCTTAACGGGGATAAAATATGTGGACATCAATAAATCTGATTTTTTTGAGAATCAATTGGATGAATTAAACGATTTGTTCTTGAGAAATGCGTATTCAGATCAATTTATTTACCATGATTTCCGACTAAATTATACATGGTCAAATGTAAAACTTGAAGATGCAAAACACATTTTTAGCTATAACGCTTCATTTGATTTAGCTGGTAATTTATTAGATTGGTTAAATAAAGATAAAGAACCGAATGAACTTGGATCTAGAGAAGTTTTTGGCGTGCCTTTTAGCCAGTTCGTTCGCCTAGATAATGAATTTAAATTTTATCAGAATATTAGCAAGAAGAAATCGATGAATTATCGCCTGCAAATTGGAGGAGGACTACCTTATGGGAATTCTCAGACATCTCTACCTTTCGATTATTCGTTCTTTGCTGGGGGAACTAATGATAACAGAGGTTGGCGGGCACGTGAGCTAGGTCCAGGGGGATATAAATATTACTTAGATACCAATAGAACAGCAACTCAAATTGGAGATATTAGAATTGGAGCGTCTGCCGAATACCGTTTTAACCTTGGTTCAGGAAAACTATTTAAAGGAGCTGCTTTCGTCGATGCAGGAAATGTATGGTCGCTTAGAGAAGATGTCAATAGACCTGGAGGACAGTTTACCGAAGAATGGTACAACCAATTAGCTGTCGCAGGCGGTGTGGGACTTCGTTTAGACTTAAGTTTCCTGATTATCCGTCTCGATGTGGGTTTCCCTCTTAGAAATCCTGCATTACCTCAAAATGCACGCTGGGTTTTCAGCTCGCGTGAACCTTTTTATGAGGAATTAGAAGAGTTTTATGGCGAAAACTACCAAAATAACTATGTTATCGCCAAACCATTTACCCCTAGATTCCACATCGCAATTGGTTATCCTTTCTAGATTTGTATTTTTCTTTTAGAAAACTTCATCCTTTATCATTTAATGCAAATGAGTTTGTCAGATTTTATTATTTTTGCTCTCTTGAATAATTAAGAAGCAAACTTATGGCACATTCGATTAAACCGGGAGTAGCGACCGGAGATGAGGTACAGGAGATTTTTCGATATGCAAAAGAGAAAGGATTTGCGTTGCCAGCAGTCAATGTGACTAGCTCGAGTACTGTAAATGCAGTGATGGAGACAGCAGCAAAATTAAACTCACCCGTGATTATTCAATTTTCAAATGGGGGAGCTCAGTTTTTTGCTGGTAAAGGCTTGTCTAATGAGAATGAAAGAGCAACTATCGCAGGAGGTGTAGCGGGAGCTAAACATATTCACGAATTGGCTGAATTGTATGGTGCTACAGTTATTCTACATACTGACCACTGTGCTAAGAAATTGCTTCCATGGATTGATGGACTGTTAGATGCGAGTGAAAAACACTTTGCTCAAACAGGAAAGCCATTGTATAGCTCACACATGATTGATTTGTCAGAAGAGCCAATCGAAGAGAATATTGAAATTTGCAAAAAATACTTGCAACGCATGTCGAAAATGGGCATGACGTTGGAAATTGAACTTGGTATAACAGGTGGTGAAGAAGACGGTGTCGACAATACAGATGTTGACAGCTCAAAACTCTATACGCAACCAGAAGAAGTAGCTTATGCGTATGAAGAACTACTTAAAGTTAGTGACAAATTTACTGTAGCTGCGGCATTTGGAAATGTACATGGTGTATACAAGCCTGGAAATGTGAAATTGCAACCGATTATCCTTAAAAATTCTCAAGAATACATTCAAAAGAAATACAATACAGGAAATAACCCTGTTGATTTTGTATTTCACGGAGGTTCTGGTTCTACTTTAGAAGAAATTCGCGAGGCAATAGGGTACGGTGTTATCAAAATGAACATCGATACGGATTTACAATTTGCATTTACCGAAGGAGTAAGAGATTACGTTTCAAGTAAAATTGATTATTTGAAAACTCAAATCGGTAATCCAGAAGGAGCTGATGTGCCGAATAAAAAACATTACGACCCTAGAAAGTGGGTGAGAGAAGGAGAATTGACATTTATAAAACGTTTAGAACAAGCTTTTGCTGATCTGAACAATGTCAATACATTATAATTTAATCAGTCGAGATAAGATCGATTTTAAACAGTAAATTATGGGTTGGTTTAAAAGAAATAAAGAAGGAATTACTACCTCAACTAGAGAGAAAAAGGAAACTCCTGAAGGGCTTTGGTACAAATGTCCACGTTGTAAAACGGTAGTGACAACAGAAGATCACCATGTAAACATGTATGTGTGTGACCGATGTTCTTATCACGATAGAATTGGATCTGAAGAATATTTTCAATTGTTATTTGACGCTGGGAAATACACAGAATTTGATAAACAAATCACTTCGGCAGACCCGCTAAAATTTGAAGACACAAAGAAATATTCTGAGCGAATCAAAGCGACAATTAAGAAAACAGGTCTTAATGACGCAATTCGCACTGCTCACGGCAAAATTGATGGTCAAGATATCGTAATTGCTGCGATGGACTTTAGCTTTATTGGTGGCTCTATGGGTTCTGTTGTAGGAGAGAAAATTTCTCGTGCTATTGATCAAGCAATTAAGAAAAAATGTGCCTTTATGATTATTTCAAAATCTGGAGGAGCTAGAATGATGGAAGCAGGAATTGCATTAATGCAATTGGCAAAAACCAGTGCGAAATTGACACAATTGGCAGACCACAAATTACCTTATATCAGTTTCTTAACAGACCCTACAACGGGTGGTGTTACAGCATCTTTCGCGATGTTGGGAGATATTAATATTGCAGAACCTGAGGCACTAATCGGTTTTGCAGGACCGCGTGTAGTAAAAGAAACAATCGGACGCGATTTACCTGAAGGATTTCAAACTGCTGAGTTTGTACTTGAACATGGATTCTTAGATTACATCGCTGATCGTAGAGAAATTCGCGAACAAATCAGCTTGTCGTTGAAAATGTTTAACAATTAAGAAGAAGTTTGTTTTATAAATAAAATGAATTATCTTTGCACCGTCGAAAGTCGACTACATAAAAATTATTTATAATAATATTGGCATGTATTTAGATACAAAAGAGAAAAAAGAGATCTTCGCTAAACACGGTGGGTCAGAAACAAACACTGGTTCAGCAGAAGGTCAAATTGCGCTATTCACTTATAGAATTAGCCACCTTACAGAGCATTTAAAGCAAAACCGTAAGGATTATGGAACGCAAAGAGCACTTCAATTACTAGTAGGTAAAAGAAGAAGCTTCTTGGATTACTTGAAGAAAAAAGATATCGAAAGATACCGTAATATTGTGAAGGAATTAGGACTTCGTCGTTAATTCACACAAAAATTTTATTGAAAGAGGGGACATCGATTCAAAATCGACTGTCCCTTTTTTGTTAAAAATCGTAGAGTTAAACCTTGTTTAATTGTATAAATTGAAAGTGTATATATAAAGAATATGAATATAGGAATAAAAAAGTCAATCGTCACCGGAGGGAAAGAGATCTCTGTTGAAACAGGAAAATTGGCAAAACAGGCAGATGGGTCTGTAGTAGTGAAAATGGGAGACACAATGTTGCTTGCAACTGTCGTAGCAGCTCCTGAAGCAAGAGAAGGAGTGGATTTCCTTCCTTTAACAGTAGATTACCGTGAGAAATACTCGGCAGTAGGTCGTTTTCCAGGTGGATTCTTCCGCCGTGAAGCACGTCCTTCTGAATCTGAAATATTGGTGATGCGTTTGGTTGACCGTGCGCTTCGTCCACTTTTTCCAGACGATTTCCATGCTGAAGTACAGTTGATGATTCAATTGCTATCTTATGATGGTGAAAACAACCCAGATGCACTTTGTGGTCTTGCTGCTTCGGCTGCAATCGCAGTATCTAACATTCCGTTTAACGGACCAATGTCAGAAGTGCGTGTAGGTCGTATTAATGGCGAGTGGGTAATTAACCCAACAATGTCCCAAATGAAAGATGCAGACATCGATATGATGATTGCGGGTACAATGAAGGATGTGAATATGATTGAGGGTGAATTCAAAGAAGTATCTGAATTGGACATGGTTGAGGCAATTAAACTTGCTCACGCTGCAATTAAAGAGCAGTGCCAGTTTCAATTAGATATGGCAGCTGAAATCCCAACGGCTAACCCAAAAAGAGAATACAGTCACGAAGTTCACGATGCTGATGTGAAAGCTAAAGTTTTCGAATTTGCTATGGATAAGTGTAAAGATGTTGCACGTCAAGGTTTGGCTGATAAAGCTAAGCGTGCTGAACTTTTCAACGAAATCAAAGAAGAATTAAAAGCACAATTTACAGAAGAACAACTTGAAGAAGTTGGTGGACTTGTTTCTACTTACTTCTCTGAAGTGAAGAAAAAAGCTGTACGTGCGGTTATGGTTCACGAAGGAATTCGTCTTGACGGACGTAAGTTTGACGAAATTCGTCCAATCTGGAGTGAAATTGATTATTTGCCAATGGTACACGGTTCAGCTGTGTTTACTCGTGGTGAAACACAATCATTAACTACCTTGACTTTAGGTGGTAAAATGGATGAGCAAATGATTGATGGCGTAACGTTCAAAGGAACGGATAAGTTCATGTTGCACTACAACTTCCCACCATTCTCGACAGGAGAAGCAAGACCACTTCGTGGAACTTCACGACGTGAGATAGGACATGGAAATTTAGCGTTGAGAGCTTTGAAACAAGTTCTTCCAGCAGATTACCCTTACACTATTCGTTTAGTTTCTGATATTCTTGAGTCAAACGGTTCGTCTTCAATGGCAACAGTTTGTGCAGGAACTTTAGCACTTATGGACGGTGGTGTTCCAATTACAGCTCCTGTATCAGGAATTGCAATGGGATTAGTAGCAGATGATGGTAAATTTGTGGTATTATCAGATATCCTTGGAGATGAAGATCACTTAGGAGATATGGACTTTAAAGTTACTGGTACTGCAAAAGGAATCACAGCTTGTCAAATGGATATTAAAGTTGACGGACTTCCTTACGAAGTACTTATTCAAGCTCTTGAGCAAGCAAAAGGTGGACGTTTACATATTCTTGATAAAATCAAAGAAACGATTGCAGTTCCAAATGCGGACATGAAACCTCAAACTCCACGTATTGAAGCATTCAAAGTGCCAAACGACATGATTGGTGCAATCATCGGACCTGGAGGTAAAATTATTCAAGCACTTCAAAAAGATACCAATACGGTTATCACAATTGAAGAATTGGAGAGTGGAGAAGGTAACGTACAAATCATGTCTAACAATGGAGATGATATGGCTGAAGCGGTTAAACGCATTCGTCAAATTGCTTTCCCTCCAACTGTTGAAGAAGGTGAAGTGTACAAAGGAAAAATTAAATCTGTTCAAGCTTACGGAGTTTTCGTAGAGATTATGCCGGGAACAGATGGACTAATTCACATTTCAGAATTCAATCACGAAAAGATTGATAAAATGGAAGACTTCGCTAAAGAAGGTGATGTAGTTGAATTTAAGGTTGTTGGAAAAGATGCAAAAACGAAAAAGTGGAAACTTTCTCGTCGAGTGTTATTGCCAAAACCAGAAAAGCAAGATTAAGATTACTTTTCATATGGAATCCCCGCCCGAAAGAGCGGGGATTTTTTTTTGTTCCGTAGCAGGATTTTATTTGTATCATTCAATCAATTTACATAAGTTTGAGAATCAAAAAATGTGATTATGAAAAAAATACTACTCGTTTTAATTACCAGTTTATCTTTTGGACAAGTTTTTTCTCAAACAGAATACAGTGCATACACCGCTATTGGTAAAGGAGTAGCAACAACATTTTTAACGGACTACCAATGTTTGGGGATAAATGTTTCCGCATTGGGATATGGGACAGGATACGAAGGAAAGAGAAGTACAATAGGGTCAACAGAGTTTGCATTAGGCATGTACTCTCCAGAATTAACAAAGCAAGGGTTGAAAAATACCTTCCAAGATATTTGGGATGCGACATTTAATAATGATAAAACTGCGTTTAATTGGGATGAGAAGAGAGAGGCTGTAGCGCGATTTGCAGAGTCTGATTTTCATATGAATGCGGACGTCAATTGGTTAGGATATTCTTTTCAAAGTGAAAAATTTGGTGGAATTGCAATCTCTATTCGAGAGCGTTACCAGTTTCAATCAAATTTCAATCAAACTACAACAGATATTTTGTTTAGAGGTTCTGCAGCAAGTTACTTCGATTCACTAACTATCGTTTTTGGTTCGGATACTTCGCGCATTGAGAACAGACCAGGTTACTCTCAAGATACACTAAACGCTGTGATTGAAGGTACTGCTTCAAATCCGCTTTTAATTTCTGAATTGACTGATGGTTCAAAAGTTAAGTTTATTTGGAATCGAGAGTATAATGTAGGTTACGGGCGAAAATTATTTGGAAATGATTCTACTTTCGCCTTGTACGGTGGTATTGGCGGTCGTTTCATTCAGTCTATGGCTATGGCAGACTTTGAGTCAAGTGGTGGTGATGTACGTTTTTATTCAGCTACTTCTCCATCTTATGGAATTGATTACGGTGCAGCAGCAACTACAAACCCATCGCACTATACAAGTAGTGGAAGTATGCCATCAATGGTTGGAGCTGGATATGGAATAGATTTGGCTGTGAGCACGAAGTTTCTTAGAGTTTTCACTGTGGCTGCGGCTGTAAATAATCTTGGTTCTGTAACCTATAATCGCAATGTGTATACGATTAAAGACACCTTAGTAGCATCGGTTCGACTTTCAGGTTTAAAAGATTTTAATATTACTGAGAGTGTGTCGGAGTTGTTATCAGACGGAGGTTTGGTTCGTGCTGAAGGTCAACAAAAACATGTTGTTGTAAACCCAGCTACTTTTAGAGTTGGCGCTAGTTATAAATTCAAAGAATTACTGAATGTAGGTATTGATATCGTTGCTCCTTTTAATCGAGATTCTCCAGGAAGCATTAACAATCCTGTATGGGCAGTTGGTGGAGATATTCGACCACTAAAATGGTTGCAATTTAGCCTTGGATTCTATGGAGGTGGCAATTATCGTGCACACATGCCAATAGGTATCAATTTCATTTTGAAAGGTGGAGCTTATGAATTTGGATTTGCATCACGCGATGCGCTCATGTTCTTTTTGAAAGATGCTAATTCTCTTTCAGCGGCATTTGGGTTTGCGAGAATTCGCTTTTAGATCTCATTTACATTTGCTTTAAGAAGGCACATTTTTAATTCGTTCACGATTAAACAGGTCGCGCCCCAAACCTGCTTTTCATTAATTTGAAAGGCAGGCACATTTTTAATTCTCACACCATTTCCAGTTTGAACGGTAGTTTGAATTAATCTTTTTTCGTCCAATATTTCAAATAGAGGAAATGATACGATGTCTTTAACTTCATAAGCGTCTGGAATGAAATTCGGCTGCTGAGTAGTCATAAAAACATGTGGATACACTAGGAATTTGCTCACTGGAATAAAGACTTTCGTTAACTGCCCCAAGAGTTCAATATTTGGGTCGTAAAATCCAATTTCCTCGTGCATCTCTCTAAGCGCGGTCTCAACTAAATCACTGTCTGTGGGATCTTTTTTTCCTCCTGGAAATGCCATTTGACCAGAATGTACTCCCTCGTATGAAGGACGTTCAATTAATACCGATTTCCATACATTCTCCTCATGATACAGCAAAATTGCTACGCTACTCTCTCTGTAATCTTCCGCATCTATCATCATTTCTGAGGTTAAGGGACGATAAGGAATCATATCTTTGTGCGCAATTTCGCCTGGCAAGTCTTGATGTAAAATTTCAGTAAATCGATGTAACCAATTGTCATTCATTAACTCAAAAATAACCATAATTTTGATTTGTTCTATTCGCAACTCTTCTTAAGATTTTCTGTAAATTTGAAATTCTTAAATTTCATATGGATCATTCTCTCGCTTTAACTCTTTTTTCTTTGTCAAATGGAGAACATCCTCAGGACAAATACGATGAGGAAATCTTTCGATTTAAGCAATTCTTTGTTTCAAAGCCCATCGTCCCAAAACTGTTTTTAAAGAAAATTAATGAGATGATGTTGATGCACAAGGCAGCTGTTTTTCTTTATGCTGATGTTGAGATTGGAGAGTTATCAGAAAAAGAAAGTTTTGATCCTGAGTTTTGCGGAAATTGGAAATCAGACTACAATTTATTGCAATTAATGCGTACTCGTTTCAAGCAAAAAGTGATGAGTGCAACTGATGCGCCTACAATTGAACAAGTAGTAATAGAGTGGCTTGAGAACGAAATCCAATATATCAAGGACTATTCTGCTGTTTTCAAAGGGGAAGAATTTCAATCAGTCATTGTGTCCAAAGAACCTGACCCTATGGTTTTATTGGCCGAAATGGATGCGCTTAAAGTGGATGATTCTATTCAAAACTTAACCCTTTGTAGAAAAGAATTGTCGGAACTGCTCCAAAACGAGTTGAAACGATTAAATTTGCTCACTCAATATTTACAATGACGGATAATCAAAAGAATGAAGTTTTTCGCGGTTTATTAGAAAAACTACAAAATGAAGAGTGGCCAATGGTTTATCTTTTCAAATTTATTTTTCCCAATAATTCGGAAACATTGAGTAAAGTATCGGCTTTATTTGGAAGTGATAATGAAATGGTTTTTCACGAATCTAAGAAAGGTAATTATATCTCGGTTTCGGTAAAAGAAACAATGACGTCGGCTCAAGAAGTGATTGAGATTTATAAGAAAGCATCAGAAATTAAAGGAGTGATAACATTATGATTTTAGCAATTAATTGGGTTGAATATTCGCTGTATTTTCTTTATGCCAGCTTATTGTTATTGGTAATTATCATTGCATATAGGTATCTACTTCGCCGATTTAATAAAGACGTGATAGAAAAGGAAGATTATGTCGATCTTTATAGTTTTGAGAACCGAGTAGCAAAAGGTGAAATAACACTCTTCTTCCAAGTTTTCTCAGCAAAACACATCAATTTTTATTTGACAGATACCGAAGGCA
>CAYUQU010000094.1:0-12176 GCA_964447015.1 uncultured Flavobacteriales bacterium
TTGTTTTCCATTTGGGATGACTTTTAAAAGTAGTAATAGGTTCTTTAATTTAACTGTTTCAAATATACTATTTTTGCCATAGAATGTAGGAAGTGATTAAGTCGGAGAATTCTATTATATTTGGTTGTGAATGGAGTTTTTATCCAGTTATAATTAAAATGAAAAATCTAAAAAAAATATTAGCCCAAGAATTAAATATAGGACATTTCACATTAGTTCTTGCATTGATAAGTGGATTCACAATTGGGTTGTTTATTTTAAGTCTAATTTTTGGTTGGCTATGCTGTATGGAACCGGCAGCAGGGCCGAGAATGTTCTCGAACTGGACACTTTTTGGGTTGTTGACTTCTGATATTCTAATTCTATCGCTCATATTATTCGGCCTAAATCGATATGCTGAAAAGCAGCAAAAATTTGAATATCAAAAGACATATTTAATAATTGGGTTATTTCTCATCATAGTTTACCTACTTGTTACACCAATTATGCTAATATCTAATTCATAAATAGAGAAAGTGAAAACTTGAAGAAAAAACGAAAGCAAATGTGTACTATAGAGTAATGACAGAATGGAAACCAGTGCCATTAAGTAAACTTTCAATGAATTGCGAATCAAGAAAACCTGTTATATTTGGCTCGCCCTCCTGGCAACATAACACATAATAATACACATGAGAACAACACTAATCCTTTCACTATTAATTTCAGCATTCTCAATCGCACAAGAAGTTGACTTATATCAGATAACTCCAAGTTGGTCAATTGGTGATTCGCGTACTATTCATACTGAAACAGAAACCACCACTTACGTCGATGATACTGTTTTTACCTATGCAAAAGTCACGGGTGATTATAAAATAACTGTAGTAGATACCGTTGATGTTTATTCCGTTAAATACGCTCAGTTTGCAAACGATTTAGATGTGGAGCTTCACACGATAAATGATTCTGTTACAAATTTTGCGATGGATTTGATGAAGAAAATTCAAAATAAGATCGCGTATTTAGAATACATCGTATCGATAGATAAAGAGACGGGTCTCGCAACTGAAATACAAAATTCAAAAAAATTGAATGATAAAGTATTAAAGATGACCTTAGAAATAATTGATGACATGGGTAAAGAGAGGGGGAAGTCGGCTTCTGAGGTTAAAGCGTTTCAAGACAATATTGTAATTTTCTTAGATTCACTTACTCCTCAAATGAATCAAACGGTGATAAATAGTGTGAATTATCTCATGCAGGCATACTCCTATGGTTTCCCCATCGAAGAAACATATCAGCAAGAAATATCAGCTCACGATATAAATGCCATGGGTGTGTTTGGCACCACCGAGTTTCCTGCAATAATGACAATTAATTCTCAAGAAACAGAAGATGAACTTATAATCTATACAAGTACTGACTATGACAAGGAGTTTTTGCTAAAGCAAATGAAAAAACTATCGACAAACATGGATCATTTTACCACGAAAGATCTTTTTATAAGTGAAAGAGAGCAAATAACAATCGATTTATATACTACATGGATAAAAGAGCATGTTTCTTCAGTAGAAATGAAAATTCCAAAAGTTCGCGTTGTTGAAAATTCGATTATTCAGTTTCGATTGAAGTAATTGGGTTTTTTAAATCTGATGTTTCTTTTTGCGGAAAACCTTATATATACTGAGATTTATGTAATTTGACGCTTAAATATTCCAAAATTACATAACCTAAATACCAAAATTACATAGGCATTATTCCAAAATTACATAAAAAGTGTTATTTTAGCCATATGATAATTCGAGAAGCACAGCGTAAGATTTCACAAATGGCCGAAAAATTTCCTGTTATATTACTAACAGGACCAAGGCAATCTGGTAAAACAACCTTATGTAAAAACCTATTTTCGAATTATAAATACGTTAGCCTTGAAAATCCAGATAATTTAGAATTTGCAGAGAGCGACCCAAAAGGGTTTCTACGTATTTATGACAAATTTGTAATTATTGATGAAGCTCAAAAATGTCCTTCGTTATTCTCTTATATTCAACAGATTGTTGATGAGTCAATTATAAGCGGGCAATATATTTTAACAGGTTCTCAAAATTTTCTTTTAGTAGAAAAAATTACACAAAGTCTTGCGGGGCGGGTTTATATCATGGAATTACTCCCCTTTTCGCAAAAAGAGATTGTTTCAAAAAGTTGGACTGAAGCTGTCATAAAGGGTGGATATCCTCGAATATACGATAAGGAGATATCTCCTCAAGATTATTTTCCAAATTACATTGAAACGTATATAGAACGGGATGTAAGAAGTATTTTAAGAGTGCAAGACCTTTCTGTTTTTCGAAAATTCATCTATATGTTGGCGCACCATGTCGGGCAACTGATTAATTTCAATCATATTTCAAAAGAATTGGGGGTAGATGTAAAAACGGTGCAACGTTGGCTTTCTGTACTAGAAGCAAGCTATATTGTTTTTACACTTAAACCATGGCATAAAAATTTTGCAAAACGTTTGGTAAAAACACCAAAACTTTATTTTTATGATTCGGGAATTGTAGCGTTTTTACTCGGAATAGAGTCGGATGATGAATTGTTGCTGTCATCCTATAAAGGAGCTTTATTCGAAAATTTTGCTGTTACCGAAATCATTAAAACGTATAAAAACAATGGGCTCAAGCATTCTTTTTATTTTTGGCGAGATAGCAATGGAAATGAGATTGATTTTGTCATTGAGCGGGGCAAACAGGTTAAATTTATCGAAATGAAGGCTTCTGAAACCATAAAATCCGAATTTATCCGATCCTTACATTATTTGGACAACTCCAACCATAACATAGAAATAACACATTACCTCTTCAACACCATTAACGAAACACAGCACCGAACTAATGAAACAATTGTGAGTTGGAAAGATGTAGGTGTTCTAATTGAATAAGGAATTAAATTACACTTTTTCCTTTGAAAAAAATGTAAATAGACGACATGATTCCAAAAAAGTTGAGATATTTTCGGAATCAAATCCAAAAAAGTTGAGATATTTTCGGAATCAAATCCAAAAAAGTTGTATTTTTAACGAAAATTCAACGTATGATCAACAGAATAATTGAAGATCAAATCAACGAAAAACTATTTAAAGGAAAGGTAATTACGTTGATTGGGGCACGACAAACAGGCAAAACAACACTATTAAAGAAAATTCTACGTGAACATTTAGCGGAATCAATTTGGCTCAACGCAGATGAATTTGATGTAAAAAAACGTTTTGAAAACCCCACTTCTACTTCATTGAAAGCGTTAATAGGCAATAACAAATTAGTCATTATTGATGAAGCACAGCAAATTTCAGAAATAGGATTGGCACTAAAACTTCTAGTGGATACATATCCAGAAATTCAACTTATAGCCACAGGGTCTTCTGCTTTTGAATTGCAAAACAAAACAAATGAACCCCTCACAGGAAGAAAATATGAATTCAATCTTTTCCCGTTTTCGTACGCGGAATTGGTGAATCATCATAGCGAATTAATCGAAAAAAGATTACTCCATCACCGATTAGTTTTTGGTACTTATCCAGAAGTGGTAAACAATGAAGGAAATGAAATAGAAGTACTTAAACTTTTGTCCGATAGTTTCTTGTATCGTGATTTATTGATGCTTGAAAACATTAAGAAACCAGAAAAATTAGTGAAATTATTACAAGCATTAGCCTACCAAATAGGCAATGAAGTTTCCTACAACGAATTGGGTAACTTAATCGGTTTAGACAGTAAAACGGTTGAGTCCTATATACAATTGTTGGAAAAATCGTATGTTATTTTCCGTTTACACTCGTTTAGTCGCAATTTGCGAAATGAGTTAAAGTCATCTAAAAAGGTTTATTTTTATGACAACGGCATACGCAACGCATTGATTTCTTCTTTTCAATTATTAGAAGGACGGCAAGATATTGGAGCATTATGGGAAAACTACCTCGTTGCTGAACGAAAGAAAAAAAACCAGTACGCTCAATTTTATGGCAATACCTATTTCTGGAGAACAAAAGACAAACAAGAAGTTGATTATTTGGAAGAAAAAGATGGGCAATTAAGTGCATTTGAATTTAAATGGAAAGAAAAGAACAATCACCGAATAACAAAAACATTTCTTAATGGGTATCCGGATAGTTCAACGTCTATTATCCACCCCAACAATTACGACTCATTTTTAATCCCCTAAAATTTTTATATCTTTAAGTCTCAAACTGATTGCTATGAAAAGGAGTATGGTTATTGTGTTGTGTCTATTGTCTTCGCTGTCGTATTCGCAAAAGGTTGAAGACTTATTTGTGCAAAGTGATACTAAAATTAGCTGGTTGGGCATTGATTATTCGAATGTAAAATTAATCGGAGATTTTGCTCAATTTTTTGGTGCTGGAGAACGCAGTCCTGCACAAATTAAGGAGCGTTATTTTAATGCTTGGAATAGACTCATATTGGCAGAGCCAGATAAGTATGACATCAAAGGTATGTTACGCAAAGATTTTGTGTACTTCGATATCGACATGATGCTAGGTGTCAATAACGCCTGCTCAATTTCGGAATTGGAAGCGTATCAAACGCCTGTTTATACGCTTGACCAAATCAAAACATTTGTAAAGAAATATAATTTAAACAATAAGACAGGAATAGGCGTAGCATTGATTGCAGAATCCTTAAATAAAAATGAGAAAATTGCCGTCTACCATTTTGTTGCGCTGAACATGAAAAATGGAGAAATACTTCTGCATCAACGTATTAGCGGAGCACCAAGCGGTTTTGGTATCCGAAATTATTGGGCAGGATCCATTTATGATGTATTTAAACTAATCCGCAAAACGTATTACCCACAGTGGAAGCGGGAGAATAGGTGATGTGAGAGTGAATTGCGACGTTGGAATTATGCGCGTTTTGACATAAATCATAATCCAGGCGTTTATGTTTCTTTTATTTTCATATCTTTGTAGTTCCGAAATGAGTGTTTCGGAAATGAGCGTTTCTTTAAATTGAGTGCCATGAGGTTTTACAATAGAGAGTCAGAAATCAAACTACTTAGAGAGATTGAGGGTAAGAGTTCCGCAAACGCACAATTCACCGTTATCACGGGTAGAAGAAGAATTGGCAAAACACAACTTGTTCTTAAAACCTTCGAAGGACAATCCATCCTATATTTTTTTGTAGCAAAAAAGTCTGAAGTACTTTTATGTAAAGACTTTCAAAGGGAATTAAATGAAAAATTTAAGATTCCCATCTTAGGTGAAATTCAATCTTTTTCTTTGCTGTTTGATTACATTATGGAATTGTCAAAATCTCAAAAAATAACGTTGGTTATTGATGAGTTTCAGGAATTTTTCTCAATCAATTCCTCCATTTACAGCGATATGCAAAAAATTTGGGATTTGAATCACAATTCATGCAAGTTAAATCTGATTGTTTCGGGGTCGGTATTCTCATTGATGCATAAAATTTTCCAAAACAATAAAGAACCGCTTTTTGGACGAGCGCAGCATTATATTCATCTCAAAGCGTTTGATACGCAAACATTAAAAACAATATTGTCAGATTATAATCCCGGCTATAAAGCTGACGATTTACTAGCTTTGTATAGTTTTACAGGAGGAGTCGCTAAGTATGTTCAATTATTGATGGATAACAATGCGAACACCAAAGCAAAAATGATTGCTTATCTAACGGCCGAAAATTCAATTTTCATAAATGAAGGAAAAAACATGTTAATTGAAGAATTTGGAAAAGATTATGCCATTTACTTCAGTATTCTCACCTATATAGCTAATGGTAAAAATAGTCGAAGCGAAATTGAAAATGGCTTAAACAAAGAAATAGGCGGTTACCTTACCAAAATGGAAAACGACTATCACTTAATCAAAAAATCAACTCCTATATTTAGGGAAAGTAAAACCAAGCAAGTGAAATATGTGTTGAAAGATAATTTTTTAACTTTCTGGTTTCGATTTATTTATAAATATAGCCACATAATAGAAATAGGGGCGCATCAACAGCTTAAAAAAGTTGTAGAACGCGATTATGAAACGTACAGTGGCATTATGTTGGAGAACTATTTCAAAACCCGTGCTAAAGAAACGGAAGCATTTACCACTATTGGCGGTTACTGGGACAGAAAAGGTGAAATTGAAATAGATTTTATTGCTGTGAACGAGCTGGAAAAAAGAATGGAGGTCGCTGAAATAAAAAGGAACAAACAAAAGATAAGACTTCCTGGGCTTCAGCATAAAATGGGACAACTTGTCGCACTTTATCCTAAACTTTCTGATTACGAAATAGAATACTTTGCGTGGGGGCTAGAAGATATGTAAGGAAGTTCTTCCATATTCAGGTGCTGTTAGAAATCCATCGAATAAATAAACCGAGCATAAGGAAAAATGTCATCATCAAAGGATAAACATAAAACAAAATTAGAAAAGCGACAGTGATGGATATAACTAAAATTAATGCGATAATTTTAATAGTAATACTATTCTCCTCTTGCGATTCTGTTTTAAACTTATTAGTATTTGTGTTCTTTTCATATGAGTCCCTACTTTGTTTAGAGACTTTTTTCAACTGATTAATTTTATATAAAAGTTCTTTTTCTCTTTGATTCTTACGTTTGATAATTTCTTCATACTAATCAACTATTTTTTCATAACTGGTAATAATTTTATAGTAATCACTATGTGAAATTCCATCAAATGTAGAAGAGTGGTTTTTAGAATTTTTTTTTGATAGGATCTGAAAGTGTTTCATACGCTTCATGTAACAATCAAAATATTACATTTGATTCAGGTGTATTGCCCTGCAAATCAAGGTGAAGAATTTTACACAACTTTCTATACGATTTTTTAATTTCATCTTGAGTTGCGTTCTCCTCTACTTGTAATATTTGAAAATAGGTTAGCACTTTTTTGTGATATTATGTTGACTCAAGTATATAAATTAAAACAATTCGCTTGGGGATGGACTCCGCTCTCACTCTCCTTCTCACTCTATTTCCTCTTCCTCTCCACCCAATAAACAACTCCCAAAAAGACTAAAATAAAGAAATTATGCACCACAAACTGCACCGTCCCCGAATCAAGATTTATCAGTCTTGCGATGAAGTAAAGCGCAAGGGCAAATAAGAAGTAAAACCCCGTTTTGCGCAAGTTGTATTTGATGGGGTAGTGTTTTTGTCCTAAGATGTAGGAAGCGACCATCTGAATTCCGTAGACGGTTAGTGTTGTCCAGGCAGCTGCCGTGTAGCCGAAGAAGGGGATGAGTGAGAACAAGAGAATCACGGTAATTGTCGCGCCGAAAACGGAAATGTAGGCACCGAATTTTGTTTGTCCAGAGAGTTTGTACCAGATGGATTGGCTCATGTATACTCCAAGGAAAATATTGGCAATGAGCAGAATCGGAACGACGTTGAGTCCGCCCCAAAAGCTTTCGCTTCGGATAAAGTGCTTGAAAATGTCGATGTTGAGCGAAACCAAGAGAAAACAAACAGCAAGTGCAGCAACTATGTAGTTCATTACACGACCATAGATTTTGCGCTCGGGGTCATCCTTGGCTTGGGCAAAAAAGAAAGGTTCTGACGCATAGCGAAACGCCTGCAAAAACATGCTGATAATCATGGCAAGCTTGTAGTTGGCGCTATAAATTCCGACTTGTGTTTCTGCATAACGCAAAGGTGTGCCGATAAAATCTGCGGGCACGCTTTCGGGGTTATTGAGCAAGTGTTTAAGCAGAATTCTATCCAATGTTTCGTTCATCACCCACGCAAAACCAGCTATGACAATGGGAAAGGCGTACCACCACATTTTTTTAAGGAGCTCATGGTCAAGCTCAAAACGAAGCGTCAAAAACTCCCTCCAAAGCAAGGCAGGGCGAATCAACGAAGCAATGATGTTTGAGAGGAAAATGTAGAACACCCCTACCGATGGAGCGTCGTTCTCTGGGTCAAACACAACCAACAACAAGAACAAGCTGAGGATAATGTTGGTGAAGATGGATGCCAATTGGACAAGTGCAAATTTCTTCGCTTTCTCTTGAGCTCGAAGTCGAGCAAGAGGCAAACTCGTCATCGCATCGACCACCAATATCACAGCCAGCATAACGATGTATTCCGGATAATCCGCATACAGCATCGCAGACGAAATGGGACTTAAGAAAATCAGGATTACGGTTAAAAACAAGATGTTCAGTCCTGTCAGTGTGAAAAATGCGTTGTTAAAGACCTTTGTGGTGTCTTTTTCGATATTGATGAAGCGGAAAAAGGTCGTTTCCATTCCAAAAGTCAAAATCACAAGGAAAAAAGCGACGTATGCGTACAGTTCGGAAACAATTCCATAGTCGGCAGGAGCTAAAACCATGGTATATACAGGAACCATAAGAAAATTCAACGCCCTTCCGAGGATACTCGAAATACCATAGATGGCAGTTTGTCCGGCTAATTTTCTGAGTGCGCTCAATTCAGCTAATTTTCTTTGTTGTCAAAAATAGGTAAAAGTTAAGGAGTTTGTGCAAGAATGACTGGGAGAAAGTTAAATAGATCTCTCCCTATGGTCGAGATGACAGTGGGTTGTGGTAATTATCGAGGTTATGCTGTAGGGACGCACGGCCGTGCGTCCCTACAGCATAACCTCGCAACACCTTATTCATCAATAGTCACCTCGAATGCCTGTTTGACTGGCGCAGAACAGGCAGGAAATGTGAGGTCTCATTCTTTATTGGACAACAATGATTTACAATCTGCAATTTACCCTAACAGCCTATTTTTCCGAAAATTCAAATTGAAAACAAACCCCTTTTTCCACTTCTTTGTCTATGTTCAGTGTGCCATCCAACTGATCGGTGAGGAGATCAATTAATTCAAGTCCAAATCCTCCCTCATATTCAGTTGGGAATCCCACTCCATCATCACAATAACCAAAGTGAATTTTGTCATTTACTCTGCTTATGATAATTTGTATAGTTCCTTTTTCTTTTATGCCATGTTTTAGTGAGTTGGCTATAAGCTCGTTAAGAATCAACCCTAGTGGCACAATTTGTTGCATGTCAATTTCGTCTGCAATAGATGAAATGTCAAGCTGAATTTTTTGAGTGGTGACGTGTTGTTTAATCAAGTCTTCGGCTAATTGTTTGATGTATTCGCTTAAACGAATAGTAGACAGGTTATCCGCTTTATACATACGTTCATGCACGATAGACATCGCAATAATTCGGTGTTGCGCTTCTTCGAAAACAGCGTTGGCATGAGCATCTTTCACTTTTTCTGATTGCAACCTCAACATTGAAGTAATCACTTGAAGGTTGTTTTTAACCCTATGGTGAATTTCCCTGAGCATGATTTCTTTTTCCTGATGTTGGCGCTTGATTAGTTTGTTTTGCCCTTCGAGATTTACGTTGGACGTTTCAAGCTCCTGTTGAATGAGCCTGTTGGTACGAACAAACACATTGACAAGATAGTAGATAATAAGCAGTGCAATCAATATTTCAGCACCCAGGGAGTAGTAAATTTTTGTATCAAATGACCCTGCTAAACGAATGTTTTCGGGTAATACCGTTACTGCAAATATCGAGAAAAACACTACACATGCTAGTGTGACAAAAAAACCTACATGGCGCCCTAGATTGAAAACAACAAACAAAATAAGTACTACCATCCAAAGTGGACCTCCAATATGAAGCGTATTGATATTGAAGAACATGTTTCCAAATAGCACGGCAAAAATCAATACAGAAAAAATGGTAGACGCAAGTCGCGCATTGGATGTTGTACGCAAAACAAACAGATGGACGATACAAAATAAAGCCGAAAATCCTGATGGAATAGTAACAGGATAAGCACCAATTATAAGCACACCGATAAGCACAAGTAAGAAACAGAGTAAGCTGTAAAACGAAAAGTAAAAATTCACTTCAGCTCTAGCTTGCTCACGTGTATCTTGAGTTTTAGCCAAGATTTCACCGATAAAAAAAGATTTAAGTTTGTTCATTTGATTAGGTTTCTAAACTAAAATCGTCTAAGCAAGTATACAAATAATATTTCTTCCTCTGATAATTTCTGGTGAAAGCTTAGCTTGTATGTTGAAACCGCACTCAAAAAAACACCTCATATTATCACTCAATTTACTATCTTTGCACCTTCAAATTTATCAAGCGATATGAGCACAAAATATCAAGAGTACAAGGGGTTGAATTTGCCGAACATGGCAAAAGAGGTGATGCAAAAATGGGAAGAAAACCACATTTTTGACAAATCCATTACAACCCGTGAAGGTAAAAAGCCTTTCGTGTTCTTCGAAGGACCGCCATCTGCGAATGGTCTTCCAGGAATTCACCACGTGATGGCGCGCTCAATTAAAGATATTTTTTGTCGCTACAAAACGCTGCAAGGTTTTCAAGTAAAACGTAAAGCAGGTTGGGACACGCACGGTCTTCCTGTAGAATTGGGAGTTGAAAAAGAATTGGGTATCACCAAAGAAGACATTGGAACTAAAATTACAGTTGAAGAATACAACAAAGCATGTCGTGAAGCCGTGATGCGCTACACAGATATCTGGAATAACCTGACTCGCGATATGGGTTATTGGGTGGATATGGATAGTCCGTACATCACTTACGAACCAAAATACATGGAATCGGTTTGGTGGCTTCTTGGTCAACTGTACGAAAAAGGATTGATTTACAAAGGATATACCATTCAACCGTATTCCCCAAAAGCAGGTACAGGACTTTCATCACATGAGTTGAACCAACCAGGTTGTTATCAAGATGTGAAGGACACGACGGTGGTTGCGCAATTTAAATTATCCTCTCCACTTCCTCCTTCCAAAGAAGGAGATGGTTTTCCCCTATGGAGGGGAATTTTGGGTGAGGAGATCCATTTCCTCGCTTGGACAACAACACCGTGGACATTGCCATCCAATACTGCTTTGGCTGTTGGTCCTAAAATTGAATACGTTTTCGTGAAATCATTTAATCAATACACTTTCGAGCCAATCAATGTGATTTTAGCGAAGAATTTGGTTGGATATCAATTTTCAAAAGGATATCAAGCTGTTGAAAATGTGGAAGAATTGGCAAATTATACTGCGGGAGACAAAGTTATTCCTTATTTCATTGCTGGAAATTGTGTTGGTGCTGACTTAGTAGGACTAAGATACGAACAACTCTTGCCTTACGCACTTCCTCACGAGAACGCTGATGAAGCTTTCCGTGTTATTCCTGGAGATTTTGTAACCACGGAAGACGGAACAGGAATCGTACACATAGCACCGACTTTTGGTGCAGATGATGCGAAGGTGGCAAAAGAAGCTGGCGTTCCACCTATGTTGGTGTTGGACGACAAAGGAAATGAGGTGCCGCTCGTTGACTTACAAGGTCGTTTTCGTCCTGAATTGGGTGAATTTGCTGGAATGTACGTCAAAAACGAGTACTACAATGCCGGTGAAGAACCCGAAAAATCGGCTGATGTGCAAATCGCCATCAAACTAAAAGAAGAAAACAAAGCCTTTAAGGTCGAAAAATACGAGCACTCTTACCCACATTGTTGGAGAACAGACAAACCAATTCTTTATTACCCACTTGATTCGTGGTTTATCCAATCGACTGCAAAAAAAGACCGCATGATCGAGTTAAACAAAACGATTAACTGGAAACCAGAATCAACAGGAACAGGGCGTTTTGGAAATTGGCTCGAAAATTTGAACGACTGGAACTTGTCGCGTTCGCGCTACTGGGGAATTCCAATTCCGATTTGGTCAACAACGGAAGGTGATGAGCGTATTTGCATTTCGTCAGTTGAGCAACTGAAAGCGGAATGTGAAAAAGCTGTAGCTGCGGGAGTGATGGACAAAAATCCATTGGCAGATTTTGCTCCAGGTAATATGTCCGAAGAGAATTATGCTCAAATTGACTTGCACAAGAACTATGTAGATCAAATCACCTTGGTTTCCGAGAGTGGAAAACCAATGAAGCGTGAGGCAGATTTAATTGACGTATGGTTTGATTCAGGCTCAATGCCTTATGCACAGTGGCACTACCCATTCGAAAACAAAGAATTGATTGAAAACCGCACAGGATATCCTGCCGATTTTATTGCAGAAGGTGTGGACCAGACTCGCGGTTGGTTCTTTACCCTTCATGCGATTTCTACCATGGTGTTTGACTCGG
>CAYUQU010000095.1:0-12134 GCA_964447015.1 uncultured Flavobacteriales bacterium
ACATGACGCATCAACAATTTACTCATAAAAATGTGCAAATTCGACAATTTTCAATGTCGAATCTGCACATTTTAGTTTTAACTATGGTAAATTATTCAGATCTGTCTCAAATTGACTGTCTGTTGTTGCTGTCAATTCTGTAATTACTTCCAGATGATTGTCAACTATTGTTGAGGGAACTATTGCAACATGTGGTACTCCTCCAATAATTGCCATGGCTACAAAATGAACCTCTGTTCCTATTGGAAGTGTATAATTAGGTGCAGATGTATATATTCCACCGCTGTAATTGTAGAATGAAGTAATACTGTTGAGTCCGTCAAATGAAACATACATAGCGCAAGTTTGGTTTGTAAATCCTGTTGGTATTTGAACCTGAACCGTAGTTTGAGGGTTTGGATCATTCATGAAATAGTCGAAGTTAACCCAATTAAGTGAGTCAAAGTAACCATAGTATGATCCCTGTTCGCCAAACACAAGACTCGAATCTGCTTGATTCCAAGTCAAGGTATCTCCCGATTCGTTCCCATAAAAAATCTCCATATTTGGATCAATGCCATTTGGAGCTGGCGCAATCAAATTGTAACTCATCCCAGGAGCTAAAAGCACTTCTTGACCGTTTTGACTTGCTGTAACTTTAAACTCACCTCCAGAAATAAGTGGTGCCATTCCACCGCCTGGTAAATTACCCATAGTAGGCTTGTTCATTCTAATCATGTCACTTTTCTTATAGATCTCAATAAGTTTAATTTCAACATTACCAGTGACAGGCGTGCCATCAGATGTAACAAATGAATTTGGATAAAAATTAACTACAGTTCCATTGGTCCCAGTAATCGACTGACTCAGTGTAGCGTCAATCGTAAATGTCTGTACGGCATTTGCCTCTTTGTTACTAAAATAATTTTTTAATGCTTGGCTGTTACCCGTTGGATCTGGATTGTTTGGCGTAATCGGATCATCTTTTTTACACGATACAGCAAATACAGCTATTCCTATTGCCGCAAGTGCGAAGTTTCTAATCTTTTTCATATCTATTAATTTTAATTGTTTTTAATAGAAACGTAAAAATCAAAGACGAGGGGGGGAGGATTCGTGATTATTTTTATTTTAATCTTACATTTCAGCGTGTTTACACGTGTTAACTACTAGTATTAAAGCTAGTTACAATCAAAATGTATATAAACAAAAAACGCGACTTGTAAGCCGCGTTTTTTGAAAAACAATCTATCAAAATGTTTTACTATGCTATTTCATCCGAGATAACCTTATATGTAGGGTCTTCTAAAATATTTACATCGATTATTTTCTCTGCGTTCTTCAAAAGCTTTCTACAGTCAGGGCTAAGGTGCTTAAGATGGATTTTTTTGCCCACTTTTTCGTAGCGTTCTGTCAATACATTGAGGGCTTCAATTCCTGACATATCTACCACACGACTTTCTTGAAAATCTATAACAACCTCGTCGGGATCTCCCAACACATCAAACTTTTCGTTGAAAGCTGATACAGAACCAAAGAATAAAGGGCCGTAGATTTCATAGTGTTTTACTCCGTTTTCGTCTACTCGTTTGCGTGCACGAATTCGCATTGCGTTTTCCCATGCAAAAACTAATGCTGCGATTATAACACCAACTAAAACGGCCAAAGCAAGATTGTGGAAAACAACTGTAATCAACATCACTACGAGCATTACGATGATGTCGGAAACGGGCATTTTGTTGAATGTTTTCAAACTTGCCCATTCAAATGTTCCTATTGCAACCATTATCATCAGTCCGGTTAAAGCAGCCATAGGTAATTTTTCAACCAAGCCCGAGCCAAATAATATAAACACTAATAGCATAAGTGAAGCCACAATTCCTGAAAGACGTGCACGTGCACCAGCCGAAATATTAATAAGTGACTGACCGATCATCGCACATCCACCCATTCCTGAGAAAAACCCAGTAACAATATTTGCTGTTCCCTGAGCTACACACTCTTTGTTTCCACGACCTCTAGTCTCTGTTATTTCGTCTATTAAGTTCAATGTCAACAAACTTTCAATTAAACCAACTCCAGCAACAATAGCTGCGTAAGGGAAAATAATCATAAATGTATCCCAAGTAAACGGAATACTTGGAATGTTAAAGGGAGGAAAACCTCCTTCGATAGTTCCAACGAGGATAGTTCCATCCTCAGCCACTGTGGTTAAAGTGTCCTTCACTGTAGATGTGTCAATTCCGAAGCCTATAGTAATTATTGCGATTACGATAATAGCCACCAATGAACTTGGAACTGCCTTTGTCAATTTTGGTAATCCCCAGATAATCGCCATCGTAAGTATTACTAGACCTAACATTATGAATAATGGTGTACCAGTCATCCATTCAAGTTCTCCAAGCGAATTTCTCATTTTGAACTGATCCATTTGGGAGAGGAAAATGACAATAGCTAATCCATTTACAAAACCAAACATTACAGAATGAGGTACTAAGCGGATGAATTTCCCCAATCTTAAAACTCCTACCAGAATTTGTAATGCACCCGCTATTATTACCGTTGCAAAGATGTACTGAACTACTTGGTCTCCAGTTACTCCAAGTTTTTCATCGAGTTCAAGAATCATTCCAATGAATACTACTGCAACAGCTCCAGTTGCCCCTGAAATCATACCGGGGCGTCCGCCGAGAATGGAAGTAATTAAACCTATTGAAAATGCCGCATATAAACCTGTTATAGGTGAAAGGCCTGCTAATAATGCAAATGCAATTGCCTCAGGAACAAGTGCAATTGCTACTGTTAGTCCAGATAAAACTTCTGTTTTATAGTCAACCTTTTGCTTGAGGTCAAATAAATTGAAGATATTCTTCATGTTGAAAAAATATAATTAAAAAATGATAAGACAATGAAATACAGTGTAGTAAAACAGTAATTGCTTCATGGTGGAGTAACTGTCCCGAGCCCTATTTGGTTTAATCGTTTCATTTTTGAAGGTGCAAAGATAGAGGTTTAATAAGAATTTTTGGGCAAACAAAACAAAAAATGCGCGGAGCCTCTCCGCGCATTGAATAATTTTTACTTGAATCGTTACCTACTAAGGTAGTTTGCTTAACATTTGTTTGTAAGGGTTTACATTGGTTTCAGTACCTGTGCAACCTAGTGTTATTTTATTGTTGTTAAAAGCTTCGATTCGATTGTCTGGGTTTGGATGTGTACTCAAAAATTCTGGTGGTTGTTCTCCTCCCATTTCTGTGATTTTTTGGAAAAATCCTCCACCACCTGCAGCATTGTAGTGAGTTGGGCATAAGTAGCTAACCGAATTATAATCCGCTTGTGTTTCGTGGTTTCTTGAGAATTTCAGACCTATCAATCCGCTGCTTACTTGTCTGATAAGCTCTCTATCTCCTGCAATTACAGCTAAAAGCATTTCTACCCCATACATTTGTGTCATTTGTCGAGTTGAATGACGCAAATCAGCATGTGCAATTTCATGGGCTAATACTCCAGCAAACTGGTCTTCTGAATCCAAAAACTTCAAAATTCCTGTATAGATGTAAATATAACCACCAGGCGTACAAAAGGCATTCAACGTTTTGTCGTCATGAATAACTTTAATCTTCCATTCAAATTCATTTTTATGAGTAACATTTCCTGAATTCAGGATGGTGTTGCGAATAGAGTATATATAGCGGTAAACTTCGCTGTACCTAACTGAGTCAAGAATTGGGAACTGTTGTGGGTCAGCCATAATTTCTGCGTCAACTTGTGCGCCTAATTGTTTGTCTTGATCAACTGTAAAAAGATTAAATCCTTTTCCTCCCCCTTGACCTGTGTTACCACAAGAGTTTAAGAGTAAACTCAAACTTACTGCTAAAAAAAGTACACTTTTCATGTTGAATGATTTTAAAAATTAATGAAAATATAAGGCTATTGAGCCAAAAATTGCGAAAAATCCTAATGTATATCCTAAAAAAAGTTCTTTAAAATTATGTGCTCCCAACACTAAACGTGAAGTAGCAACAATACCCGAGCAAATAAATATACTTGGCAATACCCATTCGTGAAAAAAGAGTTGATCACTGAAATATCCGTAAAGCGCTCCAGTAAGCATCCCCATGCCGAGCATGTGCAGACTGATTTTAATATATTGATTTGCCAATCCAGTAATAAAAATTCCAACCGCTGCTCCCAAAGCAATTCCAGGTACAACCCGCGGAATAGCTGATTCAGGCACATGAAAAACGAGGAAATAGAATAAAATTCCCATATAAATACTCATCATAAAGATGGGCATTCGACGCTCCTCTTGTTTTTCCAAATGCAAGCTACTAATCGTCTTATTGTGTTTGAAGAGCAACAAAGAAATTCCAGGTGCTAACACACCAAATATTCCAAAAAGAAAAAGCAGGACGTATTTGATGTCTTCAGAAGTATAATAAAGTGAGTCGAGAACCAAAAAGCTTTTTGGTGTACTTGGAATGTACATAAGTATAGCCAACCCGTACAGAGGTACAAAAAGCGGATGAAATAAATACGAAATAAAATTAGCCGTTTGTTTCATTTTACAGCTCTTTTCTCAATCGTGCTACTGGAATATTCAATTGTTCTCGGTATTTTGCTACTGTCCTACGTGCAATTGTGTATCCTTTTTCTTTTAAAAGCTCAGCCAATCTATCGTCCGTAAGTGGTTTACGTTTGTTTTCACCTTCCACTGCCTCGGTTAGAATTTGCTTTACTTCGCGCGAAGAAACTTCTTCTCCACTTTCAGTTGACAGTGATTCTGAAAAGAAGTATTTTAAAGGAAACACACCGTAATTGGTTTGCACATATTTGCTATTAGCCACACGCGAAATAGTTGAAATGTCTAGATTAACGATTTCCGCGATGTCTTTCAAAATCATGGGCTTTAGTTTCGTCTCATCACCCGTCAAAAAATACTCCTTTTGGTAAGCCATAATCGCACTCATGGTGTCCAACAAAGTAAATTGACGTTGTTTCAAGGCATCAATAAACCACTTTGCTGAGTCCAGTTTTTGTTTTACGAAAACCAACGCTTCTTTATCCCCTTTAGATGATTTTGCTCCTTCAGCATAATTGCGCAACATGGTTTCGTAGCTTTTACTCACTTTCAAGTCTGGTGCGTTGCGTCCGTTTAAGGTAAGTTCTAATTTGCCTTCGCTCTCAAACAACACAAAGTCGGGTGTAATTGTACCAACAGACTTTCCAGAGTCCTTCATAGACCCACCTGGTTTGGGATTCAGTTTTAAAATTTCGGCAATAGCGTCTTTTAAATCTTCCTCTTCAATTTCGAGCTTTTGTTGAATTTTTTGGTAGTGTTTACGTGTAAATTCTTCGTAAAAGTCTTCCAATATTATTTTGGCAGTGAATCGGGTGATATCTCCGTCTTGTCTGCGGTAAATTTGAAGTAACAAACATTCTCTCAAATCTCTAGCTCCAACTCCTGAAGGCTCTAAGTCCTGAACAATGTCAAGCACTTTCTGAACTTCTTCTTCTGTTGTCGAGATGTTTTGGGAGAATGCGAGGTCATCCACAAGACTTTCAATATCTCTATTTAGGTAACCATCTTCGTCCAAGTTGCCGATAATTGTCTCTGCAATCGTTGTTTCCAACTCACTTAAGTAACGCAAATTGATTTGTTCCATTAACCTCTCTTGGAAACTAGTTCCTTGAGAAAGGGGCATGTACACGTCATCGTCGTCTTTACCTTTGTTGTTTACTTGCGTTTTGTAATCTGCATCGTCATTGATATAGTCGTTGATGTCGATTTCTTTTTCTGATTCGCTCCGCGTATCGTCTTCGTAATCATTGTCATCACGCTCGTAATCGTCTTCAAGTTCTTCTTTCCCTTCTTCCAACGCAGGATTTTCTTCAAGCTCTTGTTTGATGCGCTGATCTAACTCCATAGTTGGAATTTGCAGCAATTTCATCAACTGAATTTGTTGCGGAGAAAGTCTCTGCTCAAGTTTTAAAGAAAGTGTTTGCCTTAACGCTGCCATCTTGGGTTATTTGTGTGATTAAGATACAAATTATTGTGTTATGCTGCGTTAAAATTCGCAATTATTTGGCGTGCGGGGGAAAGGAATCACATCGCGAATGTTTGTCATTCCTGTTACAAACATCACCATGCGTTCAAAACCAAGTCCAAAACCAGCGTGTGGCACAGTACCAAAGCGACGCGTGTCGATATACCACCAAATTTCTTCTTCTGGAATGTTGAAGTCGGCGCATTTTTTCTTCAACACATCTATACGCTCTTCACGCTGAGATCCTCCAACGATTTCACCAATTCCTGGGAACAACACATCCATCGCTGCAACTGTTTTCCCATCGTCGTTTTGACGCATGTAAAATGCTTTGAAACTCGCTGGATAATCAGTGATGATAACTGGTTTTTTAAAGTGTTTTTCTACCAAAAAGCGCTCGTGTTCCGATTGCAAATCTGTTCCCCAATCCACAGGGTATTTGAATTGTTTTTTCTTGTACGGCTTAGAATCTTTCAGCAGCTCAATCGCTTTTGTGTACGTGATACGCTCAAACGAATTGTTTGCTACAAATTGCAAACGCTCAGTCAAGGTTAACTCGTTGCGCTCGTTTTGTGGTTTTGATTTTTGTTCATTGATTTCACGCTCATTTAAAAAAGCCAAATCATCTTTGCAGTTTTCCAATACGTAGTTACAGATGTATTTCAAGAAATTTTCTGTAAGGTTCATGTTGTCATTCAAGTCATTGAAAGCCACTTCAGGCTCTATCATCCAAAACTCTGCTAAGTGACGTGTTGTGTTTGAATTTTCCGCACGGAAAGTAGGCCCGAAAGTGTACACTTGACCCAAAGCTAACGCACCTAGTTCTGCTTCAAGTTGCCCCGAAACAGTTAAGTTGACTTGTTTACCGAAAAAGTCTTCTGACCAATCAACAGAACCGTCTTCTTTCAATGGTGGGTTTTTAGGGTCTAAAGTAGATACGCGGAACATTTCTCCCGCTCCCTCTGCATCAGACCCTGTGATAATTGGTGTATGCAAATAGAAAAATCCTTGATCATGAAAGAATTTGTGAATCGAAAACGAAACTGCGTGGCGAATTCTAAATACCGCCCCAAACACGTTCGTTCTAAAACGCAAATGCGCTTGTTCACGTAAATACTCAAGCGAGTGACGCTTTGGTTGCATCACTGTTTTTGCTATTTCATCTGGATTTGCATCACCAAGTACTTCAAGTGTCTTTACTTTAACTTCAATATCCTGACCCGCACCTGTAGATTCGACAATTGTTCCCGAAATAGACAATGCCGCTCCAGTAGTGATTCGACGCAATTCATTTTCATCCCAATTTTCAAACTCCACAACGGCCTGAATATTCTTAATAGTCGACCCATCATTAAGTTGAATAAATTGGTTGTTTCGAAACGATCGAACCCATCCTTTTACCACTACTTCCTGACCCAATTCGTATTGGGATAACAATGTTGAAATTTTTGTGCGTATCATATTTAATTTCTTGTTTATTATCTGCTTAACCGCTCTATGAACAGATAAGATGCACAAATTTAATCAAAGTTTGAATTTAGTGGTGAATTTGATGTTTAATCATTGTACTTATTGTTGCCTAGCCGATGAAATCTTTAGAAATAAGTTACAACACTGCTATATTCTCCAACACATTCGTAAACGTATTGAAATGCGCCTCCACATCTTTTCCAGAATTTCCTGCAAACGATATAATCAATGCTAAATGTACACCATTCACCGTTTTTTCAGCAGCCGCTATAACCATTCTTGGATCGTCAAGATATTCCAATGTTTGATAAATAGTATCGTCAGTTCTAGTGATATTTGAGTAAACCGCCCAATTTATATCTGAACTGAAATATCCGGCTTTGATGGTCTCAAAAAAACCATCCAATGTAAAATCAGGTACCTGACTCATGTTCCGAATGGAAATATTCAATCTGATCTCATCGTTCTTGTTGGCGCGCAGTGTGCCATTGTCGTTAATACATTCCCAGTCTGCAGGAATGGCAAAAACAAACGGTTCAAAAACTACACCAACCCGACTGTTTTCGGAAGTCGACTCCTGCTCTTTTTTCTTAAATAATTTAAACATTGTGCTTCTATTTTACTTCAATTTATATCTCTACAATTGTACGGGACACTCGCCCCCCTTTTTTCAGTAAATCCTCAATTTATCACAAACAAGCCTGCCCCGATATTGTCGGGGTCTTGAGTCTTAAAGTCTTGAATCTTGCAGTCTATATATCAAATCGATCTGCATTCATAACCTTCACCCAAGCCGCAACAAAATCCTTCACAAATTTCTCCTTGTTGTCGTTCTGCGCATAAAACTCAGCGTAAGCGCGGAGAATAGAATTTGATCCAAAAACCAAATCCACACGTGTCGCTGTCCATTTGGTTGCGCCTGTTTTTCTGTCTACGATGTGATATAGATTTTCAGAAACGGGTTTCCATTTGTAATTCATGTCCGTCAGATTTACAAAGAAATCGTTGCTAAGTACACCTGCTCTGTCCGTTAAAACACCGTGTTTTGCACCACCGTGGTTGACATCCAATACGCGTAAACCGCCAACTAAAACGGCCATCTCGGGAGCGGTGAGTCCCATCAGTTGAGTTCTGTCAACTAAAAGTTCTTCGGGTTTTACGTCATAGTCTTTTTTCAACCAGTTTCTGTAGCCGTCGTGTATGGGTTCCAAGTACTCAAATGATTCAACATCGGTCATGGCGTCTGTAGCATCACCACGTCCGGCGGTAAATGGTACTTTAATGTTCATTCCACCTTCTTGCACAGCTTTTTCAACTGCGGCAGTTCCTCCCAACACAATCAAATCGGCAATACTTACTTTTTTGGATAATCCCGATTGAATTTCCGTGAGTTTGTTGAGCACTTTTTGCAAACGTTCAGGTTCATTCCCCGCCCAATCTTTTTGTGGAGCCAAACGAATTCGCGCGCCATTGGCACCGCCTCTATAGTCGGAATATCTAAAGGTTCTTGCGCTGTCCCAAGCGGTTTCGATAAGCTCTGAGCGAGTCAAACCACTGTTCAGTAGTTTTGTTTTTAAGTCTTCAATTTCAGCATCCGACAACGTGTAATCTACTGTAGGCACTACATCTTGCCAAATTAAATCTTCTTGTGGCACATCAGCTCCAAGGTAGCGACTTTTCGGACCCAAATCTCGGTGCGTTAACTTGAACCAAGCTCGAGCAAACACTTCACCAAAATATTCAGGGTCTTTATAAAATCGTTCCGAAATTTTACGGTACTCGGGATCTTTAATCATCGCCATGTCCGCATCCGTCATAATGGGATTTTGGCGCATATTCGGATTATGAGCATCCAAGGGTTTGTCTTCTTCTTTGATGTTGATTGGTTCCCACTGCCAAGCACCTGCAGGACTTTTCTTCAATTCCCATTCGTGAGAGAACAGCATGTGAAAATAGCCGTGATCCCACTGAGTAGGGTTGGTTGTCCATGCGCCCTCTAAACCACTTGTTACGGTATCTCCCGCATTACCTTTTCCGTTGGGGTTCATCCATCCAAAACCTTGGTCGTGAATTTCTCCGCCTTCTGGACTTTCACCCAAGGCAGATGCATCACCATTTCCGTGCGCTTTTCCAACGGTATGTCCTCCAGCAGTTAGCGCCACTGTTTCTTCATCGTTCATCGCCATGCGCTTGAAGGTCATGCGTACATCATGCGCCGTTTTCAGCGGATCTGGTTGTCCGTCAACTCCTTCGGGATTCACGTAAATCAATCCCATTTGAACTGCGGCCAATGGATTATCTAAGGTTTGGCGGTCTGCGTCATTTCCATAGCGATTTTTGGTTGCCGCGAGCCATTCTTTCTCTTTCCCCCAACTGATGTCCTTTTCAGGATGCCAAATGTCTTCGCGCCCACCTGCAAAACCGAAAGTCTTGAATCCCATAGACTCATAAGCCATATTTCCAGCCAAAATATACAAATCGGCCCACGAAATGCTGTTCCCGTATTTTTGCTTTATAGGCCACAACAGTCGACGCGCTTTATCCAAGTTACCATTGTCTGGCCAGCTGTTTAAAGGAGCGAAACGTTGATTTCCGGTATTACTCCCCCCGCGTCCATCTGCAATGCGGTAAGTTCCCGCCGCATGCCATGCCATTCGAATCATCAAACCACCATAATGCCCCCAATCGGCAGGCCACCAGTCTTGACTGTCGGTCATCATCGCTTTCAAATCTTTTTTCAGCGCCTCCAAATCCAATTTCTTAAACGCTTCCTTATAGCTAAATTCCTCACCCAAAGGATTGGTTTTCGTATCATGCTGATGCAAAATGTCCAAATTAAGCGCGTTTGGCCACCAATCCATTACAGAGTTTGATGTCTCCGTGTTCCCACCATGCATCACCGGGCATTTTCCTTTTCCTGAATTATTCATTTCTTAGTATTTTAAGGTTATAAAACCGTATTTTTTAAATGGCTGTTAGCCACATCCATAAAAATAAGAAAGAATTTCGTTTTTTGGGTTGTTTTTGGAAATATCTGTGAGGTTGGGTTGAGAGATTGGAAAAAACTCATTAATTTTCTACCTCTTCATTCCTTTAACCTGTTTCAATCTGAAACTTTTTAACTCATTACTCATTTTAACAGGGAGTTGACAATAATAAAGCTTAATATCAAACAATCGTAAAGTTTCATTAAGCCAGCTACTTTGGCCGACAAGAGAGTTGGCGTCCCCGTGCTCTATAAAAGTTATTTCGTTGTCTTCATCTACCCCATGAACTGTAATAATGTAATATTTAGTTAGCTTTTCCTTCACTAATTCTTCAAAGGTTATCATCTTCAAAATATCCGTAAGAAACTTTCTTTTACGCCCTGAATTAAAAGGAAGTTCCGTAACATAAACCTCTCCAATAGTATTAGCCGATTCTATATTAATATCGAATTGAAATTTTACTTTTCTTCCTCCAGAGGTTTTGATAACAATGTCACTATTGTTTTTATCAGTAGTTTTAACTATACGTTTTATAAATTCATTAACAATGTCAAATTCTAAATCTAGTTGAAAAATTGAATCGGATAAATCGGCTTTTTCTTCCATTTTTTTAATTTTTTATATGAATTTGTTGAGCGAATTATTTCCATTCATTCTTCCATTTTTTCACAATAGTTACAATATCGTTTATATATCGGTCTCTAGTGACTTTTTTTTGTGAAGGATGGTATGCGTCAATAAGTAATTTACCATTATGAACTAAATAATCACATGTTCCATGATTTATCTTCTTAGATAAATCGAATCCGAGCACATCTTCGTATAGCTTAATTGTATTTGCAAAAATCAACACGTTAGGATCTAATAATTCAACCTGTCTTTTTAGTAGATAACCATGAACCTTAATCGACTTCCATAAATCACGCATGTCCGTTAGTGTGACGCCTTTTGAAGGTAATTTTTGAGAATTAATAAATGCTACACTTCTTACAATATCACACATTGAATGATTGTCTCTTAACCAATCCATATCTTTCCATTCTAAAAATTCATTATGAATAGCATATGATATATAAATCATAGGATGCCAAGTGGATTTATGGCCCTTATTAAACTGCTCAAGGTATAAATTATACCCCTCGGGAAACATCGCAAAATAAGACCATCCGCCCCCTTCGCCATTGTCTCTATCATAAGGCTCTTTTAACATCCAAGCCAGTCTCACCTCTCTTGAAAAATACTCCTCAATTTTCATGACACCATCAGAAATAATATAACGATTATTGGCTTGTTCATTCATTTTCTCGGCCATTTCATTATCAAGTTGGTCTAACTTGCCTTTTAATATTTTATAGTCCATAATTTCATTTTTTTCTTCTTGCTAATTTACAATTATTTCTCATCAACACTTTTGTCCTCTAATCATTTCTGCTTTTGTTCTTATTCACACAAACTGGATAACTAGAAATAATGGCACTGTCTTGATTGACTATTTCGTTCGCTATTTTTGAAAACTGCGTCTTTAGTGTTTCTCTGTAGAAATCATTAGGCATGATTTTCTTATAATCGCATTTAGCGTGTAAATTGACTAACTGTTGAAATTGTTTTTTGATTATTTTACTGTGTTCTGACAAGTAGACAGCCGTGTGTA
>CAYUQU010000096.1:0-11517 GCA_964447015.1 uncultured Flavobacteriales bacterium
ATTGTTCTACATATTGAAAAAAAGTATTTGTTGATAGTTGACAAGAAGCTGATAACGGCAATACAAAATGGGGATAGAAAATCCATTTTGGATCTTTATAAGCACACGTTTAATGTGCTAATGGGGAGTGCTGTACGCTACAAAAACAATCAGGAAGACCAAATGTCAATTGTCAATAATGCGTTTATGAAAATAATATCCAGCATTAATCAATTTAAACCTGACACAGCCTATTTTTCATGGGCTAAAACAATTGTTCAACGAGAGATTATTGATAGTTATAGAAAAGACAAAAAGTACAATGAGCTTTTTAAGCAGGATGCAGAAATAGAAGACACCCATTTTGATGTTCAACCAGACATTGATTATGCTATTGAAGCTGAAGAATTGCAGAAAATGTTAGACCAGCTTCCTCCTGCTACTAAACTTGTTTTTAACTTATATGCAATTGATGGTTATGAAACTAAGGAAATAGTTGAAATGTTGGATATTTCATACGAAACCGTGAAGTGGCACATCAAGGAAGCGCGTAAAAAGTTAAAGTTGTTACTCTGCGAAAATCAAATACCGATTAAACAATGAAAGAGTCAAGAGAACATATAGACAAGCTCTTCAATGAAAAACTGAGTGAAAGAACTTTCGATATTCCGGATGCATTTTTGAGCGACCTGAATAGTAAGTTGGACGGTATTGAAGGAACTAAGAAAAAACGCAGAATAATATGGGTCTTTCTTCCCTTGTTTTTGACTGTCTCAATTTTTGCATATATCGTGATATTTAATTCTCATCAAGAACAGCAAAACCCCGCAAAAGAACGTACTGATTTAACAACTCTACTAATCAAAGAACAAACAAATCAAGTTTTACTTCAAGAGAAAGATTCGAACAGTATACTTAGCACATCAGATGAAGTGAATACTAATGATGCTCAACATTCTTCTAACTCCAATACTAATGACCCCCAACTAAATTCTTCTAAATCTCCTGACTTAGATAAAGATACTCATATACGCAAACGAAGAAAATCGCACTTAATCTACAATCAAAATTCTCTACATGATGTATATTTGGCGCAAAAGGAGAATTCTACAAACGAGAAATCGAATAACATCAGAGACACCAACTCCAAATCTAAATTTTCGTCTCGAGTAGACAATTCAAGTCCATCACAAAATACTAAGCGTAATTATAATTCATCTGATAACTTAAATGTTAGTGATAACACCTCTCATCCAACTCACAACAATGAGGACACGTTAAAAAACAAAGAAGAAAAGATTAAGATTGTATATAAGGATTCGGTAGTCATAAGAGATTCAGTGATTATCAGAGATTCGGTGGTGATTCGTGACTCTGTCGTGATAAGAGACTCCGTGATTCTCAACCCACGCAAATCAAAATCCAATTGGTCGGCCGAGCTACAAGCGTTTGGCGGATTTACGGGTTCATTTTCCAAAACTACATCTTCAAATTCAGAATATTTGAACAAAATAAGGGATGAAGAAAAACCACTTTACAGCGCCTCATTCGGGTTTAACTTCAATGTCAACTACCAAAATTTAACTATGGGTACTGGAGCAAATTATCTTCAGTCGGGTGAAAACACAAATTATACATCCCAAACAGAAAGCACATATGACAGTGTCTATGTTATTGGTTATCAAATGGACTCTGTCTTTGTTGAAGAAACACAAACATGGGAAATTGTTGATGTGCCAATCTATGATAGTACAACGGTAACAGAAATAATTGACAGCACATATCAATCAAGGAACTCATATTCATGGATTTCTATTCCACTTAATTTCGGATATCGTTTTAATATAGGTTCTTGGTCGTTAATTCCGCGAGTAGGAATGAATTTCGATTTTGCTATTGCAAACAATATTGGACGCTATCCTGAAAATGTAAAAGAAGGTTTAATTGATATACCATCAAAACGATTCATACTCTCTTATGCTATTCAATTGGAAGTCAGGAAAACATTTAAACATTGGTTTATTTATGGATCTCCGTATTTCAGATCAGCTTTTTCACCAGGAGTATCTTCAGATAATCTGCAGCGGACTTATCGAAATTGGGGAATGCGAATTGGAGTTGGGGTAAATTTTTAAGCGAACAATACAGATCTTAATTTTCGGGAGAGGACTCAACCCTTCTTTTTTTTGCCAAAAGTACTACAGCCAAAAATGGCAAAATGGGAGCTTTAAATCGCACTAAAACACCAAACAGGATAGCAGTAAACCCTACTGAAAATCCAAAAAATATGGCAAACAAAATCGCAAAGGTCAAAAATTCGTTTTTTCCAATTTGCCTGATTCTAGCAAAAAATCCACCTCCAGTCACAAAAAATTTAAGCGTGAGCCACAATAGAACAAATCCTTCCACTCCACTTAGAGCAAGAAAAATACTATTTGACTCCCATATAAATGGACGATAAAATGCCGCCACTATAGCTGCTGGCATTGCTTTGATCATACCGCTTGCCGTGTACTCCGTTACACCTAAATCATAACGTTTTCCCGTATACAATGTGTTTTGGGCAAAATCTTGTTGAATTACCGCTGCTTCTTCCAAATAGGCTTCGGGTTCCAAAGCTCCTAGACTCCCTTTTGCTTGAAAATATAGGCCGACAGCACCCAATCCGATTATTAAAATCAGAATTCGAAAAGTATTTATCAAAACGACACTATCACTCAAGCGTCTTAAGATTCCTGTACCAAATGCTATAAATAATGGGGGAATAATTGCAATGATCATGAACGGTCTTACGTAGAATAACATAAAGAGGTAGAAAAGTATAATTAGTATCCCATACAGTCCTACTTTTCGTTCTTTAGAGAAAAATCCAAATACTTGGTATAACATAAAGAGCAATGCAATTAATATAATGGTGTCTTTAGAAATTCCACTACACCAGATACTAACTGAAGGGATAAATAATGTAGCGATAGCCGCATTGGTTTGCGAAATAAAATTAAATGACAATACAAGCTCAAATAATCTCCATGTTGCAAGAGATGCAATATACGCAAAGATAAAAGTGAGGGCTAAATAACTGTTAAACGTAAAAAAAGTTAATATGGAAGTCACTTTGCAGACGAACCAGCTTTCTGGCTCTCTATAAATCCATGAAGGAGGATATCCTGTTCGCAAATTGAATCTTTCATAAATGGTGCTCAAAGATGGTGTTGACGATAATTCTTCAAAATATGCCGAGGGATTATCCCAAAACAGTTTATTCAAATTTACGGCCCCTTCCCAATAAGCTGTTGTATCACCACCTCCATAGTAAAAGACATAAATCATTGCAAAAACTAGTGCAAAGAGAAGTTTAAATGACACATTAAGCATGAAATAACGGTAATGTGCTTTGTCCTTATTATTTGATTTACGCAAGAATGCTAGAAACAAAATCAAGACAAGCCAGGCTAACCCTATACCAATATCTACTATGCCAAAAAGTTCATTCTTCACCTGTTGAAATTTATCAAATATACTGTTTACTCAGAAACAGAATCGTCCATTGTTTTGAAAAACAATTTAGGTCGATGTTTAATAGTAAAAACGAGTAAAAAGAAAAAGAACAAGACAAGTAGTACTTTAAAAAAGATGCTATGCTCTCCAAAATCCACTTCTAATCTTGTCGAAGTCGTATAAGCAACCGTTACTAATGTTAAAGAGATGCAAGCAAAAAGCAATGTCTTACTTATTTTAAATTTAAACAGTCTCATAGAAAGCAGAAACAATATGCTGTAATTTATTATTGAGCTTATCATGGTTGCAAATGCCGCACCTTTAATTCCTAAAGCAGGAATAAACAAGGTGTTTAAATAGATATTTAACCCTGCTGCAAAAAGCACAATTAAAGCAATCCATTTTGTTTTATTTTGCAAGTTCATGCCTGGAGAAAACATAGCAAACCCAGCAAACCAAACTGAGAAATACAACATGGGCAACACATCCGAAGCATCGTAATATGGGCGTTGAGTAAAAATATACACTGTTTCTTCTGCAAAAATCGAAAGAGATGACACGACAAAAAACCCAATCACTACAAACCAATTGAATAAAACAGTCAACTCTCTAGTTGTTTTTTCTTCTCTATATCGTTGATAAAGTAGTGGTCCAAGAGCCATAGAAAAACCTGAAATCACTAAGCTTATAGCAAATGAAAACTTAAACCCAACACTATAAATTCCCAGTTGTTCTTTATCCAAATAATAATTTATAAAAATTCTATCTGTCAGACTTAGTAGCACGTAAGCAATGGCTGCTGGAATTAAAGGGGAACTATACTTCAATAATTCGTGCAATAATTTTTTACTCACAATCAACCCATATTCTCTATACAAACGACCAAATTGATAAATAAGTACAATAGGAACAATTGCGATTGTAGCATAAAATACCCCATTTATGCTCTTGTCCAAAATTATTACAAAAAAATAGGTTGCTAAAATCCCAAGTAATGCGTGTAAAAAAGAGGCAATTGCAAATTCAGTTTTCCGACGCAATGCCTGTAAATGCCCACTCATAAAAAAGAAAACTCCATTTAAAACGATAGAAACAACAGCAAGAAAGTAACTCTTTTTGTGGCTTTCATGTGTCAAACCTATGGTCTCCATTATAGAATCTCGAAAAATCATAACGAGTGCTGCCCCCAACAAATACGTAATCAAGATAAAAATAAATGCGGACGAAGCCAGCTTCTTTTGCTTCTCTTTATCAAAATGTGATTCACCCAAAAATCGAGTTAAACCCTGACCAATTTGAAACGAAAATAAGGCATTAAAAAACATGCTAAAAACAAACAATAAATCGAGTACACCGTAGTCACCTGGTGAAAAATACATTGTGAATACAGGAATCAACATCAGACTAATCCCCTTAGCCAAAAAACCAGCTATAGAATAAATAGTGCCCTCTTTAATGAAATCGCGAATCACGTATATAGTGTTTTAGGAATTCAATCCCGAAAATACACTTTTATAGCTGATTCTGAACAAAATCAATTAATTTTTGAAATGCTCTAGCTCGATGACTGCGTTTATTTTTTTCATCCATGCTTAACTCAGCAAAAGTTTTGCCACAGCCTTCTGGTTCAAATATGGGATCGTAGCCAAAGCCGTTTTCACCAGTTGGTGACACCATAATTTTACCTCCTACAATTCCTTCAAATTCATGAAACTTGTTGTCAATAACGAGTGAAATCACCGTTCTAAAACGCGCATTTCTGTTTTCATGATTTTTAAGCTCTGTAAGCACTTTATTGATGTTGTCTGAGTCACTGCGCTGAGAACCTGCATAACGCGCCGAATAAACCCCTGGCTCACCATTTAACACTTCAATTTCAAGTCCTGTGTCATCAGCAAAACAATTCAAGCCAAACTTTTCGTACACATAAGCTGCTTTCATCTTTGCATTTCCCTCAAGTGTATCAGCTGTTTCAGGAATATCTTCATTAAAATCTAAATCAGCTAATGAAAGAATCTCTATCCCTAAAGGCATCAGTGCCTGAATTTCCTTGGCTTTATTGCTGTTTCCTGTAGCAAAAAGTAATTTCATAATCGATAATCGTTTTGTTCAACTCTTTTTTTATGAAGAAAGAGACTGGCAAAAAAGGCCATAAATGTGACACCAGTTTGAGTTTCTAGTGTGTCTTCAGTTAAATATGATATCACAATTATTAGAATAAACAAAAAGGGGATTATGTCGTTTTGACGCCATTTTAACACCAAAAAACCAACGTGGAAAATTAGAAATAACATAAATCCAATTATGCCAAAAGCAATCCAAAAAGTCATAAATTGTTGATGAGTTCTCACTCTGTTTTCGGGCAGAAGTCTTGAGTTATTCTGCTCATACTTTCGATTAAATGCCTGCTGCACATCACCTGTTCCAACCCCAAACCAAAAGTTTTCTCCGATAATTTCTAAACCGGTATTCCAATATTCAAGTCTCTCCATCACAGTGGATCCATTCGGATCTTCGCCCGCAGCATATTTTTGAAATTCTAACCCCAAACCTGCTAAACGCGACTTAATTCCACCGTGTGTATAAACGACAGATGCAATCCCTTGCTCTACATAATAAATATCTTTATCAGTAAGTTTTGAAAAATCAGCAGAGTCTTTCCGCATCCCTTTAGAAGTCATATACCTAATCAACGTACCCGAAACTAAGTTGCCTCTGTGGTCTTTTTCATTATAATCAATTTCAGAAACTTTATTCCATTCAACCTCAATTTCATCTTCACATAAATAGTAAAATATATAAAATCCATTTTCAGTCAACTCGTTTTCAAGATCATGAGAATACGCATTGCCAGATGGAGTTCTATACTCAAGATTCTCACGAACAATTTTTTCCTTTATGGGGGGAGTAATGTGGGTTTTAAACCAAGTTGCCCCAACAAAAAGTGCACACAGAAAAACTATAAAAAGTGAAATTCGCCACATACCTGATAGATGTTTAATTCCTATCCAAATGACAAGCCCGATTAAAACTGAAACCAAGGCTAAAATTCCTGTCAAAACTTGTGAAAATAATGTGTAGTAAATGAGCCAAAAGGTAATGACAATAAGAATTGTACGCCAAAAATTCCGCATACGAAAAGCCAGGTATGTCGATATACATAACGCAAAAACAACGAGTAATGAATACCGAATGTGAGATGTAAATAAAGACATATTTCTCATTTCCATATCATCATCCAAGCCGTCATGCACAAATACAGCCCAGTTTATAAGCGAAGTGACAACGACTGCGCCCAAAAATAAACTTAAAATCCACTTGCGTTCCAATTCATTCAATGCACGTGTCGTAGACAAAACGATTGGAAAGAAAAGTAGGGGCAGCTTAATTTTAATGTCATGAAAACCATAAGCTAAATCCTCGGACCACAACAAGCCAAGCACATGAATAGCAAATAATGCCAGTAACAATTGGGCAAGTCTGTTCGATTTGAATAATTCCCACTTCGCACTAAAACCACCTTCAAGAAGCCAGTTTAGAGAAACAAGCATTCCTCCAAGACTTAATACAATTTTGTTCAACGGAAGCCCAGCAGCGATTCCCCCAATAGCTATAAGAAAGATTGCGCGATGTACTGTTGATCCGAACATTCAAAATTATTTACCAGACAGGATATTTTGATATCTTGTTAAATCAGAAAGTACTTTCTGTGCTTCAACCATCGTTTCATCGTATTTGAAACTATTGATAATACGTCCTTTTTGAAAATAGTAACGCGAGACAATCTCATTTTCCAATAGCTCGATGATTTCATCCTTAAATTTTTCAAGATCACGCTCTTTCGAAGGATGAACCAGTGCATACATTGCTTTATATTCAGGAGAATCTTTCGTCAAATAGCTTTCCGATTCTGCAACTTCCATAAATTTATTCAACATCTCCTCACTTGCAGTTGTATAGGTAAACTCTTTCCCTATCGCGAACTTTTTAAATTGCTCGTAAGTCTCATCTGACAATTGAAACACATCAGGTGCATCTATTTTAGGGTTATTCAAAGCGAAATCAGTTGCGAAATCAAACATTATATTCTCCACAACCAACATAGCAGTTAAACGGCTAAATCTATCTTCTTCAGCTTTCACATCAGGTTCAATACCACGACCGTCTTTAACATCTCGTCCATTTTTCGTTTTAAACGTAAATAAGAGCGAATCTTCAATTTCTTTTGGGAGCTCTCCATCAACCCTTCCAGCATAATCAAGCTTCTGAATACATCTACCTGAAGGAGTATAGTATTTTGCAATAGTCAGTTTTACTTTAGATCCGTATTTCAAATCCATAGTTCGTTGAACCAGCCCCTTTCCAAATGTATTTGACCCCACAATGACTGCTCTATCCAAGTCTTGCAATGCTCCCGAGACAATTTCACTTGCTGAAGCAGAGCCCTCATCCACTAACACAACTAAAGGAATATCTAAATCAGTTGGTTTATCTAAGGCTGTGTACACACGGTTTTCTTCTTGAATTCGACCTTTTGTATTTACCACTTCTTGACCCTTTGGCACAAACATATTCACAATTTTCACGGATTCGATAAGCAATCCACCTCCATTTCCTCGTAAGTCAAATATTAACTTCTCCATCCCCTGACTTTTTAATTCGTCATAGGCTTTTTTCACTTCGCTATACGCTGCTTGTGTAAAAGAAGTCAATTTAATATAGCCAATGCCATCTTTCACTATTGCAGAATAAGGCACATCGGGAATTTTAATCTCGGCACGTGTTATTTTTACTGTCTTCTTTCCATGTCCAGGTCGATCTACTTCAACTGAAATTGTAGAACCTTTAGGTCCTTTTAACGCCGCACTTACTTCATCAGAAGGTTTACCTTTCATTGAAACGCCATCAATAGAGAGAATAATGTCTCCTGCTTTCATCCCAGCATCAAACGCAGGATTGTTTTCGTATGGTTCTGTAATAATGACATAATCGTCAACCGAGCGAATTAACGCGCCAATTCCACCGTATTGACCTGTAGTCATTAAACGATAGTCTTCAATATTTGATTCTGCGATATATACAGTATAAGGATCTAATTCGCGTAACATGGCATCTATCCCCGCTTTCATAATTTTCCCTGGGATAGGCTTATCGACATAATACATATCAAGATTTCGATAGATTAAATCAATTAACTCAAGGTTCTTTACTACCTCAAAACCATCACTTTGTCCGTAACTTTTTTGGGGTAAAGAAATTGCTATAAGTCCGATAAACAGACCGATAATGCTATTTTTTAATCGTGTTGACTTCATTCGCTAACCGTTTTAAAAGTATTTTAATTTTTTTGTCAATATCGTGAAAATTCACCTCTTTGTAGCCTACATATAGCAGAAACAATGCCAATTGCTTGTTTTCATTTATCAATACGCTTTCCAATTCATGTTTATTCAACCGAACGGCTTCCCGAATATAACGACGAATTTGGTTTCTTGTTGTGGCGTGTCTAAATTTGCGCTTAGGAACTACAAATACGACTTGAAATGGTGCTGCATCAGCGTTTTCCATTGGAATATATTTCAGCACAAAAGGAATCTCTTTAATCTCCTTACCGTCATCATAGACTTTTTGAAGAAGAATTTTAGAACAAAGTTTATATGCCTTTCCAAATGAATTATTCACGGAGTAAATGTAGTTAGAAAAGGGGAAAAAGGCGCAGGGAGATGTTACAAACTCTCTTTCTCTGTCTCCCAAAGTTTGTCTGCCTCTTTCATTTCCTCAAAAAAATCTGCGCCATAGGCACGAATCAGTGGTTCTTTCAAGAATTGATAGACTTTAACATTGAGTTGATCTCCACACCCACAAGCCGGTTCGCAGATTTTCCACTGGTCGTAATTGAGGATTTCGAAGGTCTTTGTTTTCTTGACACGGATAGGGTATAAGTGGCAGGAAAGTGGTTTTTTAAAATCCGTTTTACCATCGCGGTGTGCTTGCTCGATGGCACATTTTGTAATTCCTTGGTTATCGAAATACACAAATGCACATTCTTTCTCATTAACCAAGGTCGTCACAGGCTCATTGAAATTGTCGTTGTAATACACTCCACTCGCCTCTACCGCATCAATACCCTCTTGCCTCATGTAGGGTTTGATTTGCTCTAAATCACGCTCTATAATCGCTATTTCATCTTGAGTTAATGGCGCACCTGTGTCACCTTCTACACAACAAGCTCCTTTGCACGCGTTTAAATCGCACACAAATTTGCGGTCAAAAATTTCAGTAGAGATGAGTTTATTATCTATTTCAACTATCATGATAGAGCGTTTCTTGTGCAAAGGTACGGAAATCGGAATGAAGGAAATAAAAAAAAGGGAGACTATCGCCTCCCCTTTCATAAAGTCTATTTAAAAATGAGTCTATTTCAGCATTTTATTTACAAGAGCTGCTAATTTTTTAGCTGAAATTGCATAGCATTCTGAAATACGCATTCCAGTATCAAAATCCATCCCCATTGCAGTTGCACCAGGAGCTCCTGTTATAGTAATTTCAGCAACAATTGTGTCAGGATTATCAACTTCAACAATACGAGCTATCATATTAGCACTTGCTGGTTTACTTGAAACTCCAACATTGTACCCTGGCTCAATGAATGTTGTAACGACAATCATCTTGTATTTCGCTCCATCTGCACTTGGGTTAACTTGAGCAGACTTTGTAGTTTTATTGTAAAGAGCAATAAATTTTTCAGGATAACGCACTTCTTTATCACGATCCCATGATTCACTCCATTTGTCACCACGTCCTGGTTCTTTTTTGTTGTATTCTTCGACTTTTTTTGCTTTGTAATCTGTCTCATTTTTGAATTTACCTACGGCAAAACCATCGTAGTTAAACTCAATTAGCATTTCTTTTTCGCCTTTAATAGCAGCCAAATTTCCTTTGGTCATCTTTAATTTCTGAGCATTACTTGCTAATGGAAGCAAGAGTGCCAAAGTAAGGATAGTAAATAAACGTTTCATAATTATTTGTTTTTTAGTGAGCTAAAGTTAAAGAGAATGTTTGAATAGAAAAACAAAACAAACTAATATTTTAGATAATAGTGCAATTGCCGTAGACAAAAAAGGGAGCAAATATTATGCTCCCAATATGAAAATAAATAAAGTTTTCCCTATCCATTCAACGCCTCAGCACCACCCACAATCTCTAAGATCTCGTTAGTAATCGCCGCTTGACGTGCTTTGTTGTATACCAGCTTGAGGTTTTTCTGCATTTCAGCGGCATTGTCTGTTGCTTTGTGCATTGCTGTCATTCGTGCTCCGTGTTCTGAAGCATACGAATCTAAAATGCCTTTGAAAAGTTGAATGCGAATTGTTTTAGGAATTAAATCTTCTACAATCTCTTGTTTTGAGGGTTCAAAAATATAGTCAGAACCAGAATCTTTAGCTTCATCTGAAGAAACGATAGGCAACAATTGCTCTACAGTAACTTTTTGAGATGCCGCGTTTACAAACTGGTTGTATACTACAACAATTTTGTCATACTTCCCTTTTGCAAAAGAGTCCATCAGTCGCTCTGCAACATCTGCTACTTTATCAAAAGTTAAATCGTTAAACATCTCTTCTAAATTAGAAGGGAACTGCTCATCACGATTAATGTATGCACTATTTTTAAACGCATCTTTTACTTTCTTACCGATAGGTAATACAGAAACTGATGTATTGTCACCATACTTACTTACAAGTATGTTTACGCGTTTAATAATATTGTTGTTAAAACCACCACACAAACCACGGTTAGATGAGATAGGAACGATAAGTACATTCTTTTCTTCTCTTACTTCAGAGAAAGGATTTTCTGACAAATCCAAAGAAGCACTTAAGTTTCCTAGTATCTCTTGCAACTTAACCGCATAAGGTCTCATTTGCACGATGGCATCCTGTGCGCGTTTTAGCTTCGCAGCAGAAACCATTTTCATTGCAGAAGTAATCTGCATGGTCGATCCTACCGACTGGATTCTGTTACGTATTTCTTTTAAGTTTG
>CAYUQU010000097.1:0-11130 GCA_964447015.1 uncultured Flavobacteriales bacterium
ATCGATAGAACAAAAGATACCTTAATCACTTTGATTTCAAATGTATCAGGAGACAAATGGCATTTGATAGCAAGCGAACCGAATTTGAAACTAATTCAAAGTCCAAACTCAGAAAGTACTGATTCAACAGTTTATATCTTCAGAAAAAGGAAGGATCTAAACAATTTCACAAAAGAGAATAAAGACTTCTTTATAATTGGAAATAATGTTACAGATTACTTTAATGACCAAATTCTAAAAGGAAAGTATGTTAACCAAAAAACTCAAGAAGAAATCATATTTGGCGCTAATGGGCAATTGAAGGGAATCAGTGGATTTGATTCATATGAAATCAGAAACTATTTTGGCACTTTACATATGCATAAAAACCTTGATGTTGTGACATTTAAAAACAAAGAGAGTAGGGAATATAAGCAATACAATTGGGTGTTTTCTGGTAATGATCTAACTCTGACCGAATTTGTTTATGAAAAAGTAACCTACAATGGAGAAACCTATGATGGAGATTATCTAATTTTAGGGAAAGAAAAAATAAAATTAAAAAATACTGAACACAACAAAGTATATGAACATTAGCGTTCTAAAGGAGATTACAGTTCATAGCTAAAACGTTGAATAACCACACTCAAACAACGATGATGAAATTTCTAATATTTATATTGACTATTTCGACCGCACTAAGTGCTCAAGATCTTGAGAATAAGTTAATTTATAAAGACTCGATTCAAGAATTAGTCATGTTGAATAGTATTTCAGAAGAAAATATTTCCACATTAAAGGTTTGTCTTGATTTATATGATTGTAAAGGATTTATTACCGAAAAGGATACGTCAGGCGTTACATTACATCAGATGGATGTTAGAGCAATAATAACGAAACTTTCTGAATTTGAGTTTGAAATAGAGTACAAGTACAGGAATTCTAATCATTTTATTGTAGACACGTTTAACATATATTGCTTGAACAACTCATGGAGTATTGCACTGCCGCTAGATAAAGTAAATGACGATTTTAATTCAGATAATATGGGGTTTTGGCATTTCATACCTGCATCTACAGACGAAAGGGACGTGGTGTATGTTTTAAAAGATAATGAAAAAATAATTTTTTATTTAAAAATCAAATGAACACATACAAACACGAAGTAAGTAATATGACGTACGAAAATTCTCGAAAGAAAGCGTTATATTGCCTACTGCGATACCGTTAGCTGCAAATTGAGGAGACACCCGAGAAATGAATAGAACTAAAGAACATAAAATTGAATGGTATGGTAAGATAAAGGAGAAAGAATTCTCAAATATTTTATTCGATGAGTTAGTCGTTAGAAAGGCTGATATTTGTAAAGTAGTGTTTATAAATACCCACTTTAAAAATAGCTACCTTGGATTTGACACTAATTACTCTGATTGTACTTTTATTGATTGTAAATTTTATGGAAAGTACAGTTCTCTTGGGGCACCTGCGAAATATACAGGTTGTCGATTTGAAAACTGCGAATTTATTGGGACTGATTTATTTAGGGGACAACACTTTTATAATTGCGTTTTATCTGGTTTAATGAAAAATCCTATACTTAATGATAAACATCCAAAAGTTGGTAATAATGAAACTTATTTCAAAGATTGTGATTTGACCAATTTGATATTTGATAATGTCAGTATTTATGGGCAAAATATCTTTGATAACTGCATCTTACCAGAATCAGGAATTAGACTTTTCGATAACACAGATGATAAATTGATACAGAATGCTGAAGAGATTTGTCGCAAAATTGATTCGGAGGATAAAATTGAATCAGAGATTATTTTTAAAAGAGACCTAAAGAAAGGACAGAACCCAATAATTCTTGATAATTTATTTTTGGACTCGTACTTTAAGACTGAGAATTCAAAAAAACTATTCGATGTGATAGTAAAAGGATATGAACTTAATAAATAACAATCAGCAGCGAATATCCAATATGACAGAATTTAGAACACAAGTGTATTTCGCCCTAAAAGGAGAATATTTTGATCCTAAGCTAATATCGAAAAGACTAAATTTAGAACCAACAGAATCATGGAAAGAAGGAGATGTAGGAAAATATAATCCCTCATTGAAAGACTCTGCATGGATTCTTTCAACAGAGATTGGTAAGGAATATATAGATATTGAAAAACTCGTAAATGAAGTGCTCTCCAAATTAGAAGATAAAATTGATGTTTTAAATAATTTGAAAAATGAATTTGACTTAATCTCTGTATTAGAGATTGTACTTGACATTGATACGAATCCAAATGAAACAACTCCTGCACTTTGCCATGATTTAAAAACCATTGAATTTTTATTTAGGACGAACACGACAATTGATGTAGACATATATCGATTCAATTCGGATAAAGAAAACTACAAAGATGAGTAACAAGCCAGAATTAAATAAAGAATACAAAGAAGCTCTTTTGTCAATAAGAGAAATAATAAATAAAATTGATCCAATTAATTTATTTCCTGGAGTTCCTGAAGATGAATACGATCCAGAAGTCAGTGATATACTTTCAGGAATTATAAATTGTAGTACTTCTGAAGAATTGACTATTATGGTTCAAAATGTTTTTAAAAAGTGGTTCGATGAAAAAATAGATAAAAGCAGACTTGTTAATGTTGGAGAGGATTTACAACTGATTAAGACAAAATATACTTGGCTTAATAAAAAATAAAATGCCACAAATAGCTGTCAAGCGCCAACCCTACAATTTTACTTCGTATAAACGAATAATTTAAAGAAAATAGATTTAACTTCGGGACGACACAAAGCCCGAAACCATTACATACAAATTCTAAAAAACAAACAATGAAAAAAATTTTAATTTTCGCTTTAATAGCATTTGGAGTTAATAACATCCAAGCTCAAAAAATAAATACAATAGAAACAGAAGGTAATTTGGAATCACCAAACCCTTGCGGATGTGTTGAATTATCAGAAGTTACGAATGAACATAATCCTGCAGATCTATTAAATGGAATGGGGAAATGTATTGAACTAAAGGACTTCGAAAAGGCCGCAAAACTTTTTGCCATTGCAGGAGTGTATGGAAAATATGATAGTTATAGAGTAAAAGACAAGAGTGCGCATCAAGCTTTAAGAGTTCTTCAACAAAATATTTTAATGAATTTAGATGAAGAGGACCAAGAAAATTTCATTACTCAACTTAAAAAAACACTTGAGAGTAATTCAGAAGAATTGAATAGTGTATGTCTAGATATTCAGCAAGTTGGAATTCCAACGTACTATCCGAAATACATGATTCAGCATGGAATTCAATCATTTACGGAAGAAGGAGGGGACGGACTTGTTGAAGAATTTGATAGTGAAGAATCATGGGAATTAGCTTTGAAAAGTTACTTACACTGTGGAGAATAAATAGTTGCCCAAAACCCAGAACCATCAACATCAGTAAAACACATGAAACTCTTTCAGAAAATAAAAGATAGATTGCTGCAAAATGCTGTTCTGGGAGAATTATTGGAAGAGATAAAAGACTTAGATGAGGTTTTACTTGAAAAGCGTGTAGAAATTTTTAGTGAAATAGTAACACCTGAATTATCAAGAATAGGACTTACAAATTGGGATGGTAAGTACAAGTGGTACAGTGATTTTAATGAAGATGGAGTAAAACATGTAGTAGAGTATAATGTGTTTAAATATTACGGTGGCTCTTTTTCATTTGGTAACTGTTTTCATTCTGTTCCTACTTTTTCAGGTAAAAGATTGGTAAATCATAGAACTGATAAATCTACAATGATTCACTTCTATAAGCGATTAGATGGGTGGCAAAAAAGCATGGAGCTAAATAGCCGCGATAACCCAGATAAAATCAGTACAATTAATGAACAGAAGTTCAGAACGACTTTAGATGACGTTCTCTCACGAAATTTACTTCAAATAAAAAATTGGTTCACAGAACATAGCTCGCTTAAACAAAATATTGAAGGGTTGATAAAAGATATTGAAAACCCACCTTATGAAATAGGACAACGAATTGTTTCATGTGAATATCTTTTGAGCTTTCTTTTCAGGCAAAAAGGGGATCTTGATTCTTCAAAATATTGGATGAATAAGCATTTTGACAAAAATCTGAATAGTGAAGAAGAAAAGATATTGCTAATGAATCGAATTAAAGATGATAAAAATGCGGGGATGCAATAAAAAATGCCGCGCGAATATATTCGAGAGAGAGTACTTAGTGTAATTAACGTTATACCCAATTTTAAAAGACCCAATATGTCGAAAAGCATTCATACGACACACAAAGACCTTAAAGGACTGACCAAGAGAGAACTTGATGAACAACTTAATGACCCAAATTCGGATTTGGTCGCATTAGTAAAGAAATCATCTCTCAAGAAGAAAGTGTTGAAGGGTAGAAAACAGAAAAAATCAGCGTAATTTTAATAATGAGCAAAGACGACAACTACGTTAAAATATTATTTCGTTTTCACAGTAATGTTTTGGATGAAGAGACTGTGGAAACTATGTGGGCGAAAACAATTGACAAGGAACAAGGACTTTACAAACTAGACAATATTCCATTCTACGCTCCATTAGTTGCTTCAGACGACATAGTGTATGCAGAATTTGATGATGAAGAACAAATGCTTACTTATCGCAAGACAGTTGAGTATTCTGGAAATTCGACGGTTCAAGTAATACTTATGGACGACACTAAGGATATCAATTTAGTCCGCAACTTGTTTAAAGAACTCGGCTGTGTGTCAGAAAAAGTAAATAATAGATATTTTTCAATGGAAATTCCAGCATCAGTTGACTATAAACCAATAAAGCAAAAACTGGATGAAATGGAATCTCAGGAAATAATTGGATATGCAGAACCTTGTTTAGCAAAAGGACATAGATAATGAAATGTAAGATAAATCATTTTACAGTTAGATAGATCAGGAGCTAAGAAAGTAGTCTTCACACACCAAGCTAATTATTAGAATCCCCTTCTTGGGGGATGAGTTTCCCCTTTTGTAGTGATAGAATTACATCAGAAGGCATCATACCTTTGTGAAGATCAAATATTTTAATTAAAAACACTAATTATGAAAAGAAATCTACTTTTATTCATTTCACTCACATTTTTAGGATGTAATTTGTCCTTTTCACAAGCAGGATTACTTGATACTTCTTTTGACCCAGGAACGGGACCCAGTGGTAGTGGACTTTATTCGGTTGCCATTCAAGACGATGGCAAAATTCTTATTGGAGGAGCTTTCAATGTCTATGACGGCACAGGAAGATTAAATATTGCACGTTTGAATGATGATGGGAGCATTGACCTTTCTTTTGATCCAGGATCTGGAGCAAATGGAGCTCTGGAGACAGTAGTTTTACAAAGTGATGGCAAAGTTATCATTGGTGGTTGGTTTACAACGTTTAATGGGACAGCAAGGAATTATATCGCTCGTCTAAATGCTGATGGAAGTCTTGACACTTCCTTTGATCCTGGAGCTGGAGCAAGTAGTAGAATTCGTACTGCCTTCATTCAAAGTGATGGAAAAATTCTCATTGGTGGAGAATTCACTACGTTTGACGGAGTTTCAAGAAACCGCATCGCTCGTTTGAATACGGATGGGAGCTTAGACACTTCCTTTGATCCAGGAACGGGGGTAGACAACATTGTCTACACTATTTCTGAACATAGTGACGGCAAAATAGTAATTGGAGGGGAATTTACGACGATGAACGGAACAGCGAGAAACAATGTTGCTCGTTTGAATGCCGATGGAAGTCTTGATACGTCTTTTGACCCTGGAACAGGAGCAAACAATCGAATTCGATCTGCCTCGTTTCAAGGCGACGGGAAAATTATCATTGGTGGAGATTTCACTTCATATGATGGTACCGCAAAAAATCGTATTACTCGCCTCAATACAGACGGAAGTCTTGACGCTACCTTCGTAGTGGGGTCAGGTGCATCCCATCCTGTATATACTACCTTCGTTCAAGGTGATGGTAAGATTCTTATTGGTGGACAGTTTACTACCTATAGTGGATTTACAACGGTGAGAAACCGCATCGCTCGCCTGAATGCCGACGGAACTCTAGATACTTCTTTCAATCCAGAATTTGGTCCCAGTCATGGAGTTCGCGATATCTCCATTCAAAGTGATGGGAAAATAATCATTGTAGGTGTCTTTGATACTTTTAACGGGACACCAAGAAAGTATATCGCCCGTCTACAAGCTGAAACTCTAGGAATTTTTCAGCTAACTAATGAGAATGAAAATGTAACTCTATTTCCAAACCCTTTCAGTCATTCGGCAACAATTACCGTTGATGGCAAGAGTTTACAAAATGCTACAGTGAGAATTTATGACATGACTGGCGCATTGGTGCAGTCAATAGATGGAATTTCAGGAAACACCATTGAGATAAAAAGAAATGAGTTAGGCGAGGGGATGTACTTTTATCAATTGATTGAAAACGACAATATCCACTCAGCTAAAAAGTTTGTCATTGCTGACTAACCATTCTTTATCAAATTAGTATGTGTGTACTATCATGAATCCTATTCATGAGTTAATGTGCATCGATGAAATAAACGAACGGAGAAATATAAGTCCTTGACTTGTGCTTCTCCGTTTGCTTTTTGAGGTATTACAATAGGTCAAACCCACAACCCTAAGTGCTTTAGCAATTTTATATTTTTATAAAAGCGATTCTATTTCAGGACTTAAAATTCTAGCTGTTTTTCATTTGTTTGTCTATAAATTAACTTCTCTTGGAAGTGCTATTGGAGTAGTTGGCATCCTATTTCAAATTAATCAATGGCCGAATAGCAATGCCCTAGTTTTATCTTCTAGTATTCTCTTAACAGAGGGCGATTGATAATGGTTCTCTATATTAAATTCCAAGAACTGGACACGAATATGGTCCCATTAAGATTGATTCTAAGAGTTGTGTTAATAATAGCGCTAGGGTTATTTTTGAATTTCAATGCTAAGGATGATGTTGAAATAAAGGAGCCATATAAGATAGAGGTAATACGGGTTAAATAACAACAGGGTGTAGTTAGAATAGGGGATTGGGGTATAAACAAGTTGTGTGGCAAGTCATGCAGATTAGTTTTACGTAAAATAATGATATATTTGGGGGTAAGTACTGCTAAACGTGTATATATACAGCATATGGTGGTTGTATAAGTGTACTTTTGGTGTACGTATAAACAAGTTGCCAGTAATTAAAAAAACAACCTGAATGAAGAACCTCTATAAACTGAATAAAATTTTAGAAATCATATTATTTGGTGTTTCTGTCTTTTTAGTTACATATTTATCAAATGAAAAATTTTATTGGTGGTTAGCATTAGCGTCCGCGATAATTATATTCTTAGAAATAGTTTTAAAAAATAGTGAGTATAATTTCATATTAAAAAGAGCGCACAGAAGAGAAAAAAAAATTAAAGAACAAGAAGATAATGGAATTACCAATCATTATTTTATGAGAAATTCGTCTTCGAAAAATAATCGAAATATTGAAATCTCAAACTCAATCGATTGTTCCAATGAACTTCATTTAATAGCCGAAACAGGAAAATCCTATTTGGATATTGCTACCGATAGACATTGGAAAAATATCAAAGCAAAGTTAGATAATGGAATACACTTTCGCGTCTTACTGGTTAACCCTACTTGCAAAAATAAAAAGGTAAGAAATAGGCTTAACAATATTGAAGGAGAAACCGATAGAAAATTAGACTTGACTAATCTTAAGCAACTAAATAATAAATATGACAATTTAGAAATTAGATTCACCGATCAAATATATTGCTCATTGTTCTTCACAGATAAATATATGATTTATGACCCATATCATTTAGGTAAAGTAGGCGAAAGAATTGAAAATAATTTTATTGCTATTGAGTTTGAAAGTGATAATCAAAATTATAATATTCTCAAAAGTCATTTTAATAACTCGTGGAGCCTTTCAAAAGATTTTGATGATATTGTTGAATAATGAAAAGACTAATAATTACCTATAATCAAAATTGCAATTTGAAATGTAAGTTTTGTTATATTGACTTTCATTATCAAAAAATCGAGGACAAAACCAATGAAATAGTTGCAAAAGCAATAGAATACGGCTTCGATATAATAACTTTTGGAGGTGGAGATTCGTTTAGTAAGAAAACATTTCGTAGCGCGTGTAAATTAGCAAAAGAAAATAACATTATAACTCACGTAGATACAAACGCCATAGCAATAAAAGATTCTGACATAGATTTTATTAATCAATATGTTGATTTATTAGGGATTTCTTTAGATGCAATTGGCGAAGATTATGACAAGTTTAGAGAGTCTAAAAATCTATTTAAGAAAGTTGATTTAATAATTGAAAAACTTGAAGAAAAAATAAATATTCCAATAAAGATAAATACAATAGTAACTAAATTAAATTCTCATAATATTTCCGAAATTGGAGATTACATTATAAAATTTAAGAATATTAAAAGATGGAGTTTGTATCAGTTTTTTCCACTATCTGTGGCGAGAAAAGAACAAGATAAATATGAAATTAGTGACTATGACTTTGACCTACTCACACAACATTTAAATATTAATAAAACCAAATTAAATATTGAGTTTTTTAAATTTAAAGACAGAGTTGATGGATATCTATTCTGCGATGAACAAGGCTTTATTTACACAAATTCAATAAATGGTAGTTACGAAAAGTTATATTCTATTTTCGACAAAGATTTTAAAAATAAAACAGATAATATAAAGGGGAAAATTAATCCTAAAACAATCCACCGGTATAAATAACTACTGGCAACAACGTATATAAAAAATAGCGGCTTAAGTGCTTAAATGAAAAAGAAATAATAAAATAAAAGTCAAGTCATTAACCGAAAAGTTAGTGTAGAAAAACCGCTACTTTTCATATACAAGAACCGTTAGCACCAATTATAAAGAACGATAGTGACAAACAATCTCGACATATTTAGAAAGGAGTTTTTAGAGGCAAACACTTGGGCACAGAGAAAGGAAGGAGTTCCTCTCGACCTGCTTGACAACTTGACTGACGAAGAACTTAAAATTGCAGAAATTGAACTTATAAAAGTTATAAGTCTAAAAGACAATTGGCCAATAGTCGGACTTGGACACATAAAATCAAAAGACGCACTTCCGATACTTTATGACTTGCTTGACAAGAGCAAAAGTTCAATGAAAGTGACGATTGCACATTCAATTTTTCAAATATGCCAAGATAGTAGAATGATTGATATTGTTCTTGAAACAATGCCGAGAATAACTAACCAATTTGAACTGATTGACGTTCTGTATTATTTGCCTGACTTCAAGGACAAGCGAGTTACAGAATTGCATAATAATTATCGTAATCACAAAGAATATTTAGTGGCTTATAATGCGACACGATATCTTGGTTTACCGACAGAGGAAGTGGTTGAAAAATTCCGAGAAAAGAAAAAACATAGAAGCATATGGGACAGATTGACGGGGAAATAACTGGTGCTAACAGGCGTTTGACTAAATAATGAAAAATATAATTACCATAATTCTATTTCTAATCACCTATTCGACAACCAAAGCACAGTCGAAGGATTGTTCCGTGTTGCTCAATCATTTTTACGTTACAGTAGACACAAACACGTATCAAGCCATTTTAGATTCGGAAATTTTAAATTCTGATTTCGCCTATGCATATGAAAATATTAGAAGTTGGGGTGGTGGCATATATGTTATTGGAAAGGATAATTACATAGAAATATTCCACCCAAATAGCATCTCTGATGAATACATTCCAGTAGGTTTTACTTGGGTCTGCTATACTTCTTTAGTCCCAAACTGTATAGAGAAATATGAATTACCCGATTCTGATCTAATAGAATATTCTTCTGATGAAAACTTTGATGAGTTATCAGTATTCACACGAGACTCTGTATATCAGAGTAACACTCACAGTTTAATTACTACTAGAGAGATGAATAAGGGGCTTTATGAAAACTGGACAAAAAAGACATACAATGATTCTTTGAAGTTCCAGACTACCGACTATAATAATCCAGCCGAATCGGATTCCTCTAAAAACTACTTGTTTAAAAATGTTACTGGCCTGGAGATTAACTTAAATATTCGCGATTCTTTAAGTATAATTCATTATTTAAACCTTATCGGGTACACTGTAGAATCGAAAGGACAAAACAGTTTAAAATTATCGAATTCAACTGATTTCGTAGAACTTCATTTTTCGAATAATGTAGAACTTTCAACAATTTCTGTAATTCATTTTGAACTTTACAAACCAATTGAATCAACACATCTATTACTGGGTAATTCAGAAATTATAATTGATAATAAAACCGGAAGGTGGGAATTAAACAAACCCTTACAATACCTAATACCAATTAAAACTGGTTTTAGTGAAACCGTTAAGTAATTATGATCAGCACCCACGGAAATGAATTCTTGAGTAATCCGAAGATAAAAGGTATACTTATAATTATCTGTATGCTTGTTGCTTTACCTATTATGATTTTTTCGATTTACGATTCAAATCGTGAAGAAGTTTGGATTAAAAATGATTTCGAAGTGAGGGATGGATATACCTTAGGCGTAACTAATCTAGCAGATTCGACACTCTATAAAACAATTATAAACTCACTTGATACTAACATTTCATTGAAAAAATTTCATTTAATTCCTGTGTCCCAGTATATGAAAGTCATAGAATCTACATCCGATAATCAATTTTTAAAAGTTAAATGGACAATCAAAAGAAATAATATGCTTCCTGATTCCCATTACCAATGTTGGATAAGTCAATTGTTAATTGAAAGATCAGACTGAGGCTAAAGTTGAAGAAGGTAGATATGCGGATGGTAAAAGTACCAGTATTTGGCTTAGATACCATCTAGATGGGGTTTGAAAGAAAGCAGGTTGTGTGGCAAGTCATACAAACAATTTTACGTAAAATAGTGATATATTTGGGGGTAAGTACTACTAAAGGTGTATATATACAGCATATGGTGGTTGTATAAGTATACTTTTGGTGTATATATAAACGAGTTATGCATCAGCTTAAAAACCACTCCCGATAAAAAAATTCCAATCATTGTTTCT
>CAYUQU010000098.1:0-10965 GCA_964447015.1 uncultured Flavobacteriales bacterium
TCATAGATTTTATAAAGGTCTAAAAATTTAACTTAAAAAAACACACCTTGTAGATGTGTCATACACTCTCAAATATATGACTATTTTATAAATTGCATTATCTCAAACCAACGAATTTATCCCTAAAAACAATTAAAGAGAGGGTCTTTTTTATTGTTTTATTAGTTTAAATCTTTGATCCAGATCTTCTCCGATTCTTAGAAAATATATTCCAGGTGGAAGTCGATTCAAATCAACTTCCATGGACTCGTTGGTGATGAGGCTTCTATTTACCACATTCCCTGTAAGGTCATAAACCACATAATCGGTACCAATTAATGACGGGTTGGATTTAATCGTGATTTGACCTCTTGTCGGGTTTGGGAATAGTGAAATAGTCTCCACTTCTTCGACATCTTCAGTGTCCAATGTATTCAAATCTGTACACATCGGGTACATATTGAAATTTTGACTCTCAAAGTATGCCAGGCGGTGAGGGATAGATTGCGAAATGGTCAACGAATCAAAAGTTGAGATTCGCAACTCGCATTGCTTGACCATTATCCATGTTAGAAAGCTTTCAGCTAAATCCTCAATTTCTGGACTGGAAGCAGCATAAGAAGAAATAAATCCGCCATCTAAATTTTGTGCATCCAACCAAGCCGTGGATGTTGCATGAAAAGAGTCTAGAGCAGTGTGAGTGGCCTCATGAATCAATACTTCTTCTAATATTCCTACTAGTTCGTATGAAGCGCTTTGGCCAGTATGAATGAGTACAGCGTCAAAACCACCACCAAAGGATTCTGTTCCCAAATGAATCCAGATTTTAGTTACTCCTAGTCGAAGACAAGCTGGTAGCTGTCCCATTATAAACGCATACTTTTCAGCCTCTATTGTCGCCGCAGCAAGATCGAACTCCGGGTTCACTTGAACCTGTGAAGTAATTCCATCGTCATAACTGACATCAAATAAATGGGTATTAATATAAATCCAATCATCAACTCTTCGATCAAATACCCAATTCATTTCCTGCCCCACATACACAATACTCTGGAGCGAAGACACATCATCATGATTAATTACGTTGGAATCAATGTAAGCAGTGATAGTATATGGTTGAGCTCTAACAAAGGAAAACACAAACAATAAGACGGTTATATAGAGACTGTTTTTCATTCTTTCAAATATATCACATTTCCACAAAACTATTATAATTCAAAGCGAAGGCGCGGAGGGCGTAAAGAGTTTGACGTAGTGGATAGAACACGGATTGGATGGATTGGGCGGATTTGCACGGATACTTTTTTTAACCACAATGTGCACAAAGAAGGCACAAAGTTCACAAAGAAAACTCACGAGAATCAATGTCCCGCAGATTTCGCAGATTTCGCAGATATACGCAGAAAAAACTCTGTGAAACTCTGCGCGACTCTGTGTTAAATTCAATTCTATTCACCGCGAAGGCGCGGAGGGTGCAAAGAGTTGGACGTAGTGGATAGAACACGGATTGGATGGATTGAGCGGATTTGCACGGATTTTTTTAACCACAATGTGCACAAAGAAGGCACAAAGTTCACAAAGAGAACTCTGTGAAACTCTGCGGATTCTGTGTTAAATTCAATTCTATTCACCGCTTCCAAACGAAAATGGCTTTAATGTTTCGTGATACTCTTCTCATCTTGCTTAAACGACAAACCGTGTTCTTCAAGTGATTTTCTTAAATTAGGAAGTGAAGCTTTGCCCATACCGTGAAGTTTTAGGATTTCTTTTTCTGTATAGGTTGACAGTTTTTCGATGGTATCTATTCCGTTATGAAGTAATGTGCTTCTTGCGGGACTGCTCAAATGTGCTAAAAAACCTTTAGCAGGCTCTTTCAGCTTTTCGCAAGTGGGACAAGTTGGGCAGTCACTGCTTTTATAGAATGTGTGACCAAACTTGCAAGTTCGCTTTGTCTTTGATGTTGCCATGTTGTATTCAGCTTTATGAATAACTTTCAATCTCAAATATATCACATTTCTACAAATTATTATAATTCACCGCGAAGGCGCGGAGGGTGCAAAGAGTTGGACGTAGTGGATAGAACACGGATTGGATGGATTGAGCGGATTTGCACGGATTTTTTTAACCACAATGTGCACAAAGAAGGCACAAAGTTCACAAAGAGAACTCACGAGAATCAATGTCCCGCAGATTTCGCAGATATACGCAGAAAAAACTCTGTGAAACTCTGCGCGACTCTGTGTTAAATTAACCGCACATGCGCAATATGGTTCACATCAAATCAAAATTCTTCTTCCAACATTACATTGTTTACCATTGCGCCGACCAGATTCCCAGTTGCGACGGCGTTGGCGACTGAACGCATTGGACTTGTGCTGTCGCCGCAAGCGAATATATTTGCAACGGTTGTTTTTTGAAACATGTCTACTTTAAGAAAACCTTGTTCTGTCAGCTCGCAGCCTAACTTTTCAGGGATTTTGCAATGTTGTTCAAAGTCAGGGCGTGAATAGATTGCTTTTAAATCAAAGGTTGAATTGTCTTTGAAAATGACTTGCTGTAAATTGCCATTTTCGTGTTTCAACGAGGCGATTTCTTTTTCAATTATCGGAATGTGATGCGCGGCGATTTTGTCGGTTTGTTCTTTCGTCAGGGTGGACTTTCCGTTGGTGAAAATGGTTAAGTCTTTTGTCCAGTTGTGGATGAGTTGGGCATAATGAAAGGCAAAATCACCGTTGGCTAAAATACCTGTTCTTTCGTTCTTCACTTCATAACCGTGGCAATACGGACAATGGATCACGGAAATTCCCCAACATTCGGAAAAGCCTTTTATCTCAGGCATAATGTCTTTGACTCCTGTGGCGAAAATCAGCTTCTTTGTGGTGAATTCATCTCCTGATTGCGTAGCAATGGTGAAACCTTTCTCGGTTTTCGTTCCACTTACCGCAAGCCCATTATGGAAGTTGATGGTGTCGTATTTCAACACTTGTGCTTTGGCTTTTTCGGCTATGACACTGGGTTTTTCTCCGTCTTGTGTAATGAAATTGTGTGAATGTGGAGTCTGACGGTTGCAAGGTAAACCGCTGTCTATGATTAATACTTCTCGCAAAGCACGTCCCAACGCCATGGCTGCGGAAAGTCCTGCGTAACTACCGCCGATGATGATTGCGTCAAAATTTTTGTTGGCTTCGTCTCTTTTCATGGTGTCTTGTTTTGTGATTTTGGTAAAATACTTTTTGGTAAAATTAATCATTTTATAGTTTTATGCAACATAGTTGCATGTTTATCTTATTGAAAAGTCTTTTTCATAAAAAGTATAGCGCAATGTAATGAAATTAGTGTTGCTTGCTTGGATACTTATATTCCGCCCTTTCAGGGCTTGGTTTGGTCTGGTCTTTTTCATACGATGGGCGTTGCCCATCGCTAACATATTACGCCCCTTCAGGGCTAAAAGACAACGAATATCAGCCCTGAAGGGGCGCAATCTACTAACATTGGGTGCAGCCCAATGTTATAGACTCTAAGCTTAGCTCCCAAGCCCTGAAGGGGCGTAATAAATAATCCATTCTTTTATCTTTTTCAAGAATGGGATAAATAATTATAAATGGTTAAAACCATTACGTGGACTCGGGATGACATCATTACCTCGGGTTAAAACCCGAGGCTATGTGATCCATCTAATCCCCACAATAATTCTTCTAATCTACTCACCCGATTATGTGGTAGACACCGCGCCTCTCCCCCGCTCCCATGCCAAATACATGCGCCGCGAGGTGTTTCTTCTAAAAGAACGCGTGTCTTACTTCCGCGACGGCGTGTTTCATTTGAAAGAGCGCGTGTTTTGCTTCCACGGCGGTGTGTTTCATTCGAAAGAGCGCGTGTTTTGCTTCCGCGACGACGTGTTTCAGCCGAAAGAACGCGTGTTTTACTTCCGCGACGGTGTGTTTCATTCGAAAGAACGCGTGTTTTACTTCCGTGACGGTGTGTTTCAGGCGAAAGAACGCGTGTTTTTCTTCGGCGGCGGTGTGTTTTTGTTAAAAGTTTTAACATTTCGGGTGAAAAACGGGGAATTTCGTTTGGAAATGGATTTGTTTTGAAAAAAGTGCGCTGCAATTCACTAAAAAAATGGACTATTTCCCTCAATAAAAAGTACCGTTTATTTCGTAAACCCCTGATTTAACATTCGTTAACAAATAGTTTGGCACAAGTTTGGCATGGGGTACTGCACGACATGTCTGATTGTTTAACCGTCCAAACCGACACGGCGTATACACGTGAAGGGGCGGACACAAAATTTAAAGCTATGGATAAGAAAATCCGAAATAAGTTGAACATGTACAAGGCTGTACAGGCAACTTGCAAGCAGTATCAAACGGCATGGAATGGAATCCCGAAATTCGAGGAAGTCATGAGCCGATTTAACACTCAACTGAGTGAAATGGAAACGCTAATGGCGAATTATTCCAAAGACAAAAGGTGGATTACAGCTGAAAAGAATGCGGTGTACCACGAGTTAATGAACAGAACTTACGCGCTCAGCGTCATCGCACGGGCTTATGCCATCGAGCAAAAGGACAGTGAGATGATTCGCAAGTTCACGGTAAAGAAAACCTCTTTGCGCAAAGGCGACGTCAAACTTCGCTTGGACCGCATAGACAATATCATCAACATGGTGAACGAGGTCGGATACGATTTAATCGATTTCGGTGTCTCGCCCGAGTTGCTTGAGGAAGTTACCGCACTGCGCGACAAGTTCAACGGACTCATCTGGTCACCACGCATGGTTCGCGTGAAACGCACGCAAACGCGCTTAGCTGTGACGCACATGGTCAAATCGATCGACTTGTTAATCTCAGTGAAACTTTCAGGTATGATCAGTATCCTGGCAACCGAGCACCCTGCATTCAGTACGCAATTCAACTCCGCAAGGGTTATTGTAGACTTACGCAGCAAACGCTCGCCAAAGCCAAGCTCTACTCCGTTCTTGCCTGGGGTTGATGAGACTGAGTCGCCACCGATACCCTAGCGATGTGAATTGTTAGGATGGAGAAGATAAAAACCGGCATCTTTCTTTAGGGAGGGGTGCTGGTTTTTTAATAATTATCTAGTATAACGAGTGTTTTTAATAACTCTTATTCATTGTTACCAGCTTTTTATTTCTATTATCAAATTTATATATCCGTTTGGGGTTCCATTATCATATTTTTAATCATGGAATCATAGTGATACATATACTGTCGGGCAAGATTGATATCATTATTCTCTATATTACTTCTATCATCCCAAATGACACTTTCGGTATTTAATTTTTTTTTACCGAATTGTTTAACTAAAAGTCCTCTAACCTTATTATGGTTTACATAGTTTTTGATTTGTTCAAATGATTCTATACTTAAATCTCCTTTGTATGGTGTTGGATGAGAAGAGCTTCTAATAGTTGGAGTAAAAGCCCAAAGTAAATCGATAACATTTTTATTCTCTACCTTCAAAAACTCATTAACATACATCTTCGCATTTTTCTTGCTAATGTCATACCATGTACTTAATATTCTCCGAATTTCCTCTGGGAACTTGGTGAAAAGGTTTTCCTCTTCCCCTAGCATTGAAAACGTCTTATCAATGAATACTTGACAGACTGTTTTAAATTGCTTCTGTAAGAGTATCTTCTCATCTTGCTCACCTCTGTTATACCAATAAATCAGCTCAGAAGTAAATTCAATGGTAGAAGCTTTTTCTAGTATATCAATACATGTCTCAAATAAATCTTCCTTATCTCTATTAAGTTCTAAAATTCTATAAATCAATGCTGCTGTACGTTTTATACTAGAATCAATTCCGAGACTAAATAAAGTACCATTATTATCGTAATTATCAGCTAATTCGACTAAAGAAAAACTCAACTTCTTTCCATTCTCCCAATTGATTTCATCTACTTTAGAGTGCAACTTCTCAATGAATTTTATAACGCTGGTTTTAGCCATAAATTTTTCTACACTTTCTTTAACCGATTTTTGTTCAATAACATCCAAACAATTGACAAACTCGTCAAACTCAACATCTGAAATATCACCTTCTATTACAGAATAAGTGAAGTATCTATCAAAATAATCGGCTGAGCAAATCCTCTTTTCTTTGCGCCACTTAATGTAAGAATCATTACCATAATGGTAGTTATGTAATACTGATTTGAGTTGCGGAAATAGCTTAGTAAGTAATTCTTCAATCTTTTCTTTTTCACTTTTTTTCAAGAGGGCTCCAAGGTCATCTAGGTGCTTATTAAGTTCATTTATTTTTGTTTGATTTGTAGCTCCTCCATACACAGACCCATAGGAACCAATAAAAAAGTCAGGTCTTTCCTTGATTAATTTGTAATATTCTGGGTAAAAAACCTTTAAGGCTTCAATTAACATTAAATCTACAGTGTTCACTTCACCATAAAGAAGTGGAATCGAAAAAGATATTGTGTTACTGTATCGGACTGCTATTCGCGGTGTATCAAGCCGATTCAGTAAGTTCGATGAAAACCGATGAACAAATCTATTAACCTCATCCTTACTAATTTCAATACCGTTAGATTCTATAGTATTGTTTAATAAGTCAAAACAAAACTTCTTCAGGGCATCTGGCTGAGCTTTGGGTATAATTAAAGGAACTTGAATTATTTTTTCTAAAAAGTTCTCGCCTGCCTTTATGTCACCACTACCAAAATGCTCTCCTATTGCAGCAGCAACCATCGATTCATCGAATGATAATATGTAAACTGTTTTTGAAAAATCTGCTGTAAGTTTAATTAACCTGAAAAGTACCGAGATTTCTTGTTTATCTAATCGGTCTATGTCATCTATAAAAATAACCAATCTTTGCGAACTTTCTGACAAAAATCCGTCAACTCGTTCTTTAAAATCTTCTAGTTTCGTGTCAGCAATAGCTTTACTTATGTCTGTTTGGTCAATTCCAAAAAACTTAGCAAAGCCACCATACTTACTAACTAATGAAGCTGCTTTTTCCATTCGAGTGTTTAGTTCTTTATCTATAGCTTTCGCCACTCTGCCAAAGAAGTTGTACAACAAGCTTTCTTCATCAGTATAACGCCACGGGTTTAAATGAATGGTTATAATTCCATCTTGCTCATTTAATACCCCGTCTATAAAGTTAATGACAGAACTTTTACCTTCTCCCCATGCTCCGAATAAACCAAATACAATACTCTCATCACTTTTCCTTTGAATAATTGTCTCTGCAATTCTTTTCGAAAAATTAAATCGTTGAAACCTGTCTTGTTCCTTTTTTGTTATTGGCTTATCAGCAGAGTATTGTTCAGGTGATTTATTCATATAATTTTATTATTAATTAACTCTAGTAACACCATAGGAGCTCTTTGTTGTCCATTTAGCACAAGACATCTAAAAGCAAAATCGGTTTAAACACTTAATACCTTAACTCAAACACAATCTTGATAAATACCTTTTCATTTTTCAGTTGAATCAACTGTAATCACGTCCTTATTTCCTTCCTTGAAGTATTTTGAACTTTCTTTAAACTCTTTATATTCAAGAGTATCTCTGAACTCCCTTAAAATTGGAAACTCTTCTAAACGTTCAATGTTAATTTGATTTGTTTCAAGAACAGTAGGAAGTATCTCAATTATTTTCTCTGTTTCTCCTCTAATGGCAAGTAACCCTAATTGAAAAACTTCCTTTTTGTCAGAATAATCAATTTTTTCAATCTCTTTTTCGATTTGGGAATAATGTCCCAATTCTTTTTTGCATAACCAATAATTTATTTGTGCAATCGTTTTATTAATAGGGTTTATTTTTGAGTCATTTATAGAAAAATAACATAACCCTTCACAAATATCCCATCTCGATTGTAGAAGATTTTCATAAACAATATTGCCAAGAATTTCTCCTCTATTCTCGTCTTCTGGGCTAAGTTTTTTCCATAATTCTGAACCGATTAAAATAAATGCCTTTTGTAATTTACAAATAGAATTTTCAAGGTATTCCTTTTCAACCAATAATACATCACCTACCTGAACATCCTTTCTTAAACTTTCTTTGACTTTAGAAATATAAATAGAGTTTACTACACCTCCATTATGTACAAACAAATTTCGTCTCTGATATATTTCAATTAACTCGTCCATAACCTCATTAAGAAATCCAAGACTTAATTTTATTTCTTCTTTTAGTAAACTTATCCAACTTTCGAAATTCCCTCTTAAAACTTCATCAATCTTAACATCAATAAGATACTTTTCAGCGTCTTCAACTGTACCAAAAGACTTTAAATCCTTTAATGTCAATGTTCTTTTTTCTACTCCCGCTGAATCAGGATATTCGTCATAATAAAAATGTAGAATTTGTGAAAAGAACCACTCAACGTTACTTAACAGCGAAATAAGTGAGTTCGTATACAATAAGCTGATATGTTTATTGGCTTTATTTATATTTAAAATATGGTCAGCAATTGTGCCATCATTTGACTTCACTTTTATTGAAAATAAATTAGCTTTATTAACATCAATCTCTCCTTTTTCAAAGGTTATCTCTGTGTTTTCTCCATATTTGGAATCAATCTGAGATTGAATTTTTTCTTGCATTTCGAGATATATCTCTTTCTCACCCTCTTCCCATTCAGATTGTTCTGAAAGAATCTCGTTTATCAAAGCCGATGTAACTAATGGTCTTACATGTTGACCATGTTCTTCAAATTTGTCGTTAAGAAACGGATCTATTAATTCTACAAAATCCCTAAGACCGATAAGACTTTCATTAAAATCGATTATGTGTTTATCTAGCATTTCTTACTATTTTTCGTTTTCACTAGGTTGATACCAATACCATCAGTGCTTATAACAATACCTCAATTAAGAACTTACTTGTTAATATCAAATTCCTAACCCCCCTCCACAAAGAGACCAACTCCACCCCAAAAAAAACACCACAGATTATAGGTTCTCACGTTGTAGTAGGTTTTCGTCATCTTTATGTTTTGTATGCACTTTAATTACGGTTGCATTCTTTTCAATGTGTTGCGTAACTGAGTCATAGCGTGTGCAATTTAGTATTTTTTGGTTAATTGCAACTCGTTTATAGGAAAAAAGTTTGTTTTTATGGAGATTGGATAGGTAGATATGTAATTTGTTGAGTTAGGCATTCATTCTACTGACCATCAACCTTATTTAATTCAAACATTTTATATTTCATAATAAAATAGGTCGTTAAAGAAATACCGATAACCGTCCCATAAATGGCACCAATTTCAAAACCTAGAAATAAAACTACATTTTGTAGAAGAACACATAACACTGCCCATACTTTTAATTCATCGCTGTTTTTAATAGAAAGTGTAATTATTACAGGAACTAATAAAATGAAATCAAACATGAGTATTTTAAGTCCAGTGCCATAGCCTTCATAAAACTTACCTTTAACAAACATTTCGTATAGATCCGATATGTAGGTCAGTGTCATAATTATGGTAGCTGTGAATATTAAGTATGCTGCTATTTTTTTCAAGCTTTAGGTTTTATTAATTAGATGTTTGTACTTAACGCAAAAGAAAATAATAAATCACCGCCCACACCACAATGAAAAACAATCCTGGCAGCACAACGGTTTTGAAGTTTGCTTTTAGGTTTTTCTTGATGAATGCGAGATAGAGAATGTAAAAGAGGAATATGGCTATTAGGCCTAGAGGGATGAAGGGGTATGTCATGTTTTGCTTTTTTAGTTTTTCAAATATAACATAAATTGAATTTGATTCACTTTAGCGAGTTGCTCATTTTAAACATTAAGGCATTGAGCTTGATTAAGCGTCATTAAGTCTTGAGAATTCTTGTTTCACCTCAATCCGTCTACTCTGCGTGTTTTCTGAGTAACGTAATCGTGTGTTGGAGTGCTTTGTTACTCCCCCACCCGAAATGACCGGGGATAACGTGCTTTGGTTTGGGGTATTTGCGGATGATGTTTTGGATTGTGGTTTCCCATTCGCTTAGGTTCGCGTCGGCTATGTTGCCGAGGTGGTTGTTTTCGGTGCTTTTTACGAGACATCCTCCGTACAAGATTTTCTCTTTGCCAAACCAGATGACAATATTGTCTTTTGTGTGTCCCTCTCCTGCATAATACGTCTCAAACCGATGGTTTCCGATTTCGAAAAGGGTGTCGTTTACAAAAAAGTACTCGGCTTGTTGTTGGTTATGTTCAGCACACAGGTCATACGTCAATTTTGAGGTGTAGGTTTTGATTCCCTTTTGTTTGTAGTATTCAAGTCCCGCAGTGCGGTCATCGTGATAGTGCGTAGCAATTGCCATTACAACTTGTTTTTGGTGTCTTGCAGAAATACTGTCTAAAAGAGGTTGAAAGCAAGTCGTGTCCCATGGAGTATCGAAGAGCACTACGCCTTCGTCTGTCACCAAATACATACTGTTTGAAGGGAATTTGTAGCCGTCAAAGTCGTTGTAGGTGGTGTATATGTAGAAATCGCCTTTGAGGTGGGTGATTTTTAGGTCTATGGTTGGGGATTGGGAGAATAAACTTCCAGATAGAATGAGTGTAAGTAAAAGTGTCACTGATTTGTGCATATGCCTTGATGTGTTTCAATTTAAAACGGATTATCAATTCCTTCCAAGTCAATAAGAGGATAGAACAAAATTAAATAAACGCAAATTAAGAGAGTGAAAAATATATTTCCGGGTTTTGATTTATTGAAGAGCAATGCAACTCCTGTAATGGAAACCACTAAATAGCCGATAATTAATATGTTCTCATGATAGCGATACATAATCATCTCTGCGAATGAAGAACGTGTGTTTGTATATGCACTAACTTCAAAATGCACCACAACCAATGCTGCGATTATGAAAAGTAATTTCAATAAAAATAGATACTTTTTCATATCATGATTTGATTTCAATATTTGTGTAGCTAAATTACCAATAATTTTGTCATTAATGCATGTGTAATTGTGATTGGGATAAGGTTCTTG
>CAYUQU010000099.1:0-10455 GCA_964447015.1 uncultured Flavobacteriales bacterium
TTATGCATCCACAATAACTCCCTACTTAACAATCTTTTAACAGTGGGATAAAATTTCAATTACACGCAATTTTTCTTTATCAATCGTCTCCTTATTGCTAATTGCTTCCGAAACTGGGATGGATGAAATCAAGTTTCCAACGACTCCAAAGGCTAAATTTGACTTTCCAGACAATAAACTTTCTGTTGCTGCTACACCTAACCTACTCGCAAGTATACGGTCATAAGCGGATGGATTGCCTCCTCGTTGCATATGACCCAACACTGAAGCTCGAATATCAAAGTCAATTAATAACGGTTTCACCTTATTCATAATGTCAATTGCTCCACCCTCATCATCGCCTTCGGAGACTAATATAATAGAGGACTTCTTTTGCCCCCTGATTCTTTTTAGGTAATTCACCAAATCATCAAGGTCTGTTACTTCTTCAGGAATTAACGTTTGTTCTGCTCCACATGCTATTCCTGAGTCTAACGCAATAAACCCAGAATGACGTCCCATCACTTCAACGAAAAACACACGATGATGCGATGATGCTGTATCTCTAATCTTATCTACTGCTTCTGTTACTGTATTCAATGCTGTATCGTATCCAATTGTTGCTTCAGTACCATATAAGTCATTATCTATAGTGCCGGGTAAACCTACAAAAGGAATTCCGTGCTCAGAATGAAATTGCTCTGCTCCAGTATACGAACCGTCTCCCCCAATCACAACTAATCCTTCTATTCCATTTGCTTTTAAATTTTCATAAGCTTTCTGACGACCTTCTTTAGTCATAAACTCTTTTGACCTTGCGCTTCCTAAAATTGTCCCTCCACGCTGTATGATATTTCCTACATCAGAAAAGTTGAGTTGTCGGATATCATTTACAATCATTCCTTCATATCCATTGTAAATACCAAAAACTTCTGCTTTATGGTAAATGGCTGTTCTAACTACCGCACGTATCGCAGCATTCATACCTGGTGAATCTCCTCCTGATGTAAATACGCCTATTCTTTTCATTAATCTGTGGATTATTTTATGGAATTAAATCTTTTTTCGCATCTTAACAACAAAATACTAAAATACGCACTGAATTGTTGTTTAAGCGCAATAAATATAAATCAAAAAATGATGAAGAGTTGTTAATTCTCTATAAAACATCTTTGGACAAAAGAGTTATAGGTGAATTATATTCAAGGTATGGTCATTTGGTTTATGGACTTTGTCTGAAATTATTGCAAAACAAAGCAGAAGCAGAAGACAAAACAATGGTCATTTTTGAGTCACTATATAATAAGGTATTAAAACACGAAATTTCAAATTTTAAATCGTGGTTATATACTGTCGTGAAAAATGAGTGTTATATGCAGTTGAGAAAAAAGAATATCGGTCATGGTGATTTAAGTTCTGACAATATAGCAGAGGACAATTCAGACATTGAACGCATTTACCTAAAAGAAGTTCAATTAACTCACTTGGAAGAAGCACTAAAAATGCTCAAGCCTGAACAATTTAAAGCTATTAAGTTGTTCTACCTCGAAGAACGCTCTTATAAAGAGATCTGTGAGATTCTGAACTGGGACTTGAACAAAGTCAAAAGTCAGATTCAAAATGCAAAACGAAATTTAAAATTATTACTAGAAGGAAATCATGTGGATCAATCTACTTCATAGAATATTCGGATCAGACCGAAATTTGAACCGTCAAGAAATTGATGGTTATCTCGATGGAAAATTGAGCAATCAAGAGCGCAACAAAGTCGAACAAAAAATGCAATCATCCAAATTTGATGCAGACGCAATGGATGGATATGCACAAACGGGAGCGAAAACACGAGAGTTGAATCACCTAGATAGAAAATTTAATGGTGGATTATCCTATGGAAAACTCTTTATCGGTGGATTTCTTTTGTTATTATCTATTATGATAGTCGTTATTGTTCTCCAAAATACTAAAGCAACTAACGAAATAACTACTAATACGACTGCAAGTGACAATGAATTGAATCATTTTATCGAAGAGGAAGAAATTGCGTTACCTATGCATATTGATAGTCTTATCGAATCTGAAAAAGAAATTATCAGTAATGATGATCTTGCCAAAACGCCAAAACATTCTAATGAAAACAAACCATTACCACCAATAAAAACAGATGACGAAGAATCTAATGATGTCGTTCACACAATGCCTACCCTAAATCAAATACCAGAATTCGAAAATGTTGTTCCTTCTGTTGCTTTGCGCAACTATTCGAAAGAACTGTACTTGTCCGAACTCAAGTTTATTGATTTTAGAGGAGAAAGATTAAGACCTATTAAGGTAAAAGGATTAGTAACGATTGGTACTTCTGCTGATTTAGAACAAAAAGGCGGACAAAGTGAACATATTGATTGGGAAGAAAAAGAGATTACTTATCACGATTATCTTGTGAAAACTGCTAAACTACTCAAATCGGGCTCGTACAAAAAAGCATTACAACGACTTGAAACGATTCTTGTTCATTACCCAACTGATGAAAATGCACTGTTTTACTCTGGGCTATGTTATTATAATCTTGGGCAATATAATGTAGCTATAGATAAATGGGACAAATCTATGCAGTCGTTTAGACAAAATTTCTATGAAGAAAGCTTATGGTACTCATTAAAGTCTCATCAAGCTTTGGGAAACAAAAATAGTGTTCAAGAATATGCCCAACGTGTAGTGGCTGAAAACGGCTTTTACACGGAACAAGCAAAGGAGATATTGAAGAAGAAATAACTACTGTTCTTCAATATAAGGATGGGATTTTTTGCGTTCTAATTTTCTTGCCTTTTTATCTTCCTTCCAAATTTTATCATATGCACGACTTAAATGTTTTGACGTGCTACGGAAACGCTTTTTCCACTGCCTATTCAGCTTACCATTGCCACGCTTAACTTTAGATGCAAGCTTTTTCTCGCTAAATTCAATTTCATTCATCCAATTATGAAAACTTCTCAACGCGAGTTGATTTTGAATTTCAGGTGCGTAAATCTTGTAGTGACCGATGCAATAGAGTGAAAAGTGAGAAAATCCTTCTTGTCCCCAGTCGTATCTAAAAATATTATTCTCGCGTTGCAAGGCATATTCAACTGCCATTTTTTTATCCAACAATTTGAATTTGACTAGATTAATTGAATCTCCTGTTAAGAAAACCAAAAAAGCCTCTTTCATGTCACGAGGCTGAAAATTACCATACTTATAAAGTGCATCACGCCCATTCTTAAGCTCAGATAAAGATATTGTATGCACACTCAGTGAATCTTCATTGGCCTCAATATAATTTATTAATGAAACAGTAAAAGCAAATGCTAACGTAATTTTTCTAATCATTTTATTTGTATTCCGTTCTTATAAAAAAGCACTTTATCATAAAGTTGCCATTTACCGTGCAGTTTTCCTTTACGGTATTTTCCTTTTGATTGTACATTTCCATGCACATCATAGCTGACCCATTCTCCATGACGCAAGCCTTTCTTGTATACTCCTTTTTCTTTTACAATTCCTTCTTCGCGAAAATAAATCCAATTACCATGAGGAATATTATGTAACAAATTACCAAAAGCAGCTAATCGGTAATCTTTATCCATAACACAAAGAGAATACTCATCAGTAAACTGACCGTCCCATTGAATGGGATTGGAAGGGTAATGTCCTTCTTGCGAAAAACAGTATAGAGGAACGAAGCAGAGGAAAAGCAAAAATATTTTCATCAATTGTAATAAGTGCAAAAATCAAAAACGTTACATAAAAGAGAGCTAATCTACCCTTTCTTTTTATTCTGATCTAGCTTAAATGTATACTGAAGCATAATTGTACGTGGCGGTTCAGGTTTCAATGGTCGCAGCGAATACATTCTATTCAGTATGTTAGCTGAAACCAATGCGATTTTATGTGAATCACTAATCTCGTAACTTATTCGGGCATCAAAAATTGGATGTCCTGTATTTCTTGTGTTAAAGTAATCCATATATCGAATTGGCTGTGTTGACCCCGTACTAGCTGTGTAGTCTTCAAATTCTTGAATCGCACCATCGAGATTTACTAAACGAGAAAAATATTTAAAACTCACTCCTATTGCAAACCTCTTGTATGAAAATTCGATGTCAGCTTTTACATTATGTAATGCGCGATATTTTAGAATTTGTTCTGATGAATCTATACTCGTATTGTTATAGGATAATTCATTCCCTATAGAGTCGATTGCATAAATATAATCTGGATTCAAACTTATAGGCACAATGTAATTGTATCCTGCCATAATCATCAACTTACTATTCTTCCCCAGCTTAGCTATTCCTGTAAAAGACAAATCTATTCCAGCCACTCGCGAATCACCTGTGTTTACAAAACGGAATCCTGCAGGAATTACACCAGTTTGACTGGCAGATTGAAGACTTTCCCAAAAACCAAACAAATACTCAATAGTGTTTTCATAATGCTGCATAAATCCTGCTGCATCGAAATATCCATAGAACTCCCAAAATTTGAATCCTTGTTTCAAGCCAATCTCTGCATTCCAGCTTTTTTCTGGCTGCAATCCTGGATTTGGAAACATTCCTAAATCACCAATTCCTGTTCGGATAAATCTCTCCGTAATTGTAGGGAAACGATAACCTTGTCCATACGAAGCGCGCAAATATGTTTCCTGAAATAATTTCAAGCTCGCTCCTGCTCTAAAAATAGGTTGTGTTTTTCGAATTGAATCATTCAATTGAAAATATTCCAATCTACCACCTACAGAAATATTTAAGACATTAAAGAACTTCTTTTCAATTTCAGCATACCCTGAAATGTTGAGGAGTTTGTTGTTCGGACTTCCTGAACCAATATAAAGTTGGGCAAACGAATTTGTATGCATTGCCGTAAGTCCACCTATAAAATCAAACCCTCTAAGTACTTTATAGCTTCGTTGAAATTGATAATCTCCGTATAGAACTGTTGCGCGGTTATCTTGACCTCCTGAAATCTGATTATCAGAATGCAGGAATCTTCCACGTAAACTGTGCTTTGCTCCTGTTTGTTGATAGAATTGAATAAACGGATCGAGATTCGTAATAAACTGTGTATGCGTAAACACAGCTCCAGGGTACCCTTGATAAAATCCAGATGTATCGTTTAGCCAAGCAAAAGCCATGACACCATCACTATACATGGTATTCCCATTCAACCCATAGCTCAATCCTTTAACTCGTTTAGATCGATGTCGGAAATTAAAATTGAAACGACCACGCGTGGTTGCCATTTGTTTGTTACTGAAATTCGAGATTGTGTCATATGCAGGATCTTCTTCTGAACTCCAATGAATATAAACCGAGTCTTTCACCGGTGGTCCGATATACCCATGGTCATAATTAAAATTCCCACCTATCACCAAATCAAAATTTCCAAATTTTTGAGAATGAAGAAAATTCATCCCATGAATCCCAGGATAATCATCATACCAAACTTGAGATCTATCTTCTGGCTTAGAGTACATTCCTGTGTACAAATTCACTTTAGTAATTGGTTTGTCGCGAGGATATGCTGTGCGAATATGAATTGCACCTGACAAAGCAGATGAACCTGAGAGCACAGAACTCGCTCCTTTAATTACTTCTATTTGTTCAATATTTTCAACCGGAATAAATCCCCATTCGGGGCGACCTGCATCTCCTGAAAGCATGGGCATATCGTCAACTATCACAGCAACTTTAGAACCGACCCCAAATGTAAAACCTGACCCTCCGCGAATCTGAGGTTCACCGTCAAGAATATTTAAACCTGGAGTTTGATCTAGGATAGTTTCTATGCTTCTCGTATTTTTACTTTCAATAATATGAGGTTTAATTACTTCCATTGAGACAGTTAAATCTTCAATAGGTTTATCAAACTTTCCCACACGAACTTCCACATCACTCAACATATGAGGAAAAGGCTGAAGAGCGAAATTATGACTTACTGTTTCTCCTTCTTTAATTGTAACTTCTAGCGTGTCAGGCATCATTCCAGTAAAGCGACAAATCACAAAGTGTTTCCCAACAGGTAAAGTTAAACGATAAACGCCATCAAAGTTTGCCACGGATCCAATTGTGGGATCAGAACGCAAAATAACTGTCGCACTTATTAAAGGTTCAGATGTTTCTTTATCTGACACAATACCTGTCAAAACACCATTTTGTCCCAAAACAGGAAAACACAAAAACAAAAGAAAGTAGGAAATGTATTTCATAGTTAATTAAACCAAGTGGACACTCAAAATGAGTATCTAGATTACTCCTTTAGAAGGATTACTTATTATATCAAGTAACCCTTCTTAATCAGATCAATTTATAATCAACTACTTTTAATGAGAGGCAAAAATCAGCTTTCGCGTTATCAATTGTTCACCATTTGAAACTTGAATTAAATATAATCCAGATTCATTAAGCTTAATTTGAGTCGTGTTTTTACTAGAAGTTCCACCAGTTACTTTTCTTCCAAGTGCATCAAACACACTAAATTCAACGTTCTCTTGAAGATTCGAGATAACCAACATATCCTCTTTTTGATAAACTTTAATTTCTTCTATATTAGAATTGTCTTCAATGTTAGCAATTGGGTTGTAAATCAACTCGATATCATCAAAGAAAGCTACCGACCCAGTTACAGCTTGAGTACTATCTCCAGAAGTTATCACAGATAATACATAATCAGGATTATCACCATTATAGTATACAAATGGTGTTGAAAATCTAACCCAATCAGCTGCCGCATTAACCATATCAAATCGAGCTCGTGCTACAAGATCACAAGGAGTACCTCCCTCAGGCAAAACACAAGTTCCTGTCTTGTGTAATACAACTTCTACTTTACCTTTATCCCCACTAACAGGAGTATATTTATACCATCCAACAATACTATCTGGACGTGAGGTAAAAGGTGTATTCCATCTTGCGTCACTATCTATAGTATAGACATATCCATTTTCAGGATTAAAATCTGCGTGGACACGACCATTTGTCAATATTCCATTTGCAACAATTCCAAATACCTCCTTATTTTCTAGGCGCACAGAAAACCCTGTCCCCCCTCTACCTTCTTCTTGACTAATTACTACTGGCGCAGCACTGGCAAGAGTAGAGTTGTCTGAAGTTTTTAAAGATGACCAATTCACAGGCTCTTCAGTAGCACTACCTACATTTTCCCATATCTCGAAATTGGAATTTTCAAGTTGTTCTTGGGCAAAAATTCCAGCAACAAGGAAGGAGCAAACAGCCAAAGCAAAGTATTCTTTTTTCATAATTTTAATGTCATAGTTAGTATTAATCGCAAAATTATAAAAAAAATCAATATCACAACTCAAAAAAAATACCTCCAAATAAATATGTTATAATATTGATTATCTGTTATTTAACAAAATTTAATTAAAATTATTCCAACGCTTACTTCAATATTTACGTCTATAAAGAAAATAGCATAGTTATGAAAACGGGATTATCACAAATACGACAACTTAATGAAGCGCTTCTAGTGATGAAGCACTTTGTTGAATTGAGTGCGCATTTGCTTCCGTATTTGGAACGTATAACGCGCAAAAAAAGACTATCAAAGAAAGAGAAAATGGACAAAGATTTTGTTTTCGACGTCTACGATAATTATGAGGTCGATGCGTCTACTTCTAGAATTCTACTTGATTCTGATATTATTCAACTCATCCTTAAATCTTACTCTTCACTTAAAGAAAGAAATGAAGAGAATGAATTGGAGGCTACTTACAACCTCAATAAGTTCTATAAAGAGTATCACCGCTTACTCCAAAATTGGAATCGAGTTGAGATGAATTAAGTCTTTTCTCAAAAGTTCTTTTAAATTAGCATCCATGTTAATAGCTGAAAGTGGAGCAAGTAAAATAAATTGGTGTTTAATCACAGAAAAAGAACTTCATCATTTTGAAACAGAAGGAATTCGCTGTGGGCATTCTAGCCCTGAAAAAATTGAACGAATTTTAAAACAGGCTTCTAACTATTTCTCCAGCCACAGATTTAGCAAAATACACTTCTATTGTTCAGGTTGCTTTGCAGAAAATAGACAGCTCGAAATGCAAGCTTATTTAAAGTCGCATTTCAAAAAAGCCAATCATGTTTCTGTGTTTTCTGATTTACATGCAGCAGCAAAAGCTACACTAGGGAATAAATCAGGTTTGGTTTTGATTATAGGCACCGGATCTGTGATTTTTAATTGGAATGGCAACGCTGTCGATGAAATATATGGAGGGAAAGGCTTTCCAGGTGGTGACGCTGCAGGAGGAGCTGACCTAGGCTTACGTCTTATCAACTTGTTGCAAAATGGAGCACATCAAAAACTTCTTTTGGATTTCGAACAAGATTATGACACTTTTGAAAAGGTACTTGCGCTCATTTCCAACAACCATTTTTCGGCAAGTATTTACGGCTCATTTGCGCCTTTTGTGATTAAATATAAATCAAATCCTATTCTTTCTGAATTAATCGACTGTGCCTTGGGCGATTTTCTTTCAGATTTACCTCAAAACAGAGAAGTTGAAAACATCTCCATTGTTGGTAGTATTGGACTATGTTTAAAAAATGAAATCAAACAAAAACTCAATCCACTTTTTTCATCTAAAATAAGCTTTGAAAAGGGCCCTATAGAGGGCTTAATTCAATACTATACCTCTAAAAAAGAGTAGTTAAAAGAATAAAATATAACATTTTCGGCTTTATTTGTCTGAATTATATTTTCATCTACGCTTTTCGTCCTTTTGTAGAAATTCTGAACTATCTATTGAATATTTTACGATCTTGTGGTCAGAAATTCGAAGAAAATGGAGAACCTTTTTATTGAATCTACTACAAAAACGCCTCAGATATCGTTTGACGCCGAGCTTGGTGTATTGCTTATTAAAGGCCGTTCAATCCCTAAGGATGCTGACATATTTTGGAATCCAATTTTAGATTGGTTTACAAATTATATGAAAGCCCCAAATTCAAATACAACTATTCGTATTGACTTGGAATATTTTAATATTTCATCTTCAAAATGCTTGTTGCTGTTGCTTTACAAATTGAATGAGTTAAAAATCATGGGACACCAATCAGTAGTTGAATGGTATTATAATGCCGATGATATAGATATGTTCGAAGTAGGACAAGATTATGCTTTTATGGTAAAAGTTCCATTTGAATTTAAAAAACAGAATACACAAGAGTTAGCAATGGTTGTCTGATTTAGGCCAATCATCTGTTACAATAAAATAATTTTTTTGTTTATTTTTTGAAAGCGATATCAGTGATATCGCTTTTTTTATTCCTTCTGCCAACAGTTTCTCAAATTCATTTCGGTTAATTGTTTTCCCGTTATACTCAACAAAGTCGGCCATCCAATTTGGTTTTTCAGGAAAAGCAAAACGAGATCCATTTTCGACAATAGTGTCCCCCTCTCTTAGATAAGTCCATTGATTTTTTGCATTTTCATTATGTGTAAATAAAACCCCTTTGATAAAAAAGTAAGACTCTAATTCTTCTTTTGGAAAAGCTTTGTTAATTACTCGCCTTGCAGTTGGAATTTGAAGTGAATTGACTTTCTCCCATTTTTTTCGAAATGTATCTTTTGCATTTGGTCCGATCCACTCACCCGATGGAGCTAACAAATAGTATTTAACAGCCAGTTCGATATGAATCAAACGATTATTAAAACGAATTACAAAATCAATTTCTGTTTCTGTTATACCCTCACTTATTACCTGTTCATTAAACCAAACTAATTCTACAAATGGAGAATTAGTAAAGAAAAATTGCAGTAAATATTCGGCATAAAACCCTAATCGCCCCGTGTTGTTTGCATGAGTGATAAATTCATTCAACTCTCCTGGAGATTTATCTAACGCTACAAGCCACTTTTCGTGTAAAGCCAACCATTCATCCTGTAATTCTTCGGGAAACAATAAACATTCATTTTCATAAACCTCATTCACCCGAATAATTGGTGAAAAAAGTAACCAAGAAAGATTTCTTACATGGGAATTAGATAATTTTAAGAGTTGTTCAGTCATTTTTAGCGTGATAAACTGTCAGAATATTATACATTTGCAGAAAAAGATAAACTGTGCGCACTTTAGCAGAAATACCTCATCATACTTTTCGAATTTCGATTTTTTCTTACAATGCTAAATATATTGTAAAAATTGAATTGAGTCAATACGAACAAAGCTTTAAAATTAACGAAGCTGATGTTATGGGGATTGAGGATGTTAAAAAAATGATTACCGATGAGTTTCTTGAAAACTGCATGGGGCGTTTTTTAACTATGCGCGAAGATTGGACTTTAGGTTTTTCAAAATTAAATACACTCTAATACATATACAATGAAAATTAATTCGATAGTAATTATAGCGGCAATGGCAATCTTCAGTTCTTGTGGAGGGAATAACAATAACGAAAAAACTGCCGATGATAAAAAAATAGATAC
>CAYUQU010000100.1:0-10303 GCA_964447015.1 uncultured Flavobacteriales bacterium
CCTCCTGTAAATGTAATAACTGGTTCTGTTCCGTTTTGACACACAGAAACAGTGCCCATAACGGTTGCTGTTGGTAATGGATTAACCGTAATAGTTGCAACACCTACTTGGTTTTGCACGCAATTGGTAACCGAAGCATCCTCTACCTGAACCAAGTTATAATTATATGTCCCCGCAATAGTAGTTGGAACGGTAACTGTAGCAATATCACCAACGGATGTTACTGTTTGGTTTGCCCCTCCATTTATGTTATAAGTAAACGTATATGGTGCCGTACCATCTGCCCCTGTAAAAGTTATAACAGGAGATGCATCATCTTGACATACCACAGTTGTTCCAGTAACAGTCGCAGTCGGAAGTGGGTTTACTATTACAGTCACGTCACCTGTTTGATTTTGAGCACAAAGAGTAGCACTACCATCGGATACATTGAGGAGATTGTAGACAAAAGTCCCAGGATTTCCTGTCGGAACAGAAACACTTACACTATTACCCACAGTAGTTGACACGGTTTGATTCGCACCACCATTAATGTTATAAGTAAAGGTATAAGGAGCTACAGAATTCGCTCCTGTAAACGTAATTGAAGGTTCAGGATCATTTTCACAAACCACATTCGTCCCTAACAATGAAGCTGTAGGTAATGGGTTGACAGTAACGATTGCTGAGCCAATTTGTGTCTGTGCACAAGTTGTTACAGACGCATCTTCTACGCTAACCAAGTTATATGTAAACGATCCTACTACTCCTGTAGGAGAATTGATATTTGCTGTATTCCCTACTGAAGTTACCGTTTGGTTTGCTCCTCCATTGATATTATACGTAAACGTATATGGCGCCGTACCATCTGCTCCTGTGAATGTAATCACAGGTTCTAGTTCATTTTGGCAAACGGCAACAGTTCCAGAAACAGTTGCTGTTGGCAATGGATTTACTGTAACAATAATATCATCTGTATTCACACATCCGTTAGCATCTGTACCAGTGACAGTATATGTTTGAGTTGCCCCTGGTGTAAAAGGCAATCCATTCACAACGCTGTTATCCCATGTATAATTCACAGCACCAGCACCCATCAACGTAGTTTGATCACCGATACAAATTGCATAATCGTTGCCTGCATTTACATTGGGTAATGGATTTACAATTAAGGTCACATTGGAAGTCGAATCACATCCAGTAGCTGAAGTAAACGTACCTGAATAAACACCCGCTGTATTTTGATTAACTCCATGTATCAACATTGACTCTCCTTGACATATTTCAAAACTGAAATTAGCTGTAATAACAAGGTTCTCTATCACGTTAAATGCTGGAGATGTCCCAAAGCATCCCTGAGGACTTGTAACAGTAACTGTAATTGGATTATCAGCCTCCGTTACATTTACATTCTGAGTATTACCACCTGTAGACCAATTATAATTTGTGTATCCAAATCCTGCATCTAAATTCGCCGTAAATCCTTGGCAATATTCCTGTGCACCACTTATAACTGGTGTTGGATTTGCATTTACTGTAATTGTTGCCACACCTGGTTGATTTTGACTACAAGTAGTAGAACTTGCATCGACAACACTGACCAAATTCACATTAAATGTCCCCGCATTACCAGAAGGAATAGTTATTGTAGCATCATTACCTACAGAAACTACATTTTGATTCGCTCCACCATTAATGTTATATGTAAACGTGTAAGGTGCAGTGCCATTTGCTCCTGTAAATGTAACTACAGCATCTGGATCACCTACACAAATAGCAACTGTCCCATTCACTACAGCAGTAGGTAAAGGGTTGATCACCACTGTTGCCGTTCCTGCTTGCAACTGAGAACATGTCGTTGACGAAGCATCCTCAACACTTACAAGATTATAAATGTATGTCCCTGCTGTTCCTGTCGGCACAGTCACATTTACTGTATTTCCAACAGCCGTGGTAACTGTCTGATTTGCACCCCCATTAATATTATACGTAAAAGTATAAGGTGCAGTACCATTAGCTCCTGTAAATGTAACATTTGGTTGAGCCGCATTTTGACAGATAGAAATATCACCGTTAATCATTGCTGTTGGAAGAGGATTCACAAGAACAGTAGCTGTTCCAATCTGCGCTTGACTACAAGTTGTCGCACTTGCATCCTCAACAGAAATTAAATTATAATTATACGTTCCTGTAGTTCCTGTTGGTACATTAACAGTTGCTGCATTCCCCACCGAAGTAACTGTTTGATTCGCTCCTCCATTGATGTTATAAGTAAATGTATATGGTACAGTGCCATTTGCTCCTGTAAATGTGATGACAGGAGATGCATCATTTTGACAAACATCAATTGTACCAACAACAGTTGCTGTAGGAAGCGGATTGACAATTACAGTAGCTGTTCCTACTTGGTTCTGCATACAAGATGTTGTAGTTGCATCTTCAACACTAACTAAATTGTAATTGTATGTCCCTGGAGCTCCAGTTGGAGCATTAATCGTAGCATCATTACCTACTGAAACAACAGTTTGATTCGCCCCACCATTTATATTATAAGTAAAAGTGTAAGGCGCAGTGCCATTTGCTCCAGTGAATGTAATCACTGGTGTAGCATCCCCTTGACAAACTTCTGCATTTCCAGTTATTGAAGCGGTTGGCAATGGGTTTACAACAACTTGAACAAGACCAACCTGAGTTTGGCTACACATATTGTTATCTTCTACACTTACAAGATTATAATTAAACGTCCCAGGAGCTATAGTAGGAGCATTAATTGTAACTGAATTTCCTACTGAGACTACGGTTTGATTTACTCCTCCGTTAATGTTATATGTAAAAGTATATGGCGCAGTACCATTTGCCCCTGTAAATGTAATTATAGGTGAAGGATCCCCTTCACACACTTCTGCATTTCCAGTTATTGACGCAGTGGGTAAAGGATTTACATTTATAGTTACTTGATCAGATCCAGTACAACCATTTGCATCGATACCATCTACATTGTAAGTTGTTGTAGTGATAGGTGACACTATATGTGACGCACCTATACCTAAACCATTATCCCATGTATAAGTAACTCCACCCGTTGCAGTAATTGTAGCATTTTCACCTTCACAAATTGTTTGATCAGGACCTGCATTTATTGGAGCTGTAGGTAGTACAAATACTGTTATCGCATCCGTATCCTGACATCCATTGACATCTGTACCTGTTACTGTATATGTTGCTGTCCCTGCAGGTGTAAAAGGTGTGCCGTCAAACACTCCATTCGTCCATGTATACGTATTTGCTCCTGCTCCATTCAACGTAACCTGTGAACCGATACATACTGAAAAATCATTTCCTGCAAACACATTTGGCAATGGATTTACCGTCACCGTTAAATCATCAGTATTTACACATCCTGCTCCAGACAAACCAGTTACAGTATATACAACAGACCCTACACCTGGTGTAAATGGAACTCCATTATTAACCGCATTATCCCATGTATAGTTTACTGCATTTCCTGAGCCAGTCAATGTTACATTTGTACCCGAACAAACAGTTTGATCCGCACCAGCATTAACAATTGGAAGAGGATTTACTGTTACTGTTACTTGATCCGTTGCAAAACATCCAGTGACATTAGTACCCGTTAAAGTATATGTTGCTGTAGCAGCGGGAGAAAATGGTACACCATCTACAACTGCACCTTGCCACAGGTAATTATCAGCATTTCCACTTGCTGTAAGTGTAACAAAATCACCTGCACAAATAGTTTGATTTGGTCCTGCCTCAACCGTAGGGAGAGGATTAACTGTAACTGTTACTTGATCTATCGCAGAACAACCTGCTGTTGTTCCTGTTACAGTATATGTAGTAGTTGCGGCTGGAGAAACATTATGAGAAGCTCCACCACCTAAGCCATTATTCCAATTGTAATTCGTTGCTCCAGTTGCAGTCAAAACAGTATTTTCTCCAACGCAAATAGCCACATCCATTCCTGCATCTACTACAGGAAGTGGAGTTACAGTTACAGTTACTGCTGCCGTATTTGAACATCCACCTGTCGTTCCCGTCACCGTATATGTTGTTGTAGATGCAGGAGAAACTATATGTGAAGCTCCAACACCTAGACCATTATCCCATGTGTAACTTGTTGCTCCACCTCCAGTTATAGTAGTACTTTCACCCGCACAAATAGTTACATCTGCTGAAGCTGTGACATTTAGTGGGGTAACAGTGACAGTAACAGTTGATACTGCAGTACACCCATTAGCACTTGTCCCAGTAACAGTATATGTAGTTGTAGCTGCAGGAGACACCACATGTGAGGCTCCAGCTCCAAGTCCATTATTCCAAACATATGTATTTGCCCCTGTAGCAGTTAATGTAGTACTTTCGCCCTGACAAATCGATACATTTGCCCCAGCATTCACAACAGGGTTTGGGTTCACGTTGACTGTAACCTGATCCACACTGGAGCACCCCCCAGCATTTGTACCTGTAACAGTATACGTTGTCGTGGCGCCAGGTGAAACGACATGTGAAGCTCCAGCTCCAAGTCCATTATTCCAATTGTATGTATTCGCACCAGTAGCTGTAAGTGTCGTCGACTGACCTGAACAGATTGTCACATCATTGCCCGCATTTGTTGTAGGAAGCGGCTCCACTGTAATCTGAGTTACGTCAGCTGAATTACAAGGTGCGTTACCAATATTGTAATTAATATTATGAGTCCCAGGTCCCGCCGTTGCTGGATTACACACTCCTGTAGGAGAAACTCCAGGCCCTGTCCATGTTCCACCTAAACTCGCAGAATTCAATTGAAAAGGTGCTGCATTTATACATATTGGCGCCACAGGTGCAATTGTTGGGTCTGGAGGACCCGTTTGCGCTCCTGGAGGAGGCCCTAACTGTAGGGTAAATGAAGCACTTCCAGGAGTTGAGTAATTTTGAGCAATAATCATAATTTCCTGACCCGCAGTAACAAATGGAGCAGGAACAGGCGAGTTACAAGGAAACGCATTTCCAAACTGAACACATCCTCCTGAGTTCGCAGCATAATTACACCCTAAAACATTTGCAGGGTTTAAAATTGCATCACAAGGCTGAACTCCATTTGGGATGTTAAAAATGGCCACATCAATAAAACCATTGTTTGAACTACCATTAATAAGCAAATTCAGTGGTCCATCAGCTGTAATATACAAAGTGATAAAACCGTATTGATGGTTTCCTGCTTGTCCTGTGGCACAACCAGCATTAACAAAACTTCCACCTGCATATTGCCCTCCACCTTGTGTAAATCCAAATGCAGGCGAAACACCAGGTGTACAAATAGACGCCGCCACACCACACTGTGCATGGCTAGTAATCTCAAATCCGAATAAGGTCATTATTATAACAACAATCCTTAAAAACAATGTAGAATGCTTCATAAGCTTTAGTTTTTATCACAATAATTGATTTAGGTGACAAAACGATAGTAGTAGTAAATAGTATAACGCTTAAAAACTATTCCAGCTTATACGCTGAAAAGCCTAAATTAGTTACAATATGGGTCAATGCGTCGTTAATCTGAGCTTCATTTGCTGACATAGAAAATACTATCTCGCAATTTCTGTCAGGTGTAAATAGAATAGATTCCACAATAATCATTTCTGCATTTACTGTAGACTTCATTCTATCAGCAACGGAATTATAATAATCATCATGGACTTGAAAACTATATTTTTTGCCCTCTATCACAATAGTGGCAATCTTTTCGTCTACTTGGTTTACGCAATTTTTAGAATGAAGTTCACCTACCGAAAAACCATAACTAGCGATGAAAACATTGATAATCAGAATTATTGTTTGCTTTTTCATAAAACAGTTTTTTAGAATTAGTAGTATCAACCTCTTAAATCTACTAATAAAACGATACAGAGAGCACTCTGGTTGCCAAAAAAAGTTTCATAAATAAAAATAAAACGATAATAGACCTTATCTGTTAATTATATTCAATTCATAATCAACATATAAGTTATAATTTGTATTTATATCTAAATCCAACACTAATTTTCCCTTTAGTATTTGATACAATTTTACTTTGGGTAGAACAAATTCGGGAAAAAGTTGGTGGAGTGTCTCCAAATTGTATAGCTATTTTAGAATAGTAGTGTTTGCGAGAAGGATGCTCATCACCACATACATTATAGATTTCATTCGTCTTACCTTGTTCAATTACATGTCCAATAAAAGAAATAACATCTAACTGATGAGCTAGATTTACTGGAGAATTTCCACTTGGAAGATTTGTTTTACCAGCTAAAAAATGGGCAGGATTTCTGCCCTCTCCAATTAATCCTGCTAAACGGAGAATTGTCAATTTATGCTTAAATACACTTCGCAATCCCTCCTCATATTCTAGTTGACGTAGCCCTGCTCCATCTGGACGATAAATACACGACTCATTCACTTCACCATAACCGTCAGGATAAACAGACGTTGAAGATGTGAGAATAACTTGTGATAAATTGGGGAGATTGAGAAAACTTTTTATCCAATTAACATGACTTAAATGTTCATCTCCTGTCATATTTCTTGCGCCAAGTGGATAGGTAATGATGAGTATGCTTGGATTAAAATCTAATAGCGTTTTACTAGATAAACCTTCATCTCCTACTTTGCATATAGTAGATTCAATTCCATTTTCTTTGAGTAGAATCTGTTTATCTGGCGATGTGGTTGTTCCCAAAACGTTGTACCCGTTCTCTAAAAGGTTCTTGGCTAAAGGTGTTCCCAACCAACCACATCCAAAAACGAGAACTCGTTTTAAACTCATTTTTGCAATACTTTTATTTGATCGATAATGAAATTGGCACGTTCTATCGCTGTCCCAATTGGAACCTCAACCACATTATAACCATGAGATTGATATGTATTTACTATTTGATTAAACGCATTGACTGATGCCTCAAATTCCTCCATCCTTTCTTCATCATTCTCAAAAATCTCACGCCATGGGGGAAAAACAAACACATCTTTGTGATATGGATTTTGCGCTATTGCTTCATTTAATTCACTATAAACATTGAGATTATCAAGCTCCAAATAAGCTTTCACATCAAGAAGACATCTATCGAAAAAACAAATTGATTGATTATTTGGATTGCTATAGTCTTCTAACATTTTCTCTTGTACCTTAACTGAAAATGCAGTGACATCTTTCCATGGCAATGCATCGCTATTTATTTCTAAGCTTTCGCGAATCACTTCTCTTGCCACTTCTCTGTGCGCACAATAACCACGATTAATGAGCTCCTCAATAATTGTAGATTTTCCTGAACCTCCCCCTCCTGTTAAGACTATTCGTATACTTTCGCTCATTTGTTTCCCAAAAAGCACAAAAATACTATTAATGCTCAATCATATTAATTGATGTGCTCAAAAAATAAATTAAACTAAATTTGGTTTATACTATAAACTACTTTATATTTGTGCTAATTATTTAATTATATCAAAAATGGAAAGTATAGAAAAAGTAAGTCAGAAAAGTCTTGACATGATAGAATCAATAATAAAGGAGGCGAAAAAGGAAGTTTCAGAAAATGGATTTCATTTTATACTTTGGGGCGTTTTGGTTGTCATATCAAGTTTATCTCAACACCTAATGCTTGCAAATGGTATCGGCGACATTTCCAATATTGTTTGGATTATAATGCCGTTAATTGGAGTTCCAATTGCTTTTATCTATGAATGGAAAAAAGGAAAAACTCAAGCAGTAAAAACGAGATCTAATTTTGCATATTCATATCTCTGGTTAGGATTTGGAGCAACTCTAGGATTAATCATATTTATTGCAGTTTATCACAAAATGAGTCCTATTCCCTTCATCTTAGCACTTGTAGGTATGGCTACATTTGTATCTGGCGCAATCTTCAGATACACTCCCTTAATTATTGGAGGTATCATTTTTTGGGCGGGTGGTTTAATTTGTGCTTTTCTGGGACATGGAGATCAACTTTTAGTAAATGCACTAGCAACATCTATAGGCTATATAATTCCTGGCGTGATGTTGTGGAAAAAATCGAAAACCAATGTTTAAGCCTTTAGACCCCTTATTAACAAATGAGTTGCGCTTGGCAATAATGAGTATTCTTTTAGCTTTAGAAGAAGCAGAGTTTAACTTTATAAAAGCTAAAACTAAAGCTACTTCAGGAAACTTAAGTATCCAATTAAAAAAACTGAAAGAGGTAGAATACATTGACATAAAAAAGACATTTAAAGACAACTATCCTCTTACAACTTGTGTAATTACGAATAAAGGGATTAAAGCATTTGAACAGCATGTAGATGCACTTAAATCTTATATAACAATAAAACAATAAAGATGGCAAAGAAAGATAAAGATGTAAACAACTGGTCGATTGGAGGACTAGTATTTATAGGATGTCTATTTTTGGGTACAGGAATAGGTATGATCTATGACCAACGCAATATTGGAGGTGCAATTGGGATGGGAGCAGGATTTTTAGGAATGGGAATAGTATTGTATTTGTCGAGTAAAAAAGATTAATTCAAACTTCCAAAATCGAAGAAACATTAGTAACTTCATGGCAAAACCACTAGTATGCCAACACGCAAGTATCCATTAAACTTTGGAAGTCCTGAAAAAGTAAGCATTACTTGGAAGGACTACTACAAAGACATTGTGATTTCATTTAATGGAAATGTAATTGCAGAATTTGGTTCTAAAAGTGAGTTAAGTGATTTTGTTTCAATACCGATTTCAGATAACCAAGACATAAAGGTTCGCATTAAAACAAATCCTGAGATTCTTCTTGATGGCAACCCTCTCCCAGGCTCTAGCGGAGACCCTATTTTTAGTGTCCGCAATGCTTATATGGCACTTTATATTTATGGGATCTTAAACTTATTTACAGGCTCAATATTAATCGGTATTGCTCGACTTGACGAAGTATTATTGCTTGGCAACATTTCCATATTTCTCGGTTTCATCTTTATTTTCCTTGGTATCCTAGCACAGCGAGCAAATAAAATTGGATTTATAATTGCCCTATTTTTACTTCTCGGACATATAATATCATTAATCATTATTCCAACTAACGGAGAGGTTCGGATTGGCGGCGGCGGGTATGGCGGAATAGTATTATCCTCAATCGTTCTCTTTTTTCAGCTAATAGCTCTCCCTAATTTGAAGCGCTATCGGTATTTAAAGTACGACAAATAAATTCCAAAAATAAACTTGTCGTGTACTTGATGTTGCTATTTTTGTCCGTCAATTTAAGATGAATTTATAACATAGAAATAAAGAACATTATGAAAGCATATGTATTTCCGGGTCAAGGAGCTCAATTTTCTGGAATGGGAAAAGATTTATACGAATCTTCCGACTTAGCTAAAGATTTGTTTGAAAAAGCAAATGAAATTTTGGGATTCCGCATCACAGATATTATGTTTGAAGGAAGTGATGAAGAATTAAGACAAACGAAAGTTACTCAACCAGCAATATTTTTGCATTCAGTTATATTGGCTAAAGTTTTAGGTGCAAATTTCAAACCCGACATGGTTGCAGGTCATTCCCTTGGTGAGTTTTCAGCATTAGTAGCCAATGGCACATTAAGTTTTGAAGATGGCTTGAAATTGGTTTATCAACGTGCAATGGCAATGCAAAAAGCATGTGAGGCTGAACCGTCTACAATGGCAGCGATATTAGGATTAGAAGATGAAAAAGTAGAAGAGGTTTGCGCGAGTGTAGATGGAATTGTAGTTCCTGCTAACTATAACTGTCCCGGACAATTAGTAATTTCAGGTGCAGTTCCTGCTGTTGAGAAAGCGTGTGAACTAGCTACAGAAGCTGGGGCAAAAAGGGCACTTTTACTCCAAGTTGGAGGTGCATTTCATTCTCCTCTTATGGAGCCAGCTCGAGCTGAACTAGCTGCAGCAATTGAGGCTACAACTTTCAATACGCCAAATTGCCCAGTTTATCAAAATGTGGTAGCAAAAGGAGTTACATCACCTGAAGAAATTAAGAAGAATTTAGTAGATCAGTTGACAGCTCCAGTAAGATGGACACAAACAATGCAACAAATGATTGCAGACGGAGCTTCTGAAGTAATTGAAGTAGGTCCAGGTAAGGTATTGCAAGGTCTATTCAAAAAAGTGGATCGTCAGTTTCCTACATCAAGTGCTGAAATCTAAAATTTAAAGCATATAAAAAGCAAGAAAGACCATCTTTTGATGGTCTTTCTTGCTTTTTAAGAGTAAATTTTAGCGGATTATGTTCACATGTCCAACGTATTGTTCACGATCATCCACTCCACTACGTTTAACTGTA
>CAYUQU010000101.1:0-10277 GCA_964447015.1 uncultured Flavobacteriales bacterium
ACCGACATAGAATAATACCAGTCCTAAAATCGGGAATACCTTTAAAATAATACTATATGATAAAACCCCTATAACAATATTGTTTTGAGCGCGCAGATAGCCATCTAAAATATTCTGAAACAAACGAGCAATGATGACAAAAACGACCCCCAAATAGAATTCATGTGTGAAATCAAATCCGTCAAACTGCTCACCCTCGTTATTTTGAAAGAAAAAAAAGGATGTACTAAAGAAAACCGGAATGGTTAAAACAGAACCGACAATACCAATCAGTAAAATCAATGATAAAAACCCTCTATTTCCGTTGTCATTGGTTTGAAACTTGGGAAACATCTTGAGGGTTGTCAAATTAGCTCCAAAAGTAAAAATACCCGCGAACAAAGCCGTTGTATTCAAAACAATTTGGAGCAATCCAATCTCCCCTTCAGACAACAATTTTGGGCGTATCAGTGCCGTACCAATGAAACCAACGATAATTCCCAAATAAAGAATTATCGTTGTGTACGTTGATTGTTTTCTAATTACTCCCATGTGAAAGACAGATTCTAATTAGCAAAGCTAAAAAATGGATGCATAACTGTTTAATATTTTGAATAAAAATCAATTTAAGTTAGTAAATTTAAAAATGCTAATATTTTCAAAACACGATTTCTTGGTCAAATGTCGCTTTAATTATTTGGAATAAAAATGGCGATGGAGATAAAGTTCCTTTATTCATCCTTATAGTTCTTTAAAATTCTTGTAATTTCGTCGATTATTAAGACTCAAATTAACTAACTTAATACATTAAAAAATTGGACAATAAAAATTATTACGAACAATTTGATTGGAGCAGCTTTCAGCATGGTGAGGGAGATTTTTCAGTTTTTCGTTCTTTCATACCTGAAGGAGTTGAATCTATTATTGATGTCGGCTGTGGAAACGGAACAATCACCAATCGATTAGGTAAGGAATATAAAATTGTTGGGGTTGACAGAAGTATTGAGGCACTTAAATTAGTGGAAACTGAAAAGATCCAATCTTCTTGCGATGATATTCCAGTTGAAAATCAAAGTTATGACTTAGTATTTTCAAGTGAGTTGTTAGAGCATTTAGATGACCATACTTACCAGAAAACTATTTCAGAGTTTAAAAGAATTTCAAAGAGTTATATTTTAGTAAGCACACCTTTCGACGAGTCGTTAAGTAAAGGTATGGTTGAATGTCCAAATTGTACTTACCAATATCACATGAACTCACATTTCAGGTCATTTACACTAGACACATATAAAAATGACTTTAAAGAATATGAAATCGTATCGTTTAAAACTTTCGGAGTAAAAGTCCGAGGTTACAACTCCTTTCTATTCAAACTGAAGCAACGTTTAAGTTTAAGTAAATCTCTCATCCCATATTACTTTACATCAAAATGGATGAAGCACGGATTTTGTCCAAAATGCGAAACTCAATTTGAGGGAAAAGTAACTAAAAATATGGTTGGTCTATTTTTCGACTTTTTAAATATTCTAGTATCAAAGAAAAAGGATTATTGGTTAATCGTTCTTCTAAAAAGAAAATAAATTGAAAAATACAGATAAACGGATTTTAATGATTCTCGAGGAGTCGTTTCCACCTGATAATCGTGTGGAAAACGAAATCAAAATACTGAATGAAATTGGCTATGTAGTTACCGTAGTTTGTTTACAATCAAAAAATCAAAAAAAGTCAGAGTTTTTTTTGGAAAAAAACTTGATTCATCGTTTTCAAATGCCAAAATGGATTTACAAATCTAGTATTGTATTTTTTCAGTTCCCCATTTACTATTGGTATTGGTACTTTAAAATTGTTCCAATAATCAAGAGAAATCATTTTACTGCGGTTCACATTCACGATTTAAGATTAGCAAGGCTAGGACATTTCTTAAAAAAAAGATTTGAGCTAAAATTTATTTTGGATTTACACGAGAATTATCCGGACATGTTGAAGGAGTCCGAGCACATCAAGAAGTTTTTGGCAAAGATTTTCTTTAATTATGACAGGTGGAAAAAATATGAAAGACAGATGGTTAGCTCTGCTGACTTAGTTATTACTGTTGTGGAAGAAATGAAAAATAGAATTAGTAAGGGTTTAAACTATGATACTAAAATTTGTGTTTACCAAAATGTGCCTGACCTTGAACGATTTAAATTATTAGAACTCCAAAACACCGTAGAAATTGAAAAAAACGAAGGGGAAATTATCCTTTTGTACGTTGGTGCAATAAACAAACCTCGTGGATTAGATACTATTGCTGAAGCCTTAATGATTTCGAATTTAGCAAATGAAAAAATTAAAGTATATGTAGTTGGTGATGGAAGCTATAAAGATTCATTTCAAGACTATATCAAAAAACTAGGATTATCTAAATTGTTTAAATTTTATGGTCACCAAAACATGAGCACTATTCTAAAAATAATGAAGTTATCCGATGTTGGTATTATTCCGCATTTTCGCTCACCACAAAATGATTGTTCTTCTCCCAACAAACTCTTTCAATACATGTATGCTCAACTACCTGTAGTAGTTTCAAACTGCATATCACTTGAAAGAGTAGTATTGGAAAATGAATGTGGGTACGTTTTTGAGGAAAAGAATGCTGAAAGTTTAGCCCACAAATTAGAAGAAATCATTTTAAATCCCGAGATTGCAAAACGAAAAGGAATTTTAGGGCATTCGTCGGTAATCAATAGCTTTAATACTTTTAATGAAGGTGAGTATTTCAAAAAAGCCTATTTTAACCTAATCAAATAAACTACCTCTATGAAAAAAAATCAAACTCGAGGTTACAGCATTTATTGTTAAATCCATTAATGGTAATTTTAACAAGTCAATAGTAGATGTATCTGAAATGATTCCTGGAATTTATATAATCAATATTTTGGGGCAAAATTTCAATTTCACAACTCGCTTGGTAATTCAATAATTTTTTTGTGAAGTAGAACGAGCGATTGCTCCGCCTTTTTTAGTAATGTTTTGGGTTGGAAAACTTGAAACATGTTCTTCCCTAACGTTTGGACAAAAGAAAAAAACCTATTCTGGTTTAAGGTGAGGGTTTGAATTGGTTAGAACCTTTGTACGGTATGTAAAGTTGAGATAGATTTACAATTATTTGACTAAAATTCGTTTAATTTTCTCCGCTTCATTTCTTCTCGAAAAACGTTCTGTCTTATTATTAGAAACGATAGGCGTAAACGTTCTGTCGGATTTCCTTGCTGATAACCACTTGCGCAAAAAGACAAGTAATTCGTCGCATTCATCTCTGTCGATATTGATACCGGCCTGACATTCTGATATGATCTTGGCTGTATTGGAATACTTATCTCCTAAGTTGAGTACTGGCTTTTTAGCAGCTAGATACTCGTATAATTTACCAGGTATAATGAGTTTTTCTGACTTTACCTTGGGACTAACCAACAACAACGCATCCGCTTTGCGTAAATACGCTACCGATTCGTGATGTGTGACATAATCTACGAAGCGAACCACCGCATTAGCCTTCACAAATTCAACATATTCTTTAATTTCACTTGAACTAATGCCTATAAACAATAATTCTATTGCAAAACCTTCTTCTGCAATTGATTGAACGGCATCAATAATTATCCAAGGTTCATAGACCTTATCAATTGTACCGGTATAACAAATCGTAAATACAGCGGACTCATTTTCAACTGCTGAAAAATCAATTGTATCATCATACCCCATTGATACGGTGATAAATTTTGAATTTTCGTTACTGTTGATTTTGTCCTTGAGAACCTGCTGCAGGTCGTCACCAACTGTTAATACAAAATCTGCTTTCTTCAAAATGTTTTTTTCCATTTTTGAATCAATCCATTTTGCAAGGGGTGTTTTGTACAATTTATCGTAAAACCAAATATCTGTCCAAGCATCATGAAAATCAACAATCCAATTAATTGATGGAAATTGTTGCTTAATTTCTTTGCCAATACGGTGTGTACTATGCGGAGGTCCTGCTGTTATTAAGTTCGTATATCCACTATGCTCAATTAATTCAGTAGTGATAGCGATAGCTCGTTCTGTCCAATTGCCTCGCGGATCCGGGAAATAAAAGTTTCCCCGAAAAAATCGCGCCATTTTTTGAACGAATGAGTTCGACTCATTTACAAAGCCTGATGCTGGGACTTTTCCTTTGCCAATATACTTTTTATACCACTTAAAGGTGTCTTTCATCGGAACATGAATCACCTTAATACACTGGTCTATTTCATGAAGTAAATTCGTGTCAATAATTGGAAAAGCCGCATTTTCAGCATCAGGAGTTAGAATAGTTACTTCAATATTCTTCTCACAAAGCAAATTCGCAAATGAAAGCCATCGTTGTACAGCTGGGCCTCCACTCGGTGGCCAGTAATATGTTGCAACAATAACTTTAATCATTTTCTAAGTACGTTTTTTCTTAGCTCTGTATGCTTCATAACCCAAGCCACCTATCAACAGAAGAAGTATCACCCATGAACCAATCTTCGCATAAGTCAAGCCTTTTTGGTACGTTGATTCATTTACTTCAAACTCGATAGTGTGCTTTCCAGCTGGAATTTTCAATCCTCTCAACACATAATTCACGCGAATATGCTCAACCTCTTTTCCGTCAATTTTAGCTGTCCATCCTACAGGATAGTAAATTTCAGAAAAAACAGCTAATTGTTCTTCATCAGATTCAAAAGAGAATTTGTGGTACTTTAATGTACGCTCTTGTAATTCTATTTTACCATTACCACTAAAACTTATATTTCCTATATAGTTTTTATTCTCGGCATTAGTAAGTGTCATTTTTGCTGGTGCAAAATTGTAATCGACAGTTAATTTCACAACAGGTGAGAAAGAATTTGTCGTATCATTCTCTAAAACCATTGACGGAACCCAGTTTATATTCCCATTTATATCTGAAACCAAAAATGCAGATGTAGATACGCTAAGACCATCGGGCCATTGTACGACAATTGAATCTATACCTTTTACAGCAATTACATCTTCACGTCCATAGACTTTAGATTTTTTGGTAGCGTTGTCGTTAACCAACAGTTTCCAATCAGATTGAGATTCTACAGTGTACTCTTTACCTAATTTCAAAATCTCTTCATCCTCGTCTTCAGCATATACAACTTCTTTTGTCAACCACGCGTTCCCCATCGCTCCAGCATTCGTTCGAACCATAGGTCCTTGAGCCGTGTTTTGAACAACATACTTTGTGTTCAACATATTCAGTACTTGTTGGTCGTACGGAATAAAATCAAACTCAAAAAGATTTTGATAACGCTGTAGTTTCGCTCCATGGTAACCGCCTATCGACTCGTGGAAATATGAAGCACGTGATGATTGAGAAACAGGATCTGTTAAATCTGCCACACGGAAATGTGTATTCTCGTTATACACTCTAAACTTCTCTCTATTAATGTAATTGTTTTTTGCTATTCTAGTATAATCTTTCTCTCTTGCAAACATTTCAGCTTCTCTAGAAACTTCTCCAATTACATTTGCCATAGCTGTATTTTGAGCCATTTCTGCCTCTAAAATCTGTAAATCGGTATCTTTCGGAACAAATGGGTAGAGTTTTTCTTCGCTCTTTAACCATTGGTCATAAATCATTTGTCCTGAACGCTCTTCTCCTTCATAATTCAAGTACTTGAGATTTAAAGGAATTAAATCTGCAATTATCAAAATTCCCAATCCACCGATTAGAACAGAAGGATGAACTGTGCTGAAAATAAAAATGGCTAATAATGCTAAACCGAGTATCATAAAGATAAGCGAACGCACTGCATCCGAAGAAAAGATAGACGATCGGAACTCTTTTACCGCAGGCATACTTGCTTCATAACTCTCAATTTGTTGATTAACTACTGCATCAGTAAACTGCTTCATTTCCATAGGGTCCTTAGGATTGGAAACACCGTACTGCATAAGTTGGTCAGGTGATAATTGATTAATTTGCTGCGTAACTTCCTTTCTAATATAAAGGTCTGGATCACTGAGTTTATCCTTTTCTGATGTTGAATACAGTCCTGTAATTGAAGGAGAAGCAATTAACACTAACATGACGAGAACAGCTCCACCAGAAACAATATAAAACTTCTGTTTTTGTTTTGCAATTTCCTCTCTATTTTGATACAATTGATTGAGGAAAAGGATAGCTAACAATGGAATACACAGTTCTATTACGACCAGAATAATTGTTACCGCTCTGAATTTTGAATACATGGGTAGATAATCTAAAAAGAGATCCGTAAACCACATCATGTTTTTTCCCCATGAGAGGAAAAGAGCTAAAATCGTCACAATAAGTAAAGGCCACTTAATCGCTGATTTAATAAAAAACAATCCTAATATGGCCAAAAGAAACACCAATGCCCCTACATATACAGGCCCACTTGTGAAAGGTTGATCTCCCCAATATTGAGAAGAGTTCCCAATATATTCCTTTTCTACACGGGTAAAGTCAGACTCTTTTAATTTGTCTGCAAATTCTCCATAAGATACGGGAACGCTATGTCCACCTTTAGCATAAGGAATGAAAAGTGTTAAACTTTCGGATTTTCCATAACTCCACTGCGTAACATAATCTCTATTTAATCCATCTGTCGAATTCTCATCATTTGGACGTAAGTCAGATGTAATGGTCAAGTTGTTTTTCCCTCTTATTGTCTCTTCTGCATACTCCATAGTTGGGAGTAAATTTGCTGCACTAGACAGACCTGCTAACAGATAAGCAAAAAGAACTCCAACTGTAGCAAGTGCAAATTGCTTATATGTTTTTGTTTTTATAGCTCTATACAATTCAAGTACACCTAGAGCAAGCAAGACAAACCCAAGATAGTATGTTATTTGAACGTGATTTGAACCAATTTCAAGCATCATGAAGAAAGCGGATAGTATAATTCCCCAAAGTAAATTTCTTCTATACGCCATTATAAATGCGCCCACAACTGGAGCCATAAATGCGATAGTATATGCTTTTGTAACGTGCCCTGCCTCTATGATTATTATGAAATATGAAGAAAAACCGAAAGCTAATGCTCCAACTATAGCTATCCACGGGTTAATCCGGAGTATTAATGCTAAGAAGAAAAACCCAATGAAGTATAAGAATAAAATATTAACTGGATGTGGTAATCCGAGTGAGATAACTTCCCTCAAAGTTCGTACATTATTGCCATGCTCAAAAAGTGCAATTTGTGTAGCTGGCATTCCACTAAACATACTATTTGTCCAAAGAGGTTCCTGTCCAGGGTTTTGCTCATAAAATGCATTAAGATCATTAGACATTCCTCGATAATTCACCATATCTGCCTGCTTAACATCATACCCATTAAACGCAGGTTTAAAATACAGCGCAGAAACAATAAGGAATATCACAACTCCTGTTACATAAGGGATGCTTTTCTTCAATATACTTTTAAAATCAATCATTATGTTGTTGTTTTTTATTTCAGGTGCAACTCTTCAATCTTAAACATATTTGACTCGTGCACAAAATATAAATCTTGAGCCAATGAAGTTAATTCTTTCTGATCAAAAGAAACCAATTTTCCGTTTAATAATTTAAATGGGGAATACAAATTTGAAGTCAGGAAATTATATGAATTTCGGCGGTTTTCTTCTCCTCCAAGTTCAATTTGAATGATTGGCTTAGTTTTTGCAAGTAACTTTTCAATAGACTTTAGCACAAACTGCTCATAACCTTCAACATCAATCTTTATGAAATCAACTCTATCTAACTCACCAAATACTTCGTCGCCCCTTTTCATTGAGACATCAAAACTTAAGGCTGCATTTTCGACATTACTTCCATCATCCACTTTGGTCAGACCGTGTCGCACTACTCCATCTTGGATTGGAATAGACATTTTAACAGTTTGATTTTCTTCACCCAGCGCAATATTCAATAACTCCTTATCTCCTTTTAACGCATTGATATTCGATTTCCAAATATCCGCAAAAAGAGGAATCGGTTCAACGGCCATCAATTTTCCAGAAGCTGTATTGCGTAAAATTCTGTTTGAATAATACCCAAGATTTGCTCCGATATCAATACTTACCCAATCGGGTTGAATTAGTTTGTCTAAAAAAAACAATTCGGGGTATTTGGATTTAAAAAACCCAAGATTTGTGAGCTTAAGATACGTTTTACTGACCAGTTTAAGATAAAATTTTATCCCGATAAACTTGACCAATAAACGACGTATAAGCTTCATATTAATCCTTTATTTCCTCAAAATCAACATATTCGCCGTCTTCATGAGAAGAAAATTTTTTGCCTAAGATACGTGTCTTTCCTTTTTCTTTTTCAACGACTTTCTTGGCTTTTTCAAAATCTTTCTTCTTTCTCTCAAAATCCTCTCTGGCAGCCATTTCACGCTTTTCAGCTAACAATTTGCTCATAAATCGTGCAACTACAAGAATCGCCGCAATGATTACGATAGTGCGAAACAAACCTGTGACACTTGCTTCTACAACCATTACTTACTCAAGTATAAATTGCGCTCAGAATAGATTTTCACAAAGAAAGGATCTTTCAAATTCTTGATAAAACGAATCGCCTCTCCTGTGGATTTCATCTCTGGACCTAGTTCCTTATTTACATTAGGGAATTTCTCAAAAGAGAACACTGGTATTTTGATTGCGTATCCTTCTTTCGTTGGATTGAATTTAAAGTCTTTCACTTTTTTATCTCCAAGCATCACCTTTGTTGCATAATTCACATAAGGTTCATCATACGCTTTTGCAATAAAAGGAACCGTTCTAGAAGCACGTGGATTCGCTTCAATAACGTAAACTTTGTCGTTCTTAATTGCGAACTGTAGATTGATCAAACCAACTGTTTCAAGTGCCACCGCTACTTTGCGTGTGATATCTTCGATTTGTTGCATCACAAAATCGCCAAGGTTGTATGGTGGTAGAACGGCATAAGAATCACCTGAGTGAATTCCTGCAGGCTCAATATGTTGCATTACACCAATGATGTACACATCTTTTCCATCACATATCGCATCAGATTCAGCTTCGATTGCTCCTCCTAAGAAATGGTCAAGTAGAATTTGGTTGTCTGGCATATCGCGTAGAATTTCAACTACGTGATGTTCCAGTTCTTCCTTATTGATGACAATTTTCATTTTCTGTCCACCCAGCACGTATGAAGGACGAACGAGAAGAGGAAAACCTAAAGTATCAGACAATTCAAGTGCTTGTTCTGCACTTTCCACTACCCCAAATTCTGGGTAAGGAATATTCAATTCTTTCAAAAGACCAGAAAAACGACCACGATCTTCAGCAAGATCAAGCGCCTTAAAGCTTGTTCCCATGATTTTGATTCCGTAGCGTTCAAGTTTTTCAGCTAATTTCAATGCAGTTTGCCCTCCAAGCTGAACGATAACACCCTCAGGCTTTTCGTGGCGAATAATATCGTAAATATGTTCCCAGAATACAGGTTCAAAATACAGTTTATCAGCTGTATCAAAGTCTGTTGAAACAGTCTCTGGGTTACAGTTAATCATAATGGTTTCATATCCTGCTTCTTTCGCTGCAAGAACCCCATGTACACAACTGTAGTCAAATTCAATACCTTGACCGATGCGGTTTGGCCCCGAACCTAATACTATTACTTTCTTTTTATCAGTAACGATTGATTCGTTTTCATATTCAAAAGTTGAATAGTAATATGGCGTTTGGGCTTCGAACTCTGCCGCACAGGTATCTACTAATTTGTACACACGTTGAATTCCAAATTCTGTTCTCTTAGAATACACTTCTGACTCTAAACATCTAAGTAGGTGCGCAATTTGTCTGTCCGCATAACCTTTTTGTTTCGCTTCGAAAAGCAGTTCTTTCGGTATTGTATCCAGTGTATACTTTTCGATTACACGCTCCAATTTGATTAAGTCTTCAATTTGGCGTAAAAACCAGGTATCAATCTTAGTCTTTTCAAAAATTGTTTTGAACGGAATTCCAAGTTTGATTGCATCATAAATATGGAATAATCTATTCCATGATGGATGTTCAAGAGAGTACAAAATTGCATCTTGGTCTCTCAATTCCTTCCCGTCTGCTCCCAAACCATTGCGATTAATTTCAAGCGACTGACAAGCTTTTTGAAGAGCTTCTTGGAATGAACGTCCAATTCCCATTACCTCTCCAACAGATTTCATTTGGAAACCTAGTCGGCGGTCAGAACCTGGGAATTTATCAAAGTTCCAACGTGGTATTTTTACAATTACATAATCCAACGTAGGCTCAAAATA
>CAYUQU010000102.1:0-10202 GCA_964447015.1 uncultured Flavobacteriales bacterium
CGCCTGCTTTGGGAGCAGGAGGTCGCAGGTTCGAATCCTGCCACCCCGACAAGGGGATGATGTAAATCATCCCCTTCTTTGTTTTTATAAGTTGATAAACATATCGGTCCCATAGCTCAGCTGGATAGAGCAACTGCCTTCTAAGCAGTAGGTCTCAGGTTCGAATCCTGATGGGATCACTAAAACAGAGTGAGAGTGAAAAGCGAAAGCGAAAAACTCCACTCTTTTTTTTTGATAGTTATTAAAATGTACAGTCAATTTCAATTTAGAGAATATTTTTATTTTCTAATTGCACAACGAGTTTATGTAATTATACATACATTTGCCCCAACAAAAAAAGAATCAAATTGAATTTAGTAATGTTACATCATCAACATCATCATTTATTCGCGCAGGCGAGGTGATATTGATATGTTATAACTAAAATATATTCAAAAACCCGTCTGAGTAAATCAGATGGGTTTTTTTGTTTCTATCCCTTTTGGTTTACTCAGATTTAACAAAAATAAAATGAGTAAACTGAAAATTGCAATTCAAAAAAATGGACGATTAAGTGAAAAATCACTTAAAATACTTGAAGAATGCGGGATTAAAGTCGCCAATGGTGAGCGAAAACTTAAGGCAGAAGCCAAAAATTTCCCAGTAGAAATCCTCTTTTTACGTGATGATGATATCCCACAATATGTCGAGCAAGGGGTGGCTGATATTGGTGTTTTAGGAGAAAATGAAGTTTGGGAGAAAGACAAAAATGTACGGGTAGTTGAAAAGCTAGGGTTTGCTTCTTGTAAACTTTCTTTAGCCATTCCAAAAGATGAAGATTATACTGACCTCAGTTTTTTTGCCAATAAAAAAATAGCTACTAGTTATCCTCGAATTTTACGCAATTACTTTAATGATAAGGGTATTGAAGTCAATATAGAAGAGATTGGAGGGAGTGTGGAAATTGCTACAGGAATAGGTTTGGCTGATGCTATTTTTGATATTGTGAGTACAGGGAGCACACTCTTGATGAATGGTCTGAAAGAAGTGGAAATAGTTACTAAAAGTGAGGCAGTGCTCATTTCTAACAAAAATCTAAGTGAAGTAAAGCAGCGTATTTTAGACAAATTATTGTTTCGATTGAAAGCAGTTAAAAATGCTTCTGAGAATAAATATATTTTGTTAAATACGCCCAACTCAGCTATTGATGAAATTCGCAAAGTATTGCCAGGAATGAAATCACCCACTATTTTACCATTAGATGAAGAAGGCTGGAGTAGTTTGCATTCTGTGGTTAAAGAAGATGAGTTTTGGGATGTAATAGACCAACTCAAAGCCCTTGGTGCGGAAGGAATTCTGGTAGCTCCTATAGAGAAAATGATCATTTAGTATTAGATAAATATTCATTTAAGATATCAGTAAAATTAGTGAAGAAATGAAAACAATAAATTATCCGAATAGAGAGAATTGGTCTCAACTTATCAAACGCCCTGCTGTTGAACAAAAAGAGTTGTTTGCACTGGTGAATCAAATTTTTTTAGAGATAAAAAAGGATGGAGATAAAGCTGTTAAAAAGTACACTACCCTTTTTGATAAGGTAGATTTGGAAAGCGCTTTTGTAACTGAAAAAACGGTAGAAAATGCATCAAAAACCGTGAGTCTAGAATTACAAAAAGCCATTGGATTAGCGAAAAGTAATATTGAAAAATTTCACGCTTTACAACAAGAAAAAGTTAGAGTAGTAGAGACTAGTAAAGGTGTAAAGTGCTGGAGAGAAAGCCGTGCTATTGAACGGGTTGGGATTTACATTCCGGGTGGGTCAGCTCCCTTGTTTTCAACTATTTTGATGTTGGGAATTCCTGCGAAATTGGCAGGATGTGATGAGATAGTGTTATGCACACCTCCTGATAGTGACGGAGACATTAATCCAGCTATTTTATTTACAGCTAAATTGGTGGGTATTACAAAAATATTTGCTGTTGGTGGGATTCAGGCTATCGGAGCAATGACATTCGGAACGAAATCCATTCCCAAAGTAGATAAAATTTTTGGGCCAGGAAATCAGTATGTAACAGCTGCTAAACAAATAGCGCAAAACTATGGCGTGGCTATAGATCTGCCTGCTGGACCAAGTGAAGTATTGGTGATTGCAGACGATTTATGCAATCCCGAATTTGTAGCCGCCGATTTGCTCTCACAAGCCGAGCATGGAGTAGATAGTCAAGTGATTTTACTTTCTGATAGTGAAAATGTAGTCGTTGATACATTGAAAGAGTTGAAGCAGCAATTGAGGGCACTACCTAGGAAAGATATCGCAGGCTTAGCACTTAAAAACAGTAAAGCAATCGTGCTAAACTCGATCGATGATTGCGTGAAATTCAGCAATGAATATGCGCCAGAACATTTGATTTTAGCGGTGAAAAATTTTAACGATTATACATCAAAAGTAATCAATGCAGGCTCAGTTTTTTTAGGGACTTATAGTTGTGAAAGCGCAGGGGATTATGCCAGCGGCACGAATCATACTCTTCCTACAAATGGATATGCACGCAACTACAGTGGTGTGTCCTTAGACAGTTTTGTGAAGAAAATTACTTTTCAGGAATTATCAAAAGAGGGAATCCAAAACATTGGTCCAGCAATAATATTAATGGCAGAAGCAGAGCAGTTGATCGCACACAAAAATGCCGTTTCAGTTAGACTAAAAAATTCAAAAGATGTTTAAACTCGATAGATTAGTTCGCCCGAGTGTATTGGCATTAAAGCCATACAGTAGTGCGAGAGATGAATTTCAAGGAGATGAAGGTGTATTTTTAGATGCCAACGAAAATCCGTTTGGCGTATTGAATAGATACCCTGATCCTTATCAAGGAGCATTGAAGCAGAAGTTGTCCGGATTGAAAGGTGTTAATTCGCAGAACATTTTTATTGGAAACGGAAGTGATGAGGCAATCGATGTTTTGTTTAGAATTTTTTGTAGACCAGGTGAAGATAGCGTCATTATATGCCCGCCTACTTATGGTATGTATGAAGTGTCTGCAAATATCAATGAGGCCAACTTAATAGAAATTCCATTGACTAATAATTTCCAATTGAATGTGGAGCAGATACTAAACAACAAGGCTAAAATGATTTTCCTCTGCTCACCAAATAATCCAACAGGTAATATTCTGAATGATGTAGAAACTGTTTTGCAATCATTCAACGGAATTGTAATTGTGGATGAGGCTTATATTGATTTTAGTAATGCTACATCGTTCAGCACAAAATTAAGCCAATACCCGAATCTAGTGGTGATGCAAACCTTTAGCAAAGCATGGGGACTAGCGGCTGCACGTGTGGGAGTTGCATATGCCAGTGCTGAAATTGTTCAGTTGATGAATAAAGTAAAATCACCTTATAATGTGAGTGCGCTAAATCAAGAGGCGGCAATCAATGCACTTGAAAACGCAGCCCAATTTCAAAAACGAAAAGAAGATATTTTATTGCAGCGAGACTGGTTGCAGAATGAATTGTCGGTAATCAATTGCGTGAAAAAAGTTTATGAATCTGATGCAAATTTTTTGCTGGTAGAAGTAACAGATGCCAATGAGATTTATAATGAGTTAGTCAATAAAAAAATCATTACTCGCAATAGAAATTCAGTGATTAAAAACTGTATTCGTATTACGGTAGGAACACAAACAGAAAACCAAAAATTAATAGAAGAACTTAATAAAATTGAATCGTGAAAAAAATATTATTTATAGATAGAGATGGTACATTGGTGATTGAGCCTCCTATAGATTTTCAATTAGATAGTTTAGATAAACTGGAATTTTATCCAGGTGTTTTTCAAAATTTATCTCGAATTGCAAAAGAGTTGGATTATGTGCTTGTAATGGTGACTAATCAGGATGGTTTAGGAACAGATTCTTTTCCAGAAGATACTTTTTGGCCTGCGCAAAACAAAATCATTGAAGCATTCAAAAACGAAGGAGTTGGGTTTTCAGAAATATTAATTGACAAATCATTTCCCCACGAAAATTTACCTACACGTAAACCTGGAACAGGAATGCTTACACATTATATCAAGGGTAATTACGATTTAGCTAATTCGTATGTAATTGGCGACAGGTTGACGGATGTAGAGTTGGCAGAAAATTTAGGATGTAAAGCTATTTATTTAGCTGAGGAGATTGAGCCAAAAGTAGCTTTAACAACGACATCTTGGGCGGATATTTATTCGTTTTTAGCATCACAACCTAGAAAAGCTAAGGTAACTCGCAACACCTATGAGACAAAAATAACGGTTGAAGTAAACTTGGATGGATCTGGAAAAAGTATCATCTCAACAGGATTGGGATTTTTTGACCACATGCTAGAACAAATTGCTAAGCACGGAAATTTAGATCTGAATATTGAAGTGCAAGGAGACTTACATATTGATGAGCATCACACTATTGAAGATGTAGCAATTACTTTTGGTGAAGTGTTTTTACAAGCTCTCGGGAATAAAAAGGGTATTGAACGATATGGCTTTTTATTGCCTATGGATGATTGTTTAGCTCAAGTTGCTCTTGACTTTGGAGGTAGACCATGGTTAGTGTGGAATGCTGAGTTTAAACGTGAAAAAGTTGGTGAAATGCCTACTGAAATGTGTATGCACTTTTTCAAATCGTTTAGCGATAATGCAAAATGTAACCTAAATATCAAAGCGGAAGGAGAAAACGAACACCACAAAATTGAAGCAATATTTAAAGCGTTTGCCAAAGCACTAAAAATGGCAATAACGAAAACAAACAATTTTTCAATCCCAAGCACAAAAGGCACACTATGATTGCGATAATAAAATACAATGCAGGTAATATCACTTCAGTTAAAAATGCTGTAGAACGCCTAGGATATAATTGTGTGGTCACAGATGACGAGCAAGAAATTCGTAAGGCTCATAAAGTAATTTTTCCAGGAGTTGGAGAAGCCAGTTCTGCTATGAATTATTTAAAAGAACGACAGTTAGATAAGCTCATTAAGACATTGACTCAGCCAGTTTTGGGGATCTGCTTAGGACAGCAATTGATGTGCAAACACTCTGAAGAAGGCAATACTGAGTGTATGAATATCTTCGATGTTAGAGTGAAAAAATTTCCTGCAAAGGATATTGTTCCTCACATGGGGTGGAATAGTGTAAGACAGATAAAATCTCAGTTGTTCAAAAGTCTGTGTGAAAATGAAGACGTGTATTTTGTACATAGCTATTATTGTGAAATATCTCAAGACACAACAGCTATTTGCGATTACATTTTGCCTTTCAGTGCGGCAATGGAAAAAGACAATTTTTACGCCACACAATTCCACCCTGAAAAGTCAGCTGATATAGGAGAAAAAATATTACTTAACTTTTTACAATTATGAGAATAATTCCAGCTATCGATATTATTGACGGAAAATGTGTGAGACTAACTAAAGGTGATTATTCCACACAAAAAATATATTATGAAAATCCTATTGAGGTTGCAAAGCAATTTGAAGATAATGGAATTCAGTATTTGCATTTGGTTGACTTGGACGGGGCAAAATCAAAACAGATTGTCAACTATAAAATTTTAGAAAATATCGCAAAATTCACCTCGCTAAAAATTGATTTTGGAGGAGGTATTAAAAGAAATGAAGATGTAAGAATTGCTTTTGAAAGTGGTGCGTCGCAAATAACTGTAGGTAGTATCGCCGTTCAAAATCCAGACTTATTTTTAGAATGGCTAACAATTTACGGTTGTGACAAAATTATTTTAGGAGCTGATGTAAATAACCGAAAAATAGCGACGCAGGGTTGGTTAGAAAACTCAAATATAGATGTGTTGGATTTTATATCTGATAATGAGAAGAAGGGTGTCAATTATGTGATTTGTACAGACATTTCTAAGGATGGAATGTTACAAGGCACAGCGAACGAATTGTATGAGGAGATCTTGAAAAAAACGCAAGTGAAACTAATCGCAAGTGGAGGAGTTTCTTCACTAGATGATTTGCTCAAATTGAAGAGTATGGGTTGCGAAGGCGCTATCTTGGGGAAAGCAATTTATGAAGGAAGAATAACGATGAACGAATTGAAGAAATTATGTTGAAAAAACGCATCATTCCCTGTTTGGATATCAAAGATGGAAGAACGGTAAAGGGTGTCACTTTTGTTGATATTAGAGATGCAGGAGACCCCATTGAACTTGCTAAACGATATGTGCAAGATGGTGCCGATGAGTTAGTATTTCTTGATATCACTGCAACTATTGAAAACAGGAAAACACTAGTTGAATTGGTAGGTAAAATCGCTAAAGAAATTAATATCCCCTTTACTGTTGGCGGGGGAATTAACTCTTTAGAAGATGTACAAACTGTAATACAAGCAGGGGCGGATAAAGTCAGTATCAATTCATCCGCAATTAAGAATCCGCAAATCATCACAGATATTGCAGACAAATTTGGAAGTCAATGTGTGGTTGTAGCAATTGACACTAAGTTAGAAAACAATGAATGGATGGTATTTGTGAGTGGAGGAAAAGTTCCGACAGGTATTCGTGCATTGGATTGGGCAAAGCAAGCAGAACAATTAGGAGCGGGTGAAATATTATTGACTTCCATGAATAATGATGGCACAAAAAATGGCTTTGCAATCGATATTTTAGACGTAATAAGTAGAGCAGTAAACATCCCCGTTATCGCTTCAGGAGGAGCGGGTAAAAAGGAACATTTTAAAGAGGTTTTTGAAAAGACTAAGGTCAGCGCGGCGTTAGCTGCAAGTGTTTTTCACTTTAATGAAATTCCAATTCCGCAATTAAAAAAATATTTAAAAACAGAAAAAATTCAAATACGATGAATATAGACTTTGATAAATCAAACGGTTTAGTACCAGTGATTATACAAGATTTCACAACCCTACAAGTACTGATGTTGGGTTACATGAACGAAGAAGCATTCCGCAAAACACAAGAGGAAAATAAAGTAACTTTTTTCAGTCGGAGCAAAAACCGTTTGTGGACAAAGGGTGAAACCTCAGGTAATTTTTTAATGGTTAACGAACTTCAACTCGATTGTGACAATGACACTCTTTTAATAAAAGTTACTCCGAAGGGACCGACTTGTCACACTGGTTCTACATCTTGTTTTAAAGAGGAAACGGCGAAGGGGTTTTTATATCAACTGGAAAAGACAATTAATCAACGTATTGATAATAATGATGATAACTCATACACAAATAAATTATTCCTGAGTGGCATTAATAAGGTTGCGCAAAAAGTAGGAGAGGAGGCGGTTGAATTAGTCATCGAAGCCAAAGACGATAACACAGACCTTTTCAAAAATGAAGCCGCTGATTTATTGTACCATTTTTTAATTTTACTCAAGACAAAAGGGATGAAATTGGTAGATATTGAAGAGGTTTTATCGTCACGTTCGTGAAAGAGGTTTTGAGTCTGAAGTAATAGTTTCCTTGAAATAGTTTTAACTCGTTTGATGATTTTATATATTTACTAATAATTAATCTCAATTTAAGTTACTATGAAAGGAATAGTTTTATCTACATTAGTTTTTTGTGGTTTATTGATAAGCTCTTGTACCAAAGAAAATCATTATCAGTGTGTATGTACTGAGGGGGAAGGGAATTGGGCCACCACTTATGTAACAGGAGTAAAGGCTAAAAATCGTGAAGCAGCTATTGAAAAATGCGAGAACCTGAGAGATTTTGATACGGGTAAATACTGCGAATATTATAAAGGGAATTAGAGCAATAATAAAATCCCCTATTCGTTTTTCAGTAAATGAATAGGCTTGGATGCGTATACTATCGATATTTTGTTTTTTAATTTTACTTTGTAAAGTCTCTTTTTGCCAAAAAGCGGATTCAACAGACCATTTTTTGCGTTATTTCAATTTTGGGATTGGACTGGTGAATTTGAATGGAGCAGTTACGTTGGATGATATTAAATACAACAATTTAAATTCTCAGATGCTTCAATCAAATTTGGAGTCATATTCTCAAGAGAATAATTCCCATGAGCGTAGCTTTATTCATTTGGGGCTAGGGTTTAACATTGGTAATAGGGATGAAAACAAGTATTTGTCTACGTCAAAGATAGTGTTCGGAGTGAAGTATCTAATGGAAAGGTATAGTTCCAAGCATCGTTCAATAAATGTGGAAGCTTATGATACACTTCAATCAAGTTCTGGACAGACATATTATTTAGAAAAGGCTGAAACGAACGATTTGAATATTAATAATCGAATAGATTGTATCAACTTTTCTTCGGTAATTACCATTGATGTTTTTCCTTCTAAATCTATTTTTAATGTCAATTTGGGAATTGGTACAGATTTAGGTTTCACTATCGTGCACAGACAAAATAGAACATTGAGCATAAATAAATTCGATGTTCTTAATGAATCTGCTTACCATATGGCTTCTTTCGAGCAAAAAAAGGAAGAAGATAAAAATCGCAAAAACGTTTTTACTCTCCATTACCTCTGTTTCGGATTAAATTTTCAACCTCGAAAATCACCCGCATATCGTTTTTATTATGAATTTATGCCTGGGTTCTCAATAAATTTTCCTGATATTAATAGTAAAACCAATTATTGGTTTGTTCAACACCAAATTGGAGTTAAAGTAGATTTGAATAAAGTGAGAGATATTAGTTCGTAAAATGGCAATCAGATCTGATAATATATTTCCTAAGAATACCATATAGAACAAGACAAAGCACAGATTTCTCTGTGCTTTGTTGTTGATTTTTTAGGTTGTTATTATTTAAAATGCCTTTATCAAAATCGCTATTCCTTAATTAGTTTATAACTAAAGTTCTCCTCAACAACACGAACATAGTATACCCCAGGAGATAAGTCCGTTGTTGTAATGATGATATCTTGTTCCTCCGTTTTTACAACTGTGATGAGTTGCCCTAGTGTGTTAAATAGCTCAATGGTGTGTGTCCCATTTTTATTAAACTTGATGGTGAACTCTACATCAAATGGGTTAGGATAAATAGAGATTGATAGATTTTCTTGCTCATTTAAACTTAAACATCCATCAACTTTTATTTGCTGTGTCGCTGTATTTGTACAACCATTTCCATCTGTGTAGGTGTATGTAATTTCGTGTGTTCCTAAACCAGCTGTACTTGGGCTAAAATCATTTCCAGCAACTCCTGTACCACTGAAGATTCCTCCTGATGGAGAAGCCGTTCCAAGTGGAAACGAATTATGATTTAAACAAGTAAAATCAGGGTCTTGATCATAAGTGACAATTGGTAATTCATTAACTGTAATGGTAACTGTTTGCGGAGTAGAACTTCCGCACGAATTTGATGCGGTAACAGAAACCACACCTCCAGTTGAACCAGTTGTTACACTAATTACATTTGTTGTACTTGATCCGTTCCACCCACTAGGTAATGACCAGCTATATGCATCTGCATCAAGATCGTTGGTAACATCCATAGTGATTTCATCTCCTTCACATAAGGTTGTTGCTACATTAATCGCATCGGGTTGAGCAGGTACGTCTGAAATTGATACTGTTAATGTTTGAGATGTTGATACTCCACATGTGTTTATTGCTGTAACTTCAATAACTCCACTTGTATTACTTGCAGTTGTGTTGATGCTATTGGTTGTGCTCGTTCCGCTCCAACCTCCAGGCAGTGTCCAGTTATATGAATCCGCATTTGGGTCATTCGTAACACTGTAGGTTTCTAAACCACCATTACACAAGTTTGTAGTTCCTGAAATCACACTAGGTTGTGCAGGGGCTTCATTTACATTGACCGTAAGTGTTTGTACAGTTGAAGTACCACATGCATTTTCTGCAGTAACTTCAATTGTTCCACTAGTCATTCCTGCTGTTACTATGATGCTGTTAGAATTAGAAGAACCACTCCAATCAGAAGGTAATATCCATGTATAACCCGTTGCAACAGGATCGTTAGTTACACTATAGGTTTCAATATCACCTGCACATAAAGTGGTGTTTCCTACAATAGTGCTGGGCTGATTTGGTGCTACATCAACCACAATGGTCATTGTTTGTGAAGTTGCACATTGCCCAGCAGTTGGAGTAAAGGTGTACTCAGTGGTAGCAGTATTATTTAATGCAGGCGACCAAGTACCCGAAACACCATTGTTAGAAGTCGTAGGCAAAGCTGATAAAGCTTCACCACTACAAATAGGGTCAACTTGCGTAAACATTGGCACAACAG
>CAYUQU010000103.1:0-10054 GCA_964447015.1 uncultured Flavobacteriales bacterium
CTACACACAGTTTGATCTGAGCCAGCATCGACGTTTGGGAGAGGGTTTACTGTTATATCAACCTGATCAGTATTCTCACAACCGTTTCCATCCGTACCAGTTACTGTATAAGTCACTGTACCTACAGCTTGAGAAAAGGCTACACCATTTGTAACACTATTATCCCAAACATAAGAAACCGCACCCGAACCATTTAAGGTCACCTGAACACCATCACAAACCGTTTGGTTTGGTCCAGCATCCACATTTGGAAGCGGATTTACAGTTACTGTTACCTGATCGGTATTTACACATCCATTCACATCTGTACCAGTGACTGTATAAGTATCAGTCATAACAGGTGAAAATGCCACACCATCGGTTACTCCATTATTCCACACATAACTTTGTGCTCCCGCACCAGCTAACAGTACATTTTCTCCAATACAAATTACTTGGTCTGCACCCGCATCAACTACAGGAAGTGGGTTAATCGTTACATCAACCTGATCAGTATTCACACACCCATTGGCATCTGTTCCTGTTACTGTATAAGTTGTAGTTCCAACTGGTTGAGTAAAAGGGACACCATTTGTAACACTATTATCCCAAATATAAGTTTGCGCTCCTGAGGCAGTCAATGTAACATTGTTACCTGTACACATTACTTGATCTGTACCTGCATTTACATTTGGAAGTGCATTCACAACCAATGTAACATTAGAAGTACTATCACAACCCGTTGCAGAAACAAAAGTAGCGGAATATACACCTGCTACAGACTCCATATTGCCATGAATCAATACTGATTCGCCTTGGCATATTGTTTCTGAATAGTTTGCTGTGATTACGTTATTCTCTGTTACTGTAAATGAAGCCGAGGTTGCAAAACAACCAAAAGCATTCGTCACAGTAACAGTTATTGGGTTATCAGCATCTGTTACATCAACTGTTGGCGTGTTTGCACCAGTTGACCAATTGTAAGTTGAGTACGCTTGAGTTGTGGAAAGAGTAGCTGTAGAACCTGCACAATATTCTTGAGCACCTTGAATAACAGGTGCTGGATTTGGATTAACTGTCACTTGCACCTGATCGGTATTCTGACATCCATTTGCATCTGTTCCAGTTACCGTATAGTTAACGGTACCAATTGGCTGACTAAAGGACACTCCATCGGTCACGCCACCTGACCATGTGTAAGACACTGCTCCAGAACCAGCTAATGTAACATCTGTACCGTCGCAAACCGTTTGGTCGGCACCTGCATTTACATTAGGTAGGGGATTTACAGTTACCGTAACATCATCTGTGTTTTGACATCCATTTACTGCAGTTCCAGTCACTGTATAAACATTCACACCAACTGGCGGAATAAAGCCTACACCATTATTAACACCACCTGTCCATACATATGTTGAGGCTCCAGAACCAGTCAAAGTTACTGTCGTTCCCTCACAAACCGTTTGGTCGACACCCGCATTTACATTAGGTAAAGGATTTACAGTTACGGTTACTTGATCAGTATTTTCACAACCACTTGCATCTGTTCCAGTCACTGTGTAAACTATTGTCCCAACAGCGGGAGTGAAAGCAATTCCATTGGTCACCCCGTTATCCCAGACATATGTTGTTGCACCTGTTCCAGTTAAAGTTACAGCCGTATTTTCACAAACTGTTTGGTCAGTTCCTGCACCCACATTCGGTAAAGGATTTACAGTAATTGTAACTTGGTCTGTGCCTGTACACCCATTCGCATCCTCTCCATCTACAGTATAAGTTGTAGTTACAGATGGTGACACTATATGTGATGCTCCAGCCCCAAGTCCGTTATCCCATGTATAAGTAACTCCACCTGTTGCCGTAATTGTTGCATTATCTCCATCACAAATAGCTTGATCAGGACCTGCATCAATCGGTGCATTTAACAATATAGTTACTGTAATATCATCTGTATTTATGCATCCATTGGCATCTGTACCTGTCACTGTATATGTGGCTGTTCCACCAGGAGTGAAGGCAACACCATCAGTTACGCCATTTGTCCATGTATAGGTACTTGCTCCCGAACCACTCAATGTGATAGATGACCCCATACATACTGAAAAATCTGCTCCAGCATCTACTATTGGAAGCGGATTAACGGTTACCGTCACCTGGTCTGTGTTTTCACAACCTGCGGCTGAAGTACCTGTTACTGTGTATGTATTTGTGGCTACAGGAGAGAATGCTATACCATTTGTCACTCCATTATCCCAAGTATAAGAAGTTGCATTTCCTGTACCAGTTAATGTTACACTCGCTCCAATACATATTGCCTGATCAGCTCCAGCATTAACTATTGGAAGTGGGTTAACTGTTACTGTAGCAACATCTGTATTTTGACATCCTGTTGCTGTGTTTGTTCCAGTTACAGTATATGAAATAGTAGAAGGAGGAGTAGCATCAACAGATGTTCCTGTTGTTGCACTCAAATAAGTACCTGGCGACCATGTATATGTATCAGCTCCACCAGCTGTTAAAGTTACTGTTTCACCTACACATATCGCAGGGTCATTAACCGTTACAATTGGTTGAGGGTCTATCGTTATAATAAATGTCTCGACTGAAAAACATATCGCGTCAGGAGATTGGTAGGAAACAGTATATGTTCCTGGAGTTGAAGCGCCTAAATTTATCACACCTGATAACCCATTAATCGAAAGACCTGCTGTGGATGAGAATGTTCCACCAGTTACACCAGTAACTATCGGACTTGGGTTTGGCTCATTTTGGCAATATTGATTGCTTGGATAAGTAAATGACGCATCCTGAACACCTGTGAATGTTCCCGAAATTGTAATCGGACATCCATTTGCATCTGTAATCTCAAAAGAATAATTATCTCCATCTACTAAACCTGACACACTTATTGTACCACCATTTGCTGTAGTCGTATTATCAAAAGACGCACTTGCTGGCACCAAATTACTTGCTGTAAAATTTGAGCCGTTTTGAGCGGGCAATCCACCAGTTACAGTTGTTACTAAAGTACCTGCTTGACAGTCCTCAACAGGTGTAGCATTAATTTCTGGTAAAAAAGTCACCTCAGTCACTGGACCTAAGTCATAACAATTCACTAAAGAATTTGTAGATGAATAGTAACCATCAACCATACTATACATTGTGAGAGGAACAAAATATAATGTTGCACCATCACCTGTATTATTAGCAATAGCCCAAGCTTGGTCAGCAGTAGAAGCTACACCTAAAAGACATGGGTCTGTATTTATATCATCTGGCTCAACAACTGTTGGTGGACAATCAAATACTAACAACCAAACTCCTGGGTCATACGTTACTGCAGAACTTACATCATTCGGTGGAATAAAATCACCATTACCAATTATATTCAATTGATCTCCAAAACACAATAAGTATGGGTTTGACGAGCTTGCATCACCGATTAATGTATTTGTATAAGTTCCCGCATCTACAGGGCAATCACATGCAGGAGGGTAATCAAATGATCCAGATGACATAGTACAAGCTGGATCTGCAGAAAAAGTAACAGTCACTGCACAATTTGTTGTACCATCAGGTGTAATATCATTCAATGCATAGTTTGTAGGACTTGTAAAAGGCGCATTGAATACTTGTGAGTTTCCATTACAATCAGTTACAGTCAATGTTCCAGTTGCTGGTGCATCTTGAAACTCAACAATTCCTGTAATATCAAAGGTGTTTGTTGCTGGATCACATACTGAGATATTTGTTTCTAAATAAGTTATAAAACAAGCTGGATCACATGGTGGGGGATTGTTATAAGCAACACTTGCCTCACAAGCAGGATCTGCAGAAAAATATACAGTCAAATCGCATGGAGCTCCATCTGCAGTTATATTGTTAATAGCAAAATTGTACGATGCTGCACCAAAAGGTGCATTTGCAACAGTTGTTTGATTTCCGTTACAATCGACAGCTATAAGCGAACCTGTTGTGGGTGGATCTACAATACCAACAGTACCTGTTATATTAAATAAACCTGTAGCAGGGGCACAAGCACCAATCGTAACATCTAAAGATGTAATTGCACATGGTTCAACTATACTACAATCGGTCGTCGCAGTACCAGCTGTATTGGTAAATGAAATATCTGTATTTTGGTTTGAGAAATTAGTGATGAGTAAAACATATACTTCCCCAGTTTGCGCATTTGTGATGTCAGCATATTCAGTAGCAGCTGTTGAATAGCTACAAGCTACTACTCCGTTAAGACCTGCTCCAGAACCTGCCGTCCCCATATTACCACAATAACTCATTGCTTGAGCATAACTGGTATAGGGACCATAAAGAATATAATCGATATCTTCATTTTGTGAATTACTCATTTCTAGAGTCATATCTCCAGGCTGATCGATTTCCATGTAATACCACGCAGGGTTGGGTTGACTTCCTAAACAGTTGTAATCATTTCCCCCTTCAGCAGAACCATTATTAACACCTGCAGGAAAATTATATGTACTCCCCGTACAGAAGGGTTCGGCACCAGCACAGTTGTCACCTTGTGCAATCGAAAAAACAGAAAAAACTAGTGTAAAAACAAATAGCAGTATATTTTTCATCATTTCAGTGTGTTATTTCTTCAATAAGTTTGATTTTTCTTCCTCAAGATTTTTTAAAAGGATTTCATTTCTATCATACCACCCTTCGGCACGAGCTTTTGCATCCATTTCCGGATTGTTTTTAACATAATCCATTTTCGACTTAATATTCGCTATATCAGTATTAACATCTGTCACCGTACGTGGATTTGATGTTTTACTCTTTTGCTCTCGTGAATATGAAACCGTCATAGGATAACTTGCTTCGTTAGAAGTAGTGTTGTTTCTTTGAACACTATCTGATGACACAGACTTAGGTTGTTCACTTCTTATGGCTTTAGGAGTAGGAGCTACAGTGGTTTTATTGTCCTGAGCATTTATTGAAAATGTAGTAAAAATAAGTATTGACACAACAGCTGTTTTCATATAGTTATTTTGGTTTTATAAAATAATTTTAGCATTTTAATACATTCATAATCTGAATGAAACACCTAAAATACATCAATTTGACGACTAATAAACAAAAGAGTTGCCAAAACAAAATAACTTTTTTCGCGTAAACTGTATCTTTTTTGAACAAAACGAAATACTGTCAGTACTACACCATTGAAAAATAGCTCATTGAAAATATTGATCTAAGAAGTAAAGAGCCTTGATAGATAAGCCTCTCGCTTATTTACAAAATTGAAAAAGTGAAATATTAGCTTAAGGGGTTAAATCTGCTTACAAAGCTGTTACTTTTTTCAACAAATCGATAGTTTTTTGCTCTAAATCAGTTGGAGTATAGTTGTAAATCCATGAAGCATTAACTGGTAGAGACATCAGAATAGATTCTGTTCTACCTCCTGTTTTCAGACCAAAGGTAGTTCCGCGATCATAAACTAAGTTAAATTCTACGTAACGACCTCTTCGGTAATTACGCCAAGCAATATTTTCTTCTGTAAAAGCCTGATCTCTTTGATCTACTTGTTCTGAATATATTTCCACAAAAGCTCTACCTAACTCACATGAAAAAGCAAAAGTTTGATCCTTAGAAAGTGAATTGCCCTCATGCAAATGATCGTAAAACACACCGCCAATACCGCGAGTTTCATTTCTATGAGGAATAAAAAAGTAGTCATCAGCCCACTCCTTGAATCTTGGATAAAAGTTAGGGTCGTATTTGTCGCAAATCGTTTTTAATCTGCTGTGAAATCTTGTTGCCATTTCAGGCACAACATAATGAGGAGTCAAATCAATTCCCCCACCAAACCAATACTCACCTGTATCTAATTCGAAATAGCGAATATTCATATGAATAATGGGAACAAAAGGATTATGAGGATGTAGAACAATTGAAACACCAGTAGCAAAAAACTCACTCCCATTCAACCCGAGTTGTTTGTTCATTGCTTCTGAAACTGGACCGTGAACTGCAGAAAAATTGACCCCACCTTTTTCTATTAAATCTCCATTTGATAACACACGAGTTCTACCTCCACCACCTTCTTCGCGATCCCACAAATCTTCTACAAAAACGGTTCCTCCATCAAGCTCTTCAAGTCCTTGGCAAATTTCATCTTGAATTCGCTTATACTCCTCAGCTATTTCACTTTTATTAATGGACACGCCCTGCCTCCTCTATCACAAAATTATTGTAACGAACAACAAACACGTTTCTGTTCTCAAACCCATTCTGATTACCTACTGTAGAATAGTGGAAATCGTTAATCACTCCTTCATGGGGGCGGTTATCTTTCAAGAAATTTCGTCGAATAAAATCCATGGTTACGTCAAATCCTTGCATAGCATATTTATCAGGGTCAGTTCCATATTTTGCTCTAAACAACTCAATAAATTGTTGCACTTCATCTTCTTCAAAATTAAGTGAAACTGCTGAAGGGTAGTGCAAATTCAATCTTCTTTTGTAATCGAGTTTTATTTCATCAAAATTATCCCAATCACGCATTCCGTAAACACGGATATCGGCTTCTTCGTATGTTTTTGATATGTTGCGAACTTTGTTCATCGCCGTCATAAAGTTTGCAGCAAATACTCGGTTTTTAGATGGAACAATGAAAATATTAACCATATCCTTCTTCACATAACTTGAAATATCTCTACCCGAAGACGAACCAAGAGTAACCTCCTTCAATACAGCTCGATGCGCTAATGTATCCAATTGTTCGTTGATTCTTTTTCGAACAATATTATAGTTAGCAGAATCTGATTTAATACCACTTTTCACTAGAATGATATTATGTGTTGAATGATTTTTCACTATTTCATCTGCCATTCCCTCTAACAAACGTGTATCCGAAGGTACTGAAGCAAAAACATAACGATTATCTTTCAAATTCACCAAAGGAAGTGGTACTGGAAAAACAACAGGTACTTTGTTCTTCTTAGCCCAAGCTGCTACAACTTTTGATGGAGCTGGCATTAAAGGCCCTATAATCAAATCCCACTCTGATGACTCCATTTTTTTCAACACTTTTGCGGTACTCAATGAATCCGATTTGGTATCAAACAAACTAACAGATGCATTTAACCCTAAGTTCTCAAGTGAATCTAACGCGAACTTGATTCCCATATAAAACTCTGTTGCCACTTTTGTGTATCCATTCATAGTCGCATTTGGCGTAATACCGTACACCGAACCATTCATGTCATAATTCATCGGCAACAAAACAGCTATCTTAAATTTTTCTTTTGAGGGAAATAACAACGTGGTGTCAAAATACTTATCTTTTGAAGGTTCTGGTACTTTGCGTACTTGAACTTCTTTTACTGATTCCTTTTTTAACGGAATAATTAAGACATCTCCAGTTCGGATTTTGTTGTTCTGAATTTTGTTGATTCGCACGAGCGTATCCACGTGAACCATGAATCGCTTTGAAATCGAATACAGCGTTTCGTGCTTCATAACTGTATGCTCAACAAGTGAATCTTTAAAAATCACCTTGGTCGCTGATACAGCATTAACAGGTTGTTCCTCTTTTGTAATTTGTGTTGCTCCGCCTTTGCCTTTACTCACAATAAGTTCCTGTCCAATTGAAAGTCCTTGTTCTGCTGATGGATTTAAAGCTAATAATTCATCAATTGTCACTCCATAAGACTTGGAAATACCGTAAAGTGTTTCGCCTTGTTTTACAATATGGGTTTGACTTCCGTTAGTAACGGGCGCATTGTTTTCAACAGTTTTGACATCTGAAGCCAAAGGAATCCAAACAACCTGGCCGATACTTAAACCGCCTTCAACCCCAGGATTCTCTTTCACGATATCATCAACAGGTATATTGTAAGTAGTATGAAGCCCCCAAAGGGTATTGCCCTGCTGTACTACATGTACATAAAAATTTTTGCCATCCCTCTCTTTAATTTCAACTTCACCCGGTTGGGCAAAAGAAATTTGAGAAAATGACATCAACATTAGAAATAGATACAGCACTTTCAACTTCATCTTCTTAAAATTTTATTCCCACTCAATTGTTGCAGGTGGTTTAGAGCTAATATCATAAGTAACTCTGTTAATACCTTTAACCTGATTTATAATTTTATTCGAAATTTTCGCTAAAAAGTCATACGGTAAATGGCACCAATCAGCTGTCATCCCATCTGTTGAAGATACTGCTCTAAGTGCTACTGCATTCTCATAGGTACGCTCATCACCCATCACTCCAACAGACTGAACTGGCAACAAAATTGCTCCTGCTTGCCATACATCGTCATAAAGACTGTCTTCTTTCAGGCCGTTAATGAAAATTGCATCCACTTCTTGAAGAATACGTACTTTTTCCGCTGTAATATCTCCCAAAATTCGAATGCCAAGTCCAGGACCTGGGAAAGGATGACGACCCAAAATTTTCGGATCTAATCCAAGTGTTGCTCCTACTCTACGTACCTCATCTTTAAAAAGAAGGCGTAAAGGCTCAACTACTTTCAATTGCATATAATCTGGAAGTCCGCCAACATTATGGTGAGACTTAATAGTAGCCGAAGGTCCGCCTGAAACAGAAACTGATTCAATAACATCGGGATAAATTGTCCCCTGACCTAACCATTTTGCGTCTTTTACCATTTTTGACTCTTCGTCAAACACATCTACAAAGACTTTGCCAATAGCTTTCCGTTTTTCTTCAGGGTCAGTTAAACCTGCCAATGCATCATAGAATTTTGAAACTGCATTAACCCCTTTTACATTTAACCCCATTCCTTTGTATGATTCTAATACGTCGTGGAATTCGTTCTTGCGCAACAATCCGTTGTCCACAAAAATGCAGTGTAAGTTCTTTCCAATCGCTTTGTGCAACAACATGGCTGCAACTGATGAATCTACTCCGCCTGACAAACCAAGAATAACTTTATCGTCGCCTAATTTTGCTTTCAAATCTGCGACAGTCTCTTCTACAAATGAAAGAGGAGTCCAGTCCATTTTACAACCGCAAATGTCTTTTACGAAGTTGCGTAAAATTTCCATTCCTTCAAGTGAATGATAAACTTCTGGGTGGAATTGAATTCCGTATGTTTGTTCATTGTCGATTTGGAAACCGGCCACGTGCACATCTTTTGTACTGGCGATAATCGTGAAATTATCAGGAATGATTTTAATCGTATCTCCATGTGACATCCAAACTTGTGAGCCTTGAGATACTCCTTGCATCAATTCGTGACTTTGGTCTACAAACGAAAGATTCGCACGCCCATACTCACGAATAGATGATGGCAATACTTCACCTCCAAAATTGTGTGCCATATACTGTGCACCAAAACACACACCTAACAAAGGCATTTTCCCTTTGATTTTTGTCAAATCAGGTTTTGGTGATTTTTCATCTCTAACCGAGTGTGGCGAACCTGAAAGAATAATTCCTTTGGTTTCTTCACCAAATTCGGGAACTTTGTTCCAAGGATGAATTTCACAGTAGACATTAAGCTCTCTCAAACGACGAGCTATCAATTGGGTATATTGAGACCCAAAATCGAGGATCAGAATCATTTCTTGCATGGGACAAAGATACTTAGTTAAAATTAATTTTAACTAAGTATCTTTCAGATTTTGCAGTTGTTTTAGAAAAGTCGACAATATATGATAATCAAAGTAAGAATAAGAAACTTAAAGCAGCTAATCCTCTTTCTATTATTAATAATTTCGCCAATCGACCTGTGCTATTGTTTTACAAATTTAACCCGTTCAGTAGTACCATTACTCAACGTAATTTGCACTACATACAACCCCACATTTAGTTTTTCTGCCAACGGAATTGTTTTAGTTGCTGCCGAGCTGCTGAATGACTCACGGTAATGTTCTTTACCAGTCATCGTATAAATGGAAATTTCACGAATTGACGCTCCACTGTTCTTTACGTGAATATGCAGTTCTTTGTGAGCAGGGTTTGGATAAACCAATACCTGATGACCTGCTTGCTGAAGCTCAAAAACCCCCGCAAACTCATCTACCACCACCGTTACCGTATCGTATTTTATATCTCCGCACAGCGTTTGTTGCAGCACAT
>CAYUQU010000104.1:0-10011 GCA_964447015.1 uncultured Flavobacteriales bacterium
TTTTTTGGCAATGAAAAAAAAGTAACATATGCTAAGAAAACGAAATTAACACATTACACTACAATTTAAAGATACATCTAGATTTAAATACATTACCCAAAAAGTAAAACATTCTATTTATGAAATTCATTCTAAAGAATCCCTTAAATTCGCACCCAAAGTAAAACAATGACGGATCTCCAAACATACTTACAACACCAAAAACAACTCATCACACTTGAGAAGCAGGCTCAACAGGAACGTTATGGGAAAGAGCTGGATTCAGCTTCACTCAAGGAATTGAAACAAGCTGGTGCGGCCTTACATCCCTTGAAAGTGGTGCATTCTTACTTTGGTGCTGGTGATTACCCTCAAATAGATTTTGCTTTTTTACATCCTTCGGACACAGCACAATTTAAGGGGGGAACTCCTGTTTCTTGTTTTGTAATTGATGAGGGTGAAATTGACGCCATTCTCATAGATATCACCGAAAAAGGCGGTACGATTCGCTTTCGCAGCGAAGATTTTCCAGACTGGACAGACGAACGTGGTTTGGGAATCAAAATCGCTCCTGACAATCACACATTCGATGTGATGAGTCATTTGCTCAAGAAATTAGAAGTAGGCGAACACACCATTCTCAAGCAACATATTAAAAGCCTAAATTCACCTCATCAGAATGGGCAAGAACGAACTGAATTGGCATTACCTCACACACTCAACGAAAGTCAACAAAGTGCGGTGAAACATATTTTAAATGCGGATGGAGTCACGGTACTACATGGCCCTCCGGGAACTGGAAAAACAACTACACTCGTTCATGCTATCCAAGAACTTTGTGCAGATGGAAAACGAGTTATCGGTTCGGCGCCCAGCAACGCAGCAGTAGATCATTTGACGCGTGAATTGGTACGGAAAGGAATTTCGGTTGTACGCTTGGGAAATAACATCAAAATTAGTGAAGACCTTTTACCCTACACTCCTGAAGGAATTTTGGAACGGGCTGAAGAAGCTAAACAAATAAAAAAGCTCAAAAAACAAGCCGAAGAATACCGAAAAATGGCTAGTCAGTATAAGCGTAAATTCGGTAAAGACGAACGCGAGCAACGCACATTGCTGTACAAAGAAGTGAAATCTATCCGCCATGAAATTCGCGCGCTTCGTAATTTTGTGTTGGAACGTGCAAAAGCAAGTTCAGCAGTAATTACAGGAACTCCTGTAGCACTTTATGACGAATTAGGAGCAGATTATACTGCCGATTATGTCATTCTCGACGAAGCGGGACAGTGCCAAGATCCTTTGGGATGGGCAGTAGCTCAATACGCTTCAAACTGGGTTTTGGCAGGAGATCCCTTTCAGCTTCCTCCAACTTTTATTGCTGATGAAATCAACCACAAGAAAATAGGTACTTCCATTTTAGACACCGCAATTGAAGCGCAAGTTCCCATCAAGTTATTAGACACACAATATCGAATGGATGAAACGATTTGCGGTTTTTCAAATGCCTATTTTTACGAGAATAAGTTGAAAAGCGACACCGAAATTTCTCCCGACCCCATTCGCTTCTACGACACCGCCGGAAGTGGTTACGAAGAAGCTATCGAACCCGAAACGGGAAGTCGATTCAACAGCGGAGAAATTGACGCCATCGAGCAGTTTCTCGAATTGGAAGAAAACAAACTCGTTCACTGGACAATCATCACACCATATCAAGGGCAAATTCGCAAACTCCGCGAGCGTGAAGCATTGAAAAAAGTACGTATTTCAACCATAGACAGCTTTCAGGGACAAGAAGACGAAGGAATTATCATCTCGTTGGTACGCTCCAACACCAATCAAGAAATAGGTTTTCTAAAAGACTATCGTCGTTTAAACGTAGCACTGACACGAGCAAAAAAACATCTTGTTGTAATCGGTGACAGTTCAACAATAGGTAACGACCCGTTTTTTAGCAAATTATTGGAATATTATGAGCAACATAATGGGTATAGGAGTGTGTTTGAGTTGGGGTTTTAGTTCAATAAATTAGCTCTTGTATCGTTATATTAAAACGTAAATACAGAATCATTTGAAAAGCATACTTACACTTCTTTTTCTATCGGTTTTCACAATTGTTTCGTTTGGGCAAATAATATCCGAAATCAAATATTTGGATTCGCTAATCAAGGAAAAAGTAGAACTTAAAGGTGAAATTTTCACACATACGATACAAAGTTCTTTTCTTAATGAAACGCGAACTTTTACCATTTACACACCTCCTGGACATGATACCTTGAAACAATTGGGTGTGCTATTCGTTACCGATCAAATGTGTGAACATGTAGCACAAATTGCTGAGCCAATGATTCTTGATGGTAAAATCAGACCGTTAATTATCGTCGGACTTAACCACCGTCCTCATCAACCTGAAGATGATGAATTTGAAGAGTATAAACCTGATTTCAGAGGCATGGATTACCATGCTATGGATATAATTTTTTCTGAAAAATATATTCCATTAAATAAAGTAACACCCTCATTACAAAATAGACATGAAAAGTTTAAAAACCATGTCCTGAGTGAAGTTGTACCACACATACTAAATAATTATAATGTTTCACAGAACACACTTAATTGGACATTGGGCGGATTTTCTAACGGAGCTGCATTTGCATTGTCAGTAAGTCTTTCTGAACCAGAAAATTTCAGAAATGTGATTTTACTTTCTCCTGCTGACTTAAATCCATCTGATAAAAAGTACAATTTCAATTCCTCTTCACCAAATTACTTTATCGCATCAGGAATTGATGAACCTTCATTTTTAAACACTGGATTGTCTTATGCCAAGCAACTTGACTCGCTTGAATTAAATTTCATTCATCACACATACAATGGTGGACATGAATTCAACTTATGGTTAAATGCTTATGCCAATGCGTTGATTCATTTTTATGTAATTGATAAAATTCAGCCATGTAACACGGGATTGGTAAATGCCTTCTATCCTGGAGGTACATTTGCTCTCAATAAGTTTATTTCTAATGAAATGCAATACCCAGAATTATCAATGCAAATGGGTGACCAAGGAAGAGTTTATATTGAATTCATTATCGAAAAAGATGGGAGTACAAGTAATCCAAAAATTGTACGCGGAATTACTCCCGAACTTGACCAAGAAGCGTTGAGACTTTTTTCTCTGATACCTCGATGGATTCCTGCAACAAAAGATTGTGAGCCAGTGAAAACCAAATATACTATACCTTTTACTTTTGGTTTAAGGTAACCTACCGAATAACAAATTTACAACATTCTATTTTAGAACCAACTAAATCCACCTGAAAAACAACTATTTATAATCTAATCCCCCAATATTTTGTTAATTTCAAACAACTCATTATTTTTGCCTTACTAACCATTTATTAACCTACCTATGAAAAAGTATTCAAGAAAATACACCAATGACTATTTACCCCTCAGACTTAAGGATTGGGATTATAGAAATAATGGAATTTACTTTATAACCATCAACACCCAGTACAAGGTAAATTATTTTGGAGAAATAAGAGACCAAGAAATGCATTTGAATGAAATAGGTCAATTTGCACACAAATTTTGGGAAGAAATTCCCAAGCATTTCCATTATGTTGAATTAGGTGAATTTGTTATAATGCCAAACCATATGCATGGTATAATTATAATAAATAGACCTCCATGGATGATGGTTGAACCAACATTTAAAATTATCTCAGGTGTGGGGATGTTGCAGTGCAACATCCCCACACCTGAGATAATACAGCCAATATTCTCACCCAAGAGCCTTAGAATGTCTAGAATCTCCCCCAAACCAGGTTCATTATCAACCATCATCAGATCATATAAATCTGTGGTATCAAAACATGCACATTATATAAACCCAAATTTCAAATGGCAATCTAGATTTTATGACCACATCATAAGAAATGATAAGGCTTACAATAATATCCATAGGTATATCAAAAACAATCCTCAAAATTGGTAATAAAAAATTCTGCCATAACTAAAACCAACCACTTTTGCCTCATTCAAAAATATTCCTTATCTTTTCCTCTAAAATCATCCAATAGCTGACAAATGTCATATACACTTCATCCATTTATAACTTAATTGGCTGAAAATTGTGTCTGTAAAACGATGGCCATGGAAAAAGAGACTAAACAAAAAACTAACTTCTTAGAGTATATCCTCACTCACCATCGGGGAACGTTTGTTACTTTGGTGTTGATTCCGATTTCTGTTTGCTACACGGCTTATCTGAGAATTACACGAACCATAACTCGCTGGATTTATACTGCTCCAAAACTGCATGATGCACGTGTAGAGCGGGTAGTTAAGCAGGTAAAAGATTGGGCGGATAGTGGCAGTACTCAAAAACTCACTACTTCTCGGTCGGGGTGGTTTACCATGAGTCCACTTGTGGCTGCTTACAAAAAAACACATCTTGCCATTCGCATGCCGATGTACGATATCGTTTCTATTGACACGAAAAAACAAACAGTGTTGGTCGAACCTTTAGTCGATATGGGAAAACTCACCTCTGCACTGAACAAAAAAGGATGGACACTCCCTGTCGTTCCAGAATTGGATGTGTTAACTGTTGGGGGACTGATAAATGGATTTGGAATTGAGTCATCAAGTCACAAATACGGTTTGTTTCAATACACAATTGTCTCATTGGACATCGTCACATCAGAAGGGAAATTGGTGCATTGTTCGGCAGAAGAAAACAGTACACTATTTTACAATATTCCATGGAGTCACGGCACACTTGGCTTTTTGGTTGCGGCAGAGCTGCGCATAATTCCTTGTAAACCTTATATCAAGCTGCATTATCAACCGCTAAAAGGGTTGGATAATCTCGTCACCGCATTTGAAAGTGCTTCGCGCAATATGGATCACCAGTTTGTGGAATTATTGCAATTCAGCAAAGACGAAGGTGTCTTAATGACGGGGAATTTTGCAGACAAACCAGATTCTAAAGCCGTGAAAAACCCAATAGGACGATGGTACAAACCTTGGTTTTATACACATGTCATTGCTAAAATGGCCGACAATTCAATTGACACAGAATATATTCCTCTCCGCCACTATTACCACCGCCATACGCGTGGGTTGTTTTGGGAAATGAGTGAGGTAATTCCATTTGGGAACCATCCTGTCTACCGTTTTCTACTCGGCTGGGCAATTCCACCTCAGATTTCGCTCATGAAGTATTTTGAAACGGAAACCACAGAGCGACTTCGCGAAAAACATCATGTAGTTCAGGATATGTTAGTACCAGTCAGCCACTTGAAAAAGTCACTCGAGTATTTTGATGACGAGTACGACATTTACCCCATCTGGATCTGCCCGATGAGTGTGTATGCCTACCCCAACGACAATGGATTTATTCATCCTCACATAAAAGAAGATGGCACTGAAGACACGCTCTTCGTGGATATTGGCGTGTACGGCACTCCGAAAAAACCAAATTTTGATGGCAATTCTGCCCTGCGAGGATTAGAGAAATTTGTCATAGCTCACAATGGTTACCAAGCAATGTACGCTGTCACACTCATGAATCGCGAACAGTTCCGCACCATGTTTCGACACGATGCGTACGATAAGTTAAGGAAAAAAATTCCAAATTGTGAGCGTGCTTTTGGTGAGGTGTATGATAAATTGGGAGGAAAAGCTAGGCTTTCTCCTGCGGCTTATAGGAAGAAGAAGAATGTTTAGACCGTAGGGTCGCACGGCCGTGCGACCCTACAACACATAACGACCTACCGTCACCTCGACCAAGGGGAGAGCTCTATTAACTTTTGCCGGACAATGCTAATTTTGACTATTTTTTAATCAATACCACGATTAATATTGGTTAATTTTTACTAATTTTACCTAATGTCAAAACGCGCAATTGCACATATGGATTTGGACACTTTTTTTGTGTCTTGTGAGCGATTGCTTGACAGTCGATTGAATGGGAAACCTGTAGTTATTGGAGGGTCAAGCGACCGAGGTGTGGTTGCTTCGTGCAGTTATGAAGCGCGTAAATTTGGTGTGCATTCTGCTATGCCTATGAGAAGGGCCTTGCAACTTTGTCCAGAAATAATTGTGGTCAGAGGAAGCAGTGCCACATACAGTAAATATTCCAAAATAGTCACTGAGATTGTACGAGAAGCCTGTCCTGTGTATCAAAAAACATCCATAGACGAGTTTTATATGGACTTTACAGGAATGGATAAATTCTTTGGCTGTATGAAATATGCGAGTGAATTACGCCAACGGATTATCCGCGAAACTGGACTGCCAATTTCTTTTGGATTATCGGAAAATAAAACTGTTTCCAAAATTGCTACAGGCGAGGCAAAACCTAACAATGAAATTTTTGTAGAATACGGAAAAGAGAAGTTGTTTTTAGGTCCGCTTTCCATTAAGAAAATTCCAATGGTCGGGTTAAAAACATACCAAAAACTCTCTGGCATGGGCGTTGAGAAAATTCAAACTTTACAAGAAATGCCCATTGAAATGATAGAAAGTGTTTTTGGGCAATACGGCACCATTATCTGGAACAAAGCAAATGGAATTGATTACTCGCCTGTGAAACAACATAGCGAACGCAAATCTATTTCTACCGAACAGACTTTTGAAAAAGATACGGTAGATCTTCAAATGCTAAAATCTATCCTCACCGCAATGATAGAAAAACTTGCTTTTCAATTGCGAAAACGAAACAAACTAACCTCGTGCATCACAATTAAAATACGCTACAGTGATTTTAAAACGGAAACGCTCCAACATAAAATCCACTATACCTCAGCAGACCATGAATTGATTCCTATGGTGATGGAATTGTTTAGCCGCATCTATCCTAGACGTGTACCCATTCGCTTGATTGGTGTGCGATTCAGCGACTTACTCAGTGGCAGTTTTCAGATTAATCTGTTTGAAGATTACCATAAAATGGCTGATTTGTATGCTGCCATGGATAAAATTCGAATTCAATATGGAGATCGTTCAATTGTCCGTGCATCGGGAATGGATGCTAAAACACGAAATTGGTAAAAAGTGGTTTATTCAACCTTAATTTCAGCTTCAACTGGTTCAATAACCATTGGTGCAAAGGTGCCATCCTCGTTAAAGACAAGTTGCGCTTCGGGAATATCGAGATTGGTAAGTCGGATAATTTCTTTCAATGCCGTATTCTCTGGATCAAGAGTCGGGCCGCCTTCACCAACCTGGAGAGCAGAATAAATTTTTCCTTTAATGAAATTTCCTTCTTTATCTACTTCAACTTGAATGATGGGTGCTAAACCATTTGGTCCTCTCAAATTAAAACGCCCATAAGTAGCAAAATTACCCAAGCTATACGCAATGAATTTACCTTTATACAAATCAACTGCTCTCACAACATGAGGCCCGTGTCCAAAAACGACATCTGCACCTGCGTCGATAACAACACGTGCGAATTCATACGGATTACCTCTGTTTTCACCTAAAAACATTTCAGTTTTGCGCGTAATTCTGTTATATTTAGCCCCTTCTGCTCCACCGTGAAAAGAAACAATCACAATATCACAAAGACTGTCCAAATGCTGAACAATTGCACGAGCTGTATCATAATCAGTAATTCTTACTGTTCCTGTATTCGGAGCAAAAGCACAAAATCCATAAGTAATACTGTCTTTTACAAAGATGCTGTAGGGATAGTTTAACAATCCTGCAAAATGAATCTCATTCTCCTCTAGCAAACGAACAGTATTTAAACGACCAGTATCCCCAAAATCGCCAACGTGATTATTGGCAATGCTTAGCACATCAAAACCTGCTTCCTTAAAATAATTGACATAGTGGTCAGGGCTCTTGAAAGCGTAACATTTAGTTGGATCACTGCATTTTTTAGATTGTGCTGTTCCTGTGAGCAAAACACCTTCTAAGTTTCCGAAAGTCAAGTCAGCTGAATCTAAAATTGGAGTTACTTCCTTCAATAAATCCTTGCCATCATTTGGGGGTAAATAATTATCTGAAGGGAAGTTAGTACCCAGCATCATATCGCCCACACCGATTATTGTGATTCCTTCTTTTATATCTTCTGAAATACTCAAACTGTCCTCTACCACTTCTACCAAAGTCGTATCAGGATCTAATGTGTTCATTGAAAGCTGAATCTTGTCAAAATTATTAATTCTGCCAGCATGGAGAAAGCGGTCTTTGTAGTACTGCAACAAATAATCATCAATAACAATTCCACGTCGGCAACTGTGCATCATTTTGATGTTTTCTCCATCGACATCTATTACCATTCCGACATGTCCAACTGTGCTGCTTGACAAGCTTCGTCCCTTAAAGAAAAGCAAGTCACCTTTTTGTACTTCTTTGAGTGGAATCTTCTTTGTTTCAAGCGAAATAGAACCCGATGTACGCGGCAATTCAATATTGAATTTATTAAAAATATGACAGATAAATCCACTACAATCTAGCGTAGTTGATGGACTTTCTTTAAAACGATAAGGTTTTCCGAGATATTTTTTTCCCCAAGCAATGATAGAATCAACTATAACTGGTTCGGATGCTTCTGTTTTACTTAAACTAGCTAATTCTAATTGATGAGACTCTTTGGCTGAATCTTGAGCGAGACCTGTGGACGAAAACCCAATAAGGAAAGCACTTAAAACGAATAAAAAACTAAACTTAACCTGTATTTCTCTCAAACCACACATATTAGTAAAAAGCTAATTTAACCGTTTAAAGAGGGTAGCCTTTGTTTTTAACAAAAAATTAAGACTTTATCTCCTTAGTCAAATGCATTTAATGCGTTATTACTCAACTGTATCATTTGTTCGTATTCTGCAGGGGTCAAATCAGAATGGTAATACCCTACTGGGTTAATTTTTTCTCCATTTCGCTCTACTTCATAGTGTAAGTGAGGTCCTGTCGATTTACCAGTATTACCTAACAACCCAATTAAATCTCCTCGTTTAACCTTGTCGCCTTTCTTCACTTTAAAAGCACTCAAGTGGGCATATCGCGTTTTAAATCCGTAACCATGGTTAATCAGAATACTCTTACCATAACCCCAACTATTCACTTCAACATCCTCTATCACTCCATTTCCTGTTGCATAAACCTCTGTCCCTATAGGAGCAGTAAAATCCATTCCCCAGTGCATTCTTCGTGTTTTGTACACAGGATCTACTCGCCATCCATAACCTGATGCTACTCGAGTCATGTCTTTATTGCTGATTGGTTGAATCGCGGGAATACTAGACAAGCGTTCTTCTTTATCTTTTGCTATTTCTGCTAATTCTTGCAAGGATAAACTCTGAGCATAAAGTCTTCGCTCAATTTCCTCCATTTTAGAAACCGTGCTTTTAAGCAAGTCTGAATACTTATATCCTTCAAGTTCTTTATGTTTTTCTGCACCTCCTACTCCCATCCTTCTCAATTCTTCAGGAAAAACATCTGCATTAAACGCTACACGGTATATGGAACGATCTCTTTTCTCCATTTCATCCAAAGCCGCTGAAATGAGGTTTAAGTCTTCTTCCATTTTATTTAGCTGCGTGCGGTAGAATTCATTTTCTTGTCTCAAACGTATTTCACGAGGTGAGTCAATACGTTTGGCGATGAAAAAAGCTAAAATGACACCTAAAGTAATGGTAGGAGCGATAAAAATAATTCCACGTAAAATTCGTTCTCCCCAAGTTAGTTTCACTTTCACATACGAAAGTGTCTTTGGATTGTATCTATACTTTGTGCGCATTTCTTATCGGGTTAAATGTCCAATTGAAACGGAAAATCGTCAAAAAATTACACTCTTTTCAATTTCTCAAAATCATTTTTTCATTTTAGCTCTGCGAAATTAGGTAATATACCTAAATTTGTTCCCAACTTAACATTCATTAACACGTATTTTAACATATTACGTGGACAAGAGAAGGAAGTTTAAAACGATAATACACATGAAATTACACGAAATACGTCAACAATTCTTCGATTTTTTTGAATCAAAAGGTCATAAAATCGTTCCTTCAGCTC
>CAYUQU010000105.1:0-9995 GCA_964447015.1 uncultured Flavobacteriales bacterium
ATATTAACTGGAATGATACTGAGAAGATAATCGAAGCACTCAATGGAGCAGAACTTCTAATTAATCTGACAGGCAAATCAGTTGACTGTCGCTATACTTACAAAAACAAATGGAAGATTCTCACTTCAAGAACAGAAAGCACGTTAGCATTGCATAAATTGATTTCGAAATGTGCAACTCCACCAAAAATGTGGATGAACTCAAGTACTGCCACAATTTACAGACATTCTGAAGACAGACCAATGACAGAAGATAAAGGTGAATTGGGAAGTGGCTTTTCCGTTCACGTAGCTGAAAGTTGGGAGAATGCTTTTTTTTCAAGAACATATCCCGACATAAAGCAGGTTGCGTTGAGAATTGCCATTGTTCTTGGTGAGGGCGGTGCACTAATTCCCCTCAAAAGATTGACAAAAATGGGTTTTGGAGGGAGACAAGGCAAAGGCAACCAGATGATGAGCTGGATTCATATTGAAGACCTTTATCGCTCAATTCGCTTTATTCAACAGCTTGAGCAGCCTGAGAAGATTTATAATTGTTCTGCACCGAATCCAATTCCCAATACAGTTTTTATGGGAGTTCTAAGTGAAAAACGTAAGATGAAAATTGCACTTCCAACACCAAAATGGATGTTGGAGTTAGGCGCAGTCATCATCAGAACTGAACCGGAAATGGTATTGAAAAGTAGATGGGTAATTCCTGAGCGATTAACCAAATCTGGATTTGAGTTTAAGTTCAATGAAGTAGAAAATGCGCTTGAGGATTTATTGGTAAAGTAACAGCGATTACTTTTTGTGTAGAATGGCACTCTGCTTCTCGATAGATTCAGCGTGAATGGCATTAAACAGCTTTTGAATAAACACAGCACTCAAACCTTTCGTTTGCCCATTTAACAAATGTTGTTCGACAAGTTGATTCCATCGATTTTCTTGAAAAATAGATAAGTTGTGTTCTTTTTTAAAATGCGCAATTTCATTTACAATATCCATTCGCTCACCCAAAAGTTGAATTAACTGATTGTCAATGTCGGTAATTGTATTTCGCATGTCTTCAAAGCCTGATAGTTCAACTCCCTCTGGGAATTCAACAGGAACGATAAGCTCAGTAATGAGTTGTTTGAGTCGAGCAGGAGTAATTTGCTGGCGTGCATCACTCCAAGCTTCATCAGGAGTGATGTGTGTTTCAATCATTAAACCATCGAACATCAAATCAAGTGCAGTTTGAGAGATCAGAGGAACCAATTCGCGATTTCCTGTAATATGACTTGGGTCACAAATCAGCAATAAGTCAGGGCGTTGTTTTCTGAACTCAATCGCCATCTCCCATTCGGGTTTATTGCGATAAAGAGACTTGTTGAATTGAGAAACGCCACGGTGAATGGCACCGATTTGTGTCAATCCACTTTTTTCTAATCTTTCCACTGCTCCTAACCACAAATCTACGTCAGGATTTACAGGGTTTTTAATCAGAACAGGAATATCTATACCTTTTAGCGTATCTGCGATTTCCTGAATAGCGAAAGGATTTACCGTTGTTCGTGCACCTATCCAAAGAATATCAACTTCCTTTTCAATCGCATCAAGAACGTGTTGGCGGTTTGCAACTTCCACAGTTGTTTTCAGTCCAAACGTTTGCTTTGCCTCCAAAAGCCAATCCAATGCTTCTTTACCCACACCCTCAAAACTTCCTGGGCGTGTACGAGGCTTCCAAACTCCAGCTCGAAAAACTTGCACTCCCATCGCATGAACTTGCTCCGCAATTGCCATTACTTGCTCACGCGTTTCCGCACTACAAGGTCCTGCAATAGTCAAAAATCCCTTCTCATTAAAAAAAGGCCATTGAACGGACTTGTCGATAATTCTACTGTTCATATGTGAATAAACAAATGCCATAGAGCAAAAGTTTTACGAAGATAGCTAAGAATGGTGTAAAATGAAAAAGGTTTGGTAAATACCAAACCTTTTTCAACACTTTGCTTTCAATTGTTGTCTGAAAGAAGCGGAGAGTGAGGGATTCGAACCCCCGGTACCTTGCGGTACAACAGTTTTCAAGACTGCCGCATTCGACCACTCTGCCAACTCTCCGCGGCAAAAGTAGCAATAGTTTGGTTCTCTGCAAGTATTTTTTTTACTTTTTTAAAATAGTAAATGATAAGCGGCTGAAAATTACAAGTGTATAAGGCGATAATTGTTCTTATTAGATGGAAAAAGTAATTCCACTAGTTTAACCGAATTTTATCCACCAACATTCATTAAATTTGGAACTTCTCATGAATTAAGTATTCGGAATACCGTGAATGTAACAATTGAAAATATATTATTGATTGGCTCCCTTTTGTTATTGATTAGCATCATAGCAGGGAAAACATCGTATCGTTTTGGTGTGCCCACATTGATATTGTTCCTTTTGGTTGGTATGTTGGCTGGTTCTGAGGGTCTTGGAGGGATTTATTTTAATGATCCAAAGATTGCACAATTTATCGGAATAGTATCATTGAATTTTATCCTGTTTTCAGGAGGTCTAGATACCAGTTGGCAAGCGATAAAACCTATCCTTTGGCAAGGAGTGTCACTGTCGACGGTTGGGGTATTGTTTACGGCTCTTTCTCTTGGTGTGTTTGTGAGTTATGTGACAGATTTCACTCTTTTTGAAGGGTTGTTGCTTGGTGCCATTGTTTCTTCAACTGATGCAGCTGCTGTGTTTTCAATACTTAGAGCCAAAAGCTTAGGGTTAAAGAAGAATTTACGACCTACATTAGAGTTAGAAAGCGGAAGTAACGACCCTATGGCATACGTGCTTACTATCGCATTTTTGGGATTGGTAATGAATCCCGATAAAAGTGTGTACTCAGTGATTCCACTGTTTTTACAACAAATGTTACTTGGTGGAGCGTTGGGATATTTTTTTGGACGTGCAAGTAAATATATAATAAACAAAATTCGGCTTGATTTCGAAGGACTTTACCCTGTTTTAGTTATTGCGTTGATGTTTATTACTTTTTCAGCGACTGATTTTGTGGGAGGAAACGGCTTCCTTGCGGTTTACATCTGTGCGGTGTATTTAGGGAACCATCGGATTATGCATAAGCGTACTATTCTCAAAGTATTTGATGGATTGGCATGGCTGATGCAGATTGTGCTCTTCCTTACTTTGGGATTATTAGTATTCCCTTCCAATCTTCTTCCAGTTTTGGGGATAGGAATTGTGATTTCACTTTTCTTGATTTTTGTAGCTCGACCTATCGGTGTGTTTTTAAGTCTTTTGCCTTTTAAAATGAAAATGAGAAGGCGATTCTACATCTCATGGGTAGGTCTTAGAGGTGCAGTTCCGATTGTATTTGCTACTTATCCTCTTATTGCTGGAATTGATAAGGCTGATATGATTTTTAATATCGTCTTTTTCATATCGGTAACGTCAGTAATTATTCAGGGTACAACCTTGTCAGTTATTGCAAAATGGCTTCATGTAGCTGTACCAGAAAAAGCAAAAAAGCAAGCTCCATTAGATGTTTTCCTCTCCAATAAAGAGAAAACAATAATGATGGAGGTGTCTATCTTGGATGGAAGTCCTGTAGTGGGTAAAGAAATAGTGGATTTAGACTTTCCAGATTCGTGTATTATAGTTATGATTCAACGTGATGAAAAATACATTACCCCTCAAGGTTCTACTACTATTGAAGCTGGTGATAAATTGATTGTACTCTCAGATAATAAAGATTCATTGGAAAGTGTAAACGCCTGCTTGTCGTAAGAGAATTGTTCATTCTGTGTTTTACAGAACGAGAACTTTTTTATATCTTTACCTCACCTAATTTAACTTTATTACATGAAACACCTAACTATCAAAGCATGGGCGGAAGATGACCGTCCGCGTGAAAAAATGGCGGAAAAGGGCAAATCAGTTCTTTCAAATGCCGAATTACTAGCAATTTTATTGGGATCAGGAACGCGGGAAAAATCTGCCGTTGAGCTTGGTCAGGAAATTTTGTCAAAATGCGGAAATAATTTGCGCGAGCTGGGAAAACGAAATCTTCAGGAACTTACCACAACCAAAGGAGTAGGTTCTGCAAAAGCACTCACTATCATGGCCGCTATGGAATTGGCCCGACGAAGAGGTGATGAAGCAGAAACTCCCCCAACAAAAATCGCTCGAAGTAATGACATTTACCAATACATGAAACCTTTGTTGAGTGATTTATACCACGAAGAGTTTTATGTTATTCTCCTTTCCAGAGGTAATGCAATCATTGCGTGTGAGAATATTTCCCGCGGTGGAATCAGCGGTACCGTAGTCGATGGAAAAATAATTTTTAAGAAAGCGTTAGACCATAAAGCATCTTCAATTGTTTTAGTACACAATCACCCTTCAGGGAATTTATTCCCTAGTGAACAAGACATTAGGTTGACCAGAAAATTGGTGAGTTTTGGAGAATATATCGACTTGCCCATCTTGGATCATCTTATTTTTACAGATAATGGTTACTTTAGCTTTTCGGATCAAGGAAAAATGTAGCAAATATGAAAAAAATTGTAACTATAGTTGGTGCAAGACCTCAGATAATAAAGGCTGCTGCAATCGGCAGAGCTATTCGAACACATTTTTCTGATGACTTTGAGGAAGTGCTGCTTCATACTGGGCAGCATTACGATGAGAAAATGTCAGGTGATTTTTTCCGCGAACTTGAAATTCCTGAACCGACATACAACCTTCATGTTAAATCATCTAATCAAGGTGATCAAACAGGGCAGATGTTGTCTGGAATTGAAGAAGTACTTCAAAAAGAAAAACCCGATGCCCTTTTGGTCTATGGAGACACCAATTCGACGTTGGCAGGTGCATTAGCTGCGGCTAAAATGCATATTCCAGTGATTCATATTGAAGCGGGACTAAGAAGCTATAATAAAGCGATGCCAGAAGAGATCAATCGAATAGTGGCAGACCATTCATCGACATTATTGTTTTCTCCAACACTTGCAGGAATTGAAAATCTAGAAAAAGAAGGTTTTGATGTAAATTATCGAGGAAAATATTCAAGTGATAAACCAGGTGTTTTTCATTGCGGAGATATTATGTTGGATAACAGTTTATATTTTGCTGATAAATGCCAGGGTCATACGCTGGAGAAGTATAATTTAAAGGAAAATGACTATTTTTTAACGACAGTTCACCGTCCGCAGAATACAGATAACTTTGAGCGATTGTCAGACATATTTTATACTCTAATGGCCATCGCAGACGACGAGGAATGTACTTTATTACTTCCGCTTCATCCTCGCACCAATAAAGTGCTCACAGAGTCAAATCCTGAGTTGTGGAACGAGCTATTGGAGCACAAACGTGTGAACATTATTCCACCAGCTTCATTTTTAGAAATGATAGAATTGGAAAGTAATGCACGTTTTGTGGTTACGGATTCGGGCGGTGTACAAAAAGAAGCATTCTTCTTCAAAAAACCTTCCTTGATTTTGCGTTCAGAGACAGAGTGGGTAGAAATTTGTGATGACAACAACGCATTATTGGTTGACGCTGATCCTGAACGCATTTACGGTGGTGTGGAGTGGATGAAAAACAAAATGAATAACGAATTTAAACCCTACTTTGGAGACGGAAAAGCTTCTGAGTTTATTTGTAACGAAATTATTTCATTTCTTAAGAATTTTTAGATGATACTAATATATACTGATAGAATTACGGAACGACTTGAATTCACAATGGACTTTGTGTTTACTGCTCACGACGTAAACTATCAGTTGACTAATGACCCAGTTTCTTTTGTCAAGGAAGAAACACTTCCCAAAATAGTATACAGCAATTACCCATTTGATGAGCATTTTCCTACAATTTTGCCGTCTAGTATCCTTTTTGAGGAAAATATTCAAGAGCACGAGCTCACAAAAGTAAAATGGAACGGTACGGATTGTTTGAAGTTTGAAAATCAAGGTGAAGATCCTTTCGCTTCGATATTTTATATCCTTTCTCGTTACGAAGAGTATCTCGACTTTAAGCCAGATAGTCACGAGAGATTTACCGCATCAGTGTCTATTCTCAAGAAAATGGGTTGGCTACATCAGCCGATTTGCGATATCTTGACGGAGGCAATTCTTGAATGGATTGGCTCTTTTTATAACGAAGTTCAAGTCCCAAAATATCAAGCTGATTTGCTAGTTACTTTTGACATAGATAACACATACGCATTCAAATACAAAAGTTCAGTTCAACAACTTGGAGGTCGAGTTAAGGATTTCGTCAAAGGAAATCAGCAGCGAATGGATGAAAGAAGAAGAGTGCTTGCTGAAGATGAAAAAGATCCTTTTGATACTTATGATAGTATCATTGAATATGCAAATCAAGGTGTTAATATTCACTTGTTCTGGTTACTTGGCGATTTGAAGAAATATGACCGCAATGTACCTTGGTCGCACCCTTTTCATCAGCGTTTAATCCGAAATCTTTCCTTGCAATTTCCAATAGGAATTCACCCAAGTTATTTTTCAAATTTAGTATCTCAAAAAGTGCAGGAAGAACGTGGTAGACTGGAACACATTCTTGACAAACCGATTTACACTTCGCGCCAGCATTTTCTAAAGATTAAATTTCCCTTTACTTATCAAAACTTAGCTGCAATTGGAATGCAGACAGATTATTCCATGGGATTTTCTGATGATGTTGGCTTTCGCCTCGGAACAGCACGCAAAGTGAAGTTTTTTGATCTTTCAAACGATTTGATTACGGATCTTTATCTACAACCTTTCGTTTATATGGACGGTACTTTGAATCAGCATTTGGGTTATTCACCTGACAAGTCAAAAAAAGTCGTTGAAGAGCTGATAAATCAAGTCATACGTTATGGAGGCACATTTTGCTGCATTTGGCACAATGATACGATAGGGGAGAATGGAATCTGGAAAGATTGGAAACAAGTTCTGGATCACACCATTTCTTATTTTAATAAAGCAACCGATTCATGAAGTTTCGCACAGAGTTAGACATTAAACCATTCCCCATCAGTCTCACACACGGTGAATCTGTGGTGAGTCTTGGAAGTTGTTTTTCGGTAAATATGGGGAGTAAATTGTCTTATTATGGTTTTGCGGTAAATAACAATCCATTTGGCACACTATTTCATCCTTCAGCTATTGCTCGTGTGATAGATTTGACTTTAAATTCTAGTCAAGAGCGAATTTGTAAAAGAGATAACACACACTATAGCTACGATGCGCATAGTTCAATTTATGCATTGTCTGAAAATGAGTTGAAAAACACCTTGCAGCGAACTCGAAATGAGTTGCTTGTTAGTTTGAAAAAAGCACGATTGTGCTTAGTGACCTTTGGTTCTTCGTGGGGATATTATCTCGATGGAGAGATTGTAGCGAATTGCCATAAAATGTCATCATCAAATTTTGAGAAGAAGCTAACTCAAACTGAAGTTATGATTTCAGAATGGACTAAGTTGATAGAAAGGATAAAAAGAATTAATCCTGAAATTGAATTTATCTTTTCTGTCAGTCCTGTTCGTCACTTAAAAGATGGAATGGTTGAAAATACATTAAGTAAAGCGCGATTAATTGAACTGTCGCATGCCTTAAATGGATATTATTTTCCTGCTTACGAATTGCTTATGGATGACTTAAGAGACTATCGATTTTATTCCGAAGATCTGCTTCATCCAACCACAGCGACGATTGAGTATATTTTTGGTAAATTCTCGAAAGCTGTTGTGTCAAATGAATCTTTAAATCTCTTTATGCAGATTCAGAAATTGCGCAATGCGGAGAATCATAGAATAATGAATGTACACAGCGAAGAAGGAATCAATTTTGAGAAGCAAACCAAAGAAAATATTCAAGAATTATTGAATGCACATCCACAAGTTATTTGGTAAAAGAAAAGCCTGCTTCGTGAATTGAAACAGGCTTTTATCATTTATATATTAAAAAAAAAGTTATTGTGTTAAAACGATTTGACCTTTGTATTTTTCAGGAAGTCCTTCTTCGTTAATCAAAGTAACTACCCACATGTAACTACCTACAGCAGCTCTGCCACCATTAAGTGTGTTGCCATCCCAAGGTTTGTTTTTGTCTGTAGTTTCGTAAATCATGCTACCTGAACGGTCATAAATGCTCATTTTGAATTCTACATCTCGCGATAAAAGAGCTTTAGGGATAAAGACACTTCTTTCTGCATCAGTAGAGTTTGGAGAGAATCCTGTCGGAGCGAAGAGGTTATACGATTCACCTAGTCTTAACACACCTTCTTTTTGAATTTCACAACCATTTAAGTCTGTTGCTGAAACAGTATAAGTATAACTTCCCTGTTCAGTCAAATAAACTCCCATCTTATTTCCTTGCGCATGTTTATAATCCATAACCCATTGTACAGAATTAAGCTGATTATTTTTATTCTCAAGAATGAAATAAGGTTTTGTGTTTTTGAGGTCCTCAGTCACTTCAATAACCAAATTTTGTGGTTCAACAACCTGAACATTCACAGGATTTAAATTGTGGCTAATTTTCGTGTCTTTAGCGTTAAGTATCTTCACAGAAACAGAACTTGATTCATTCATTTTCAATGTTAAAGACTTCGTAGAAGATGATTTTCCATTGTCAACAATCCATTCAATTACACTGTTTTCAGGTACATTGTTAAGTACGTACGTAACACTACTTCCCTTACAAACTATGCTTGATGAGGTAGAAATGTATGCGTTTTGAGCAGCTATTAGCCATTTGCTTTCTGCGGATTCAACTCTTGGAGGTTTTTGGCTATCACTTGGTGTAAGAATATTGTCATTCTCATTGTCTACTGGTTGATGAGGGACAATAGGAGAGTAGTCAGCATAATTCTCTTTCTCAGTATCAATTTGATGATTTTCTTCATTAGAAGTTTGATTATCAGATTTGTTCAGAACAGAATCCTCGCTAGAAGTGATGTTTTCTTCAGTAATATTATTTGTGTCATTACTTTCCACAACAACATTATTTTCAGTTTGCTTTGTTTCCGGTATAGAGTTAAATATCAACACAGAAATGATAGTGATTGCCGCAACAGCAATTGTCGCCAAACTGATTTTTAAGGCAGGATTTGGTGTGCTTGGAAGTTGGCTTTTAACAGCTTCCCACGCCTTTGGATCATAGGGCATCTGGTGATTTTCCAATGACTCTTTGAGTAGATTTTCAAGGTTATTTTTCATCCTTATTTCTTAATTACACAACTGATTCAACTCAGTCTTTTATTTTTTCAAATTCTTTTTCTAATATCTTTTGAAGATTAGCTTTGGCTTTGGCAAGATTCGATTTCGATGTGCCTTCAGAAATGCCCAATATTTCAGCAATTTCTTTGTGCGTGTTGTTTTCAAAAACGTACAAGTTAAATACCGTTTGATAGGCGGGAGATAAACTTTGTATCGCTTTCATGGCTAATTCTGCTTTAATGCCAACTAGGTTTATAGCTTCATCCTGTTCAAAAGGTTGTGGCTCGGAATCTGTAAAAGTCCGTGCTTCATCTTCTGTTAAAAAAGGATCTTTTTTTGCTTTTCTAATTGCGTCTATAGCGGTGTTAGCCATAATTCGTCGCATCCATCCTTCGAAGGATCCGTTGAAATCGTAACTTTCCAATTTATCAAAGATCTTAATGAAACCAACTTGTACAATTTCTTGTGCTGAATCACGGTCGAACATGTACCGCATACAAACAGATAACATTTTACCATAATACAATTTAAAGAGCCTTTCCTGAAACTTACGTTTCCCACGGATACATCCTTCAATGGTTTCTTTAAGTTGTTTATCGTTGTTTTCCACAAGTTTGTTTCGCTTTATTAACGTGTCTTTTCTTTGATGGTTGCCGAAATTTAGAAAAAAAAATAGAATGAAGATGACTTTCACTTGATCTCTTTTGAATTTAAGTGTACAATCATTTGTATCTTTGCACAAAGCAAGCTACTTCATCGCTCCGACTTGTCGGGGAGGAAAGTCCGGGCAACATAGAGCAGTGTACTT
>CAYUQU010000106.1:0-9774 GCA_964447015.1 uncultured Flavobacteriales bacterium
CCTTCGGCAATCAGTTTGACTGCAGCTTCACAAACAAACATCGCTTGTAACGGAGGTTCTAATGGTGCTGCTACAGTGAATGCAGCTACTGGCGGTGCAGGTAGTTACACATACGACTGGACGCCAGGTACTCCAACAGGAGACGGCACAACATCAGTAAGCGGACTTTCAGCGGGAACATATACGTGTACAGTAACAGACGCTAACAGTTGTACAGCTTCAGTTAACTTTACGGTTACACAACCTTCTGAGTTGATAGCAACTACAGATTCACAATCTGACGTAACTTGTAATGGATTGACAGACGGAGAAGCTACAGTCTCTGTGACTGGTGGAACTGGTATCTACACATACGCATGGTCACCAGAAGGTGGTACTTCGCCAACAGCTTCTAATTTATCTGCTGGTGAGTACACTGTCACGGTAACAGATGAGAATGGGTGTACAACTACAGAAGACTTTACAATTGCTGAATCTACTGCAGTTGTTGCAACTGCAGATTCGCAATCTAACATAACTTGTAATGGTTCTGAAGACGGAGAAGCTACAGTCTCTGTTACTGGGGGAACTGGTATCTACACATACGCATGGTCACCAGAAGGTGGTACTTCCTCAACAGCTTCTAATTTGTCTGCTGGTGATTACACTGTGACTGTAATGGATGAAAACGGTTGTACAGCTACAGTAGACTTTACAATTGCTGAACCTGAAATTATCTCTACGGTTGTTATTGAACAGGCTTGTAAAGAATTCCTATGGTCAAATGGGGTTACCTATGAAGAAAGTGGTACCTACACTCAAACGTTACAATCTGTTTCAGGTTGTGATTCATTAGTGACGTTAGAATTGACTATTTTACCTCAGATTATTGCTACTGTAACTTCAAGTAACGGAGTGAACCTTGTAGCTCCAGAAGGAGCTGCATCATACCAATGGATCAACTGTGAAAATAATGAGCCTATTAATGGCGAAACTAGTGAAACAATTGAAGTTGAGTCTAATGGTAGTTATGCAGTAGTTGTAACTTCTCCTTCTGGTTGTATAGATACATCAGATTGTTTTGTCGTAAATACAATCGGGTATGAAGAACTACAAAAGGAAAGCATCTCAATTAATGTATATCCTAATCCATCAAGTAACAAGGTGTACATCTCTTTGAAAGGCATAGAAAGTAGCGAAATCCAAATCTATGACATGAAAGGTCGAGTTGTGTTACATAATAAAGTTGTGACTGACGGAATTGAAATTAATCTTGAAAACATCGAACCAGGAATCTATTTGATCAAAGGTCAACATGCATCAGGGACATGGGTAAAAGAAATAATTAAATTATAATAAACTCACTTTTTTATAAGAGAGACTGTCTACGAAAATTAGGCAGTCTCTTTTGTTTTATAGAAAGTTGAAATACAATCTTATCGGAACAAGAAAGAAATGGATAGTTCTAAAAATGATTTCTTAGTATCCTGAAGTCCTTTTAAACTGAAGATGATATCATCCAAAAAAAAATTCCTATCCCAAATGATTTGAGACAGGAATTATATTGAACACAATTTTTGTGTTTAACTATTAATTTCTATACAACGTAGCCTTCACCGCTTTAATCAATCTATCCACATTTGGCAACGCTTCGTCAATAAGTGACGGAGAGAATGCGAAAGGTGTATCTGTTTGCGTTACACGTTGAACTGGAGCATCCAGATAATCGAACGCATAGCGTTGAACGTGATACGCAATTTCAGAAGAGATAGAAGCCAATGGCCAAGATTCTTCCAATACTACACAACGATTTGTCTTTTTGATTGATTCCACCACAGCAGGGTAATCGATAGGGCGAATTGTACGAAGGTCTATAATCTCACATGAGATTCCTTCTTTTTCAAGTAATTCAGCCGCTTCGTAAGCCACTTTAATTATCTTTCCGAATGAAACGATAGTAACATCTGTTCCTTTGCGTTTGATATCCGCTACTCCGATTGGAATGATATATTCTCCTTCTGGAATTTCGCCTTTATCACCGTACATTTTCTCAGATTCAAGAAAAACAACAGGGTCGTTATCACGAATTGCCGCTTTCAATAAACCTTTTGCATCGTAAGGATTAGAAGGAGTGATTACCTTTAATCCTGGAACATGCGCGTAAAATGCTTCGAAACTTTGAGAGTGAGTCGCTCCCAACTGACCTGCTGTACCATTTCCACCGCGGAAAACGATAGGACAGTGGTATTGACCACCTGACATTTGCAACATTTTAGCAGCACTATTAATAATTTGATCCGCAGCAAGAATAGCAAAATTCCACGTCATGAATTCCACTATAGGGCGCAATCCATTCATTGAAGCACCTACTGCAATTCCTGCAAAACCAAGTTCAGCAATTGGTGTATCGATTACACGTTTCGCTCCAAACTCGTCTAACATTCCTTGAGAAACTTTGTATGCTCCGTTATATTCAGCAACTTCTTCTCCCATCAAAAATACGCGCTCATCACGACGCATTTCTTCTGACATAGCTTCTCTTAACGCCTCTCTAAATTGTACTTCTTTCATTTCAAGTAAATTACAAAATATATAATGCCCGCTTTAAACGGTGCGGTGCCAAAAGTACAAAATTTAGTTATAAAAAATGTCTCCTTAGTCAAACGCATTTAAATAATTCCTTTATTGAATAATTTCATTGTATTGCAACCTCCTTCCAATATGGAGATTTGTTCTTTTTTTGCATTGCCCAAAAAGAGCAAGCGATAGCTTGTGAAGACGAGTGACGAGAAACGGTAGTGCCGTAGGAACGAGGTAGAACCAAAAAAACGCTAGGTCCGTTTAAATTTTCAAAGCAAAAATTATATTTACTTGTTAAAAATAGCTTGTCGTAAATTTACATCTTATCATAACAACGATCATTCCTAACAAAAATGTCTGTCTCGAAAAAAATCAAGACAGACATTTTTTTGATTTAGGATGGTTCGGTAAATCTATTTCTGCAGTATCAATTTGCGTGATTCTCCACCAAACTCAACAAAATAAAGTCCAGATGTTAAATGCTCAATACTTAATTGCTTAAAGGTTTCCCCTTCTGCAATCGCTGTTTCATAAACTACATAACCTTGAGAAGAGAATATACGTAATGTGGGAGCTGAAATATGTTCCCAGTGAACTATAACCGAAGAATTTGTAGGATTTGGAAAAACATTCAAAAACTCATCAATTCCATCAAAGCCACCTTCAGCATACATTTCGCTAAGTAACATTGGTAAATTCCACTCAAACATAGGTCGACCTTCGTTTTCGCCAGTTATCTCATAATTTTCATAAGCTTTCACAACACGCATTCGAATTTTCACATCTGTTTCCAACAATTCTCCTCCCTCTTCAAGTAATGGATACATCACCCACATAGTACTTTTCCATGCGTTTCTATTCTGCGTTGCATTTGTACTCGACGTCCAATTGAAGAATGTTTGACAACTGTCGTAAATTGGCATTTCACTACCGTAAACATTCTCGCCTATCACATAAATAACGTGTTGACCACCAAACTTCGGATTGCCATCGCCATCATACAATGTGGTAGTTGGATTCCAAATCATATCTGCACCATTATCTTCAGGCATAGCCGAATTCTCCCCAAACACAATATTCAAACGACGTCCAGTTTCTACATCAATTGCGTAGCCCGGGAACCAACCCATTCCTTGAGTTGAAATCAGATCTCCTTCACTTGCATTATAATCGGGGTGCCCAGCATAATGACCGTTTTTATCTACTGAAGGGTGAATTCTAGGTTTTGATGTAGATCCACCACCCTGCGATAAAGCTGTTTGTTGACAAAGCTCAACAACAACAGAGCGTGTCCATTTTGTTTTGTCTGATGTAAATACAAGGTCTACACTGCTTGAGAAAGCTGAACTGGTTTGGTTTTGTGTTGTTGTCACGATAAATGACATATTATTCCCAATTGGTGCAGCAGGTCCACAAGACCTTAAAAGTGAAAAATGGGTAATGGTTCCATCTAATAAAGATTCAAAATTTTCATTTTCATCAAATAATACTCTATCTGAATAGCACAACAAAGTATCATCAATAATATCTTCTCCTGAAAGAATCCAATTTTGGTGATGGACTCCATCCATATCTTTAACCCCAGTTAGCCACACATTATTTGGATTCTCAAATTCAATTGTAGCTTCGATTGGTCTTGTGAGGATTGTAGGAACGCCAAGAGCTCCTGATTTATGAAAATAACTCTTTTGCTCAATAGTTACATACATATTCCACTGCGGTATATATTGCTCCAACCCAAAATCTATAGTAGACTCTGAGTTGACCGAGTCAAGTAAAACACCACCTACCTCATCATAACGATAAATGGTCCAACTTGCCGTATCTGCTGCTGCCCAAAAACTCCCATAATCCCGAAATTTTAACTGAAAATAACCCAGCGCATGATTCTCTGCATCACCAACAACAATTTTCACAGGAGATTTTCCAGGTTGATATATCGGTTTATCAATCTTGTTGTGGTATAAAATGTGAGATATAGCTTCATCTGTCAAATCAATTGAAATTCCCATATTTCCTCTTCCGTCAAGTCGTGAAATCTCAAACATTTGGTCATAAGGGATTAGTTGTCCACTCACGAAATTTGAGCAAAGTATCATCAGGACACTAGCTAAAAAGAGTTTAAAAGGTTGTTTTGTTTGTTGATTAAGCATGTTGATATAATTCTGATTTAGAGAACGTACATCAACAATAATTGGTTGGAAAATTCTTCATAAATAAAGTTCGGACATCCGAAAACGCCTGAACTTATTCGTGTAAAATGTATTTTGGAAATTAGACAATAGACTGTTAGAAGCTAGACAAAAGACTTATTCATCCGTAAAGTGACATTCATCTTTTTTGTGGGGATATTGAAAAATAGTTTAAAAACCTGTGTTTTTCATGAGGGCAGTATACCTATAACCAGTACGGGCGAGTCGCGACTCGCCCGTACTGGTTATAGGTATACTGCCCTCATGAAAAACACAGGTTTTTAAACTATTTTTCAATATCCCCACAAAAAAGATGAATGTCACTTTACGGATGAATAAGTCTTTTGTCTAGCTTCTAACAGTCTATTGTCTAATTTCCAAAATACATTTTACACGAATAAGTTCAGGCGTTTTCGGATGTCCGAACTTTATTTATGAAGAATTTTCCAACCAATTATTGTTGATGTACGTTCTCTAAATCAGAATTATATCAACATGCTTAATCAACAAACAAAACAACCTTTTAAACTCTTTTTAGCTAGTGTCCTGATGATACTTTGCTCAAATTTCGTGAGTGGACAACTAATCCCTTATGACCAAATGTTTGAGATTTCACGACTTGACGGAAGAGGAAATATGGGAATTTCAATTGATTTGACAGATGAAGCTATATCTCACATTTTATACCACAACAAGATTGATAAACCGATATATCAACCTGGAAAATCTCCTGTGAAAATTGTTGTTGGTGATGCAGAGAATCATGCGCTGGGTTATTTTCAGTTAAAATTTCGGGATTATGGGAGTTTTTGGGCAGCAGCAGATACGGCAAGTTGGACCATTTATCGTTATGATGAGGTAGGTGGTGTTTTACTTGACTCGGTCAACTCAGAGTCTACTATAGATTTTGGGTTGGAGCAATATATACCGCAGTGGAATATGTATGTAACTATTGAGCAAAAGAGTTATTTTCATAAATCAGGAGCTCTTGGCGTTCCTACAATCCTCACAAGACCAATCGAAGCTACAATTGAATTTGAGAATCCAAATAATGTGTGGCTAACTGGGGTTAAAGATATGGATGGAGTCCATCACCAAAATTGGATTCTTTCAGGAGAAGATATTATTGATGATACTTTGTTGTGCTATTCAGATAGAGTATTATTTGATGAAAATGAAAATTTTGAATCTTTATTAGATGGAACCATTACCCATTTTTCACTTTTAAGGTCTTGTGGACCTGCTGCACCAATTGGGAATAATATGTCATTTATCGTGACAACAACACAAAACCAAACCAGTTCAGCTTTCTCAAGCAGTGTAGACCTTGTATTTACATCAGACAAAACAAAATGGACACGCTCTGTTGTTGTTGAGCTTTGTCAACAAACAGCTTTATCGCAGGGTGGTGGATCTACATCAAAACCTAGAATTCACCCTTCAGTAGATAAAAACGGTCATTATGCTGGGCACCCCGATTATAATGCAAGTGAAGGAGATCTGATTTCAACTCAAGGAATGGGTTGGTTCCCGGGCTACGCAATTGATGTAGAAACTGGACGTCGTTTGAATATTGTGTTTGGGGAGAATTCGGCTATGCCTGAAGATAATGGTGCAGATATGATTTGGAATCCAACTACCACATTGTATGATGGCGATGGCAATCCGAAGTTTGGTGGTCAACACGTTATTTATGTGATAGGCGAGAATGTTTACGGTAGTGAAATGCCAATTTACGACAGTTGTCAAACATTCTTCAATTGGACGTCGAGTACAAATGCAACGCAGAATAGAAACGCATGGAAAAGTACTATGTGGGTGATGTATCCATTACTTGAAGAGGGAGGAGAATTGTTGGAAACAGATGTGAAAATTCGAATGCGTGTTGTGAAAGCTTATGAAAATTATGAGATAACTGGCGAAAACGAAGGTCGACCTATGTTTGAGTGGAATTTACCAATGTTACTTAGCGAAATGTATGCTGAAGGTGGCTTTGATGGAATTGATGAGTTTTTGAATGTTTTTCCAAATCCTACAAATTCTTCGGTTATAGTTCACTGGGAACATATTTCAGCTCCCACATTACGTATATTCTCTTCTCAAGGTTATGTAGTTTATGAAACAGCGATTGCAGAAGGGGAAACCTTTAAGCAATTAAGTATTGAGCATTTAACATCTGGACTTTATTTTGTTGAGTTTGGTGGAGAATCACGCAAATTGATACTGCAGAAATAGATTTACCGAACCATCCTAAATCAAAAAAATGTCTGTCTTGATTTTTTTCGAGACAGACATTTTTGTTAGGAATGATCGTTGTTATGATAAGATGTAAATTTACGACAAGCTATTTTTAACAAGTAAATATAATTTTTGCTTTGAAAATTTAAACGGACCTAGCGTTTTTTTGGTTCTACCTCGTTCCTACGGCACTACCGTTTCTCGTCACTCGTCTTCACAAGCTATCGCTTGCTCTTTTTGGGCAATGCAAAAAAAGAACAAATCTCCATATTGGAAGGAGGTTGCAATACAATGAAATTATTCAATAAAGGAATTATTTAAATGCGTTTGACTAAGGAGACATTTTTTATAACTAAATTTTGTACTTTTGGCACCGCACCGTTTAAAGCGGGCATTATATATTTTGTAATTTACTTGAAATGAAAGAAGTACAATTTAGAGAGGCGTTAAGAGAAGCTATGTCAGAAGAAATGCGTCGTGATGAGCGCGTATTTTTGATGGGAGAAGAAGTTGCTGAATATAACGGAGCATACAAAGTTTCTCAAGGAATGTTAGACGAGTTTGGAGCGAAACGTGTAATCGATACACCAATTGCTGAACTTGGTTTTGCAGGAATTGCAGTAGGTGCTTCAATGAATGGATTGCGCCCTATAGTGGAATTCATGACGTGGAATTTTGCTATTCTTGCTGCGGATCAAATTATTAATAGTGCTGCTAAAATGTTGCAAATGTCAGGTGGTCAATACCACTGTCCTATCGTTTTCCGCGGTGGAAATGGTACAGCAGGTCAGTTGGGAGCGACTCACTCTCAAAGTTTCGAAGCATTTTACGCGCATGTTCCAGGATTAAAGGTAATCACTCCTTCTAATCCTTACGATGCAAAAGGTTTATTGAAAGCGGCAATTCGTGATAACGACCCTGTTGTTTTTCTTGAATCTGAGAAAATGTACGGTGATAAAGGCGAAATTCCAGAAGGAGAATATATCATTCCAATCGGAGTAGCGGATATCAAACGCAAAGGAACAGATGTTACTATCGTTTCATTCGGAAAGATAATTAAAGTGGCTTACGAAGCGGCTGAATTACTTGAAAAAGAAGGAATCTCATGTGAGATTATAGACCTTCGTACAATTCGCCCTATCGATTACCCTGCTGTGGTGGAATCAATCAAAAAGACAAATCGTTGTGTAGTATTGGAAGAATCTTGGCCATTGGCTTCTATCTCTTCTGAAATTGCGTATCACGTTCAACGCTATGCGTTCGATTATCTGGATGCTCCAGTTCAACGTGTAACGCAAACAGATACACCTTTCGCATTCTCTCCGTCACTTATTGACGAAGCGTTGCCAAATGTGGATAGATTGATTAAAGCGGTGAAGGCTACGTTGTATAGAAATTAATAGTTAAACACAAAAATTGTGTTCAATATAATTCCTGTCTCAAATCATTTGGGATAGGAATTTTTTTTTGGATGATATCATCTTCAGTTTAAAAGGACTTCAGGATACTAAGAAATCATTTTTAGAACTATCCATTTCTTTCTTGTTCCGATAAGATTGTATTTCAACTTTCTATAAAACAAAAGAGACTGCCTAATTTTCGTAGACAGTCTCTCTTATAAAAAAGTGAGTTTATTATAATTTAATTATTTCTTTTACCCATGTCCCTGATGCATGTTGACCTTTGATCAAATAGATTCCTGGTTCGATGTTTTCAAGATTAATTTCAATTCCGTCAGTCACAACTTTATTATGTAACACAACTCGACCTTTCATGTCATAGATTTGGATTTCGCTACTTTCTATGCCTTTCAAAGAGATGTACACCTTGTTACTTGATGGATTAGGATATACATTAATTGAGATGCTTTCCTTTTGTAGTTCTTCATACCCGATTGTATTTACGACAAAACAATCTGATGTATCTATACAACCAGAAGGAGAAGTTACAACTACTGCATAACTACCATTAGACTCAACTTCAATTGTTTCACTAGTTTCGCCATTAATAGGCTCATTATTTTCACAGTTGATCCATTGGTATGATGCAGCTCCTTCTGGAGCTACAAGGTTCACTCCGTTACTTGAAGTTACAGTAGCAATAATCTGAGGTAAAATAGTCAATTCTAACGTCACTAATGAATCACAACCTGAAACAGATTGTAACGTTTGAGTGTAGGTACCACTTTCTTCATAGGTAACCCCATTTGACCATAGGAATTCTTTACAAGCCTGTTCAATAACAACCGTAGAGATAATTTCAGGTTCAGCAATTGTAAAGTCTACTGTAGCTGTACAACCGTTTTCATCCATTACAGTCACAGTGTAATCACCAGCAGACAAATTAGAAGCTGTTGAGGAAGTACCACCTTCTGGTGACCATGCGTATGTGTAGATACCAGTTCCCCCAGTAACAGAGACTGTAGCTTCTCCGTCTTCAGAACCATTACAAGTTATGTTAGATTGCGAATCTGCAGTTGCAACAACTGCAGTAGATTCAGCAATTGTAAAGTCTTCTGTAGTTGTACACCCATTCTCATCTGTTACCGTGACAGTGTACTCACCAGCAGATAAATTAGAAGCTGTTGGCGAAGTACCACCTTCTGGTGACCATGCGTATGTGTAGATACCAGTTCCACCAGTCACAGAGACTGTAGCTTCTCCGTCTGTCAATCCATTACAAGTTACGTCAGATTGTGAATCTGTAGTTGCTATCAACTCAGAAGGTTGTGTAACCGTAAAGTTAACTGAAGCTGTACAACTGTTAGCGTCTGTTACTGTACACG
>CAYUQU010000107.1:0-9517 GCA_964447015.1 uncultured Flavobacteriales bacterium
ACCTTTATTTTTAATATATCAAAGTCATGTTTGAAAAATTGATAAAATGTATTTATCCAGCCATCATTTTCATCTATATATGCAATTTTCATTTTCATTGTCTAGTCTTAAAGATTATTTTAAATGCCACTCCATTTTTAATTTTGACTATTGAAATTGAGGAGTTGTTGTATTCTTCTATTATTGATTTTACAATGTAAAGTCCTAAACCAGTTCCAATTTTATTATCTTTATTATCAGTTTTAGATGATTCATTAAGATTGAATATTTCCTCGGGATTATCCCTATATTTATTGTCTAGTCCTTTTCCATTATCAGAAAAAATAATTTCTATATTGTGATCCTTTTTTTGCCAACTAATTTCAATTTTCTTTTGTTCTTCATTATGGCCATAATGGGCATTAATAGAATTTGAAAGCAAATTATTGAATATTGAGTCCATATTCACCTCAAAAGCCCTAATAATCGGCGCCCCATCATTGATTTTATGTAATTCAAGTGTAATATTTCGTTGTTCTAAAGCTTTACTCCAATTGGATTTAAAATTTTCAAAATACTGAGAAAAGTCTAAGTTTTTTCTGTCTCTTTTATCAATTTTTAAAGTATTTAATGAATAATCTAACCAATGTTTCAATTTAATATCTTCTGCGCGCATTAAGTCAATCATGTAGAAAGGATTATCATCTTTATCTAGTCTTTTATCTAATTCATCCTTATTAAGATGATTACTTAGCTCACGTATTAAAAACTCCGTTCTTGGTAATAATCGAGCTCTTAGGCTTCTAACCTCATGAGCGAAAGAAGAAATAATTAATCCAACACTAGCAAGACTTCTTAGTAGTCTTAGTTCTTCATCTTTTTTCTCATTGTCTTTTTCTAAAATAAATATAGCATCAGCCATATTCTCCTCAGATTCAGTATACTGTTTATCTTCGCCGTCCTCGTTTTTTGAATCTGTTTTCTCGGATTTCCTATCTTCTTTTTGTTTTCTGATTTTTTCTGCTTCCTCCTTAGCTTTTCTGACCTTTTCAGCCTCTTCATTTCTTATTGAATGAAGTTTATATAAGTGGTGCATAATGATATTCCTGTCTTTTTCAAATAAAGATATGATATCAATTATAATATTCTTAAATAGTTCGAACTCGTCATTTTCAATTAAACCTTCTCGTCCAGATTTATCTTGAAAATTTACATTGTGGATTCTTGATATTTTTATTGTTCCAGCGATTTGATTTGGTCTAATCCTGTATCCCCCTAGTCGTTGTCCTGCTCCTCCTGGGCTTTGAGCTTGTCTTTCTCCCAATCGTAACCAGTCATCTCCATTTTCCCCATAAGGCCTTATTCTGAAATCATCTCTGAATATTTTAATCCCCCCAAATTTCTTCAACCATGACTTTCTGGTTGCACTATTAATGCTCCTGTATGGATATTTTTTTACATCACCATCCTCTTTGTCATCAGAAATGGTGTTTTTCAAGAAATAAAACGTGAAATCAAACTTTCCAATCCCTTCAAGTAGTTTTTTATCAACCTTTTCAGCTATAAAATTTTCAATAGGAAGTTCATATACTATTTTCTCTTTTTTGAAATCTTCAAGTTTAAAAGGTGTATTCTTCATCAAATCAAAATCAAAGATTTCTGAATACATTTTTTCCAAGGTATCGACGTCTAGTTCATTCCGTGAAATTTCTACTTTAAGCTTCTTGTTGTTATCAACATTAAACGAAGTCGTTAACTTATAGTCATAATCATCGTAATAAGCTTTTTTGACCCCTCCAAATTCTTCCAGATTGTTAAGTGAAAATAAATCGATCTTAAAATCGTTTTGTTCTTCTGGGGGAAGGAGCATTTCTAAATTACCAAACAACTTTTTCAATTTTTCTTCATCCCAGTCATCATTGAGTTCAGTTATCTCTATTACAGTTCCTGACTCAAAGTTTATATCTTTAAGAACGGTCTTAATCCTGTCGAACACTGAATATCGACTTAAAAATTCTTGTTTTATATTTAGGTTGTCTTTTACAGATAAGACCGCTTGTACATCTGAAACTGAAGCACCTATTTTATCAAAGTCTTTCCAATCTACAGTCCATTCAAAGCCAAGACTTGCTTTATTCGGTAATAATTCCTCATCTTCATCCTCCCCGTCTATTAATTTTGGCAAAGAAGTCATATTTGTGAGCATCCCCAATCGATTAAGAGCAAATCGGCCAATCCCTTTAGCTCCTGTTTTCACTCTCCCTTCTTCAGTTGTATGTTCATAAAGTTTATTATCTGTTCCAATCGTCATCCATTGATTTTGAATGATTTTATCATTCATTCCAATACCATTGTCAATGATACAGATACTACTATTTTCTTTGTCAAATTTCTCAATCTCAATTTCATCTCCCTCCTCATTTTTCCCTCTTTCTTTTTTGACTTTCAAGTCAAAAATCAGAATACAGTTTTTAGCATCAGCATCATAAGTGTTTTTTACAAGTTCAATCACAGCCCCCTCTTCTGTTGAGAAATTTTCCAAACCAATTAATTTTGCTGTTCTAGCGGAAACTTTAAATGGAATTCTTGCTGATCTATTTGTTGTGCTGTTGCTCATTTCACAATGATTTTGATTTTATTAGCCAAATTATTTATAAAAATATAAATATATTCAATTTCTTATAATAAATGTGTTTTAATTGGGCTTTCATTCAGCTAATTTGCACTCAAAAATTGAAGCTTAAATTTTCATCTACTTCTGTGTTTTTTTCACCCACTTCTGTATTTTTTTCAACTTCTTTTGTAACTGACACCAATTGTTGATAACCCCACCTTTTTGTCCACATTTGTCTTTTAATTACCACTTTTTACCACCAATTATATTTCCGTTATATGTACTGTAAATAGTGATTTATCAAATATTTTTAGTAACCTTTGTAGGGAAACGTGCGTATTAAGTTTTCAACAATACACAAATTAGTGGTAAAAAGTGGGAAATTCTTGCTTAATTTTACCCATTATTAAAAAGTCATGGCTGGATTAGTAGGCGAATATGAGGTTAAGCTCGACGCAAAAGGGCGCTTTCTCTTTCCTTCGGGATTGAGGAAACAACTCTCGCCTGCAGCCCAGGAAAACTTTATGTTGAACAAAGGTTTTGAAGAATGCTTGTCACTTTACCCCATGAATGAATGGGAAAAACTAAGTGAGCAATTGAGCAAAATGAATCTCTTCAAGCCTAAGAATCGAATGTTCTATCGTTTGTTTCACCAAGGAGCGAAACTGATTGCACTAGACAGTGCAGGACGGATTCACATCCCAGTGACCCACATGGAACGAGTTGGTTTATCCAAGGACGTGATGCTCATAGCATACAACGACCGAATTGAAATTTGGGATAAACAACGTTACTTCGAGATGATCGACATGAACATGACTGATTTTGCCGATTTGGCAGATGAAGTAATGGGTGGATTAAACAATGAAGAGTAACGAAGAAATTTATCACATACCGGTTCTCCTAAACGAATGCCTCGAAGGACTCGATATTCGACCTGACGGACGTTATGTCGATGTGACGTTTGGCGGTGGAGGACATTCACGCGAAATTTTCAAACAGCTCAGTGAGCAAGGTCATCTTATCGGCTTTGATCAAGACCCAGATGCGAAAGCAAATGCGTGGAAAGCACCCAACTTTACTTTCATAGCTGGAAACTTTGCGTTTTTGAAAAATCAACTGCGCATGTTTAATCTGTTTCCTGTAGATGGAATTCTCGCAGATTTAGGAGTCTCTTCTCATCAGTTCGACAGCGCTGAACGTGGTTTCTCCATCCGAATGGATGACGAACTCGACATGCGAATGAACCAATCTGGATCACTTTCTGCAAAAGAGGTGGTGAACGATTATGAGGAGGAAGAACTTTATCGCGTGTTCAAATCGTATGGTGAGATTGACAGCTTAAAACGAACAGTTGAGTCGATCATGCGTGCGCGCCAGACGAAAGCAATTACCACAACAGGTCAGTTGCGCGACTTATTAGCGCCACTTGCTCCTAGAGGTAAAGAGAATAAATTCCTTGCACAAGTTTTTCAAGCCATCCGCATTGAGGTCAACGACGAAATGAATGTCTTGCAAAAAATGCTTGAACAAGCGGTTGATGTGCTTAAGCCTGGTGGCCGTTTAGTTGTGATTTCATACCATTCTCTTGAAGACCGTTTAGTGAAAAACTTCATGAAGCGCGGGAGTTTTGAAGGTAAAATCGAAAAAGATTTTTTTGGAAATATTTTGAAACCACTAGAGGAGGTGAATCGCAAACCCATTCTTCCAAGTGAAGAAGAGATGGAGCGCAATCCACGCTCTCGAAGTGCAAAATTGAGAATAGCAATAAAACTAGATACGCGTGTCAAATAAGTATGTAGATAAAGAAGAGCTCGAAGCTGAACAACCAAAGCGCGAGAAATCCAGTGGAAAAAAATCCAAGGGTTCGAAGACGGTAGTGCAGATCTTGAGTGGAGATTTTTTAACACGTGAATTCGTGATCGAGAATCTCGGCTTTATTTTTTACCTCATGTTGCTCTTATTGCTGCTTATTGGAAAAGGATATTACGTGAAACAAGTTTCGGATAACGTAATAAAAACAGAAATGGAACTGGATGAAATAGTTTCGGATTACGTGGAATTGAAAGCGCGTTTTCAGGAAGAGACATCGAGAAGTAATCTAGTGATAAAACTGGAAGGGACTGGATTGATTGAATCTATGGAGCCGCCAAAAGTGATACGTGTACAAAAAGAAAAAGAATAGTTCTGGAAGACAAGAAAAACATATTGTGGAGAGTATATCTGATTTATTTCGGATTCGTGCTAATTATGATTGCTGTCGTAGTGAAAACTGCGATGATTCAATTTGATGGGCGCGAGAATATCTTCATGAGTGATTCTGAACGCATCCAAATGGTTGAAGTGCCTATCGAGGCAAGACGCGGTCAGATTTTGGATGATAGAGGTGACCCGTTAGTAACTTCTGTATCGTTCTTCGAGATCCGCATGGATGCTACTGTAGTCAAAAAGGCAATTTTCGACAGTGATTTGGATTCACTTGCCATAATGTTGAATCAAATTTATCCTGAAAAATCAGCTAGGGGGTACGCCGAGATGATCAGAAAAGCGCGTGCTTCCAATAATCGCTTTTTGTTGATTAAGAAAATGGCTACCAATGAAGATCGTAAGCAACTTCGCACATTTCCAATTTTCAGAGAGGGACGTAATAAAGGTGGTTTAATTGACAATATTGAAACTATTGTGCGCAAAAGACCTCACGGGATTTTAGCTCATCGTACGCTAGGTTATGTGAAAGACGATGTTCGAGTGGGGTTGGAAGCTGCGTATAATGAAGTTCTGGCTGGGGAAATTGGGATAGAGTTGAAGCAAAAAATGCAAACTGGAGTGAAGCAAACTGGAACCATGCTTCGCGAAACTGTTGATGGTTCAGACATCGTTACAACTATAGATAGAGATATTCAGGAAGTCGCAGAAACTGAATTGATGAATCAGTTGCGTTCAGAAAATGCGCGACATGGGTCTGTGGTTGTTATGGAGGTCAAAACAGGTCGCATAAAAGCTATAGCAAACCTGCAGCGTACAGAAAGTGGTGATTACTTTGAAACATACAATTTTGCTGTAGGTTTAAAAAGCTATCCAGGTTCAACAATGAAGTTGCTCTCATTGATGGCAGCTTTAGAAGATGGAAAAATTGATATTAATGACACTGTAAATGCAACAGGTTCGTTCCGCTTTTATAATGCCACATTGAATGATACTGATCAACGTGCATACGGGAAAATCACAATCAAACGCGCATTTGAACTGTCTTCCAATGTAATTGCTAAAGTAATTCAAAATGCATACGGCGAGAATCCAATGAAGTTTATTGAGAAGCTTCAATCGTTTGGTATAGATCAACCTTTGGGTTTAGAAATAACAGGTGAACCAATTCCAACTATGCATAAACCTGGCGACCCAAGCTGGTCAAAAATTTCCCTCCCTTGGATGTCGATTGGGTATGAAGTGGAAATTACACCATTACAGACGTTGGCGCTTTACAATGCTGTGGCAAATAATGGTACAGTGATGAAGCCACAGTTTGTAAGTCAAATTCGCAAGAATGGGATTGTAGTGGAAGAATTTGAGCCAGTTGTATTGCGCAAGAACATTTGTTCGCAGCGTACGATTGATGTGTTGAAATCGTGTTTGGAAGGTGTGGTTGAAGATGGAACAGGGAAAAGTTTACAGTCGGCAAACTTCAAAATTGCTGGAAAAACAGGGACTTCTCGTTTGGATGCAGGACCTGAAACCGAAGAAGGGATGAAACATCAAGCCTCTTTTGTGGGATATTTCCCTGCTGATGATCCAATCTACTCATGTATTGTGGTTATTGCAGCTCCTTCTCGAAATATTTACGGTTCTAAAGTTTCTGGAACTGTGTTTTCTGCTATTGCAAACAAAGTGTATTCAACTCACCTAAAATACCAAAAGGCAATAAACGAACAACGTTTGATAGCGCAAGTAACTCCACCAACAATGGATGGGCACCAAGGAGACTTGAGTATTGTACTGAACAGATTAGAAATCAAGAAAAAACAAAATTCGACTTACGATTGGATTTCAACTCGTGCTTTAGAAAAGTATGTGGAGATGAACCAACGTGAAATGGTAAAAGGACTTGTGCCTAATGTAGTCGGAATGGGACTCAAGGATGCATTATACCTTTTAGGGAATGAAGGGATGTATGTGGATGTTTCAGGTGCTGGTCGCGTGGTTCATCAATCTATAATGCCTGGCATGGAAGTACCCAGAGGAGGAATGATAAAATTGGAATTGAGATAATGGAGAAAACACTTAGAGACATATTATATGGAGCGCCACTAAAAGAGGTGATTGGGTCAACTGATGTTACTATTCACGATGTAGCTTTTGATTCGAGAAAAGTAAATGCAAATTCATTGTTTGTAGCTGTAAAAGGTGTAGCAAATGATGGACATGATTATATAGCTGATGTGATCGGAAAAGGTTGTCGCGCTATTGTGTGTGAAAAGGTTGAGAATGCAGTGAGCGGGGTGAATTATATTGTGGTTGAAAACTCTGCAAAAGCACTTGGTGTAATTGCGTCAAACTATTATGATAATCCTTCGAAGAATATCAAGTTAATCGGAATTACAGGCACAAATGGTAAAACAACTACAGCGACTTTATTGCATCAATTGTTTACTAATTTGGGATACGAAGTAGGTCTCATTTCAACTGTAGTCAATAAAATAGGCTCAAATGATATGGCTTCTACTCATACCACACCAAATCCTTTGGATTTGAACAAGCTTTTAGCATTGATGGTGGAGGAAGGATGCACATATTGCTTCATGGAAGTGAGTTCGCATGCGATTCACCAACATCGAATTGCGGGAGTGAGTTTTACAGGCGCTGTATTCTCCAATATTACGCATGACCATCTTGATTATCATGGTACTTTCAAGGAATACATCCATGCGAAGAAAGCCTTTTTTGACAATTTATCTTCTTCTGCTTTTGCATTGACAAATGTGGATGACAAGAATGGGCTAGTGATGTTGCAAAATTCGTTGGCAAAGAAGTATACCTACGGAATAAAATCACTTGCTGACTATAAGTTGAAAGTACTCGAAAATCAGTTTAGCGGATTGGTCCTTTCCATTGACGGAACGGAAGTATGGACAAAATTGATTGGTGATTTTAATGCCTATAATTTATTGGCTGTTTACGCTGTGAGCCAGTTGTTGGAGCAAGATAGAATCGAAGTGCTTACAGAAATCAGTAAACTGGGTTCAGTAAATGGTCGATTTGAATATACCATCAGTCCGACTGGTGTGACAGCTATCGTAGATTACGCACATACACCTGATGCATTGGAAAATGTATTGAAGACCATCGCAAATATTCGCACAGGTAATGAAACGGTTTATACAGTTATCGGTTGTGGTGGTGATCGCGACAAGTCGAAGCGACCAAAGATGGCAGAAATTGCGTGTGAACTTGGTGATAAAGTTATTCTGACTTCAGATAATCCACGTTCGGAGAACCCCAATACAATTATAGAAGAAATGATGGCTGGAGTGGGCGGTCATAATTATAAAAAAACACTTTCAATCGCTGATAGAAAAGAAGCTATTAAGTCTGCTGTAGCCATGGCTGAACCAGGAGATATAATCTTGATAGCAGGAAAAGGACACGAAACGTATCAGGAGATACAAGGGGTGAAATACGACTTTGATGATAAAGCAATAGTAAACGAATTATTCATAAAACTGGAGAAATAATGTTGTACTACTTATTTGAATATTTAGATAAATTGGATTTTCCCGGAGCGGGATTGTTTGGCTACATCTCGTTTCGTGCGGGAATGGCTTTAATTACTTCGTTGATTGTATCGATTGTTTTCGGGAAACGAATTATTAATTCCTTGAGAAAATTGCAAATCGGCGAAACGGTTCGCGACCTTGGGTTGACAGGGCAGAAGGAAAAAGAAGGTACTCCAACCATGGGTGGTCTGATGATTCTGAGCGCAATTTTAATTCCCACATTATTGTTCGCTAAACTCGATAACATCTATGTGATCACCATGCTAATTGCAACAGTATGGCTTGGTTTTATCGGTTTTTTGGATGATTACATTAAGGTTTTCAAGAAGAACAAGGAAGGTTTAAAAGGCAAGTTTAAAATCATTGGTCAAATTGGTGTGGGAATTATTGTTGGGGCAATCCTATACTTCCACCCAAATGTGGAGGTACACAAAAAAGTGTCAAAAGATTATGAGTTGAAAGCGCATGAAACAGAAGTTTCTCACTTACACGATACTTCACTTGAAGCCAACATGACTTACAAGTGGATCAAAACAAAGGACATGACGACGACCATTCCATTTGTTAAAAACAACGAGTTTAACTACAACTGGTTGGGTGGTGAAGGAAGTTCAAATTGGGGATGGCTTTGGTTTATTCCAATCGTAATTTTTATTGTGATTGCGGTATCCAATGGAGCGAATATGACCGATGGACTCGATGGTCTTGCGACAGGCTCCTCCGCGATAATTGGGATAGCGCTCGCTGTATTTGCTTACGTCAGTTCAAATGCGCGCTTTGCCGATTACCTCAACGTGATGTACATCCCCATGGCTGAGGAAATGGTAATTTTTATCGCCGCATTTGTGGGTGCGTGTATAGGGTTTTTATGGTACAATTCTTACCCAGCTCAAGTATTTATGGGCGATACAGGAAGTTTAGCACTTGGAGGTATGATAGCTGTATTTGCAATTTCGGTGCGCAAAGAATTATTGATTCCGGTGCTATGTGGAATCTTCCTGATTGAGAATTTATCTGTCGTCATGCAGGTTGGTTACTTCAAATACACCAAAAAGAAGTTTGGTGAAGGTAGGCGGATTTTCAAAATGGCGCCTTTGCATCACCATTACCAAAAATCTGGATTGCATGAAGCAAAAATTGTTGCGCGATTCTG
>CAYUQU010000108.1:0-9341 GCA_964447015.1 uncultured Flavobacteriales bacterium
GACCGGGCTACGCTACACCCCGAGGAGACAACTCCTTGGTATCTTTGTTTTACAATATTTCAATTCTATTCTAACCGTTGTTAGATAATATTATGAAGATTCGATACTTGCGACCTTCCCGACTCGCAGTCGGGACGCAATGATCGGGTGATGTTCACCCCGAGGAGACAACTCCTTGGTATCTTTGTTTAATATTTCAATTTTATTCTAACCGTTGTTAGAAGTTTCGCTTGAAAGCGGGTGCAAAAGTACTGCTTTTTTTGAGTTATACAAATAAATTCAAAAAAAAAGCGGTGGGGGCGGGATTCGAACCCGCGGTACGGTTACCCGTACGTCAGTTTAGCAAACTGGTGGTTTCAGCCACTCACCCACCCCACCGGGTTCAAAGAACTAGGCGGCAAATTTATAAATAATGAACGAAACTCAACCATTTTCTTAAAATTTATTTTTCGAATTGACTTAAGCTGCATTATAAATCGCTTAAACACGCAAAATAAAGTCTCATAATCAATGTCTTCAGATAAAAATCAATTACCTTTGTAGTTGAAAATAAGTTTCGGGTTGAATCACTTGTAAATTGAAGAGAAAAAAAAGATTTAAATATTTCTATTTTTTTCTTTCATTCAGAAATTATTCGTAATATTGCACCCCGAATTTTCGGCAACTGTTAAAGAAATTAGTGTCATGGATTACATTAGAGAGATACAAAACGAATTGGTAGAAGTAAAGAATTTCCCAAAGTTTAAGGCTGGAGATACTGTTACTGTTTCTTATAAAATTAAAGAGGGTGCTAAAGAGCGTATCCAACAATTCCAAGGAGTTGTTTTACAACGCCGTGGTCAAGGTCCTTCTGAAACGTTTACTGTACGTAAAATGTCAGGAAATATTGGTGTAGAGCGTATCTTCCCAATTTCTTCTCCTTTCGTAGATAAAGTAGAAGTTAACAAAACAGGTTCTGTACGTCGTGCACGTATATTTTACTTGCGTGAACTTACTGGTAAGTCTGCTCGTATCAAGGAAAAAAGATCATACTAGTCTAAACGACTTTTATAATATTGAAAGCTCACTAAAAAGTGAGCTTTTTTTGTTTCTCATCTTTTCCTACACCTATCTACAAATTGATTTATCTTTACATCAAAACAACCAAGGATATGCAATTCGCCAAAAACAGAGAGATTAGGCAACACAGTATGGGGATTTACGATATCATCGGAATTAATGATGAGATTGCATATACCGCTGGTGCAGATAGCTTGGTTGTGCGGTGGAATTTAGATACGGGGCTACAAGAACCATTTACTGTAAAAGCCGATTTCCCTGTGTATTCAATTGCTTTGGTTAATGCAAATCTTATCAGTTTAGGACTTAATAATGGTGATCTTCATATAATTGATGTCGACTCACGTAAAGAAATTAAGTTCTTCAAACAACATAAATCGGCCATATTCAGCCAACTTTCATTTAAGAACAAAAATTATTTGCTCACTGGAGATGCGGATGGGTATTTAGCCTTATGGAACACGGAAAATTGGAAATTGGAGTTTTTCACTCCTCTGAACTGTGGAAAGATTCGAGCAATAGCACTAAACAATGACGAGTCAAAACTCACAGTTGGAGGTCAAGACGGTGTTATTCGCGTTTTTGAAACCGAATTTTTCAACGAATTGTCTCATTTCTATGCTCATCAAGATGGTGTAAATTCTCTAGCATTCTCAAAAACTGAAAAGAATATCCTCGTTTCAGGCGGAAAAGATGGCTATCTAAGAAAATGGAATATTGAAACAGGAGAAAAGCTAAAAGCGGTACCTGCACATAATTATGCGGTATATGCCATTTCTTTTAATGATGTCGGAACTCACTTTGTTACTTGCAGTCGCGATAAATCGATTAAAACGTGGGACTATGATTCGTTTACAGTTCTCCAAAAACTAGATGCGAAAAGCGGTGGACATAGTCATTCTGTGAATAAAGTAAAATGGGTGGGCGAATCACTTATTTCTTGCGGAGATGATAGAAGATTGATTAGATGGAGATAGTTTTCAGCGAATCAATTGACCTATCACCTTTCTATCGATTGGAAAAGTGAAAGAATCTACATCAATTTTGTCCAAATCAACCCATTCGAATTCAATATATTCTCCTTCGTTTGGTTGATGTACAAAATCACAATCACGAATGAATTTCACTTTGTAATACACCGATAAAACTTGATCGTTGGGGTTGAGTGAAGATACTTGAAAGTAATCAGTCAAGTATACCAACTCTTCAATTTCAATTTCCCAGTTTAATTCTTCGATAAATTCGCGTTTAAGACCATCCATAAGCCCTTCACCCCACTCTAGCCCTCCACCTGGAAGTTTGGTCATTTCAAGGTCATTTCGCACCTCGTGAGCAACAAGAATTTGATTGGACTCATTAATGACAACCCCGTAAACACGTACATTAAACTTTTTTGAAGAGGACATTATTTATACTTTCTACGCTGCTTGCGGTATGATTTGAATTTTCCGCCTTTTTTCTCCAAAAACTTTCGCCTCGCAAATTCATTTGAAAAGATGTCCTTAGAATATCCAATAGTCAATTCGTGAATTCCTCCGCCGTATTTAGCATAAGGTCCAAATGCAAAGCCAAATGTGTAGACAAATCGAAGTCCATTATCAAACAAATATCCAAAACCTGCTGTTGCGCCAAGGTCTGTTGTGGCTCCAGCCGTAATCCAAACACTATTCTGTATTAAAAAATTCAGGTCTAAATTAGCATGTAAAGGAGCATTAGGAGTTGCTGACACCAACATAGATGGATAGAACATGAACGGAATACTTTGATATACTTTCACACCAAAATGCATATGATATACTCCTCCATCTATCCCAGATTCAAACCCAGGTTGTACTAAGCCATTATTAAATAAGTCAGGAGCTGAAACTCCAACAAAAAAACGATTTCCTGAAGCGTAAATTCCAGCGCCAAGTGAGAATTGGTGCACCGATCTCGGAGCGTAAAGAACGGGGTCGTATTGGTGAGTCAAATAACCACCTTGAATATTTGCTGTTTGGTTAGCGTATCCTGCTCTAAGTCCAAATGCCAACTGTGCTTTCTCACCTAAATTCAAGCGATACGCATATGTACCAGAAACTTGAAGTTTATTAAATGACGCTATATTATCATTCAACGCTATCAATCCTACAGTATGGTGATCACCAATATTGTATTGACCCATAATAGCGTTCGTATTGGGAACGCCGTTGTAGTTCATCCACTGAACTCGCGAAACAACTTGTGCAGAAATAGGCGAACGGTGATTGAACCAAGCTGGATTTAAAGCTTGTGCATTGAAAATATACTGCGAAAAATTAACTCCATGCTGCCCGAATGTCGCTAAAGCAATTGTAAAAAAAACGATTGTTGTAAAAAGTTTCATTATTTCCGTTTGATAATTACTGAGCCTTTAATCACATTAGGCTCATCTTTTATTTGCAAATGATAGAAATACGCACCATCTGGGAGCTCTTTTTTTCCAAGTTGCAGCTCGGCATTTGAGGAACCATCCCAATCGTTCAAATAATTCTCCTTTCTGTACACGATATCTCCCCAACGATTAAAAATCACCAGTTCATTCTCTGGATGATCTTCAAGGCCATCAATCACAAAGATGTCATTTAGTCCATCACCATTTGGTGAAATTGCCACGGGGATATTTATAATGAATGGTGGAATCAATGTAAAACTTGCTGTATCAACGCATCCGTTAAAGTCGGTCACAACAACCGAATATTCCCCTACTCCCAAGTCAGAAATTGAAGTCGTATTCTCTCCAGTAGACCAAAGCCAAGCGTAAGGAGGAGTCCCTCCTGAAGCAGTTCCTGAAGCAGAACCGTCTGTAGCTTCTTTGGACGACACATTATGCCCACCTTGGAAAGTAAATACATTCAACGTTAGTTCCACTTTAGTTGGCTGAGAAAGATTCACTTCGCGAAGATCTGTACACCCATTTGCATCAGTCACTGTTAATCCGTAAGAGCCTGCGCTAACTCCCGAAATATTTTGTGTTGTCGCCCCATTTGTCCATTCATAAGTATATGGAGGCTCTCCATTGATGACCGTTGATGATATTGCACCATCACCTCCCCCATAGCAGAAAGGTTGTGTATTGGTAAATGAAATTTCAGGTCTTGGAGGTAAATTAATTGTAAAATAACAAGTCTCTACATTTCCTCCTTCATCGGTAACGATTATCTGGATTTCACTTGTTTCATTGATAAACGATCCTGGTGTGGGCACTTGATTAATAAAAACAAGACCATCACTTTCAACAATAGTAACTTCACTAGTATAATCTTCGAGTTCGAATACACAACCTGCAGTATAGTTTTCATCTTTATCATCAGGACATGTAATCACCAAAGCCATCATTGACAAATTTGCAAATGCAGATTGACAACCCAATAATAAAACCGTTAAAACAATTAATCGTAAGTTATTCATCAAATATGATTTAGTCTTGTGGAGTAAGTATGTGTTGAATATTTGGTCTAAAATAGTTTTCACCCTTTAACACTTTCCCGTCTTCTCTGTAAATCGGTTTTCCGTTTCCATCGAGTTTACTCATGTTTGAACGTTGGATTTCCTGAAAAACTTCAGCTATTTTATGTTGCAAACCGTGCTTCAGAATTGTACCACAAAGAATGTACAATTGATCTCCCAGTGCATCAGCTACCTCAACAATATTACCTTCTTTAGCAGCTTCAAGATATTCTTCATTTTCTTCTTTCATAAGATTAAAACGCAATTCAATTTCGCTTTTATCTAAAGACACAGAAGGTTCGTAATTATTTTGTATTCCAAAAGCATTGTGAAAAGTTTCTACCGCTTTTATTGCGTCTGCTAAAGTATATTGTTGCTCCATTTTCAGAATTTTGTATAAAAATAAGGAATTCTATTTGTTTAGACGGAAAAACAAACTTCTTTAACAGTTATTTTTCGAATCCTCACTTTATTTGAGTGGTATTTTATAGTTTTGACACAGATGCAAAAATTCTTACTCATTCAAACCGCATTTTTGGGAGATGTAATTCTCGCTACACCGTTAATACGTGAACTCAAATTGACGTATCCAAATTCTGTGGTAGATGTGCTGGTAAGAAAAGGAAATGAAAACTTATTGAACAATAACCCGCATATCGGAAAAGTTTATATTTGGGATAAAAAACAAGGCAAATACAAGAATTTACTTAAGCAACTTCGTAAAATTCGAGCTGAAAAATACACAGAAGTCATCGGAATACAGCGTTATTTCAATTCAGGCCTACTCACAGCCTTAAGTGGTGCACCTTCTAGAATTGGATTCTCAAACAACCCGCTGTCATTTCTTTTCACCAAAAAAATTGATCATACGTTTGGAGATGGCACACATGAAGTAGAACGTAACTTAAAACTCATTGCTCACCATATAACTCAACCTACTTCATTAAGACCAGAAATGTATCCTTCAGCAGAAGATTACAATAAGGTAAAAGAATATCAGTCTGAGCTTTATTATTGTATCGCTCCAACCTCTGTTTGGTTCACAAAACAAATGAGCGCTGATAAATGGGTGGAATTGATACAAAGTTTAGATAAACATGCCAAAATCTATCTTTTGGGTGCTCCAAACGACAAGCAAGCTTGTGAAGAAATTCGACTTATTGCTAAACAAGAAAACGTAATTAATCTAGCTGGAGAATTAACACTTCCACAATCTGCTGCATTGATAAAAAATGCGCGAAGAACTTATGTAAATGACTCTGGTCCGCTTCATATATCTAGTGCGATGAACGCACCTGTAACGGCATTTTTCTGTAGTACTATTCCTGCTTTTGGTTTTGGTCCTTTATCTGAGGATGCAGAAATTATAGAAATCACAGAAGAATTATACTGTCGACCTTGTGGAATGCATGGACATAAAGCGTGTCCTGAAGGACATTTTAAATGCAATGCAAACCTCAATGTGAAAAGAGCGAAAAAATAAAAAGCCCACATCTTTACGATATGGGCTTCTTAATCAAAAATTTACTTTACTATTTAATCACCGTAAATTCTACTCGACGGTTCTTCGCTTGTTTAAGCTCTACATCAACAGTTTCTTCACTATTAGCTGGTTTTCTGTCGCCGCTGTCAGTACCGATCAAACGAGATGCGGCGATTCCGCTATCCACCATATACTTAATCGCTTCATTTACACGACGCTGAGATACGCCTTTAAAAAGAATCGGTTTTTCATCAACCATTTTGGTTTCTTCAATATCAGAGTGACCTTCAACCTTAAGTTTAATTGCAGGATTATCTTCCATCAATTTCACAAGTCTATTTAAGTCGCGCTTCGCAGCACCAGTAATTAAGTCCTGACCAAATCCAAAATAAATTGAACTTGCAGCTACTTTATCTTCAATACTCATATCCTCTTTAAAGAAATCACTTTTTGAAAAGATTACTGTCGAACCAAAATCAACACCTTCATCAACTCCACACTCACATTGCTCATTCGTCCCCAAAAGTTGAACAGAGATATTATCAATGTAATAATACGCTGCAATAGCTTGAGTTCCTTTCAAACTTGGATCTTTCTTAACACGCTCTGTATTGGTTGTTTCGTTTGTTTCAAAATTACCAATTGTAACGAATTTCTCCCCGCCATCTGCAGTATATGTACCACACACACGCTCCCAACTAAAAGTAGCATTGAAAGTTTTATTCTCCCAATGTCTGATATGCGACTCATCAATAATAGAGTTTTTTTCAGTTGTACCAAACTCTTTTTTATTAAAGTTAGCCGCAATATTATTTGATGCATACTTTGAGTATTCACCTAAAGAGACATAAAACTTCACACAATACTTCATTCCTTTTTTCATTGGAGTAGAAAGTTTTGTAGTTATATACGTACGAGGTAATTTGTTGTTATGCGAATAAACTATGATTCCAGCAAAATTTTCACCATCCTGAGCAACTTCCATTCCATAAGGATTTGTTTGAGGATCTATTTCTGGAACTTTTTTACTTGGCACAAATAAGTCAGACTTAGCACCAGTGGGGTGAGTCCAACCCACAGCACTTTGGATTGAACCTAACTTTTTAACAGTTTTATCAATAGATTCAAAACTTCCATTGCTTATTAAATTCTCTCCTTCCTGCGCCATCAGCAATGAGGCAACAAATAAGGGTAGTACTAACATAATCTTCTTCATAATCTAAATTTTAACGTTCAAAATTTTTAACCGTTTGCACGAATGTCTTCACCTTCTCTGGATCCACATCCGGATAGACTCCATGGCCTAAATTTACTATATGTCTTTTATTTTCAAAGCCTTTTAGCATCTTTTTTGTCATTTCTTTCACTTCTTTATGAGAAGCATACAATGCGCATGGATCTAAATTACCCTGTAAAGTGCGGTTATCACCTACAAGTTGTCTAGCTTTCTCCATATCAATTTGCCAATCTACACCAATGGTGTTACAGTTCAGAGCAGCTAACTCGCTGTAAGAATGATGCGCACCTTTTGAAAACAACGTAAGTGGCACTTCATTTACTGCATCAGCAATTTTTTTCAAATAACGTAATCCAAATTCGGCATATTGATCTGGGCCTAGAATACCAGCCCACGAATCAAACACCTGTAACATGTGTGCACCTGCATTGACTTGCGCTTTAAGGTACTTTATTGTCACATTCGTGATACTGTCTAACAATTGATGTGCCAAAGATGGATTTGTGTACAAAATCTTACGTGCAACAGAGAATGTTTTCGAACCTTGTCCTTCTGTCATATAACAAAATATCGTCCAAGGTGCACCTGCAAAACCGATTAGAGGAACACGTCCATTTAATTCTTTATTTGTAATTTTAATCGCCTCCAACACATATCCAAGACGATCTTCCACATCAATATCAAAATCAATTTTACTCAATTCAGACTCGGTACGAATAGTCTCCTCAAACCAAGGCCCTTTTTGCTCAATCATTTGATATTCGAGTCCCATAGCTTCGGGAACGACCAAAATATCAGAAAAAATGATGGCTGCATCAACACCTAGAAGATCTACGGGTTGAATCGTAACCTCTGCGGCTAACTCGGGAGTTTCTACAAGCTCTTTAAATCCTGAAAGAGAATTGCGAACGGCTCTGTATTCAGGGAGAATTCGACCTGCTTGACGCATAAGCCAAACTGGATACCTTTCCGTTTTCTCACCTCTTGCGGCACGTAATATTAAGTCATTTTGTAAGCTCATAGGATACAAAAATAATGGTTTGTTTCATTTACCAAGCGATTGGCTCCAAATTAGATTTCACCAACAACTCATTTGTTTTGCTAAAGTGCTTGCAACCAACGAATCCTCTATGTGCGCTAAGTGGAGATGGGTGTGGCGCTTCAAGGGTAAAATGCTTCGTTTGGTCTATCATTAATTTCTTCGTTTGTGCCCTACTCCCCCATAACAAAAAGACTACAGGAGTGTTCAAATCATTGATTTTGCTTATCACACTATCAGTAAATATCTCCCACCCCTTCTCTGCATGACTTTGTGGCTCACCTTGGCGAACAGTTAGCACAGTATTCAAAAGAAAAACTCCTTGCTTTGCCCATCTCATCAAATTTCCGTTTTCGGGAGTATCTACTCCTAAGTCGGCTCGAATCTCTTTATAAATATTGATTAGTGACTTTGGAAGGGGAAAAATATGGGGTTGAACAGAAAAACAAAGTCCATGTGCATTGCCAGGTGTTGGATAAGGGTCTTGGCCCAAGATCACAACTTTGATGTCTTTTAAAGCACAAGCTTCAAACGCGCTAAATATTTGTGGTTTTGGAGGCAAGATAGTGTACTTCTCATACTCCTCTTTGAGGAATTGAGATAGTTTTTCGAAATACGGTTGTTTGAACTCGTTTTCGATAAACGGACGCCAATCTTGTGCTACTTCTTTCAGTCCCATAACCCTAAAGCAAAAAAGGGAGACCTTAATGGATCTCCCGAAATATCTTCAACAAATTTATTACAAACTGTTAACGTGAACTGTCAAACTAGACTTCAAGTTAGCTGCTTTGTTCTTATGAATAACATTGCGTTTAGCAAGTTTATCCAACATACCAATCACTGATGGTAATAAAGCTGTAGCTTCTTTCTTGTCTGTAAGCGTACGAAGGTTACGAACCGCATTACGTGTTGTTTTGTGCACGTATTTGTTTCTAACTCTTTTCGCTTCGTTTGAACGAATTCTCTTTAATGCTGACTTATGATTCGCCATATCTTTAAACTAATTTTTTTTCAATTCGAGTAATAACACTCTTGTAGCCCATAGGAGAATCGAACTC
>CAYUQU010000109.1:0-9092 GCA_964447015.1 uncultured Flavobacteriales bacterium
TACTCGCTAATGGGTCAAGCGACAAGAACCTACCGAGGTCACTATCGTAGTACCTAGCCCCACGATAATCAAACCCCGTCTCCCTGTCTCTCTCATGCTGCGTAGTCAAATACTTCTCCTCAAACGTAGACGTCTCAAAATAACGCAGTGTTTTCCCATACGGATAATAATCCGCTGCAAAGTGAATTTTGCGGAGAATAGTTCCATCCGCATTGAACTTTTCAGGAGAGAACACGATGCGTGTATTCCCCAAATGATCTGTTTCGTAGAAAGAGAGTTGGGTAATCTTTAATGTAAAGTTCGTATTGGAACCGTTGTTTGCGGGTACCTGATCTTCTATAGGGATAATTTTGGCTATCCGCTCATTGGTACTTACATAATATGTCCACTCGTTTTCTATCATGTCATAGACGGCTATGTCTTTGAGGTAGTATTCCATTCGGAAATCCGAAGAACTACCCCCTTCAGTGCCTTTAAAAATACGCAAATCATCGGCATCATACAAGTATGAATGCGCAAATTGTTGCGAAGTGGCGGGGTTGGTTACCCAAAGTGTAAACGGGTATGCCGCACGTCCGTAATCAGTTTTGGTAATCCCTTTTTCGCTGTCGGTGAGCAGGTTTCCACTTAAATCGTACGTAAACGAGCGGTTATACACCCCTGTTTTGTATACATTTTGCAGCCTGTTGCGGTCGTTTTGGTAACCGTAGTTGAGCTCCTGCACTTCCAAAGCGTTGTTAGCAAAAGTCTCTGGTAAAATGCGTACTGTTTGCTTGAGGTTTCCGATGTGGTCGTACTTGTAGTTCACATCCCCAATGCGGTAAAAATCGTGCAGGTTTGCGTGCTGCTGGTCCGTTACATAATCGCCCACTGTGGCATCGGCGCGGGTCAGTCGGTTCAGCTTGTCGTATGTATAACCGTAAAGTAATTGCTCATCCATCTGCGCATTTACCGGCATATCGGTATGCGTCCAGTCGTATTGTACATACGCTCCGTTGATGTTGCCGTTGTGGTTAAATCCGTGCATAATCGGTTCGCCCCAGCTGTCTGGACCTACCAGCTGGTTGTCGTAATACAGGCGGTAATCCATCAAGTTGCTGTTAACTGCCTCCAAGCGGTCGCGTACATCGTAGGTGTATGCGGTGTGGTGCAACAGATCATCGTCATTTATCAAGTTGTTGTATGCATAATACTGCTTATCGGTCAGCTGTCCCAATGCATCGTTGTAGTCATACGTCGCCACTTTAGACGCCTGTGTGGCATCCTGTGCATCTCCTAATGCGACATACACTTCGCGCAGCCTGTTCCAGTCATCCACCACATTGAAATAGGTGAGGTCAATTACGTTGTCACCGTTTACGTCTACTTGTTTTTTGAGTAGTGCACCACGGTAATTGTAGTCAGCATACGTAATGTTAGATTCAACCGTAAGCAGTGGGTCGTTGCTTCCGCCCAGTCCTGTGGGGTTAAACGAAATGTTTTCTCTGCCTAATTGTTCCAGGTCATTGTATCTGTACGTAATCTGTTGCACAGGGTACTGGGTTCCCTGAAAAGGCAAACCTTTATTGTCATAGCTTTCTACCTCGACAAGTTGTCCAAGGTTGTGAGAGACAGATTCTGTTCCATAAGCCCATTTTTTCTCATATACTGATCCTCCGTCAGGTAGACCGTATAAGGTGATTTTACCAGGGGTATTTCCGCCGCCACCGCCAGCAACCCATGCAAAGGTGGTGTAATCTCCCAGCCAATCCATCGTCATACTATTGGAGAACGTGTATTTGAGGTAATTCCAGTCGCCACTCCCGTCTTGTACGGGTTCATCATAGCCGTCATGAATCCATCCGTCACTGTAGCGGAAAGCATCGTGATAAGGACTGTAATACACCCTTTTCACCGCCAGAAGCCTGCCATAGTCATCAAATTCGAACTTACGGTAATACGGTGCAGGGTCGTTGTTTTCGTCTTTATTAGCCCGCGCTATTTCATCCTGCACGGCAGACACTTGTCCTTGTTTGTTGTACATGTAGCGTTTCTCGCCCGCATCTGGTGTTGTTTCCATGTACAATTGCCCTAGGATGTTGTATTTATAATCTGTTTCCTGATGGTTTGCATTGATGGTTTTGGTAAGATTGCCGTAGCTGTCGTAAGCAAATAGCGTTTTCACTTTTTCATCTAGCCCCACATAACGCAAGGTGGCAATTTGTTGTCCAATTGCATTGGTATAGCTGATTAATTTTTTGCCGTCTTGGTCGTGCGACTCATTGCGGTAAAAACGAAGTGAAGAGGAATTACCTGTACCAAACAACAATTCTATCTGAGGAGTAGATAACTCGAGTTCACAGGCAGTATATACATTATTGGTAATGTGAAAGGTGTTTGCACTGTAGTGTGTCGAGTTTTGATCTACACCAAAATCATAGGTACGTAAGGCTCGGCTCTTAGGCGCATTTTCATACACCGTCTGCATAGAGGGCACATTATAGTTTTTGACCGACACAAATTGTGCAGATTCCAGATAATGCGGTTTGTGGGCTTCAATTACCCTGCCCAAATTGTCGTATACCACCGCACCCGAGTGCACTTGTTTTTGTTGTGCATCCACAGCGCTGATGGCACCAAAATCCCTTCCGAGCGGGTCAATGAACGCTTTTTTCCATTCGCGGGTAGTTTCGTCACTGAATATGGTGGACATGACATAGTTCATCTGCGCACGTTCTTCAAAATCCAATGTCTGATTGTGATCCCAGTAATGATAAGTGTTTTGTGACAGCAGACGCGTTTCCGCCTCACGCACTTCATATAGGCGGTTGTAGATGTCAAAGGTATAGTTCATCTTTTTCATGTTCGGCGAAACGGTCTCTTTAAGCATCCCCATTTTGGTGTAGGCATACGTCGTTGAAAGCGAGTCGGCACGTTCATAACCCACTGTGACCCGATAAGGGAGTCCGATATCCGTATTCAGTGCCGAGGTATACGAACCAAGACCTGAGAGGCAGTTTGTATTATTGTAAAAAAAGTATTGTGCATTATTGTAGTAATAACGTGTTTTTAACCCTACACTGTTTTCCGTTAATGTGGGTTGCAAGTAGCGGTTGCGCTGGTGGATGTAGGTGGTACGCAAGGCATCTTTCGGGAAAATCATGCGATAGGGCAGGCGATTGTTTGTGTCCATCTCGTCTGGTGCGCCCATCCAGAATTCTACGATGTCTGTATTTCTAGTATCCAGTTTTAGTCGGAAAAAGGCACTCATTTTATCTAATGCAGACGAACTGTTTGGGATGTATCCCACCGTGCCGCTTTCGTATTTGAGCGTATCAAGTTGCGTATATACCGAGCGAAGTTGGAGTGTTTTGGAAAGGATTTGCTGAGGAATCTGCGCACGACTTTCATCTTCATCTCCAGGGCCACCATAACCATCTTTACAGAGATTAGTCACATAATTATTTCCAAACCATGGGGTGACATCAAGGTTCATAGGGCAGAAATAGGTATTGCCTCCTAAATTAGTATAGGAACAATACCCATACGGCAAGTCCATTTCTTCGACATGTGGAGCCGTGTATTTGTAGAGGTAACAGGGAGTACAGTCATAGATTCTTTCGCAAGGATCGGTGACAATAATCTCTGGACAGGTTACGCCTTCATAATCAACAACTTGTTGCGTAGTGAAATCATCCGGGAACCATCTTGCATCGTAATCATAATACGTGGATTTGCTCAGTGCAAACTCATCTGTTCTGTTTTTGGAAACAGTAGTTGTTTGAAAGGGAATGGTTTTAAGGGTATGCTCTCTTGATTTCATCATCCCGTCAATTTGAGGGAGTGCACCAAAATTATATTCATCATCCCACACATACACATTGGCAACGGTATCGACTTGTCCTAAGAAAGTGGTAATGTAAGGCTCACTTCGCATTCCACCGTCACCGTCATACATGAACCACCATCTGTCGTAGCGGTTCAGCAGGTCGTAATAATAATAGTGCTTTTCCTGACTAAAAGCCCCACCCAATTGCGGAGATGATTTTTTCACAGAATAGACTTGCCAAGAAGGTTCGTGCTTGAGTTGAAGTGAATCAATTGTTTTGGTGAACCCGTTAAAGGTGACTTGCCTACCTGGCACATCGTGCATGCCCAATAAATCGATAAATCCTTCGCTGAGTGTACGTCCTCTTTCATTCGCTTCATAGTAGCTGTATTCGGTGATGTTGTCGATAAAGGATCTCCCCGTTAGCAATGCATTGTTACAGTATCGCTGCAAACCGTTGATATTGAAATTGGGTTCGAGGATAATATCGGCAATTTGAGGAGGGTATTTTGCTTTTACTTTATTTTCAAGCCACTCACTGAATTCTCTTGGAGATGCTTGAAAAATTGAAATAACAATACTTGTATCGTAATCTTTATTGAGGATTAGTGAGAGAATAGAATCACTTGGGTAACTCGGGCTTGATGAAATGACATATTCTACTTCTACATCTTTAAACTTCGAAAGGATGACTTTATAAATATAGTCTGTGAGTACATTTTTCGAAGCGACTTCTTTTCTAGTTGTCTTACTGATGTATTTAGACTGGATAAATTTGTCTAGGACATTTTCTGAGAGTTGAGGTTGACGGACAAAGATGGAGTCGACTTGGTTGCCGGGGAAATCACTTGCTTTTTGTAAAATAAGCAACATTATGGTGTCTTGTAAATAATCATTTTTCGTAAACACCCTTTCTAAAAACTCGTCACTGGGTCTTTTGTCGATATCATTCAACGCTGAATACTGGATGGGCGTAATCACCACGGGTTGGTATTCGAGGATTTCAACTAGATCCGTAGGTGTGAACTTGGTCATATACTCAAAGATTTGTTCCCATACAGTTGCAGACAGTCCATTTTGGTTAATGAGCAGCTGACGTTTATCCGATGAAACCCATTGATCTGACTCTACAAGCATAACAAGTAATGAATCACCAATTTTCCCCTGTGCCAGTAAATGGTTTTTTGAATTGGGTTGTGGATTCAGAATGTGTGTTTTTAGTGACCAGTCGCACTCAGTGTCATTGGTTATATCGTTGATAAACGTTGCGTCCTCGCCATAAACCCAAGGAAGCACCACAGGCTGGAGGATGGTGCTTTTTGCCAGCTGATCTTCGTATGTTCTAGTACGTTCTTTTACCTTTTTGACAAAGTACGAATTGAAAAGGTATGATGGATTTATCGTTAAAAGGTCTTCGTAAAAATGGTATTCCAAAAACCTTGGTCGTTTGAGGTAACCTCCTTGCCCGTTAAAGTGAGGGGTTGTAATATATGTATGCGCTTCATATCCAGTAACAGGGTCGCCATTTATGTCTTGAGCTACAAAATAATCCTCTTTGTACCAATCGCGGTATTCACTTTCACCCATCATCAACTCATAATACGTCGCATCTTTTAGAAAATTCGGACGATCTCTTCCGTTGACAAATGCACGCGTATAATCATATTCAATGAGCGTTTCACTTTGAATTTGTCCATTGTGACTATATGATTTACTTTCCTTTAATTTCCCAATCAAAAGATAGTCGGTGATGTCAAGGGGTTGTCCTATTTCTTTTCCATAGAATGCATACTCTGTATAACTTCTATTTCCACTATCATCAGGAGGATCAAACACAGTTGTTTTTTTAAATCCTCTATACGTCTGTCTTGAATTGTTTCGGTATCTGAACTGGGGTAGATTGGTTGAGGGTTTTGTCATTGCACCAAGCCGTGTGCTGTTAATGTCGTACACATACGTCCATTTTTTATGACCAGATAAGGATGGATTTGAAATGTCAAGATTTTTTTCATCCCACTTGATTAACTCTTTCACCGCGGGGAAAATGGTAAATGCTTTGTTTAACCCGTATCGTTGTGCCACACCCAAATCAGCAATTCCTGACCAATGAGCTGAATAATTATGTTGGCTGTACGTTGCCATATGTGTAATCGGATAATAATTGATGCGGGTATGTCCTCCAAGATGATCTACAAAGTTTGTGAGCACGCGAACTTTTACACCAAGCACCAAAGTATCATGATATACTTGTGGGATTTCTGAATAATCTGTATAACTCAGGAAAGTTGTAGGAATTTCAGCTGTATCCAGTTGAGCAGGTATAGCAACAAACTCATCGTTTACGGGTATTTCTCTTACTCTAGACAAGTAGACTTTAACCTGTTTGTATTTATTGGAAACCAATATCGGGTCATTATTTGCATAATTAAAGTTTTCGAATACATTATCAAGTACGGAGTGATATTCAAACGCTTTGTGGGACAGAAGCACATGACTTGTATCCTCAGCTGCCAGAGGAGCATTAGCGTTGTATTCACCATTTATGCGGTATTGTTTAACCGATTTAAGCATGTACGGATTTTTCGAATAGCGTAGGAGTTGAACTTCTGAAAGTTTAACGTTTTCATCAAATTTTGTGGGGATGTTAGTCCATCCAGTACTCGAAGTAGTGCTGCTCTTAGCCCAAAAATTGTAGATGCTGTTGCCTATAACTTGGCCATGTTCATCTATTTGACCTAAATCACCACCTGTCATTTTGAACTGGTAGATTGGGAGCACCAAACTCCACGGCATTCCCACACCAAATGAATGAGGAAGAGTAGATGCAGAACGTGGGGTATTCGGACCGAGGTTCATGTGATGGTAAGTGTTGTACGCATTTGGCACCTCGGTTGTATTGATTAAATCATCAATACTAAAGTTGTGATCCGAATTTGCTGGACCGATTTGGATAGATAATCCACCAAAGTAACTTGGAATATTCGGCAGCACAAAATAGTTAGAGGTCGTTACAGAACTTGTGTTGTGAGTAATGGACCATTTTATAGCGCGGTTATGCGTAGAAAAAAGCTCAATGCCATTGTATTTATCAAATTCACCTACGGTGATATTGCCGTTGCTTAAATTCGGTGCAGCGGTGTGTGTGGTTACATTTTCTTGATTGTAGCCTCTAGTTCCAGAAACAATTTTAACATCAAGCAATCCGTTACCATTAACCAATGATGAAGTTGAATTTCGTTTTACTTTGGTTCGAATCTCGTAAATATCTCCCGGCACAAAATCATTTGCGGTAAGTAATCGAGGTGAAGCTAAAAAGGAATGATCAAAGGGGATTTCATCGTCAGTATCTACTGATGATTTAAAATATGTGTTTCCCGATACATAGGGGTTTGAATAAGTAGGACTACCACCTACTTCACTTTGGTGCTGGTACCTACTCCAGTTTTGAAAGTCAGCAATACCCTCACCATTGTGCAGTAAGTTTTTATAACTATAAAGCGAATCTAGACGGCCAGAACCCTCTTGTGTGTAATTCACCATCCTATTGCCACTGGTGGCAAGAACAGAAAAGTCGGTTTCATATTCTAAATCAATAATGTCTAGTGGTGTTTCAAGTACATAAGATGAAACTTTACGTAAGAGCACGTCCCGGTAAGAGGTATAATCATGCGTGTAAGGCAATACGCTGTTTCCAAGTCGTTGATGAAATGCCCAAGGCATATTGATTTGCTGAAATTCTTTGAAATAATTAAATTCACCAAAATAGTTATATTGAAAAACAATTCCTTGATACGGTGTGTTCCGATTACTGATTCTGTCGCAGTACCACGTGCTGTAGGATACTTTTGGTTCAATTACATTCAATACTGCCTGACGGTAATCTTTATCCAGTGAACTATTATAAATCCCGCTAAATACTATATCGAGTAAATCATTTACTCCCGAGTAATTAGGGTCGGTGTTGTCGTTTTCATAAAAAATCACTCGCCTATTTGAAGCATTGTTATACGGTGCCAGATTAGTATAAAATTCATAAATATCCCCGTTTGGTATAGTGACCATCCAAAAGGAGCCGTGAAATCTGATTTCAATGGATTGCTCAAATTTGTTTAGGACAAAGACGGCACAGTCGTTATCATTTTCATCAATGTGCTTAAACACCGCACGACCACTTGCTACACCTGGAATATTTACATGGACGTTGTACCAATAGATTTCGTTTTCTTTTGAACCGTCAAATGTACCGTAATTCAATTCTTCTTGGTAATGGTTAGGATCATTTTCATTTTGCTCCTTGGCTACGCTGAACTTATGATATTCATCTGTTTCAACTGTGATGGAAGGTAGATCTACTTGCCATCCTTCACCATAAGGGATTCCCTTACAAATTTCGGGAACACCACCAGTTGTATGTGAACCTGAATAGGAGTGGTTAAGCGTGTATGATAATCCAGCCGGAGTAGAAACAGTCCCCAAAGGAATATTTGCCGAATAGGTTCCGTTAAAAAGATTTACATCACCAGCATAGCCGCCACCAGCTAATTTTCCTGCTTCTGCTACCTTTGGTGTGGGTTCATTATTCAAGTGTCCACCCACAACCTGTGCAGAAGCGGTTCCACTCAAAAACAAAGCAACACAAAACCATACGTTACGTAAAAACGAAAGTGACAACAATCTATTCATAATCTTAAACTAATAGGAAAATCAAAAATCCAGTAAAGGCAGGAGTTGAAAAGTAAGATGAAACTGAAGTGAAGGTGTAAAGGCTTTAACACTACAGGTCAAAAACTCCGTCAATTTATGAATGTTTAATTCTCGTTTTGTTGGTATAAAGGGTTATTTATTCGCGACGAAAATAAGTAAATATTTTAATTTGCAAGAATTTGTGTAAACTTTTTGCTTGTACTATTGGAGTTTTAATACTGTATATTGTTGATTAACCATTGGTTAACCACGGACAATCCTCACTTATTTTACATATATGTAAAATAAGTGCATTATTTGTGAATACAGTTATTACATAACATTTAACAAAATTAAAAAGCAGTTGCTATAATTCCAGTACTATGCTAATCACAGTGCAAATTGACGAGGAGATGCTTGTAATCCTATGTATTTATAAGAATGTGTTTTTATACTATAGAGATAAAAATCACAAAGAAAAAAACAGGAGATTTATTCGTTTTCTATGCAAAATGAATCAAACGCATCACCTTAAAACAAAGATCTGTAAATAGAATTTTCGCGTGCGCATTGCGCTCTAGATGGTAGTGCGCATCACTGA
>CAYUQU010000110.1:0-9023 GCA_964447015.1 uncultured Flavobacteriales bacterium
AGAGCATCGGTTTGTGGTACCGAGGGTCGTGGGTTCGAGCCCCATCTTCCACCCAGAAAGCTGATTCGAGAGAGTCAGCTTTTTTTGTTGGTGAAATTTTGTGTGAAAATACAAAGGGCGAGAAGTCTATCCCGACAATAGTCGGGGAGCCCCATCTTCCACCCAAAAACAGTTTGGAGTGTGAGTAGAGAGCAAGAGATTGCGAGCTACTCACACGTAAAACTGTTTTTCCCTCACTACTCTTGCTCACACTCACACTCACACTCAAACTCAAACTGTCTTTCTCACTCTATCACTATTCTTACTTTAGTCAAAATTTAAGCGCGTCATATTCTTGCCCACCACTGAAGTAATGCATTATAGTTTGGAGCAAGAGTCTCGAGTAGAGACTCGCTCCGAAATGTTTTTCTCTCAATACTCTTGCTCAAAACTCACACTGACTTTCTCACACTGACTTTAAATCGGTTGACACAAAAAAAGCGAGAAATTACTTCCTCGCTTTTTCTAGTTGAATCACAACTATTTTCACAAACACATCAAACTAAAAAAGTGTAATTAACTAATTAGGTTTACGATGATTAATATCACATCAATAATTACGGCTACTGTCATTATATTTAGGATGTGTTTTAGAGGTGCTACAGCCAATAATAAACTTAATGTCAACATAGTTGGTATTACTACAGCGATAAGTTGCCACAGCGAATTAATAGCTCCAAGTCCGACAGCTATACCTCCCAAACAACCAACAAGTAAAATTACGATTGAGATTACGCCAAAACGATTTGTTTCTAAATCATTTATCATTCGATGCCAAAAACTATTTTCTAATGAATTTGCTTCCATATCATTTGTCATTTGTTATAGTACAAAGTTGAGTAGAAACATGTTCTGAAAACCTGACATTTGTCAGGAAAAAACCTGATTTTATTCAGAAAAAAAAATCCCGAGAAATATTCCCGGGATTTTCAACTATATATAAATGTAGTTTATCTTTTGTTAATCTCCACGTAATCGCGAGTAGTAGCTCCAGTATACACTTGACGTGGTCTACCAATTGGCTCACCAGTGTTAAGCATCTCTTTCCATTGTGCAATCCATCCTGGAAGGCGACCTAATGCAAACATTACTGTAAACATCTCAGTTGGAATTCCAAGTGCACGGTAAATGATTCCAGAATAGAAATCTACGTTTGGATATAAGTTACGTGCTTTGAAGTATTCGTCTTCAAGAGCAACTTTTTCAAGTTTTTTAGCAATTTCAAGCATTGGGTCAACAATCCCCATTTTCTCAAGTACTTCATCACATGCTTTTTTGATGATAGTAGCACGAGGGTCAAAGTTTTTATAGACACGGTGACCAAACCCCATAAGGCGGAATGAATCATCTTTGTCTTTAGCTTTTGCAACCCATTTGTCTACATCACCTCCGTCATTGTGAATTTTCTCAAGCATTTCGATAACCGCTTGATTCGCTCCACCGTGTAATGGACCCCAAAGGGCAGCGATACCAGCAGAAATCGAAGCGTATAAGTTAGCTTGTGAAGAACCAACGATTCTTACAGTTGATGCCGAACAGTTTTGTTCGTGATCAGCGTGAAGAATTAAGAGTTTATTTAACGCACTTGCTACAACAGGATCTACTTTGTAATCTTCTGTTGGCATTGCAAACATCATGTACAAAAAGTTCTCACAGTAATCCATATTGTTTTTAGGATACATGAAAGGATGACGCATTGCGTTTTTGTATGACCATGCAGCAAGAGTTGGTAATTTAGCCAATAGTCGGTGAATAGTTAAATCAAAATCAGCCTCAGGGCGATTAGGGTTTAAAGATTCAGGATAAAAGGTCGATAACGAACATACCATAGAAGCTAATACTCCCATAGGGTGAGCTTTTGCAGGGTATGCTTCAAAGAATTGTTTCATGTCTTCATGAACCAATGTGTGCTTTGTAATTGAATTTTGGAAATTATCCAACTGTGTTTGCGTTGGCAATTCACCATAGATCAACAAATAAGCTACTTCAATAAAAGAAGCCTTATCTGCAAGCTGTTCGATTGGATAACCACGATAACGGAGAATTCCAGTCTCGCCGTCCAAATAAGTTATTGCACTTTTAGTACTTCCTGTATTCTTAAATCCAGGATCAAGGGTGATGTAACCCGATTTAGCGCGAAGTGAAGAAATATCAATCGCTTTTTCATTCTCTGACCCTACAATGACAGGTAGTTCGTAAACTGTACCGTCTAACTCTATTTTAGCTATTTCACTCATTTCTTTAAAAAACTTAATTGAACTTTTTGTTATCGAGCGCCTAATTTAACAAGAAAATTCGGATACTTGTATACACAAATTGCAAAAAAATATTGCTTTCCGAATTAGGACAAATAATCACTAATCTTACTCGAGATTATTTGTGTGATTTTAGGCGACTTAGCAGTTGGTTTTTGTCCATGTATCCCTTTACCACATCTAATCTTTTAAGATTTGGTGCGAGCAAAACAAAACTCGGGTAAGAGAGATTTCCATCAAGTAACATTGCGGCAACTTCATGATAACCTCTTTTTTGTTGCGGAATGAATCTATACACTTTGTCATTGTAAGTGATGTCTTCTTTTTGCTCTGCATTCAATTTTACACAATAATAACTCGAGCTATTCAAAAACTCGATTACTTTTTTCTCTGTAAAAGTCGAAGCATCCATTTTCTTACACCAACCACACCAATCTGTGTACACGTCAATGAAAATTTGTCGAGGTTCTTTTTCGTTCAAAGTCATGGCTTCTTCAAATGTAAGCCACTTTATCGGATCCACTTGTGTTTCTTCGTCTTGAGCTTGAAGCGAAAACAGACCGATTAAAATAAAAGGAAGGCTAAGCAATATTTTCATGTCGAAATAGTTTTATTTTTTATATCTTAATTCTTGCAGCCTGCCCCGTCTACATGACAGAATCTAACACTAAAGATTCTTCAATGTATACTCCAACATCATATTAAATAGATGCAGCCTCGTGTTTCCACCATAAATCCCGTGATTTCGATTTGGATATATGAACATGTCAAAAGGCTTGTTGGCTGTAATGATAGAATTAACCATTTCCATTGCATTTTGAACGTGTACATTATCATCTCCAGAACCGTGAATGATAAAGTATTTACCTTCTAATTTATGTGTGAAATTTATTGGCGAATTGTCGTCATAGCCATCCGCGTTCTCTTGAGGAGTGCGCATAAATCGCTCGGTGTAAATGTTGTCGTAAAAACGCCAGTTTGTAACAGGGGCCACGGCAATTCCCATCTCGAAGTGTGGAGCACCTTTTGTCATTGCTAATGAAGACATATATCCTCCATAACTCCATCCTTGAATTCCAACTCGCTCTGGATCAACATAGCTTCTTGTTTTCAAATCTTTAGCTACAGCAATTAAATCTTCTAATTCTAATTTTCCTAATTGTAAATAAGTAGATTTCTTAAACTTCGCACCACGGAACATTGTTCCTCTAGGATCTACAGATAACACGATATAGCCTTTTTGCGCCAACAGTTGGTGGTACATATATTCCATTCCGCCCCAAGCGTCATCTACAGTATTGCTCCCAGGTCCGCAGTATACATGCATAAAAACAGGGTACTTTTTCTGTGGATCAAAATCTGTTGGCTTGATCATCCAAGCATTTAAATCTGTGTCATGCCCTTTGATAGTGAAAAATTGTTTTTCAGAAAGGTTAAATGACGAAAGTCTATTTACAAGCGCTTCGTTATTTTCTAGCACAAACAACTGTTTTCCAGAAGCATCATGCAATGTCGTTACTGTTGGTGTATTTGCGTTCGACCAAGTCTGTACGTAATACTTCATTCCAGTTGAAAACTCTGCATCTGTATGTCCAGGTTTAGTAGAGAGTTGTTTGCGTTTTTTGTTTTTGATGTTGATCTGAAACAAGTCTTGTTGGGTTGCTCCATTTTCAGCTGAAGTATAATAAATAAGACCTTTGTCGAAGTTAATTCCTTTAAATTCGATTACATCCCAATTTCCTGTTGTAATTTGATCTGATTTACCGTTAAAATAGATGCGATAAATGTGGTTGTAACCGTCTTTTTCTGACGTTCGAATAAATGACGTACCATCTTCCATGAAAAGTAGGTTGTCGTCTATTTCTACATAAGCTTCATCCTTTTCTTCATAAATAACGTTTGCTTCCAAAGTAGCCTTGCTGCAATCAATGAGGTTATATTTTAATACATTTTGGTATCTATTCATTGTTAACGCAATCAATTGGTCTCCAACTGGCGAATAGCTAATTCGCGGAATGTACTCGTATTCTCCTAAATCAATTTGCGCTGTTTTAGTAGACTCAGTGTAGTAAACATGAAGAGTGACTTTTGAGTTGTCTTCACCTGCTTTAGGGTATTTAAATGTGTAAAGGTCAGGGTAGAGCTCACTATAATAAGTCATCGTGAATTCTTTAACATTTGACTCATTAAATTTTAAAAAGGCTATTTTTTTACTGTCTGGTGACCAGTTGTATGCTTTTGTAAATGCAAATTCTTCTTCATAAACCCAATCTGTAGTTCCATTGATGACAGAATTTACTTTGCCATCTTCTGTCACTTTAGTTGTTTCACCTGTTTCAAGGTTCTTTATATAAATATTGTTCGCATGAATAAATGCAACTTTTTTGCCGTTTGGTGAGAATTCTGCTAAAGTTTGTGGAGCTAAATCAGTATGGAGAGGCTCTAGCTTTCTGGTTTTTAAATCCAAAATGTAGAATGTAGCTTTGTAACTATGGCGATAAAGACTAATAAAGTCTGAAGCAACTAGAAGTTTACTTTCATCCGAATTGAAAATGTACTCATCAATAATTAACTGTTTTCCCTTGTACTTTAATTCACTTGGGTTAACAAAAATTTCGGGCTCAACATCGTATTTTTCAAAAGAGGATTTTAGAATTCCATTGCCGCCACGACCTTGTTCTAGGCGAGTAAAGTGAACTCCATCATTCATAGAACGAAAACCTTGAACTGAACGTGCGTAAAAGGCATAGTCCTGCCAAATAAGTTCATTGGTTAATTCTTTTTTCGAAGAATTTTGTGAATAACTAGAGGTAGATAGTATTGAAAAACAGATTATTAATATAAACAACAACTTCATAATAGGAATTTTATGTTTCAAAAATAATAAACTCTATCAATATCTAGGCCGATTTTGAGAGGGATTGCCCAAAAATGACATTTAAAAAGGGAGGAGATCTTTAATTTTAACGATTATTTTGCTGTAATCGCTAAATTCATTCTTTAAAAGTTCTATTTCACTCAACACTTTAAAGATGCTAGCTTTATCAAAGAATGTCGTAATAAATAACATGGTAAATTCTGTTTCTGCATTTGCCGCAGTTCGAGACTTCAACGAAAAGAGTCCACCAATTAGAAAATCGTTTTTGTTCTCGCCAGCGGTCTCTGCAATTGCTTTCAGTTCTGTTTCGTTGAATCCTCCAACAAACACACATGCTGTTCCGATTCCCATCCAAATTTCACTCAATCGTTCTGTTTGAAAAGGGGAAATGAATTTGCTTATCATTTCAGGGTTTCCTTTAGACAGATAATATATCGCGCGTCCAAGTCCGGAATCAAAAGCAAAGGGTTTATTATTAGATATAATGTCGGGGAGAGCGGTACTGCGAATAGTTAAACGCGAGCGAAACAATCCGAAATAGTATCCAAACCCATCAAAAACTTTAGCCTTTTGAAAAGAGGTAAATAACTGCGTATTAAGTGTCTCAAACGGATTATTGTTTGTCGCTGCAATAGCCCAACCCAATCCCGTTAAGAGTTGAGATTCGTATAACTCGATATTTTCAGAAAATAAAATTTGCCAGTCTGATAAATCACCATCTTGTTTTTCAAAGCACGCTTTTGCAATGCACATGGAACTAGCTTCGTAGCCTACAGATTTAAATTCAGAATCAAATTTTTCGATTTCGCGAATTAAAGCCTCTTTGCTCAAGTCATTCTCTGCAAACCCTTCAGTTTCCCGAAAGGTTTGCATAACCTGTTCTATCTTAGAAAGAATGTGGCTTTCTTCATTCATTAGGCAACTACTTCTTTTTTAGGGTAGAACCACATTACACCAACTTGCTCTTGAATGTCTTTGTCAGGTTCTACGAAGTGAGTACCTTTTTCATCTCCATCTTTAGGGAAAAGGGTCATGGTGTACGGATCAACAGGAATGTCCATTGGTGTACCGTGAATTTGATTAGAGATGTATCTGAAAATATCTGCAGCAATAGTTTCCAGTCTCGCCAAGTTATCTTCGATTTTTACAATCAAGTCACGTGGTTCGAATTGTTCTTCAATTCCTTTGTGGAATTCTTGCAAGAAGATCAAATCGAAAGGATCGATGTATTTTTCTACAAAATCAGCCGTGTCATAAGGGCACCATTCGATTAACACACTTTGCATGCGGTTGTTCAACGCGCCAAACTTTCTTCCTGCACTGTCGTCGTTAGAAAAGAGGCGCTTGAGCACGCTCATATTTGTGTAGCCGTTATTGGTAAACAAGAGACAAGGAATAGACCAATATACGGCCCAATCCCAAAAAATCTTCACCACCATAATTTGTGTGGATCCCATCAGTTGGTATTTGTTTTGATATACAGGAATCCAGCTTTCAAAAAGGGCTAAGTGTGTTTTTTCGTATACGTTGGCGTGCAGTTCGATATTTTCCCCAGCCAAATCGCGAAGAATTAAATCTGACAGCCACGTGTTGTTTAGAGAGATAAAATCTGTTCCTGGAGAATAAAAAGGATCCAAAAAGACACCTGATTCACCAGTAACTGCCCAGCGATCCGAAGAATAAAGTCGCTCGCTTCCATGTGCATAATGTTTCAGTACTTTAAAGTCAAGTACATTATCCAACATCGGCGTAATCATTTTGTGCGCTAGTGGTTCGTTCTTTTCCATCCATTCCATTGCGCGATCGAGACGGTTAATTTCATTGAAAGGGTGAAAGCTTTGATCTGCTACAATTCCTACTGAAGTAGCTCCAGAAGAAAGAGGAATCAACCAAAGCCAATATCCTTTATCCATAAAGTGGATCGTTCCCAACCTTCTTAAGCCAGGTTCAAGAAAATCGACCCATTCAGGGTTGTCTGTCCAATCTGACACATCTATTTCATTGTCCACACGGAACCATACGGCATTTACGTTGTGATCTACTTCTTTAGCAAATTTCATTTTTCGTTTAAGCAAAGAGTGGCGACTTGTAGCATCCACAGCCCAACGAGCTTCCACTTGGTAGTTTTCTTCACCAATGGAATAATCTACGATATGATTGCTGTCAGGGAGCAATTCTACATCGTTAACTTTTGCAGCAAGTAAAATTTCGTTCCCCATTTCTCTTGAGCGACGAATCAGCTCATTTTCCAAAGTTCCACGATCAAGTTGGTGACTTGGAACTGGCAGTCTATTTCGTGGACCTAACTCAACTCGTTTAGTGATGTCCGATTTGTGATTTGGCGAAAAGAAGAAACGTAAACCGTGTTTTGGAAGTTGAAATTCATCCAAGTAATCTTTCAAATTTAAAACTTCCCTCAGGTAATGCGTACCAAGTTCAACAGTCGATTCACCAACTTTATGCGCCGCCTTTGGTGCACTGTCGTTTCGTTTTTCCAGGACGAGGATAGAAATATCAGGTTTTTCTTGTTTCAATTGAAGAGAAAGGGTCAGTCCAGCCAAGCCTCCTCCCATGATTACGACATCGTAGTTTGGTTTCATTCCTAAAAGATTAAATCGACAATATTCTTCTTAATTTAAACAGTAAAACTAAGAAATTGTTTCAGGAAATGAAGCGGAATTAGTTAAATTTTCGTTTAGTACGCTCCAATTTTGATTGAAGTGATTTTACGAGTCCATTTTCTTTTCTTCTGAAGATAGGTGTGCCCTCAAAAGTTCTTACATAGAAGGGAAAAGGTTTTTCTAACTGTCTGAATTGATCATCGCGAATCACGAAGGCACTAAAAGCGTAACTAGGTCTTTTGTGAGATTCTCCCGTTGATTTCACATAAGTAACAGAATCAGATTCAACACGCGAAACTTCACCGATAAAAAATGTGTCAATTTTGATCGAGTCTTTATGGATAGGTTGATGTTTATATCCATAAAATGTAACGGATTCGAAATTTCGGTTTTTAATATGTTCTTTATCGTTGCTGTAGAAAAAAAGTACCTTATTGAAAGAGTAATGTGATTCAAATGCACCCATTAATCTTTTGTGTTTAGCAAGTTGTTTTTCTTCGTATTTTGCTACTGCGCCGTCACCTAACTCTTGTTGAATGAAATGTTTTGTTTTATCGCGATTAAACAATTGCACAAGCATATATCCATTTTCAAATGCTGAGAATTGTTGTTTTGCTTTCATCTTTTTTGGATTTTCTCCTTGGCTAAACGAGACAAAGCAGGGTATTAAGAGAAAAGTAACGAAACAAATGAGTTTATACATGCGTTTTTGTTCAAATTTAAGTAAATTTATGGTTATGCATTTTCAAATTAGAGTCAATTTTCATCGATTTTCTACATATCAAAAATTATTGCTTCAACTTTTACTAATTCTCATAGTTCCTAATTTGAAAGCCCAGAGTAAAGTTGAATGGCAAGAAAAGCCAATATCAGTGCCTTCAGAACTTATTCCTAACCTCTATAAAGTTAGCGAGGAGTTGTACCGATCAGGGCAACCTAAAATTAAAGCACCTGGCGAAATGAGCGAGTATGATATTGCAACAGTACTGAATTTGCGCAATATATCTGGTAATTTAAGATATATGCGACAAGATAGCATCGTATTCTTGAGAAGTAGAATCAATACCTGGACAATTTCGTATGATGATTTAAAGGAATCTTTTCAGTTATTTATAAAAGCAGAGAAGCCTGTAATAGTGCATTGCAAACATGGAGCAGATAGAACAGGTGCTTTTGTAGCCGTTTATCGAATTGTTTTTCAAGGATGGAGTAAGCAAGATGCGATTTTTG
>CAYUQU010000111.1:0-8824 GCA_964447015.1 uncultured Flavobacteriales bacterium
GCTTCCTCCATCATTAGCGCCATCCAGTTCGCTCCAACTTCAAAAATTTAAAATGGCCGTCCTAATTGTAATATTTTTCTCAAAACAGAATTTGTCTTTAAAGATAGAGATGATTTTACCAGTGATTTACCCCAAATCTAAACCATTTCAATTTAGAACTGTTTACCTTTGTAGAATAAGCACAAAATCATGAAGTCAAAAGAAAACTGGAACACACTTACCGAAGAAGAACAGCGCGTCATCTTGAGAAAGGGAACAGAAATGCCTTTTACTGGAGAATACGACAAACATTTTGAAGAGGGAACATACATCTGCAGACAGTGTGAAGCTCCGCTTTACGAATCAAAATCTAAGTTTAACAGCGGTTGCGGATGGCCTGCTTTCGATGATGAAATTCCAGGTGCTGTAAAACGAATCACAGACCGAGACGGACGACGAACTGAAATTCTCTGTGCCAATTGTGACGGTCACTTAGGTCATGTATTTGAAGGGGAGAGGTTGACTGCTAAAAACACAAGGCACTGCGTGAATTCGGTTTCGATGAAGTTTATTTCCAAATGATTGCAATCCCCACTTACTTCAAATTACTTTCATAAGGCATTCTGTTCATAATAGAACGACCTAAAGTAAGTTCATCTGCGTAGTGTAATTCAGAACCTACAGCAACTCCGCGTGAGAGAGTAGAGATTATAACCTCGCAACCTTTGAGCTTTTTAAAGAGATAGAAATTGGTTGTATCTCCTTCCATTGTTGAGTTAAGCGCCAAGATAATTTCAATTACATCTCCAGTTTGCGCTTTGTCAATTAGCGACTGGATATTAAGGTCTGATGGACCAATTCCTTCCATGGGGGAGATTATTCCACCAAGTACGTGATAAATTCCTTTAAAAGACGATGTAGCTTCGATAGCCATGATGTCGCGAATGTCTTCCACAACACAAATAAGCGAATGATCTCGAACGGGGTTTAGACAAATCTCGCAAATGTCATTGTCGGCTATGTTGCCACATGATTTGCACGTTTTTACCTCATTTTTCATTGTGGTAAAAGCTTTCGAAAAACGCTCGATATCTTTGGCATCTCTTTTTAAAAGATGAAGCACCAAGCGCAACGCCGTTTTTTTTCCAACCCCAGGTAAAGAGGCCAATTGGTCTACAGCTTCTTCAATGTGTCTGGATGGAATATTCATGTGGCGAAGTTAATCAAAAATGAAGAATTATAAATATGAAAAAAGCGCTCCGAAGAACGCTTTTCAAAATCTTTGTGTAAACTATTTGTTTTTCAATAAATCTCTAATTTCCCCAAGCAACACTTCTTCTTTTGAAGGAGCAGGAGGTGGGGCAGGAGCTTCTTCTTTTTTGCGTTTCATTCTGTTAATTCCTTTAATAACAAGGAACATAAAGAAAGCAACGATTAGAAATTCGATAACTACACCGATAAATGCACCATAATTCACGGTTACTGCTGCAGCAATTTCAGTACCTGTATCGTCAAGTTGGGCTTCTTTTACAATCCAAACCCAATCTGCCATGTCTTTACCTTGAAGCAAGCCAACTAAAGGCATAATCATTCCTTGAATAAAAGCAGTAGTCACTTTTGTAAATGCAGCACCCATTACAAAACCAACTGCCAAATCAACTAAATTGCCTTTCATGGCAAATTCTTTAAACTCCTTGACGAACCCCATTGCTTGTGTTTTTTGTTTGGACTAATGTATAAAATTATTGGAATATTTTGACAAAATATAGAATCAAAAAAAACGCCCGATGTGAATCGGGCGCTTATGCTTAGGTGTTAGTGAATGCTGTTCATCAAATGGTTTGCGTTGCTTTCGAAATCAAATGAGCTGTGCAATAAGAAGTAATTGTTTCTGTCGACAGTGTAGTTGTAAGCAAATTTTGCTACATCCAATCGGTTACTGTCAAAGCTGAATTCTCTCAAAACTTGCTGCAACTGATTTACACTGATTCCATTGTTGCGAATTCCATTTTTAGCAAGCGTTACTTTATTGCTGTCAAAAGATGCTTGTCTTAACTGGTGCATAAACCCTTGAAAAGTTTGTGGGTTCATTCCCATACCATATCCAGCATTCCCACCGTGTACATTACCTCCATGGTTACTTGGGAATCCTGGTTGTCCATATCCAGGATTGTGAGTTGGCGCGCACATATTTGGATTTCCTACATAACCATTGTGCATTGGAGTGATTTGAGCGTGCAAACCGTTCCATTGATCCCAACGTGCAACGACGTGACTGTTAGCAGGAATTTGCAATTGACCTTGGTAAACAATATCCCAAAACCCTTGATTCATAAAACCACCTCTCCATCTGAAAATCCTCAGATTGTGAATTCCTTGCTGAATTTGGTGCATTTGAAGTGTGTTGCCGTTTGTTTGTTGAGTAATACCATTTAACTCAAACATATAACGACCTACATGTGAAGTTGTCAAGGTCAAGTTTGACGTTTGATTACCCGGATAATGAGGGAAAGCTGCTGCGAAATTTATCGCTATCGCGATAATGAATCCTGTGAGTAAAGTTTTTTTCATGACCTTAAATTTTAATTGTTTATATGCGTAAAACAATTCTTGTGCCAGAAATTTTTACAGGAGATATGGTTGTTGTAAATCAGTTATTTACGTTTTTGGTGCTTCTAAAATCAGATTCGGTTTTTCTTGTTGAGCTTTTTCAGATTCAGTGTGTCAAAAAAGTACATAATTCGAATTGAGAAACTGTTTGTAGCTCCCAGTCCAAAAAGCTCATCGATGTTTCTGAAATAATTCAATTCGATATTTTCGTTTGAATTAAAAATCGAGTTTTTCCACACAAAATTTATTTCACTCGCAGGAGCAAAAACCCAACGATATACCATGTCGATAGTAAATGCGTTGTAGTTTATGTTGTAATCAGATGTGCCATTTACATTCAATCCGTCAAATTCAAATTCCTGTAATCTACCATTGTCATGCAGTTCAAAAAATTGATCATACTCAACTCTAGCCCAATAATGGCGGAGTCTAAAAGTAATCCCCATTCTGTTTGTCATGGTGTAATTAAGGTTGATAGTACTTACAGTAGTTAGTTTGTCTCTTGACCCGAAAACAGTCATTCCAGGCTGAGGATTGGTTCCTGATGTGTAAACGGCATAACCTTGTTCGTTGTAAGTCAAGGTTTGATCATAATCCAAAATCAAGAAAATTCTGTCTGATAAACGGAATCGTGGACTAACGCGAAAGTTCCATTCTGTCCAATCTGAACGGTCAAAATAGGTGGCAAATAAATTGACATCAAGTGCAAATCTTTTTTGGTAGTTACTCGAAATCCATCCTCCTGCGCGAATGTGAGCAGGACGAATGAAATAACTTCCCCAACTTCTCGGTTCAAAAAAGTCATTTGATTCGGTAAGGTTAGCGTTGAATTGAAAATTATACGAGTGAAAACGAACGTCGGTTACACCAAGATTTCCGTTCAGAACAGTTGAAACATATCTGCTCGGAGCATACAGTTGACTATATCCAAGAGTTAATCTTGACCAAAGGCGGTTGAGTTTCCAGAATGGTTTGAAAATATTGTAGCCTGTAGATAGTTCGGCATATCTTGTGTTATTGTTCAGCAAAAATCCCAAATCGTTTGGATCGTAGGTGTCCGAGTCTTCGGTATAGCGTGCATTGTACACCCATTTCCCCGTTTGTTTTCCTAGGTTAATTCCCCAAGAATGACCTAATTCGGTAGAGTCAGAATAATATTTTTGCGACAAATTTCCGTTCCCAGCAATGAAGTATTTATTGTCTTTAGAGTTGAATTTTGAGTGCAACGCAGTTAGATTTGCATCGTAAAAGGAGCCTTCTCGCCACACATTTGTATTGGTCAGCGTAACGTAACTATTGTTTTTAAAATTTTGATCTAAAACGAGTACGTTGTAATTAGATAGAGGAGCTGTCAATACACGACGTGTAGACAAATCTGTGGTATCTTGCACCGTGGCAAATGTTGCTGCACTAACACCATTAAAAACACCAATTCCCAACCCGTTTTTCGTTCTTCCTGAAACTTTTGTGGCGTTAAAGAGCTGCGAATTTGCTGGATTGTCGATAACGCGTTCGTTTGAGTCTAACCCACCGTAAGCACTGCTGAAATTAAGCGGTCGGCCACCAATTCGGCGACTATAAAAGAGGTTGGTTTTATTAAATAATTCCGTTCCTTCAGTAAAAAACTGACGATAATCGATGAATTGGACTTCAAAAGGAGACAAATTCAAAATTTCATTGTCAAATTGCACTTGCCCAAAATCGGGAATGAGCGTCATGTCAAGTGTAAATGCTTCATTTATTCCGTATTTAATGTCCATTCCACCGTTGATGGCATAACCCCAGTTGCTAATCGAAGGAACTTTATTGTCGGTATGTTCAATATAGGCTGAAACATAAGGCATCAACGATAATCTAAATGGAGGGTGAATATTACTTACACCTATTAAATCACCACATTGTGCCATGTCATTGTCAAAATCTGGGCGAATGGGATTCCACGAACTTGCTTCTCGTTTGCGTGAGATGTCACGGAAAAAATTGACTCCCCAATTTTGGATGTCTTTTTTGGCAAAGCGAAGCGCTGAATATGGAATTTTCATTTCCACTGTCCAATTGTCTTCGTTGATTTTAACTTCACTATACCACGCCATATCAAGGTCGTCAAACCAATTTGATACGAATACTTTTCCGTCGTATTGAACTCCCATACTTGTTACGCCAAATGCAAAACCATTTTGATCGTCGTTGTAGGTGTCAATTAGAAAGGTGAAATAATCTGTGTTGCTATTAAAGTCGTCACGTTGGCTTAAAACTCGTGACATTTTGGCCATGTCGTCATAGCATACAGCGCCGATGTATATATTAAAATCGTCGTATAGAACTCGAACTTCAGTTTTTTGAGTTGAGGGCTCACCGACGTTTGGAGAATATTGGGTAAAATCACTTCCAACGGGAGCGTTTAGCCATTCTTCTTCATCCAAGATCCCATCAATAGTAAACTTACCCTCAACGCGTTTTGCTTCCAATGTTTTTTGACCATAGGCAAAACTCATCGAAAGATTCAATAGAATAAAGAATGATATATTAACCCATCTTTTCAAAATCGACGGCTAATATACAATTTATACCTACTTATTGTTTAGGATGTGGATTGAGAATTAGCGATAAAGTTGCAAATAAATGATTGTATCGAATCAGTTACTTGACAAACAGTTTGGTTTGCCAGTTTTCCATATTTTCGGTTGAAATTAACCCCAACTTGTTTAGGTAATGAACTGTCTTCTTGAATTCAGGTAAGTAATCTTGTCCAAGATAATTCCAATCGGTTTCAATCAACCAGTTTGCAACTTGCCCCGCACGTAGATTGTAACGCCATCCGATTATTTCAATAATATCATCTGAAGTTTTAAGTGTAGCTGCCATCTGCCCGATGATCTCACACATTTTATCTAGAAATTCTTTTTCAGAATAAGCCAAATCTTCTCGAACGGCAATCACAAAGCAAGGCCAAGGTGTAACAACCTCATCTATATAGCGACATCTACCTTTCTCAGTATATGGGTGCGTAGTATATTTCTCCCATAAAAATGCTTGACATTCGTTCTTTTCCAAGGATTGAATTCCACCCTCGATATCTCCGATAACTTTAAAGTTCAATTCATCTGTATTCCATCCTTCTTGATCTGCTTTCACATAAGTCATCAAGTGCGACCCTGAGCCATAGCGACTGATAGCAAAAGTTTGTCCTTTTAAATCGTCAAATGTTTTGATGTTTGAATTGTAAGGCACGTGAATTCCCCAGTGTAGGGGAGAAGTGACATATACTTGAAGAATTTTAGCTTTCAAACCATCTTCAAGAATGGCTTTTGTGATTCCTTCAGTTAAAAGAACGGCAATATCCAATTCTCCCGATTCTAATTTATTCACCATCTGTCCTGTACCCATCGCTTGGTCTTCCCAAATCAATTGTTTACCTAAATTTTTGAAGTAGCCTTCCTCAATAGCTAATCTCCAAGGTAAATTAAAATGTTCTGGTACTCCTCCAATCTTCAATGAATCCATGTCTTTTATTTTTCGCTACAAATTTAACGATAAATAAAGGAGTTAGCGGTTGAGTTAAGCTGATTTATATCAGCAAAGTCTATATTCCCATAAAATCCTTTGGACATTGGTAGCGTTGTCTTCGTCCTCGTTTAGATTGGTAATTCTTGAAAAGATAACGATTGTTCCAACTGTAAATCAATGAGAGCTCGTGTGAACCAAAAGAAGAAGGTCTGAGTTGGGATAGTGTGAAGTCAATGCTATACGTAATTTTAAGGTGTTGCTCCTTTTTGAGAGGAGTATTCAGTCCCAACGACAGAATAAACGAATCAAAAGAAGCACGGTTGTTATACGATGTTTGATTTCTGAAATAAATTCCGATGATAAGTGGATTTTTAACATACGACATTCCTACAGTAAACGTTTGAAAATCCTGTTGACGTTCGTAAATCACAGCTGGCGATATAATCGTAGTATTGAGCAATAGAGTAGTATTTCCCATAAATACATATTTCATCGGCAAGAATCTATTCTGATTAAAGAAAGCATCAGAGGGTTGGTTGAGATGCATTACTGAGAAACCAAAAGTGGAAACTAGTTTTTTGTATGCTTTTCCTTTTTTTGACTCGTGATTGAATCGAGCACAAATACCTGAACCGAAATCGATGTAAGTAACATTGTTGTAATTGGGTGCAATGAATTTTGAGTTCCCAATTTCGCCAAGAGATTCGTCATATTGATCAGAAAATCGAAGTTTAGACCAGTCAATGCTTTTATTTATAAATCCTGCATTTACACCAAATTGAATCATGAAATTCTTTGTTTCAATAGGTCGGTAAGCATAACTCATATGGCCTCCATTTGTTCTTAATAATGCTTCGCCAGCTACATCCGAAAATGCTTGAACAGCCACTCCGAGTTTAGGAACAACCTCAGCTTCAAAAGAGACTGCGAAGGTGTTGAATCTACCTGGTATTGGAGCCCATAAATTTCGAGCGTGTGATCTGAAAGTATACCCACCATTTATAGCAGCTAAAGCAGGATTGTAGTATACAGGGTTATTTAAGAATTGTGAGAAATTCGGATCTTGTGCATTTCCTTTGAAAGAAAAGGCAAAAACTATAAATAGTGTGAATAAATGTATTTTAAGTGTTTTCATATTCTTAGCGAATTACAGTAACAGTTCCTGACTTCTTTATTACATTTTTATCATATTCTTTTCCTCTCCAAACTGAATCGTCCATGAAGATGGCGTGAACTTGCCATACATAAGAATCTTGTTGCACTCGATTTCCTTTGTATGTTCCGTCCCAGGCTTCTGTAGGTCTTCCGTCAGCATCCAAGGCGGTAGATTCCCAGATGAGATTTCCCCAATTGTCGTAAATTTGAATGGAGAATGTTTTCAAGCCAACACCTTTAGGGATGAAATGAGACACTTCATAGTCTGAGTGTTCAGGATACAACGCATTCGGGATGTAAAGTCCGTTGAAAAAATCAACTTCGACGTGTTTGGTAATTGTGTCAGTACAACCGTAATTATTGATTGCAACCAATGTCGCATAAAAATCACCATAAGAATAATAACGATGAACAGGATTCTCTTCCAATGATGTATTGCCATCGCCAAAATTCCACCAGTAACTGTTTGCTCCTTGAGAGGCATTGTCAAATTCTACGGTACCACTCAATGGGTCGGGAATTTGTACATTTTCGTAGTTAAAGTTTGCAAATGGATCAGGGTTTATTGTGATTGAATTGTTAAGTGTTAAAGTATCACCGCACCCTCCTGCACCATAAACCATTATGGTAACAATATAGCTCCCTGGGTTTTCATAGATATAGGTAACATAATCACCTTCAGATGACCCTCCATCTCCAAAAATCCAAACTACTGAATCGGCAAAATTACTTTCTGACTCAAAAACAAGCTCATCATTTGCACAGGCAACTGCTGTTGGTAAAGTGAACGCAGCTTCAGGTGTTGGGTAAATAGTAAGTGTAGTGCTTGTTACATCTAAACATCCATATTGGTTTGTGGCTGTTAGTGTTATCGTGTAAGTGCCTGCATTGTTATAGGTGTGACTTGGATTAAGCAGTGTAGAATTCGACCCATCTCCAAAATTCCAATTGTAATCTATTGCACCCGTTGTTAAATTTGTGAAATCTACAGTAGTAGGAGGGTAGCATGTATTTGTAGAAACAAAACTAAAATCAGCAATTGGAAGTGGATGTACGGTAATATTCAATGTCGATGTGTCTTTGCAGCCGTTTGCATTTTCCACGATTAAGCGAACGACATATACTCCGTCGTTTGTATATGTATTTTGAGGATTTGTCTGCCCACTTGTGTTACCGTCTCCGAACTCCCAATAATGGTAACTTGCGTTGGTACTTTGGTTGTTAAATTGAACTGTCAAAGGCATGCATCCCGAAAGCGGTGAAGCCGTAAATGCGGCAGTTGGATTTACACTAACGGGGACATTTTGCGTGTAACTCGCCTGACATCCATTTGTCAACGATGTACCAGTGAGTGTTACAGTATAGTTTCCAGGGTTCGGATACTCGTGTGTAGGGTTAGTCAATGTGGATGTATTCCCATCTCCAAAATCCCATGATGAATTTGCTAAATTGAGCGAGGTATTTGTGAAGAAGAAGGGTGTGTTGATACAAACAGAATCAGGACTGTAAGTAAACGCTACCACTGGAGATGGATGAACTGTAATTACAGCAGATGAGGTGTCGTAACTACAAC
>CAYUQU010000112.1:0-8551 GCA_964447015.1 uncultured Flavobacteriales bacterium
CCGCTAATGCAGGATTCAGATAAAGTGGGTTAGCATAGAACTGCGTGAAGATAGGGTCCTGAGCTTTTGCCTCAGTATTTATCATAAGCAGTGCCATCAATCCAAGTAAATAGTTCTTCCAGTTGTTCAATTTCTGCATTTTTATTGCAATTATATAACACTTATCAACCGCCAATGTTACGAAAAAAAAAGTAAACAGTTTCAAAAGTTATTAATGAATTAACAATAATTTTTTTAAAACTCCGTTTTTTCACAAAAAACTAGCCGTTTAGAAAGGCTTTAATTTTCTGTTTTGTAATATTGTCACAAAATATACACTCATGATACGTTGGTTTATTGGAATTGTTTCATTTTTTTCTTTTAGTATTGGTTTTGCTCAAAATAATTTTGATGTAGTTCTACCGTGGTCAGGAAATTTTAATACTGCTACCAAGTACGAAGAAGAGATTAAGGTACTAGCAATTCCTCACGAATATAATAATAACGACTTGCCTGTTTATATTCATAAGTATGATGATAAAGGGTTGAATAATTTCGTGTTGGAATTGGTAGTTGGTCAAGTAATCACTTCAAATGCAAGTAACTTTGATCATCAATTTGTACAAGAGAATAATTTAGCTATTCCAACTGAGTTTACATTCAACTATAATGTCGTTAGTAGTCGTGGAAAATCTAGCTTGGGTGTAGAGATAGTTCCTTTTTTTATTGAGAATGGTGTTTTAAAGCGTGTGACTAGTGTAAGTTTTTCTATTTTAAATAAGGGAAGCAAACCAAATACAGGGATTTTAAAAGATTTCGCTGCGACATCAGTTTTAGGTTCAGGGGAATGGTATAAGGTTAGGTTGAATTCTACAGGGGTATTCAAAATAGATCGTGAATTTCTTGAAAATCTAGGAGTTAATGTGCAAGGATTAAATCCAAATCATATAAATGTATATGGGAATGCGATAGGTATGTTGCCTGAGGCAAACAATGTTTTTCGCCCCGACGACTTAGTTAAGAATGCTATCCAAATTGTTGGTGATGAGGATAATTCATTTGATGAGAATGATTACATAGTATTTTATGGTGTCGGTCCTGATGAAGTCAAGGTGAATCCGGGAGTTGGTTTTCAAGTGATCAAACACCTGTATGATGAGTACAGTTATTATTATATTTCAATCAATTCTGCAGACCCTCCACTTAGAGTTAATAATGCTTTGACAACAAATGCGCCTGCAAACCAAATAGTTCAAGGACTTGACCAGGTTGTTGTGCATGAGAGAGATGAGCGAAACTTGATAAAATCAGGCAAAAGGTGGTACGGTGAGGAGTTTGACTTTAATTTAGAACATACATTTAGTTTTAGTCTTTCGGGACTTCAAACATCTGAAGAAATAAGATTGTTTACTTCTATCGCATATAAGAACAGTGGCGGAACAAACTCGATGAAAGTATACCTAAACAATTCGTTGGCTCAGAATTACGCATTTTCTTTAGTTGGGGGGAATAATTTTGCAAACCGCAGTTTCAATACAACAAATCATTCGCTCTCTGGAAGCTCTGCTTCAGTGAAAATGGTTTTGGAGCGAACCAATCCAGCTGTTGCTGCATGGCTAGATAAAATTGAAATAAACTACCGACGCAATTTGAACTATTCAGGAGGTCAACTGATGCTTCGGGATCTTCGCACAATTGGAATAGGAAATGTAGCTTCTTTTACCGTTTCGGGAGCGTCTTCGGCAATGAATATTTGGGAAGTTACAAATCCACATTTAGCTGGGAAAATTAACGGTGATTTGATAGGCTCTAATTTCACATTTAAAGTTGATGCAGATTCACTAAGACAATTTGTTGCTTTTTCTAATTCAACTTTGCTTACACCTATTTCTGTAGGTCGAGTGAATAATCAAAACCTGCATGCTTTAGATTTTGCTGATTATTTAATTGTTACGCACCCTACATTTTTAGGAGAGGCAACGAGGCTCGCAAACCTACATCGTGAAGACGGCATGTCTGTTCATGTAGTTACGACAAGTCAAATTTACAATGAATTTTCATCAGGAAAAGTTGATCCGGTAGCCATTCGATTTTTTGCCAAAATGTTCTACGACAGAGCCAATGGTGATGTGAATAATATGCCAAAATATTTGTGTTTATTCGGCGACGGAACATACGACCCTAAGAACAGAGTGACAAATAATAACAACATGATTGTCACTTATCAAACTGATAATTCTGAAAATGTAGTATCATCTTTGACTTCGGATGATTTTTTCGGTCTATTAGACGATAGTGAATCTTACAATGGATCGGATATGTTGGATGTGGGAATAGGCAGAATTATAGCTACAACAACAGATCATGCGCGAACACTTGTAAATAAAATTGAACATTATAAGAAAAATGGATCAACGTTTTTTGGTTCATCAGGGGTAAATGGAACATGTGGACCTGATGACATGAATACCTTTGGAGATTGGCGACTTTGGATAACGCACATTGCAGATGATGAAGATGGAGGTCAATTTGTAAATGATCATGAGTCTTATGTGAATACATATTCACCTTTATTTCCCGAGTTGAATTATGATAAAATATATCTAGATGCATTTACACAAGTGACTACGTCTGGTGGGCAGCGCTACCCAGATGTGCCAAAATTGATTAATTCACGAATTGAAAGGGGAACATTGCTTATGAATTATGTAGGTCATGGTGGAGAAACAGGATTGGCTTTGGAAAGAGCAGTTGTTATTCCCCAAATTTTAGATTGGAAGAATATCAATAAACTTACTCTCTTTGTATCTGCTACTTGTGAGTTCACAAGATTTGATGATCCGTCAAGACAATCTGCGGGGGAATATATGTACTTATCAGGTCAAGGTGGAGCAGTGTCATTAATGACAACGACAAGACCTGTGTATATTAACGTCAATTCTGTTGTTGGAGCTGCTTTATATGATTATGTCTTTACAAGAGACGCTCAAGGTAGGCCTATAGCAATGGGGGAAACGTTGATGCAAACGAAGAATAATTCAACAACAGATCAGAATAGACGAAGCTTTATGTTGTTGGGTGACCCCGCGTTGAGGTTAGCTTTACCTAAATTGAATGTAGTGGTAGATTCAATTAACGGAAAATCACCAGATTTGGTAATTGATACTTTACGCTCATTGAGCAGGGTAACGATTAAAGCACACGTTGAGGATGAGGATGGGAACGTGATGACTGGGTTTAACGGTTTTGCTACGCCAAGTGTATTTGATAAGCCACTTGAAAATCAAACACTAGGTCAGGATCCGACTTCCCCAGTTATCACATTTAATACCCAAAAAAACATTTTATATAAAGGAAAGTCAACTGTGTCAAATGGACGTTTCGAATTCACTTTTATTGTACCTAAAGACATTAATTATTCTTTTGGAAACGGTAAAATAAGCTTATATGCTAACTCGAACAATGTGGATGGTGCAGGAGCTGATAGTCGTGTGATTATTGGGGGAGTAGATCCAAATGGTCTAGATGATAATGAAGGGCCTCAAGTAAGTTTGTTTATGAATGACGAGAAATTTGTAAATGGAGGAATGACAAATGAAAGCCCTGTATTTATTGCCAAACTTTTTGATGATAATGGAATAAATGCAGTTGGTAATGGTATAGGCCATGATATAACCGCTATAATTGACGGTCAGACAAATGCACCTATAATGCTTAACGACTTTTATGAGGCGGAGCTGGATAGTTATCAGAAAGGTGTGGTCAGGTATCCGTTTGAAGATTTAGAACCTGGAAGACATACACTTACATTTAAAGTTTGGGATGTAAATAACAACAGTTCAGAGTCAAATTTGGAATTTGTTGTTGTGAAAAACGAAGAAGTTTCAATTGAACATGTGTTGAATTATCCAAATCCATTTACCACTTATACCGAATTTTTCTTCGAGCACAATCAGGTTGATGTGGCGCTAAAAGTTCAAATTCAAATTTTTACTATAAGTGGAAAATTAGTGAGAACAATAAATGAACCCGTTACTACATGTGGTTTTCGTTCAAATGGAATTCCGTGGGATGGCAAAGACGATTTTGCAGATCAACTTGCAAAAGGAGTATATGTATACCGGCTTTCAGTTACCGCTCCTGACGGATCAAAAGCAGATAAAATTGAAAAATTAGTATTGTTAAAATAAACTGTACAATAAAAACGTGGAAAAAACGTATATTTGTGGCACTATATTTAAAAATAGATGATTAAATACATATTAAGCATTGTAATAGCAGTTGCTGCGACAGGTGTCGTTAAAGCACAGGGCACAAATCCAGGTGAGCAAGACCAGTTTGATAAGGCACAAGAAGTTCAGTTAAATACAATTACTACTGCGGTACCTTTTATAGGGATTACTCCTGATTCCCGTTCTGGTGCTATGGGTGATGTAGGTGCGGGGATTTCACCTGATGCAAACTCACTGTATTGGAATACGTCTAAGTTAGCTTTTGCTGAAAAAGATTTTGAGATTTCAACATCATACTCTCCATGGCTACAACGATTAGCTAAAGATATTCACCTTTCGTACCTATCTGGGTATAAAAAAATAGGTGATCGTCATGCCGTGGGTGGATCGCTTAGATATTTTTCATTGGGAAACATAACGTTTACGGATGAGCAAGGGATGAAGACACGTGATTTCACTCCATCTGAGCTTGAAGTGACTTTAGGTTACGCATTTAAGTTGAGCAAAGTATTTTCAATTGGTTTGAACGGAAAGTATATTTTCTCAAATTTGACTGGAGGAACATCTGTGCAAGGAGCTAATACAAAACCAGGTCAGGCAGGTGCTGCTGATTTATCTTTTAGTTATTATGATACAGATAAAAAATGGTTTGGCAAGAAAGCCGAAGTAGGTGCAGGTATAACTATTTCTAATATTGGTAATAAAATTACATACTCGCAAAATGGAACTACTGACTTTTTGCCTACTAATTTGAGAATTGGTACAGCAGTTAAAACTCACCTAGATGAATATAATACCTTTACTTTTGCATTTGATGTAAATAAATTATTGGTTCCTACACCAGCTGTTCAAGTAAATGGGAATGATGGTAATCAATATTGGATAGGTAAGGATAATGATGTAGGTGTTATTACAGGTATTTTCCAATCTTTTGGAGATGCTCCAGGTCGAGCATTGTTAGATGAGAATGGTGAAGCGATTGTTGAAAATGGTGAAGTGCAAATTAAAAAGAACAGCCGTTTTGGTGAAGAATTGCGTGAAATTAATTTTGGAGTTGGATTGGAGTATTGGTACAATCAAGTATTTGCGGTTAGAGCAGGATATTTCCATGAAGACCGTTCTAAAGGAAATAGACAATATTTAACTTTTGGTATTGGTTTACAATACAATGTATTTGGACTTGATATTTCTTACTTAGCAGCTTTCTCAAGATTGAATCCTTTGGCGAATACACTTCGATTCACACTTCGATTTGTGTTTGACAAGAAATCAGCAGCGTCACGATCTTCGGATGAGTAGAATTTAATCTATGGATATAAGAATAGGATATGGTGTAGATGTCCATCAGCTAGCTGATGGACATTCTTTGTTTATTGGGGGAGTCAAGATTGAATCCTCTTTTGGCGCTGTGGGTCATTCTGATGCTGATGCACTCCTTCATGCTATCTGCGATGCACTACTTGGGGCACTGAGTTTACGAGATATAGGTTATCATTTTTCAGACAAAGACCCTCAGTATAAAAATATTGACAGTAAACTATTGCTGAAACAAGTGTTTGAGATGATAAAGAGTAAAGGATTTACGTTGAGTAATGTCGATACTACTGTCGTACTCGAAACGCCCAAGTTGAGTGGGTATATTCCTGAAATGCAAAATACAATTGCCGAGATATTGGATGTTACCGCGGATAGGGTTTCAATCAAAGCAACGACACATGAAAAGGTAGACTCTTTTGGTGAGTCAAGAGCAATTAAAGCCTATGCTAGTTGCCTTTTAATTAAGAATTAACAAAATGGCAGAAAAGAAAATAACAAATTTATCTTATACCTTATACACTAGTTTTAGTGAACTGAATGAGCAGGAAATTGCCGTTGTGAAGATGGCTAAGAAGGCATCATTAAATGCTTATGCACCTTATTCAAAATTCTCTGTTGGAGCAGCTGTGTTAATGGATGATGGAGCGATTTATATGGGAAGTAATCAAGAGAACATTGCTTTTCCATCTGGGCTCTGTGCTGAACGGACTGTTTTGTTCTACGTTGGTTCGAATTATCCCGAGAAAAAAGTGGTTAAACTAGCTGTATATGCTGAAGGTGAGCTTGTGAATGATGAAGATCCAATATCTCCATGCGGAGGTTGCAGACAAGTTATAGCAGAGGTTATCAATCGCCAAAAACAACCTTTTCAAGTCATTCTTTGCGGTAAAAATGGCAAAACCATTTCTATAGATAACGCGCTTGATTTGCTTCCTTTTCCTTTTGGAATGGAATAGTTTTTTTGTCAATAAACAGGCTTTGTTGAATTAGTTTAACTTAGTAGTTTGAATTTTAAATCTTTGATGCAAAACTGGTTTTATCATATCAACATAAAACGTGGAATAACCATTGTGGTTTTTTCAATTTTGCTGATCCCTGCAAAAGCTCAAACCACATTTTTCCAATCCGCTGACAGTTTAAATAAATCGCGCGTAATAGGTGTAAGCAGTGGCGTTTCTTTGGCTTATGCAGGTTCTATGATTGGTTTAGCACAGTTGTGGTACAAAGATCAACCTAAATCCAGCTTCCATTTTTTTAATGACAATGCACATTGGTTACAGATGGATAAACTGGGGCATACATATAGTGCTTATTGGATTCAAAATCGAGTAAACTCCTTGTTTCGATGGTCTGGAATGAATCGAAAATCGTCTTTGATTATCTCAGGTGCTTATAGCTTCGTTTTTCAAGGTACATTTGAAGTGTTAGATGGTTTCGCTGCAGACTATGGTTTTTCATACGGAGATTTAATAGCAAATGGGGTAGGAATCACTCTTTTTACCACACAAGAAATTCTGTTTAAGAAACAAATAGTAACGCCTAAATTCTCATTTTGGCCATCAGAATACGCTCAGTATCGACCTCATTTATTAGGAAGTAATTTTCCTGAACAAGTATTAAAAGATTACAATGCACAAACGTATTGGTTGAGTGTAAACTTGTCTGATATCACGCCTAAGAACTGGAAAATCCCGCCATGGATTTGCTTGAGTTTTGGGTATAGTATTAGCGAGAAGCTTAAAAGTGACCAAGAATATTACCTTATTCAAAATGGAAGTGAAACCAAGACTTTTGAGGCCTATCGAAGGTACTTGTTGTCATTAGACATCGATTTATCTCGAATCCCAGTCAAAAAACCATGGCTAAAGGCTCTTTTATCAAACTTCAATACGCTCAAGATTCCTTTTCCTGCAATCGAGTTTAGCTCAAGAGGAACAAAAGGATATTGGATGTACTATTAATCTCGAATTATTCTTCCTTTTCGTCTTGTGTTTGACTTTTTTCTTCAGGGTCAGTAACTATTTTCTTTATTTTTTGATAGATAAATGAAATAATTAAAATCAGGATACCTAGTAAGATAAACGAAATGATTTTACCAGTTTCAGAGACATTTGAGATGTCGAAAATGAATAATTTCAGAATAGTTAGTCCCAATAATGTAAGTGCGATAATCCGAAGTTGCTTGAGCTCTTTTTTGATTCCAATCACAAGGAATACAAATGCAATTAAACCCCAGAGAATTGGAAGCCCAATTTTAATAAGCTGCACTTTCGCTTTCGCGAAAGTCTGATCAATGGTTTGTCGGAATTCGAAATCGTTAGTGAAACTAATATGACTGATTGTTTCTCCTATATTTTGGAAATACAACCCATGTAAGATTAACTCTTGACTTGCAATATATACACCTGCTGCAGCAAAAATCCAAGTAAACAGCTTTATCGAACCACTATCTAAAAAAGTCAATCGTTTATTATTTCGTATTGTAACTGATATGAAATAGATTAGGCATAAAATCATTAGATAATGTGAGTAGAAAAAATGTGATGAGACTGAGGCTTTTTCAACTCCAGAAATCAGTTCTTTTATTGGATAATTTGCAATAAACACCGTGTAGAGAAGTATGTTTAAGCCTGCATAAACAAGTGCAAATGTTGCTTTGTCTTTTGACTTACTTTTAAGAAAGAAAAACACCAAAAAGACAGAGAAAAGATAATGGTAAAGAATAGGATACGCCAAATCTGAATTTTGAGAAACTATTAAGCTTGTCGAGTGATAATATATTTCCAGAAAACCGGTCAGGTACCCTACAGCAATTGCAGCAAGTATCACGATGTTTTTATAAACAGCTAAATTGATGTTTGTGTCTTTCAGGACAGTAAATTGAGTTTCTCTTCTTGCAATCAAATAAGCTAAGGTAAAAGATAAGACTATTGCGAAACCTGAAATGAGTACTAAATTAATCTTACCACCATTATACAACAGGCTTGAGGTTTCTTCGTATGTTTTTATCCAATCTACGAACA
>CAYUQU010000113.1:0-8527 GCA_964447015.1 uncultured Flavobacteriales bacterium
CATGACTATTTAGGTAGATCCAGTTACCATATCATCGCCGCTAAACTACGCCTTGAACTTTCTTTTCACGGTAGAAACATGACCGATATAGAGTGGATTCAGTTTCAATTAGATTATTTAGAAAATAAACATGTTTACCATACTAATTCGGCTAAAAACATTCGTGAAAGAGGAAAACAGCTCCGAATTGAAGAATTAAAATCTCAACTTAAAGAGATTGGTGGAGATAAATAACTACTTAAATTTTCACGAGTTGTTTCTCCTTAAATGTCACTGCTATCCCCAATAATACAAAGACTCCACCAATTATCATTTCAAAACTAATTTCTTCATCTATAAATAACCAAGCAATAAGTCCGGTAAATACCACTGACAACAATAAACTCAATGAAACTCTGTTTGCCCGCATATTTTTAAGTGAAAAACTAATACAAAGCCATCCTGCAAATTGACATATTACACCTTGGACAATTAAGGATAGCCATGTCGTGTTAGAGAATCCAATCAATTCGGAATGTGTGCCATAAGAAACTAGAAAAAGTAAGATTCCTGCGCTAACCATACTCCAACTCATAAATGTCAACACATTCACATCATTTAATACACGTTTGCTTAGAATGATGTATACCGCGTAAATAATACTAGAAACGATTGCCAGTATAAAACCCTCATCAAACGAAAAATTGATAACGTACTCCCACCCTACCAAAAGCACCATCCCAAACAACGCAATCAACGTACCTATCCAAAAATTCAATCGAGGTTTGTCTTTCAAAAAGAAGTACGCTCCAATCCCAACCCAAACAGGAGCTAAATTGGTGAGCAAACTAGCTTGCGTAGCTGAAGAAAGACTAATTGCTTGATTCCAAATCGCAATATCAGAAGCAAACAAAGCACCACAAGTGACAACCAAGGAAAGCTGATAAGCTGAAAGTTTTTGAAAAGACCGACTTATAAAAGCTACTAAGACAAATAATACAGCCGCTACTGCAAGTCTATAAAATGCCGAAGTAACAGCTGAAACGGGCGTCACTTTAACCAATACAGGGAAAATTGATACAAAGCAAATACCAATAAATAAGGATAATCTTGGATTAACTTTCAATTGTAGCATAGACACTCAAGATACAAAATTCTGCCGAATCAGGATAACTGATCTTTAAAAAAACGCATCGTTAAATCAACGACAAGTTGTAAATCAGGAGGTAACAAAAATGTTTCCCACGGATGAGAAGATCCAAAAGTGTGGTTTGAACCTGGAATTTCAATTAATGGAGAGTTCAACCATTCAGCTAATTTCTTTCCTTCGCTTATATTGACGGCTTCATCGTTTGTTCCATGGATAATTATTCTGGGAATATGAATTTTCTTGCACGCTGCTTCAATATTTAGTCTCTCTTTATGTCGAAGAATGTCTTCATACAAAGAAAAATATACAGGCATTAGCTGCCCTGTACGCGAATTTTGCTCATATCTCACTCCTTTATCTTTCCATTCCTCCAATGCCTCTCCAGTTGGCATTCGCTCAGCAATTGTTGAAATTCCTGCCCAACTCGCAAAAGAACTTACTCTCTCATCTTCAGCAGAGACAATGATCACATCGCCTCCTCCTCTACTATGTCCTATCAAGTGTAGTGAGTGTTCTGGTAATTCTAAGGTTTCTAAATGGTCTATAAACAAGCGAACATCATCCACTTCTTTGGAATATGTGTTGCGACCAAAGGCTTCTAAGTCTGGAAAGTCTTTCGCAATTCGGTCAGTTCCACCGTTGTGACTTAAATTGAGTTTTGCAAAACCAAATCCATTGCACACGAATTCAAATTCGACCAAATTCCAAGCTCCCCAGTCCTTAAACCCCTTGTATCCATGAACGAATACAATTAGCTTTCCATTAAAGTCTTCGGGAATCAATAAGTCATACAAAGACAAACGTCCATCGCTTCCGATATATGTCTCGTTTTCAATTCGCAGAATAGGGTTTTTCAAGCTTTCCATAATCGTAAATGTACTTATTTATCCAAAAAAAATGTCCCCGCAAGCGAGGACATTTAGTATTAATTTATTGTTCTAAAATTAGTTTACCGCTACTTTCGGAGCTGCAGACAAAATTTCTTCACTTGCATTGTCTTCAAACTGCGCAAAGTTTTTCACAAACTGACCTGCAAGGTGAGCTGCTTTTGCGTCATAAGCTGATTTGTCAGCCCAAGTATTGCGAGGATTCAACATTTCGTCTGGAACTTCAGGACAAGACATTGGCATCTCTAAACCAAATACTTCGTGCTTCTCGTAAGACACATTGTCTAACTCACCACGAAGTGCCGCAGTAATCATTGCACGTGTATATTTCAGTTTAATTCGACTTCCAACTCCGTACTCGCCACCTGACCAACCAGTGTTAATCAACCAAACGCGTACGTTGTTAGCTTTCATTTTTTCACCCAACATCTCAGCATATTTTGTTGGATGTAAAGGTAAAAATGCTTTTCCGAAACAAGCTGAGAAAGAAGGTTGTGGTTCTGTCACTCCTACTTCAGTTCCTGCAACTTTCGCTGTATATCCTGAAATGAAGTGATACATCGCCTGACCTGCTGACAATTTTGAAATCGGAGGTAACACACCAAATGCATCTGCTGTTAAAAAGAAGATATTCTTTGGATCAGTTCCTATCGAAGGTTCAACCACATTGTCGATATAGTGAATCGGGTATGAAACTCGTGTATTCTCTGTAATAGAAGAATCAGTATAATCTGGAGCTGAAGTACCCTCTTTAAAGCCAATATTCTCTAAAATAGCTCCAAACTTAATAGCGTCATAAATTTGCGGCTCTTTTTCTTCTGAAAGATCGATTGTTTTAGCATAACATCCACCTTCGAAATTAAACACTGATCCATTTGCCCAACCATGCTCGTCATCACCAATCAAGCGACGATTTGGGTCTGAAGAAAGAGTAGTTTTTCCTGTTCCTGAAAGACCGAAGAAGATTGCTGTGTCACCATCTTCACCAATGTTTGCTGAACAGTGCATTGAAAGTACGTCTTTCTCGTGAGGAAGAATGTAGTTCAATACAGAGAAAATTCCTTTTTTAATTTCACCTGTGTAACCAGTACCACCGATGATAATCATCTTCTTCGTGAAGTTAATCACTGCAAAGTTGTGTTGACGTGTCCCGTCTAATTCAGGATCAGCCAAGAAACCAGGAGCGTTAACAATGTGCCATTCTGGCTCAAAGTTTTCAATTTCCGCATCCGTAGGGCGCAAGAACATATTGTACGCAAACATGTTTGACCATGGGTACTCAGTTACTACGCGTAAGTTCATCCTATATGTTGGGTCTGCACACGCATAAGCATCACGTACATAAACCTCGCGGTTCGCCATGTACGCTTTCATACGGTTGTATAACGCATCAAACTTCTCTTGAGAAAATTTGATATTGATATCACCCCACCATACTGAATTTTCAGTTTTTGCATCACATACGATGAAACGGTCTTTTGGAGACCTGCCTGTAAACTCACCAGTTTCTATAGCGATAGCACCAGTATCTGTCAAGACACCTTGCCCGTTAATTATTGTTTCCTCTACTAACTCCGCTGGAGTCATGTTCCAATACACATTTCCCAAATTGTAGAGACCGATAGATTCTTTCAAATTGGCATTCTTAGCTCTCTTACCAAATTCGTTCATAAAATTTGTTTTCTAGCAACTGCTGTTATTAATTAATACAAAATTAAGCTAATTCACTTAATTTATTTACTTTTTTGTCTATACTTTTTCACATTCACAGAGTCAAATTGTTGAAATCATTTTTACGATTCCATTGAAATTTTCTTATATGAATTAAGATTATCTGAAATAAATCAATTTCTGATTACTCGAATCAGCAAAATTAGCCATCCGACAATTAGTAGAGTCCCGCCAAGAGGAGTAACAAATACAATTGCTTTCGGCACTTCAAAGCCGATGTGTTTAAAGAAAACTAAGGCGAAAATTGAACCTGAAAAACATGCAATCCCAATTTTCATTAAAATCACTGGCAATTTCGAGATGTCTTTAGCTAAAAAAGAAAGAATTAAAAATGCTAATCCTTGGTAGATCATGTAATTTACTCCTGTCTGATAAGATTTAAGCATCGAATCGTCAAGTACATTTTCGAGTGCATGCGCGCCCATCGCTCCCATTATGATTGACAGTGTCATTAACACCACACCCCAAATCATCGTGCATTTATACTTAATTTCCATGTGATTCTAATAATACGTTTGCGTTGTTTATCGCTGCTTCGGTCAGTTCTTTCCCTGACATTAATTTGGCAATTTCTACTTTTCTATCGCTCTCATTAAGGCGAAGAACCTCTGTCACTGTGCGTTGATTTACATCTGATTTGCGAACGGATAAATGCACATGTCCTGATGCAGCCACTTGTGGCAAGTGAGTTATCGCCATCAATTGTCTACTCTCCCCCATCTTTCTCAACAACAAACCAATTCTACCCGCCACATCTCCAGATACTCCTGTGTCAATCTCATCAAATATTAAGGTCGGCAGTTGTTTTTTCTGACTGAAAAGCGTCATCACAACCAACATAAATCGGCTGAGCTCTCCACCCGAAGCCGATTTGTCAATAGGCTGAATTTGAACTCCTTTATTAGGTGAAAAACATAAATCAACTGTTTCAAAACCTCCTCGATCAGGTTCTGTTTTCTTGTTAAATCTAAATTCTATTCGCGCATCAGATAATTTCAACTCATTTAACAAGGGAAGTAACTCTGCCACAATTTCTGGCGCTGCTTTCTCTCTTTTAACACTGAGTTTTTGTGCTTGATCCAATACATTCTTACGCAAAGTCACTAATTCATCTTTGAGCTTTAGCAAATTCTCTTCTAAACTCAAGAAATTAGCTGTCTGCCCTGAAAGTTCGTCGTAATATTCTACAAGTTCTTTCTGATTTGCTTTGCCGTGTTTTTTTAGAATTCGTTGGTAATCATCAACTGCACTGATAAGCCATTCGAGTCTAGAAGGGTTCACAGACACTTTTTCGGCATAATTCGCAATGTCACTACTGATATCAGCACATTCTATTAGTTGAGACTCAATTCGCTCTACCAATGGTTCGAGTTGCGAATCAAACTCTGCTGATTTTCTGATTAACTGTTGTAGTTTTTTCAAACTACTGAGAATTCCATCGTTACTATCCAAGAGCTTAAATGATTCTTGAAAATTACGCAAGAGAAATTCTGCATTCTCCGCTTTATTCAGTTCATTAATTAGCTCATCATAATCATTCTTATCAAAAGCTAGTTTATCGAGTTCTTCAAGTTGAAAATTGATATAATCTTGTTGTTTGACTAGCTCAACTAGTTCGCTCTCGAGCTTAATAACCAAACTCTCCTTCTGCTTATACAAATCGTATGCAGTTCGAAAATCAGCAAGTTCGGTTTTACAATTCCCTAAAGTATCCAACAGGGAAAGTTGAAAAGACTTATCCTTTAATTGTAATGTTTGGTGTTGCGAATTAATTTGAATCAATTTATCAGTCAACTCTTTTAACACATTTAAAGGAACTGGAGAATCATTTATAAAAGCTCTTGATTTACCTTTTGGGAGCACTTCTCGTCGGATGATGCAATACTCGTCATAGTCGAGTTCGTTTTCCGTAAAAAAATCGTTTAAACCGTAGCCTGAGATGAGCCAATGTCCCTCAACTACCGTTTTTTCATTTTCGTCTCTTATAACTGAAAAATCAGCTCGACTTCCCAACAATAGATTCAGTGCACCAAGCAAAATAGATTTCCCAGAACCTGTTTCCCCAGTAATTACTGTAAGCCCATTATCAAAAGTCAGCTCTACGTTATCAATTAACGCAAAATTCCGTATTGAAAGGCTTTTTAACATTATGTGGTTAGAATTTCTTCGTATTTCGTTCCGTTTGCGGGGTCTAATTTCTTTAACAAGGCCACCACTTTATTTTTTTCCGCCATTTCAGCTTTTGCATACAAACCTTTTAGTTCGTTAATTTTAGCCGATAGGAAAATTTGCAAATTCACAGATCCAGGTCTTGACTGTTGAATAGGTTCTAAAGTTAAAAGGGCTTCATAAATTACGTTACGACCTTTCGCTATATCTAAATAAAGATTATCTAAACCCAAGCGATGATAGTCGTAGTACATTTTTCTTAGGGGACTGAAATATTCCTGTAAGGCATTGTCAACTAAATAAAAACGGTTTCTTCTTTTTGAATCGCTGGCGTTCCAACCCTCTCCACCTGCTTGAGAATTCGATACTATTTGCTGTGCCATCTCGAAGTGCTTTGTGCCACCTTCAAGCGAGAACGAGTCGTAATCATATCCTAAAATCATGTATGCATAAAAAGCGAGAACTGCAGTTAGATTATCTCTAAACTGGTTTGGTGCATATTGTAAAATTTGATTTCGGTCAAAACTAAAATTTAAATCGTCGTCTTTAAAACTAAAAATGGTGGTGTTGTAGCTCGAATTAAACACTGGTCTTGAAGCCTGAATTTGAATAGAACCTTCATAAGTTCCTGTACCTGTGATTTTTTCAATACTCAACTGAATGGCACAATTTATACGCTCTTCAATCTCAAATTCATCTTTTGTCCAACGCGTGTTGTTCATGAATTCTTTTACAACCTCTGTAAGATTATCTATGATATCTTTATCTACCGTAGTAATTTGCAGTTGAGGATTGGTAACCAAATTCACCTCGCAAAGCAATTCCTGCGATTGAATTACCGATGTAGAAAGCACAAAAGCAGCTCCTACGAATAGTTTAGTTTTATTAACGAATACTTTTAACATAATCCACAATTTGTTTGGCTACTTCAACCTTTGTTAGCAACTCGAAATTAACACAATTATTGTCTTTCCCCAATAAAGTTACCTGATTTGTGTCGTGTCCAAAGCCTGCACCTTCGTTCTTTAATGAGTTTAGTACTATTAAATCTAAGTTCTTCTTATCTAGTTTTTGTTTTGCATTTTCAACTTCATTTGTTGTTTCCAAAGCAAATCCTACCAATGTTTGATGCTGACTTTTATGCTGACCCGCCCATTTCAGAGAATCAGGATTCTTTATCAATTTCAGTGTCAGTTCTTCATCTGACTTTTTAATTTTTTCTTTAGCGACGTCAGAGGGTTTATAATCTGCAACTGCAGCCGAAAAAATGCCTAAATCACATTCTTTCCAATTCTTTTTCACCAAATCAAATAATTCCTCTGCAGTTTTAAATCGGATTAAATTGATGTTGGAATTATCAGTCGATAAATTTGTAGGGCCGAGAAGTAAAGTGACTTTAGCTCCTCTTTCTGCCAATTCGTTTGCAAGTGCAATTCCCATTTTCCCTGTAGAATGATTACCAATGAAACGAACTGGATCAATAGCTTCATAAGTAGGCCCAGCTGTCACCAACGCATTTACACCTATCAAATCCTGTTCAGGCTTCGAAAAGAAACGGTCGACAAATTGAGCGATATCTTCAGGTTCTGTCATTCTCCCTTTTCCAGTCAACCCACTTGCAAGTTCACCTTCTACAGCAGGAATTACATGCACGCCATTTGCGATTAATTTTTGTAGATTTTCTTGCGTCGAAAAATGGGCATACATATCCAAATCCATAGCAGGAGCTACAAAAACTGGACAGCGAGAAGAAAGGTAAGTGGTCAAAAGCAAATTATCTGAATGACCAACAACCATCTTCGCAAGTGAAGATGCGGTAAGTGGAGCTATAACAAACGTATCCGCCCACAACCCTAAGTCCACATGATTTGTCCACAACCCTGTTTTCGAATCAAAAAGCTCAGAATAAACAGCATTTTTAGAAACAGTGGCAAGCGACAGTGGGGTCACAAAATCAGAAGAGGCCGGAGTTAAAATACATTTAACTTCAGCCCCTAGTTTTATAAACTCTCTGACAAGTAAAGGGATTTTGTAAGCGGCAATCCCTCCGGTTACACCGATTAAGATACGCTTTCCCTTCAACATAACAGATTATGGTTTTCTGATGTATGTTTTTTCTTCAAGTAACTCTTGAATAGCCATAGCAACAGGCTTTGGCAACTTTTCGTAAAATTTCGAAATTTCAATTTGTTCTCTGTTTTCGAAAATTTCTTCCAAATTATCAGTGTGAGAAGCGAAATCTTGTAATTTTTGAGTCAACTCTTCTTTCAAATCTACGTTAATTTGATTTGAACGTCTTGATAAAGCTACGATTGACTCGTATACATTACCAGTTTTCTCCTGTAAATCAACCACATCTCTAGTGATTGTTGTGCGCTCAGCATTGGAATTTTTAAAGTTCATACCTTTTGGTTGAATTTAATTTTTACTTAAAGTTTCTAACTCCTTTTCTGAACTCTTCAAATACCCGTCAATTTCTTTAAGGTATTTAGAAGTGGGGAAAAGGTTTGCAAATTTACGACATCTTTTTATAGAATCCTCATATCTTTCATACTTTTTACTGTCTATACTGTTTTCAGCTAGTAAAAATTGTGATCTCGCAGCCAAATAT
>CAYUQU010000114.1:0-8486 GCA_964447015.1 uncultured Flavobacteriales bacterium
GGCATCTCGGCAAGCGACGACGAAGTCTGCCGTGTCGTAGGCCTTGTCCGCCGCCGCCCTAAAGTTTATCAATTAGCTATGAAAAAATTACTCCTACTACAACTTGTTATTATTTTATTTTCTTCTTTCTCAAATGCTGCTGACTACTATTGGGTAAACGGAACAGGAAACTGGTCAAGTTTGTCTAACTGGTCTAATACTTCAGGCGGTGCAGGTGGAGAATACACACAATTGCCTGGCGCAAATGACCATGTATTTTTTGACGCAAACTCTTTTACAGCAGCAGGTCAGGTAGTCAGTTTTGATGTTTCAGGAACTACGGTTCGCGCATTTATATGGACATCAACAAGTGATGCACAATTTGCGGGTGCAGCTATAGATTCTATCTCAATTAGAGGTTCATTTGTACTTAGTGCTAACATGAATTATAATTTTGGAGGAAAAATTTATTTGAATGCTTTTTCTACAACTGAACCAGACTCTTTAAAAACTCAAGGAAAAACACTACTCAATGATTTAATTATCAATGGGCAAGGGACATATAATCTATTGGGTAATTTAACATTATCAGCTGGAACATTTATTTACGAAAGAGGTGTTTTGAATGCCGCGACCAGAACAATAACAACTCCTTCGTTCAGATCAAGCACTCAGCTTTCAAGAACCTTTTTATTTACGAATGGAAACCTTATTCTAACTTCATCTGGACTAGTTTATGATGTTGTTTCATCTTCCATGACCGCAACAGACCTCAATACAGCAAACTTACAAACAACTTATGCTGGGGCTGATACTGTGATGCTTGCTCCAGGTGGGACAGCACAAGTTTGGAACAACTTCACCTCTAATTCTCCGAACACAAGAATTACAAGAAGTTTCGCAGCAAACACATTGAATTTAAATAGTGTTCTTTCACTCCAATTAAACCCATCACAAACTCTTCAGGCAGGAACCGTCACAACAGGAGGTACTTGTGGTAGATATACCACTATTTACTCAGAAAATGGACCAGCAATAGTTCAAGATATGGGAACTGATTGGATCTTGGATTATGTTCGATTAAAAAACTTAGTTTCTTTAGGTGCTTTTGTTGCAAATAATAGTTTTGATGACGGCGGAAATGTGGACTGGACAATTAATGAACGAGCTGGAGGAACGACATATTATTGGATTGCTGGACAAGGAAATTATTACGATGCCGCACACTGGTCATTAACTTCTGGAGGAGCTACATCAGGATGTATCCCTGGCCCAGATGATATTGCAATTTTCGACGCAAACTCAGGTCTTGTCGCGGGAAATCAAATTACTTTAGATGCGACTGCAAGTTTGCGAACAATGAATTGGACAAATTTATCTGCACCAATTACTTTTGTTGGTAATGCTGAAGATGTATTTTTTATTCGAACGTCTTTATTCGGCTCAACGAATTTGACATTCAATTGGGATGGAGCTTTTGTATTTAATACAACTAATGCAAATGTGGATATTACATCTAATGGTGGAGATTGGAATGTAGATATGATCGTCTCAAACACAAACATTCTCAGATTTTTGGATGTGTTTACAAATAGCCGCGATATCACAGTTGATGCAGGTGGTATAAATGCGAATAGTTTTGATTGTACATTTTACAATGTCATTTCTGAAACTGATGAAAACATAAATTTGAATTTTGACAACTCTACTGTATTTGTGACTGGAGAAAGCTTTATTCTTAAAGATCCTGATGCTGCAAACACTGTTACGTGGAACGCATTAAGTTCTATCATTCAATTTAATTACACAGGAAATGAAGCGGTACAGTTTGTAGCTGCAGATTTGATATACGATACGGTACTAGTTGCTACGAAAAACATAGAATTATATGGTAGCAATACATTCACCTATCTACAATTAAACTCTGGAACGTCTTTAATTATTGAGAACAGTACTATTCAGACACTTGACTCACTGTCAGCAGATGGGGATTGTGCAAATTTGATCAGGTTGCGCAGTTTTAACTCCTCACTTCCTGCACCAGTAATAAATAAGAACGGTTATGATACAACATCTGTCTCATATCTCTTAATTGACAACGTTTCTACAGACACCACTGGCTTGAGAGTATATCTCGCTGATTTTAGTGATACCATCAATGGAGCTGCTGTTTGGGAAACATCCAATCCTGCTACAGGAACAACCTATTATTGGATTAATGATTCAGGCGATTGGTCAGACATTAATCACTGGTCGTTGACTTCAGGCGGTGCAGCAGCAACATGTATGCCAGGTGTGCGAGACACAGTAGTTTTTGATGCCAACTCATTTAGTTTAGCTGGTCAAATTGTGACTGTGGATGTTGAAGCATACTTTAAGGTAATGGATTGGTCGGCTAGCACAAATTCTCCGACTCTATCCTTAGAAAGGAACCTAATTGCAGCAGATGATGTTATCTTAGAAACCAATCTAACGGTTACTGGAAATGGATTCGATAGTGGTTTGATTTTTCAGCCTGAACAACTTAATGCGATTTTTAATCCTGATGGGTGTTCATTTGGTGTTGGTATAGTACATTCGGGACGAACAATTGAAGATTCGTTAACGTTTGCTGGAGATTTATTGGGGATAGACTTGTCAGCAATAATTGTATTTGGAGGTTATTTAAATACTGCTGGTTATACCATTCAAACAGGTACGTTCACTATTCTCCTTGACGCACCAAAACAAATAGACTTAGGGGCTTCTGTAATCACACTTGCTCAAGGATTTTATGATCAGTCTCTTGCTGCAAACTTGACATTTGATGCGGGAACATCCTTAATTACAATTGGCGGCTTGACAGTAGATAATTATTTGGAAACGACAGGTTTAACTTTTTACGATGTAACACTTGATTTCAGTCCTGAGAAGTTCAACCCTCTTTCTGGCTCGAATAATTATAGAAATTTAATCATTTTGCCAGGTAGTAAGATTACAGTTGAGGGAAGCTCTACTCAAACGATGTCTGGAATACTTAGAATGGACGGTACGTGTAACGATTCAATTTATATTGTTTCTTCTACAGATGGTGTCGCAGCGTCTTTTGTAAAAGCAGCTGATTCAGTTCAAGCACAATGTCTGGATTTAAAAGATATCACTGGTGTAGGAGGAGCAATGTTTAAAACATATTTCTCTACAAATAGTGGGAACAATACTGGGTGGACTTTTGATGCTACTCCTGCTTCAGTTGCAGCTATTTCTTCATTTTCAAATTTGTGTTTTGGAGATACAGCAACGTTTGTAAATTCATCTACTGCTTTTGATGGTGATTACAACAACTTGACTTTCTTTTGGAATTTTGGAGATGGCGAAACATTTGTAGGTGATACTTCGATGCATGTCTTTAATATCGCGGGAAATGTAAATGTGATGTTAATTAGTGAGTTTACAAATGGCTGTAAAGACACCGTGACGGAAAGCATCACAATAAATAATCCTGCCATATCATTATCTACAACTGCACCTTCATTGGTAATTTGTGAGGGCACACAAGTAACTTTCACTGGAAGTACTATTCCAACAGGCTTACAAGTCGAGTTTTTCATAAACAGCATATCACAAGGGTTATTGCCTCTCGGTACAAACAGCTTTGCAACAAATTCATTAAACCATGAAGACACAGTGTCTGTTCAGGTTCATCAAGCTGGGTGTATAAATGAAAATACTACTCCTTTAGTTTACACTGTCAACCCAATCCCTACGATGACATTAACAACAAATCCAGTGTCACTTACAATTTGTGAAGGAGATGAAGTTGAATTCACTGCGGGCACTGCTGATGCATATAGATTTTATAAAAACGGAGCGCCGATAGGTGCGTATAGTGCCACAAATACGCTTACCTTATCCAATATTACAAATGGAGATCAATATTATGTTTTGGGAAGAACTAACGGAACGCTCTGTGTTAATTCATCAGACACATTAACATTTACAGTAAACCCAAAACCAGTAACTACATTGACTCAATCTGATGCAGATTTGAATATTTGTGAGGGGGATCAAGTTGATTTTACAGGAGCTGGAGCAAGTACCTATGAATACGCTATAAATTCAATTCCAGTTACAGGCTTTATTGGAGCTAATTGGTCAACAACGGCAATACAAAATGGAGATGTAGTAAGTGTAATTGGTCAATCTGTTAACGGTTGTTTGGCTGCTGCTCCGCAAACTTATACATATATAGTTAATCCAATTCCTGCAACAACAATTGCATCATCTGATGCAGACTTAACAATTTGTGCAGGTGAAAATGTTCAATTTACAAGTTCTGGTGCATTTGCTTACGAATTTTTCATTGATGGAGTCTCGCAAGGTGCTCCTTCAGGTACACCTGTTTTAAATACAACAGGGTTAACAAATGGTGCTGAGGTTTATGTTCAGGGTTCTTCTAGTGGTTGTTTCAATAATAGCACAACGCTTACTTTTGTTGTAAATCCAATTCCTGTCATGGGTCTTGTCTCATCAGATGCAGACAATATAATTTGTTTTGGAGAAAATGTGGATTTCACCGCCTCAGGAGCAACAAATTACCAGTTCTTCATCTCAGGTGTATCGCAAGGAGCTTCTTCTCCTACGGCAACTTTCTCAACTTCTTCTCTTTCGAATGGACAGACAGTATCTGTAACTGGTGAAACAAGTGGATGTGTTGCAAGTACTGGAATTTCATTTACCGTAAATCCATCTCCAACTCCTAATATTTTTAGTGATTACCCTTCTAATGTAATTTGTGAAGGTACTTTAATCACATTTACAGGAGCAAATGCAGATACGTATGAATTTTTCGTAGATGGTGTATCGCAAGGAGCTCCAACAGCAACGAACACATTTAGTACTACTGCGTTATCAGGACCAACTGCTGATGTACACGTAATCGGCTACAACACATTGAACTGTGGTGGACAAAGTCAGACAATTACAACCACAGTAAACCCAATTCCAACTGTTACACTTGCCTCATCTGATTTGGACGATGAGATTTGTCAGGGAGAGACAGTTACTTTTACGGCATCTGGTGCTACAAACTATCAGTTTTTTGTGAACGGTATTTCACAAGGAATTCCATCAACAAATAATGTGTTTAGTTCAAGTTCTATTACAAATGGACAAATAATTAGTGTAAATGGTTCTACTAACGGTTGTTCATCTTCAGCTCCTGAAACATTTACAATGACAGTTAATCCAAATCCAGTGGTTTCGGTAACAAGTTCAGATGCAGACAATGTATTCTGTGAAGGAGAGGCGGTTACAATAACTGCGCTTGGAGCAACGAATTATGAATTTGTATTAAACACAGTTAGTCAAGGACCCTCTTCTCCAGTGAATACGATTGATGCAAGTCCTTTTGGATCTGGGTCAAACAGTCTTCAGGTGATTGGTGAAACCAACGGATGCGCAGGTCAAGCACAAATCAATATGCTAATAAATTCACGACCAACTTTGACATTAACTTCTTCTGAACCAAGTAATATCTTCTGTAGTGGAAACACAGTGAATTTTACTGCAACAGGTGCTGCTGCATATGATTTTTATATCAACGGACTACTCGAAACATCAAACTTAACTGGCCTATATAGCTCAGCAGTTTTGAATGACAATGATATTGTTTCAGTAGTTGGTTTTTCTAATTCAAATTGCGAGGGAGTAAATTCACCTCAAATTCAAGTTACAGTTTTACCAACTCCCGTTGTGAATTTCACCGCCTCTCAAACGGTTACCGCTTGTGTGGGTGATGAAATAACATTTACAGCTTCGGGTGCAAACAACTATGAATTCTTTGTAAATGGCAACAGCGTAAACGGATTGACTCCTGATGATGAATTTATTACAACAAGTTTAACAAACGGACAAACTGTTTCAGTAGTTGGTGAATTAAACGGATGTTTTGCAAATGGAGCAACACAGTTTACATACCAAGTTTTCAATTACCCTTCTGTTTCATTGGCAAATAATATCACTGAGAATATTTGTGTCGGCGAACCTTCAGATTTGGAAGCTTTTGGTGCAGATTCTTACTTGTTCTATGTAAATGGTACTCCGCAAGGAGTCTTTGATCCCACATCAACGTTCAATGCTCCGCTAAACAATGGAGATGTAGTAACTGTGGAAGGACAGACCAACGGGTGTGCTACTTTGGCTCCAGAAAATTTTGCAATTACAGTTTACGATTATCCATCTACAGTGTTGACAAGTTCAGATGCAGACAATTTAATTTGCCTAGGTGAAGAGGTAATCTTCACGGGAACTGGGGCCATGGATTATGAGTTTATTGTGGACGGGATTTCTCAAGGAATCTCTGCTAATGATGAACTAACTACCGATGCGCTAGAAGATGGTCAAACCATTACACTTATTGGGCATAACGGTGTTTGTGCTGCACCAGCTCCACAAAACCTTACATTCACAGTGTTCTCTATGAATTTAGGAATCACTTCCGTTCCAGCTTCAATGATGATTTGTGATGGTGAGTCAATTACCCTCACTGCAACTGGTGCTCAAGAATATCAGTTGTTTCTCAACGGTGTTTCTCAAGGTGCAATGTCAACCCAAAACAACTTTGTTTTAAACGGACTTGACTCTGATGATATTATCACCTTACAAGGTTATTCAAATATCACTGGGTGTACACAACCATTTGGTGTCGATTATTATGTACAGGTATTTGAAAGCCCATCAATCACAGTAATGGGAGATGCATCTTTCTGTAACGGTGATTCTGTTGAATTAGTAAGCAACTGGTTAAACGGCAATCAATGGTTTTTAGATGGGAACATCATAACTGACGGTATAAATCAGAGTATTTACGCTGGTGTGTCTGGGGATTATTCTGTTGACGTTCTTTTTGGAGGTGATTCTACAATTTGGTCTTTTGGTAATAACGCCTTTGGGATCTTTGGTAATGGAACAAATATTAACAGTGCATCACCAATTTCAACATTGGATCTTGCTGAGGTTGTAAAAGTGAATTCAGGTGATGAATATACTGCTGCAATGACAGCAAATGGTGAGTTTTGGATCTGGGGAGCGAATAGCTCGGGTCAACTTGGGATTGGATCATTTACTGCTTCAAATGTACCTGTATTAAACACAAACGTTCCTCAAATCAATGACTTCTCGTTAGGTAGAGATTTTGCTTTAGTTGCTGACAATGCAGGAAATGTATTTGCTTGGGGACAAAATGAAGACGGTCAATTGGGATTAGGAAATACGACTGTATTCAACTTCCCTCAATTTGTCGCTTCTGTAAATGATGTTGCAAATGTTTCAGCAGGTCGTTCTCACGCTCTTGCGTTGAAAAACGATGGAACTGTATGGGCTGTTGGAGATAATGAATTTGGACAATTAGGAGACGGGTCTATGGTTGCTTCAAGCACATATATACAAGTTCCTGGTTTAACAGATATCGTTTTCATTGCTACAGGAGATTTTACAAGTTTTGCAATTAACCAAACTGGACAACTTTATGTATGGGGGAATAACTCAGAAGGCCAACTGGGATTGAATGATTTGGATAATCGTTTATCTCCTACTTTGTCACCTATCAAAAATGTGAAAACTGTTTCATCAGGCTTAGCTCATACAGCTGTAGTTACTGAATCAGGGAAAATATATACGATGGGAGCTAATGGATATGGTCAACTGGGTACTGGAAACACAACCCAAGCTGCTTCTCCACAATACTTAACATCAGTTAATGGAGTTGAGAATGTTAGTGCAGGTAGACACCATACACTTATCCATAGAACAGACAATAGTGTGTGGGGAATGGGACGCAATCACGACAATCAACTTGGTGATTTTGCTTCCACAACGCTTCTTTCTCCAGTAAAAATTGAGGCGGTTCAAGGGGTTACTTTTGTTGAAGCAGGAAAAGACTTTTCTCATTTCGTTTACGGAATTTCTAAATCATGTACTTCTCCTGTAACAACAATTGACGTGCTTGACAATCCACAAGCAACAATTACTGTTGTTGATGGCGAAATGATTGCGAATGCAGGAGTGTCTTACCAGTGGTTTATTAATGGAAACACTATTGTAGAAGGAATAAATCAAACACAACAAACTAGTCAAATAGGTAATTATACGGTATTAGTAACCTATGCTAGTGGATGTAGTTCACTTTCTGAGCCTTTCTACTACAACCCTCTTAGTATCGAAGAGCACGAAGAGCAGTTTATGCTTGCTTATCCAAACCCAACAACTGGTTGGACGAAAGTAAAATGGAGCACTTCACTTGAAATAGCAGAAGTTCACGTATTTGATTTTATGGGGCGCTTAGTTATTGTAAGCAATGTAGACAACACAAGTGAATACAACGTTAATCTAGGTGAGCATCCAGTTGGTGTGTACTCTGTTCAACTCATTTCTAAAGATGGAAGCAAATACGTAATGAAGTTGATCAAACAATAACAGTATTGTCAATTAAACAAAAGTTATACTTTATATAAAACAAAACACCACGTTAT
>CAYUQU010000115.1:0-8373 GCA_964447015.1 uncultured Flavobacteriales bacterium
GGGTGTAATTAAGCGAGCGACAGTGACACTTGATAAGATGAATGAAGCATTGTCTGATGCCGCTGAAGGAAAAGGTACGCTTGGGAAATTACTTCATGATGAAAAGTTGTATAACGAATTGGTCAACACCAATAAATCGCTACAAGGTTTAGTTGAAGACATTGAGTTGCACCCTGAAAAATATATCCATTTCTCTGTTTTTGGAAAAAGTCAGAAAGGTGTTAAGTTAACAAAAGCGGAAGAGGAAGCTCTTCGTGAGATAATTAAAAACCAAAACGACTAGTATATGGCTATTATCATATTTGCAATCTTGTTGTTAGGTGGAATTGGTTTCTTTGCCTATAATATTCTGAAAATAAGAAGTAACATTCTCATTGGTAGAAATCTTGAACGTAAAGACAAAGTAGGTGAGCGTTGGAAAACGATGCTTCTTGTTGCTTTCGGTCAAAAGAAAATGTTTCAGAACCCTTTACCAGCGTTATTACACTTAGCTGTGTATGTAGCTTTTGTAATTACGCAAATAGAATTGATCGAGATTTTTATAGATGGACTAAGTCCTAATCACCGTATTTTCATGACTTCTCTTGGAGGTTTCTATACGTTTATTATTTCGTTTATTGAAATTCTTTCTGTTTTTGCACTGATTGCGACTTTTGCTTTCTTGGCGAGAAGAAATTTGTTGAAAGTACCGCGTTTAGTGAAAAGTGAAATGAACGGTTGGCCTAAACTTGATGCGAATCTGATTCTGATTTTCGAAATCATTCTGGTAACTTTCATTTTTATGATGAATGGAGCAGATGAAGCTTTGTATAACCGAGGTCTTACTCACGCAAACGGTGTGGAAGGAGTTGAAGGCAGCTTCGGATTTGCTATTTCACAATTTGTTGGACCGGCATTTTTTGGAGGGTTGAGTGACGGAGCACTTCACACTATCGAGCGAATAGGGTGGTGGGGACATATTTCAATGGTGTTTGTTTTCTTAAACTACCTGCCATTCTCAAAGCATTTCCATATTCTACTCGCTTTCCCAAATGTGTACTATTCAAACCTTGAGAAAAAAGGTAAGTTCACCAATATGGAAGCGGTAACAAAAGAGGTGAAGTTGATGTTGGATCCATCTGCAGACCCATTTGCGGCTCCTGCTGAAGGTGATGCAGATGCTCCGCAAAGATTTGGTGCAAAGGATGTAAATGATTTGACTTGGAAGAATTTACTTGATGCATACACATGTACTGAATGTGGTCGCTGTACTGCAGCTTGTCCTGCAAATCAAACAGGAAAACTGCTTTCTCCTCGTAAAATCATGATGGATACGCGTGATAGACTTGAAGAAGTAGGCGATAATAGACGCAAACACGGAAAAGATTACGACGATGGCAAAAGCCTGATCAATGATTATATCACAGAAGAAGAAATCTGGGCATGTACGTCGTGTAATGCATGTGTGCAAGAATGTCCAGTGAATATCGATCCTTTGAATATTATCATGGAATTGCGCCGTTATGCGGTGATGGAAGAGTCTAAAATGCCTGCTGAATTGACGGGTATGTTGACTAATATCGAAAATAATGGTGCGCCTTGGCAGTTTAGTCAGGCTGATCGTTTGAATTGGAAAGACGAAGCATAATTGTTTAAAGAAGTTAAACCTAATTAGGTTAAAAATACGGATTATGAGTGAAGCATTAGTAGTGCCTACAATGGCTGAGATGATGGCGAAGGGAGAATCTCCAGAAATTTTGTTCTGGGTTGGTTGTTCAGGTAGTTTCGATGATCGTGCCAAGAAAATTACACGTGCAGTGGTTAAAATCTTGAATCACTGTAATGTGAATTTTGCCGTTTTAGGTGCTGAAGAAAGTTGTACTGGAGATCCTGCAAAACGCGCTGGAAATGAATTCCTTTTTCAGATGCAGGCATTTATGAATATTGAAGTGCTGAATGCATACGAAGTTAAACGAATAGTTACTGCTTGCCCACACTGTTTCAATACCTTAAAAAATGAATATCCTGAACTAGGTGGGAATTACGAAGTAGTTCATCATACTCAATTGATTCAGCAACTTATAAATGAAGGTAAGATCGCTCTTAAAGACGGCGGTGTATTTAAAGGTAAACGCATTACTTTTCACGACCCATGTTATCTTGGTAGAGCAAATGACGTATACGAAGCTCCGCGCGAATTGATCCAAAAACTCGATGCAGAACTGGTTGAGATGAAGCGATGCAAAACCAAAGGATTGTGTTGTGGTGCAGGTGGAGCGCAGATGTTTAAAGAGGCTGAAAAAGGCAATAAAGAAGTAAATATCGAACGCACCGAAGACGCATTGGAAATTCAACCGCAAGTTATCGCTACGGGTTGTCCTTTTTGTAATACAATGATGACTGACGGAGTGAAAAACTTCAATAAAGAACACGAAATTCAGGTGCTTGATGTGGCAGAGTTAATTGCGCAAGCAGGCGAATTGTAATTTGAATTTTATGAGTGCCCACCAATTAAATTTCGAACAAAACCTTTCTCCCGATAGTCGTATTTGGTTTTATCAAACTAATAGAGAATTAAACGAAAGCGAAATTCAGAGTTTATCAATTGAATTGAAAGAATTCATGAAAACATGGGCAGCACACGGTTCTGGTTTGTACGGCGATTTTACATTTTTTAATCCATTTCTACTCATCGTCGCTGTTGATGATTCAAAAGTTCCGCCAAGTGGTTGCTCAATTGATGCATTCGTACGCTTTTTGACTAGTCTAGGTGCCAAATACAACATTGATTTTTTTGTTCGAATGAAAACTGTGGCACTTGTTGATGGGCAGTGGAAGCAATTGGATTTTGATGAGGTGGCTTTAGTGAAGAACGATGTTCAAATTGTTGATACTACAGTTAGTAGCCTACACGATTTCAATCTTAAAGGATTGGTGAAGCCTGAATTATCAGGTCTTTCTCCTCTATTTAGTAACTAATTTAATCACTATAATATGTTAAAGCAAATTTTACTTTTCGGCTTATTGAGCGTGTCGTTTGTTTCAAATGCGCAAAATGAAAAAGTCCTAATGCACCCGACACTTGATGAAGAGATCCCAGTTGGTATTTTTGTCACATTTGAAGAGTTTAAAGAGAACAAGGCTAATCCCGAGTATAAACTCAATATTGACCCAAAGCGCAATATGGAGAAAGCTAGTTTGACGGAACGTTACAAGGGAATTCCAGTAATCACTACCTCTGGTGAAGAAAAAGGTATTAAGCCTACACAAATGTTTGGATATTGTGATGGTGTGGATATGTACATCGCTCATGGAACTTCGTTTTTTAAGATTGAGGATTACGGCTTGTATTCAGTATTTACTTATGTTTCAGGTGCAAGTAGTGGAGATTATGGTACAGCAAGTACAACCTCAACTGATTATATCTTGGATATGAATACAGGAAAAATATCAAAGTTATCGAATGGATTACTTCAAAAAGTCATTTTAGCTAATTATTCTGATCTTCAAGCTAAATTCAAGGGCGAAAGAATGAAGTCTACTATGATTCGCTGGTATGTCACTGAAGCGAATCTTAGAGCTAAAAAATAGCAAATTGTTTAAAAGAGAAAGAGCCGCCTCATAAAAAGGACGGCTCTTTCAACCCTACAACACAACATTTATATTCCTATAACATTTGTGTTTTTATTTTGTTCAGATTTTATTAAATAATTGCAGATTGCCTTCAAAATGATGTAGAGACGCGATTAATCGCGTCTCTACATCATTTTGAAGGAATCCAATACCACGCCAACCAATCTGCAATTTGAAATCTGCAATTCAAATCCCGCCCCCAACAGCCTGTAATACAATCCTCGTTTTTCGAATGCTGTCCGTTGATCTAAATAAATACGGATTTCCATCAGGTTGCAACATGGGATAATGCGGGTTATGTTTTTGTTTATTTGTCTTGGAGAATTGGAAATCGTGAACGAGTTTGTTTTGGAAAAAGTGGCGAATGCGTTCGTCGTCAATTCCTAGTTCAGCACCAATTTGCTGGCCATAAGGAAGTAAATGAGAATAGGATAATGAAAGAATTCCATGACTTGTATTTCCGTAAAGTGTGTTGCTCAAATCTTTGTATCCGTATTTTGACGGATAATTTTCATCTGACTTTCGTTCTCCACCTCGAGTTTCTCCTGTCCAGAGTTTTACGTTAATTCCAGCAAGGTTGAGCGAATCCATGTAATACGCATGCATCATAGCTGTTCTGAAACGATCTCTGCCTTGCCCTGCAAACAAATCATTCTCAAATTGCAAGGCTACACGTTGAAATTGCAATCCAAACGCTCCTGAGCGCTGTGAGGTGTGTCTATTGTCCCAATAAATCAAATAGGTGTATCCAAATGCAAAGCTTCGGGTAGATTGGTGAAAAAGCGGGTTGAAAAATTGATTGATTTGCTGATTTTCTCGACCTACCAAACCGATTAGCCCAAAGTGCGCGCGATTTTCGATATAATTGCCTTTTGAACCCAGTCCCGTGAGATAAAATGAACTCTGCGTACCGATGTTTACTTGAGAAAATGGTGAAAGCCAAAACGCATTCAAATTTACGCCGATTTTATTGATGGGGTACCCAAGTTGCAATACCAACTGAGTCTGAAAGCCAAATTGATGTCGCTGGCTATAAAGTTGGGTGCCGAAAATCAAGCAAAATATGACGATGATGTAACGCATGATGCTCAATTGTCAAAAAACGTTCCAATTAGTAATATCAATTGACCTCGTAAGCTCCAATGTCAGGTCCAGTGCGCAATACTCCCTCGATGTCAGTTGTTGTAGTATTCCCAGGATTTCCTGAATTATTCAAAGGAGATGGCAAAATAAACTTAAAATCATTCTCTTCAGTATTCACAAAATTCGGATCTTGATTCCAGAGACAACTTTCAAAACCTGTACCTGTCATCGCTTGTCCATTGCGCATTAAACAATGGTCAAAAGTGAAGTCCATAAAAGGGTGATTTTCTAAATCAATGCTGAATTCGTTAGTTAAATTACCGTAAAACACACAGTTTGAAAAGACTGCTTCGTCAATTGCCCTGACAAATATGGTGCTCCCGCTTTGAAAATAGTTTTGGAGAATAAACAATGGTGTAGTTCGAGATGGGGCATTGTAATTGGCAAAAGTGCAATTGGTAAAATTGTACGCACCACCTGCAAATAAATACGCAGAGGCAATTCCTGCATTATTCACCACACAATTCTCCATTTTTAAACGCGCCCCCGCAACAGGGTATACACCAAAAAAGCTATTGTTAAATATTTTAGTGTTGCGTACATCTACGGTGTAAGCAGGAGCTGCAACTCCCGTTGAATCTATCTGAATGCCTATCTGACCATTCTTAATAATCGCGTAATCAACCGTTGATTCTTTTGCTTCCACAAAACGAAGTCCGTACCATTGTCCAGGAACATCTTTGTAAAACTCTTCTAATCGGTCACCTTGAAAAGTCACCTCATTTCCAAACGTACCTTGAATGTTTAGAGCGCCTTTATAGACAATGAATGAGGCGTCTTTGTGAAAATAAACTTGAGTTCCAGCAAGAATGGTAAGGTCTTTAGCCGAATCAACGGCCGTGTATCCATAAACTAAATGCGGTTTATCATTCGGCCACACGCCTTCAGAAACGTCTCTATTATGAATGTATACATCTTGCCCCCAAACGGCTAAATACAAATATTTTGTTTTATTTCCAGAAGTAAATCGAATTGAATCCATGTAAACGAGTGGATAATTACCCCCATTTACATTTAAAGTCACGTCGATAAAACCAAATAAACTGTCTTTTTTGTACATCTCAATATCCGTGTGAACAAAGCCTGGTGCGCCGTCAAAATTCAAGCGGAAAGGAGAGCTTTCTCCACCCATCAGGCGAATTTCATCAAATTTTATGCTGCTGTTATTGCCGTTGTATACTTTGAAATGTTTTGTAGCTGAGCCAATTGTCGTAAAAACGGTGTCAAAAAGCACAGTGTCTACAGAAAAAGAGAAGTCACCGTTAATGAAAATATTGTCCTTCTTACATGAGGAGAACAACACCACAAAAACAGTAATTAACCCAACAAAAAACAGTGTAATTTTTTTCACGAACCAAATTTATACATTCTTAAACGAATATACACCTAAAAATATTTTATCTATTTTTGATTTAGTTAAAAATAAATAACTAAATTTGCAATCCGATTTTGAGGACAGAGAAATAAGATAATTGTAAAGAGATGAAGAAAGAGATCCATCCATCAGAGTATAGATTAGTAGTTTTTAAAGACATTTCAAATGAGTATTCATTCGTTTGTCGTTCATGTGCACCTTCTAAAGAAACTGTGGTTTGGGAAGACGGTAATGAATACCCAATTGTAAAATTGGAGATTTCACACACTTCACACCCATTCTTTACTGGGAAAGTTCAATTTGTGGATACGGCAGGTCGTATTGATAAATTTAACTCTCGTTACGGTAAGTACAAGAAGTAAACTACATCATTATAGTATTGAAGCTTCAACCCTCACAGGTTGGGGCTTTTTTTGTTTGGGAGAACGTTAACTACAGTTATTGGTGGTTATTTCTACTTTAAACTCAAAAGTTAACTAAATTAGACCTGTTGATTTTCAAGAATGAGTTACCTTTAGGGTAAAGATTGATTTACAAGACTTAAATAAGTGTTTTAGATATGGATATAGTTTTTCACGATAACGGACTTCACAAGCGATTAGCTCCCTTAACATTAACGCGTCCCGTAATTGATTTGCGCATGGGGCTTTTCACTAATCGCGAGCGATGGCTTTTGATGATGGGGCGCAAATCGAGTGATCTTGTGTATTTCAATACAGAGGAATACCTAAAAGAAAAATACCCCCTCTTTGATGAAAAAAGTGATTACTTGCATATCAACGCTGAAATTGTGCCCGATGCAGCTTTAGTAGACGAAGTTCAAGAACTGAAAATGGGCGAAGAATTGAGATCTGATAAAACTTGGATTGCAAGAAAAGGGTCTTTAGGTCATGCGTTTGAAGTGAAGCTCTGCGTGAATCATCCCTTGGTTGAAATTAGCGGAGTTTGGGACCTATTTCAAAAAAATGCATCTGTTCTGGCATCTGATTTTCACTTTCATACTAGTGGGAGACAGTCGCGTGCAATTTCAACTTCTAACACGGTTATCGGTGATCCGAATATGATTTTTATAGAAGAGGGTGCTGAAGTTGAGGCGGCAATGTTAAACACAAATTCAGGACCGATTTATATAGGTGCCAACGCACATATAATGGAGGGGTCAATGATTCGTGGGCCCTTGGCATTGTCTGATTATGCAGAATTGAAAATGGGAACGAAGATCTATGGTGCAACTTCTATCGGGCCACATTGCAAGGTAGGTGGCGAAGTGTCAAATTCCATTTTTATTGGCTATTCGAACAAAGGACATGATGGGTTTTTGGGTAATTCCCTTGTAGGTGAATGGTGCAATCTAGGTGCAGATACAAATAGCTCAAATCTTAAGAATAACTACGGGAAAGTGAAGGTCTATAGCTACGAAAAAGAAGCTATGATTCAAACCGACGTACAGTTTCTTGGGTTAATTATGGGGGATCATAGCAAATGTGGAATTAATACCATGTTCAATACCGCGACAAGCGTGGGAGTTTCTGCCAATATTTTTGGCGCTGACTTTCCACCAAAATATTTACCTTCATTTGCCTGGGGTGTTTTCCCAGATACCAAATTTGACTTGTATAAAGCCTATGATGCAGCGGATGCTATGATGCAAAGACGTGGACTTAGTCTTTCTTCTGCCGAGAAGTCAATTCTTAGGCATTTGCATGAAATAGAATAAGACATTTTTACAGATTTTAAGCTCTTGGCATAATCATTGAAACCTTTTAGGTGTCTACTGGTTATCCCGATAAATCGAGGACAAGTTATACAATATGTGACTGAGTAGAGAGTTTTAAGTAAATGTTAACTGACAATATGGCGTAATGCCGATAACAATATGAGTGATTCAATTGAACAACTAATAAATTTTTCAGGAATGATGGAAGGCGATTCAGAATTTATTCCACTTATTACCAGTGAAGACGAAGAGGCAATGGATGCCGTTGATCTTCCTGAGGTTTTGCCTATTTTACCTTTGCGAAATAATGTGCTTTTCCCCGGTGTCGTAATTCCAATTACAGTCGGACGCGACAAGTCAATTCGCCTTATTCAAGAAGCGAACAAAGGGAATAAAATAATCGGTGTAGTAGCACAAAGAAATCAGGATGAAGAAACGCCTGAGTTTGATGACTTGAATAAAGTCGGCACCATGGCGCAGATTCTTCGCCTATTGAAGATGCCTGATGGTACAACAACGGTTATCA
>CAYUQU010000116.1:0-8368 GCA_964447015.1 uncultured Flavobacteriales bacterium
AAAACGAAAGCAATTCACAACAAATTCGAAAGACGAGAGAAAAGCCTTTAACCTGTGAATTCTCACTAAAAATACTAAAACGAAAGCAATTCACAACAGAAAATGACAATGGGAGAATTGGCAAGAACCTGTGAATTCTCACTAAAAATACTAAAACGAAAGCAATTCACAACATACTCTCGCTAACCAATTTAATACTGGCGCCTGTGAATTCTCACTAAAAATACTAAAACGAAAGCAATTCACAACGGATTTTAATTGCTTCAGGAAGCAAGCGTTCCTGTGAATTCTCACTAAAAATACTAAAACGAAAGCAATTCACAACTAGTCATACGTGACGAAAATTGAGATTTTACCTGTGAATTCTCACTAAAAATACTAAAACGAAAGCAATTCACAACTTAATTCCGTTGTGTATGTATTCGGGTTTACCTGTGAATTCTCACTAAAAATACTAAAACGAAAGCAATTCACAACAGGCGTTCTGGTGACTTCCTATATTCCTCTCCTGTGAATTCTCACTAAAAATACTAAAACGAAAGCAATTCACAACTCAATTATCCCGACTAAAACAAACTCTCCGCCTGTGAATTCTCACTAAAAATACTAAAACGAAAGCAATTCACAACTGAGTAATCCCTGCAGCGCTTCGGCTTCTTCCTGTGAATTCTCACTAAAAATACTAAAACGAAAGCAATTCACAACTTCCTTCTTCTGGTGGTAAACAAACATTTGCCTGTGAATTCTCACTAAAAATACTAAAACGAAAGCAATTCACAACCTGGTGGGACCTGGGAATTGACTGAAAAAGCCTGTGAATTCTCACTAAAAATACTAAAACGAAAGCAATTCACAACCGTTACTTGCTCTAACTTCTACATTATAACCTGTGAATTCTCACTAAAAATACTAAAACGAAAGCAATTCACAACTAAATCGAGTAAACATTTTCAATATTGTCACCTGTGAATTCTCACTAAAAATACTAAAACGAAAGCAATTCACAACTACAATTGATTCTGAAAGCCTGCATAGGCGCCTGTGAATTCTCACTAAAAATACTAAAACGAAAGCAATTCACAACTGATTGTTGAGCATTTCTGCTCCTCGTATTCCTGTGAATTCTCACTAAAAATACTAAAACGAAAGCAATTCACAACAGGATACGATGAGGACTGTGATGGTAATTGCCTGTGAATTCTCACTAAAAATACTAAAACGAAAGCAATTCACAACTACTTTAGTGTTGTTACCGTAATTAGCGTCCCTGTGAATTCTCACTAAAAATACTAAAACGAAAGCAATTCACAACAGCATCAATATTTCCTTGTGCTGCAAGTTCCCTGTGAATTCTCACTAAAAATACTAAAACGAAAGCAATTCACAACATGAAAGGAGAAGGGTTCTCTAATAGTAGCCCTGTGAATTCTCACTAAAAATACTAAAACGAAAGCAATTCACAACTGGTTGCACGAAAGCGGTAAAAGAAAATCACCTGTGAATTCTCACTAAAAATACTAAAACGAAAGCAATTCACAACCTGTGTAGCTAACTATACCGTCAAACTCCTCCTGTGAATTCTCACTAAAAATACTAAAACGAAAGCAATTCACAACTTTCAAGAGTCTAACATAAAGCCAACACAACCTGTGAATTCTCACTAAAAATACTAAAACGAAAGCAATTCACAACAAAAAAACCAATCCACAAAATGTAAAAAACCCTGTGAATTCTCACTAAAAATACTAAAACGAAAGCAATTCACAACCCGTTGCTGAATAAGTTACAAATCCCCAAACCTGTGAATTCTCACTAAAAATACTAAAACGAAAGCAATTCACAACATCTAATAGATTACTTATTGTTTTTCTTACCCTGTGAATTCTCACTAAAAATACTAAAACGAAAGCAATTCACAACCGGGAAATGCCATACATTGCCGCCAGTTCTCCTGTGAATTCTCACTAAAAATACTAAAACGAAAGCAATTCACAACTGATTCATGATGATTGTTTTAGGGGGCTTTCCTGTGAATTCTCACTAAAAATACTAAAACGAAAGCAATTCACAACTCGTGTTAGTGTTACTTGTCTTATCATTTTCCTGTGAATTCTCACTAAAAATACTAAAATGAAAGCAATTCACAACTATAGATAAATACCAAGCTGAATTAAACCACCTGTGAATTCTCACTAAAAATACTAAAATGAAAGCAATTCACAACGTTCCGTTATCACGGTTAACAATCGGGGGCCTGTGAATTCTCACTAAAAATACTTAATTTCTACCAAATTCTGTATATTCGTTTCTCAAGGGAGAGCGGCACTGCCAATCTTCGACCCAAAAAGGAGTTATTTATAGCTCCTTTTTGCTTTTCCCAAACCAAAACGCCCTTTCTTTGTTCTATCCTTATTACTTTTGCCCTTATGAAGAAAACCGGAGTGCTTTTAATCCAGTTGGGAACACCGGACAGTCCCGAAGTGAGTGACGTGAGACGTTATTTGAGAGAATTTCTGAATGATCCTCGTGTAATTGACATTCCGTGGTTGCCACGAAAATTGTTGGTGAACGGTATTATTGTTCCCTTTCGTGCGCCGAAATCAGCGAAAATTTACAAAGAACTTTGGGAATTGGGCAAAGGAATTTCACCCTTGATTACGCACACAGACAACGTAAAAAAAGCACTTGAAAAACGGTTTGAAGGAGAAGACGTGACGTTTGAAGTGGCCATGCGCTACCAAAATCCTTCGATGGACTCGGTGTTGGAGAGAATGCGTTTGGCAAATTATGACCGAATCGTTATTTTACCTTTATTTCCTCAATACGCCAGTGCTTCTAGTGGTTCGGCAATGGAGAAAGCAATGAATATCATGCGCAAATGGTGGGTGATTCCCGAAGTAAAAGTAATCAGCCAATTTTGGGACAACGAAGGATATATTGACTCCATAGTAGAGCGCACAAAAGAGTTTGATTTGAAAGCATACGACCATGTGTTGTTTTCTTATCACGGTTTGCCTGAAAGACAAGTGGACAAAGTCTACGAAGGCGATGATTTGTGTACAGACCAACCTTGTGAAACGGAGATTAATCAAAAGAACAAGTTTTGTTATAAAGCAACGAGCTTTGCCACAACCCGCTTGATTGCTGAAAAATTAGGTCTTGAAGAAAAAGACTACACGGTTTGCTTCCAATCGCGTTTGGATAAAAAATGGCTTACCCCTTTCTCTGATGTGGTGGTGGAAGAATGGGCAAAAAAAGGCGCCAAAAAGTTGTTGGTTTTCAGTCCCGCTTTTGTGGCCGATTGCCTTGAAACGCTGATTGAAATTGGTGGAGAATACCAAGAGATTTTTGAAGAGCACGGTGGAGAGAAAGTGCAACTTGTTCCTAGTTCAAACGACCACACGAGGTTTATTGATGGGCTGGAGGAGATTGTGAGAGGGCAGTTGGGGTAAGTTGACTTCAGATTTTTTTCTTTGCACAACAATTCCAACAAATTTGAGTTAATTGAATTATGAAAAGAATTGGTTTAGGAGCATGTATGTTATTGTTTGGCTTATTTTCTTTTGGCCAAACACCTCAAATTATGCACAAAATGTGTGGGGGAACGAAGAGCAATTTCGTTCAAACGATGCAAGATTCAGATGCGTTAATTCGACAAACCAATTTTGGACTGCCTCCTACAATTTATGTCAAAAAAGCGGTGATAGACAGCATCATCGCACTCAATGACTCAATGGTTATTGTGGTTACTTCTCATAAAGTAGTTGAAGATTTTGAGTTTAATTACGTATACAGTGAAGAAGACTCTTCTTTTGTCTGCTCAGATTCTATGATGCAAAAATCGCTTACCTACGATAAAACAGGAGATTGGCAACCTGGTCGTGATACGCTAATTCATCACAGTGTTTTTAATGCGAAACATAAGTGTAATTACATCTTGGACAGATTGAATTATGAATTTGGGGTGCGCACGTATAGAGGACATGAAGTTGTGTTTGTAGGTTTTGATTGCTCAAAAGCGCCAAATAAAGAGAAAAGGAACATTGTGCCGCCATTTTGGTTTTCGTCACCATTTGACCCAAATTCGTGGATGATTGTGGTGGCCTTGTTTTCACTTGTCTATTTTGTAGTTTTGCGAAAGAGAAAAGCGGTTTTATCATTCTAAATTGATATCAAGATCTTGAAAAAAGATTTCTTTCATTCACTTTCTTTTATTTTGGGTTGCCAAATTATGGTGATGCTAGTGCTTACCCCCATACCTGCTTATGGTAGAGGTTTTATAAATCAAGTCATCGATTTTATTTTTACAAAGCCAACTGCACTTATTCGAAACACATTTTTCCAAGATGAAGCCACTTTTGATGGGTTCTTTACCGACAGTATCAACTATGTTATTTTACTGTGCTTTGCCATGTTGATAGGATTGATTTTATCGTTAATCGTGCTTCGTGTTTTTCCCAAATACAAAGAGGTTTGTGCTCAATTTATTCGCACATTTATAGTGTATTATTTGGGGTGGCTCTTTTTGGTTTATGGGTTTTCAAAACTCTTTGGGGTACAATTTCCTGTGCCACACAAAGGTGTGTTATCCATGACTTTTGGGGAAATGGATCTCGATTTGTTGTTTTGGAGTGTGGTTGGAATGAGCAAAACGTTCACTATCGTTATTGGAATCGCGGAAATCGCAATCAGTATTTTGTTGCTTTACAAACCAACTCGAAATTTAGGTATGTTCCTTTTTGTGATAGCGATGGGTCAAATTGTGTTGATTAATATAGGTTTTGATATTAGCGTGAAAGTTTTTTCCATCTTACTTCTTGTCGCAGCACTGTATTTAACTTGGGGTCAAATGATTCAAGTTGTTCGCTTGCTGCTAACCAATAAACCCGCTCAAATTGCGAAAATTGATACACTTACGATGAGCCCAATATATCAACGCCCTTTAAAATTGTTTGTTATTTTGAGTTTTGTAGTTAGTGCGGTTTTTCCTTATTTGTAATTTCTTACGAAATTTCATTCACCTCAAATCAACGCCCCACCACTCAAAAAAATCCGTAAGTTTGCTCCAATGATTCACGTTCGTGACATAGTGGTTTTGGGGATTGCGTTTCTTTTGTTGTTGGGAATTATTTTTTCCAATCTATTTTCTGGTGATGCACAAATCCCTTTTTCTCAAGCTTGGACCATTTTATGGGGAGGCGAAGTTGACAACATGACGTGGAGTTACATCATGGAAGAACGGCTCTTGCGCACCTTGAATGCAGCCATTAGTGGAGGGGCATTGGCTTATTCAGGTTTGATTTTACAATCGTTTTTTAGAAATCCTTTGGCGGGACCTGGAGTGCTTGGCGTTTCGAGTGGAGCTTCGGTGGGTGTCGCTGCAGGAATTTTAGCAACGGGTTATGTGGCAGAGTGGACTGGACTTTTTTCGCAGTACGCACTCGGTGCGGTGGGCGCTTTTTCAGTACTCTTAGTTTTGATTATTTTAAACAAATGGATTAAGGGTGTGACCTTGTTGGTGATTGGTTTGATGATTAGCTTTTTCGCATCTTCCTTTGTCAATTTGTTGCTCAATATGGCAAATGATGCCCAAACCCGACGTTATGTAGAATGGGGGTTTGGTAGTTTTTCATCTGTTTCTTCCGACACGTTTTGGTGGTACGCACTGACATTGATTGTGGTTATGTTGGCTGGAATCTTGTACTTCCCCAAATTGCTAAACGCATGGGTTTATGGCGAACAGCAAGTCATTTCGTCTGGTTTTTCATTGACAAGAGGGCGTTTATTGATTGTATTGGCTCTGGGAATTCTAATCACGATGGTGACATTGCAATGTGGACCTGTAGGGTTTATCGGAATTGCGGTGCCACAGTTGATTCGCATGTTATTCAAAAGTGTTCACCATTTAGTGTTGCTGGCAGCTTCGGTTGTTGGTGGAGCTTTAGTGGCAGTGTGTGCAGATTTTATTTTGCGCAATGCAGGACTTCCTTTGCCACTGAATGCTATTACCGCTTTGTTCGGCGCTCCGATTATAATTTTCGTCATTATTCGTTCATCTAAAACGCGAATAGAACTATGATCAGTTTGCAAAATATCCGCGTAGCTATTATGGATCGAATTTTATTCGAAACAGACCATTTTTCGTTGGATAAAGGAACAATGACAGCTCTTTTGGGGAAAAATGGTTCAGGAAAATCTACATTTCTCAGAGGTTTATGTGGATTTAACCAAGAAATTTCAGGAAGCATCAATTACTTTGGCTGTGACATGACGTTTGGCAAGCAATTCAAACCGTTTAACGGCATTGCGTACGTTCCTGTAAAACAGACAGTGTTCGGCAGAATTACACTTTTGGATGTGGTGCTTTCAGGGCGTTCAGCTTCGCGCAATTTTTTGGACCTTCCTGCTAAGGGCGAAAAAGAAGAAGCGTTGAACGTGCTCGAAATTTTCAACTTGACTTCCTTTTCCGATTCCATTTTCACAGAATTAAGTGACGGTGAACAGAAAATGGGTCTCGTAGCTCGCGCCATCTTTCAAAATGCAGATGTAATTCTCTTGGACGAGCCCGAAGCATTTCTTGATGTAGGAAATCGCGCTAGAATGTTCAAAGAACTCCGCAAACTTGCCGATAGTGGGAAGATTATTTTGCTCAGTACACATCAGCCACAATTGGCGGTGAAATATTGCGATGAGGTAGCTTTTATTCAAAATGGTCATTTGCAAGTGATTCTAGCAAATGACTTTACTGAGGAGTTAGTTGAGGATATTTTTGGGTAGAGAATCAGTACGTAAAACCAAATAACCAGAGTGGAATTTTTCTGTCATTCCCTGCGGTAATATCATCTGCCGCAATATAGCTGTTGGGCACACCGGATAGTTGTTTAGTCGTTTTTGTGGATCCACCTATTTCAAAAGTATATGTGTTATCAACCATGAAATCGCTGAAACGTGATGCAGTTACTTCGTGTTTGACTTGGAGCTGATTAAAGAAAAATGTTTCCCTTAGATTCCCAGAATTAGGTTTTTCCTGAGATAGTGTCCACGCGAGATTGGTGTTTTGGAGATAAATTTTTTCAGGTTTTTGTAAGTAACTTACACCTTGAGTGTCGCTTCTTAGCAAAGATAACAATTGAGCTCTATCTAAAAGATCAAGCATTTTGAGAATGGTATTGCGTGGAATGTCTAGCTTTTCGGAAAGTTTAGACACATTCGGCTTGAAAGGAACCGATTGACTGATGACATAAAGAAGTTTTTTCATGTTCCGGATGCTGCTATAGTTTAATTCTTCCACAGACATGATATCGATATCCAGAATTAGATTTGTTGTTGCTTCTAACTTTTGACTATACATACTGTTACCATCTTTAAAGAAAGGATAATAACCTTGTTTGAGATAGTTATTGAAATGTTTGATAATACTTGTCTTGTCTGTAATTTGACTCGAAATAATGTGATGAGATTGTATAATCTCTTCAAGACTATATGTGTCAAATTCTATTGATTCACTCAGCGATAAATATTCCCGAAATGATAGTCCAACCAATTTATATTCTACTGCTCTTCGAGATAAATCTGCCTGTCCTTTACTTATTTCCAGTATAGAAGACCCTGTAGCTACGATATATGCATCATCATAGTCATCATAGATGTTTTTGAGATCCTTTGACCAGTGTGGATAGCGGTGTACTTCGTCCAGAAAAAACCTACGATATCCTTTCGCGTATAGTTGATCTACAAGTTCAGAAAGCCGATTTTCTTCAAAATAGATAGCGTCCAAACTCAAGTAGATACTTGTTTCAGAACCGAACTGTTGTATTGCCTGAAGCATAAGCGTTGTTTTTCCAACTCCGCGATGCCCAAGAATAATAGACAGCCGTTCACTCCAATCGATTTGATTAAACAAGTAACGCTTAAAATTCAACGAAGTTTTTGCTGTCTTTTGGTTGGATTTTAGAATTAGTTTATCCATTATTGCTTAATATATTATACAAATATACAAAATGATTTATTGAAAAAGCAAAATATAAAAATGCTTTATATAAAAAGCAAAAAATGATTTTTGTGAGAAATTAATTTAGGTTAAATTAAGGTGTCTCTCTGAGCCAGAGTTGTCTACTAATGATATGATCGTTCTTGTATGTACCCTCTATAATTACAGTGTCCCCATTTACCGATAGTATTCTTGTGAAAACTGAGCTATTGGTTTTTAATAAATTGTCTTGAATTGATTTTTTATTTGAATAAAATGGTTTTGCAGAAATCATACAGGGTGATAAATCTTGTTTAATTGACTTTATTATTACGCCCGTGGTCAAGTTCTCTTGTACTAATGTGTCCCCTATAAAGTAATTAATTTCTTCTTCATAAG
>CAYUQU010000117.1:0-8201 GCA_964447015.1 uncultured Flavobacteriales bacterium
ACCACTGTCTCGCTTCAGATACTGACCATCCTGAAGGACTCATAGCGCTTGTAGGCATATCCGCAATACTGTCTAAATCCAATTCGAGACCGAAATTATTTTTGTATTCTTGAGTGTATTTATTAGCGTCATCTACCAAGTTTCTGGTGCCATCTAGATAATCTTCATAGCACATATACTCCACGTTATCCCTTTCCATTCTCCCAAGCATTTCAGCACTATTATATGGTTTATGCAAACCAAAAACCGAATATGCGTTTAAAATTCCATCATTCATGGCATACGAAAATGAATTACCACTGTGCCTTCCTTCTAAAGCTCTATAATCAGCATGTGGGTCTAAATTTGCCACATTAACTTTCTTATTATGCGCTAAGAAAAAAGCTTTCATTAGTGGGTACGCGTTATTATGTCCTCCACCAACTAAGATTGGTACTTTACCTGCTTTGTATATAGGTACTAAAATCTCAATCAGAAACTCGTCCATTTCTTGAACCGTTTCACGAAGTTTATCAAAGCCCGTTTCCACACACTCAAATTTAGCGCGACCTATGAGCATGATATTCTCAAGATCTAAAAATTGATTCGCTTGCATATTTAAAAAGCGAGATAAGAAGGCTTTAAATGCCATCATAGCACCTGGCAAACCACCATTTGCACGCGGACCAATATCCTCCTCCACTCCCAACAACACATATTTACCCGAAAAAGAGTCGAGAGCACTTTGTATAGAATCCGCACCAAATGTTACTTTTTCGCCTACTCTTACTTCTCCATCACGTTTTCTCAAAAACGCACTTTGTCTAAGTGCATTTATAAAAGCAAAATCTTTGTTCATATTCTATCTATACCTAATTATCATTATTTGTAGCAGCGTATTTCTCTATTAAACGTACAAAATCACTCGGAGGTTTGCTTGGACGCATAGTTTCTTTATCTACAAAAATCAACGTTGTTTCTGCCTTTGAAAGCAATACTTCTTCTTCGTTGTGAATTTCGTAATGAAACACTAGTCGAGGTCCTTTTAATTCAACAATCTCAGTTGTGACGGACAGCAAATCATCATAAAGAGCCGGTTTTAAGTATTTTACAGAAAATTCTGACACCGGAAGCATAATACCAACGGCCTCCAAACTCTTGTAACTCATTCCCAAATTACGCATTGCCTCAACCCTGCCTATTTCAAAATATTGCGCATAATTCCCATAATAACAATACCCCATTTGGTCAGTTTCACCATATCGCACTCGAACCTGAGTTGTGTATTTGAATGTTATCGTCATATTAATGAAATTGTTTTACCATCGCATAAAAGTATCAAGAAAAACAAAAAACAAGATCAATAATTCTTTTTTTTAGCTACATTTGATACACTAGCATTACATCAGTTTGAAATAATTCTAGGCACGCACAATGAATATTTTAATTCTTGTCATAAAGCATGAAATTTTAACGACGAATTAATTTCATGACAAGTAAAACTTTTTTAATAATCAAGAGCAAAACGACTTTTTTTTTAACTTTTTTATGTCAAAATTTGCTCCATCGATAAAGAAGAACGTTTAACTACATCTGCTGTAAGATATTAAATGAAGTTAAAAGTTGTTCACACAGTAAGTTAATAAAAAACCACAGAATTGATATGAGTACTAACCATGAAAGAATTTGGGAGAGTTGCCTTCGGGTGATCAAAGATAACCTTCCTTTGCAAGCGTACAAAACCTGGTTCGAGCCTATTGTTCCAATTAAACTTGAGCAATCTGTTTTAACAATACAAGTACCCTCGCACTTCTTTTATGAATGGTTGGAAGAACACTATATATCTCTTCTTAGAAAGGTTATTAAAAAAGAATTGGGAGCTGAAGGGAAGTTAGAATATAGCATTGTAATGGAGAATAATTCTTCAAATGCAACGCCATATACGGTAAAACTTCCTGCAACGAACAAAAGTTCACTGAAAAACAAACCAGTTTCAATGCCTATTGATGTTACGGAAAAACAAATTCGTAACCCATTTATCATTCCTGGTCTTAAAAAGGTTAATGTTGACTCAAACTTGAATCCTGCATACTCTTTTGACAATTTCGTTGAAGGTGATTGCAACCGTTTAGCACGTTCTGCGGGTTATGCAGTGGCTAACAAGCCAGGAGGGACAGCATTTAATCCACTTTTAATTTATGGTAGTGTAGGCCTAGGGAAAACTCACCTTGCACACTCTATTGGAATTGAAATTAAGAATAATAATCCAAATAAAACTGTCTTATATGTTGGGTCGGAGAAATTCGCTCACCAATTTATTGACGCTATAAAAAACGGAACAACAAATGATTTTATACATTTCTATCAAATGATGGATGTATTAATCATTGATGATGTTCAATTCTTCTCTGGAAAAGAACGTACGCAAGATGTATTCTTCCATATCTTTAATCACCTTCACCAAAACGGCAAGCAAATTATCCTAACTTCGGATAAGCCACCGGTAGAAATGCAGGGAATGGAGCAACGTCTTCTTTCTCGTTTCAAATGGGGATTGTCAGCTGACTTACAAGCTCCTGATTTAGAAACGCGAATTGCTATTCTTGGAAAGAAAATGTACGGTAATGGTATTGACCTTCCAAATGAAGTAGTTGAATATCTTGCCTATAGCATTAACACAAACATTCGTGAAATGGAAGGGGCTTTAACTTCTCTTCTAGCTCAAGCTTCATTGAACAAGAAAGCTATCACGCTTGACCTTGCAAAATCAATGATTGACAAGTTTGTGAAAAACACAGCTCGCGAAGTGTCTATCGATTACATCCAAAAAGTTGTATGTGATTACTTTGACTTGCCAATTGAATTATTGAAATCAAAAACGCGCAAGCGCGAAGTAGTTCAAGCTCGCCAAATTGCAATGTTCTTCTCTAAGAAAATGACTAAATCCTCGCTTGCTAATATCGGCGCACATTGTGGTGGAAAAGATCACGCTACGGTATTACACGCTTGTCGAACAGTCAACAATCTTTCAGAAACCGATAAACAGTTTAAAGTTTATCTTGAAGATCTCGAGAAAAAATTGTCTATCCAATAAAGATCTGCCCTCCCACTTCGGGAGGGCTTTTTAACTTTCTTTTCATGACGAGAATTTTAATGGTTTGTTTGGGAAATATCTGTCGCTCACCTATAGCAGATGGACTTCTCCGTCATAAAGTAGCGAAAGAGAATTTACCTATTGAAGTTGATTCAGCCGGCACTTCTGCACACCACATTGGACAAGCGCCTGATGAACGTATGCGAAAAACGGCAAAGACAAAAGGTATCTCAATCGATTCACTTCGTGCAAGACAATTTGAAGTGAGCGACTTCGATCAATTTGACATCATTTACGCAATGGATGATTCAAACCTCATGAATATTCATCGGTTGGCTCGAAACGAAGAGGACAAAAAGAAAAGTAGATTATTTCTAAACGAATTGTACCCAGATAAAAATTTAAACGTTCCTGACCCCTATTTTGGTGGTGAAAAAGGTTTTTTTGACGTGTTTGACATGGTCGATAAAACCACCGAAGTAATTATAACAAAATTCAAAGAAGGTAGATTATGAAGCATGGTAAACTATACATGGCACCCAACACACTGGGTTCTGAAGGTTGGCAACACGTTATTCCAACTGAAGTCGCAGGAATCATTACTTCGGCCCGCCACTTTGCCGTGGAAGACATTAAAAATGCTCGACGATATCTACGAAAAATGGATCGTGAGTTTCCAATTGACGAAAGTACCTTCTTTATCATCAATAAAAAAACGCGTTTTGACAGTTTATCTCCAATTATTCAAGTACTCAAGGAGGGAAATGACGTCATAATGCTTTCAGATGCAGGCTGTTCAGGTGTAGCTGATCCTGGAGCCGAACTTGCCGCATTAGCTCACGAAAATGGCATTCACATCACTCCGCTTGTTGGACCTTCGTCTATTTTACTTACGTTAATGGCGAGTGGTTTTAACGGCCAATCATTCCGTTTCTCGGGTTATTTACCAAAAGAACGAAAAGAACGCAATCGTTACTTGAAAGATTTGGAGCATTTAGTGAAACGCACAGGCGAAACGCAACTTTTTATGGATACTCCCTTTCGAAATGTCCATATTTTAGAAGATATGTACGAAATTCTAGAGCCTGAAACGAAAATCTGTGTCGCTTGCGACTTGACATTACCTGATGGTTTTGCCATTACAGTTGCAGTTAAAGATTTTGACAAATTACCGGGAAAGATTGACAAACGCCCTGTGATGTTTGCTATGGGGAAATAAAACTGTACAAAATACATTACCTTTGCCCATACATTATGGAAGAAACCAATTTAACATCGCTCCGCAAAGGAGATAGTGCGCGCATCAAATCCATTTCAAACGGTGAAAGTTCGCTCCGCTTGATGGAAATGGGACTTGTGCCCGGTGTCAAATTACAATTAATGGCTGTTTCTCCCTTTGGTGATCCTATCGCTATTAAATTGGATGATTATTCGCTTTCACTAAGGCTAAACGACGCTTGCCAAATCATTGTCGAAAAAATTTAATTGTTCCAACTTCTTTTTTCTAGTGGTTTTGATTCCAATAAAAACCACTCAAGTCCATTTGCCTCACATTAAATCATAAATATTTTGATAATGTCATTAATTATGCTTAATTTAAGTGTATTAGAAACATTAAAAATTATTATTATGATGAAGCCAGAAATTAAAAACGGTATATTTATATTCCTACTGATAGGTATATACTTCCTAATAATTGACTTTTTGGGATTGGGTAATGTTTCCTTATTGAAGCTAGCAAATATTGTTTTCATAGTAATTGGTGTAAACCTTACAATTAGAGACTACACGAAAATAGGATCTAATTACCTGAGTGTTTTTGCAAAAGGATTTGCTACTGCATTTATTGGAATAGTGTTGAGTTTAATTGGATTATTTATTTACTTCCAATTTATATTGGGCGGAGCTGATCTTTCAGAATATCAAACTACGATACTTCCAGCATCCAAGCTTTCGCACTTCATTTTTATACTATTTCTTGAAGGTATGGCTTTAGCAGCTATAATTCCATTTACTTTACTACAGTATTGGAGAAAATACATAAAAGAGACCAGTGCATAATGAATAAGGAGAGCCCTGAGTATATTATATCTATGTTAAAGGTTGTTAATCTTTAAATATAAGTGTAATTAAACTCTAATTTTGCGTTAACAATGTACAATTCTAAAGTATCTCCTACTTCACAGGAGGATTCTTAAAGCAACAATGAAAAGCCTTTTTCCTCCCGGAGAAAGGCTTTTTGTATTAGATATTAGACTCAAGACTTCAAGACGCGTTTAGATGTGGTTATGTTTATTCTACAAACTTTAGAGACACACTCGGTCGACTCATTCTAAATCTTATCAAATGTTATCTGATTTGAAATATGGCAACAGCCATTGGGGTCTTTTGTCTTTTTGTCTAATTTCTTTTGTCCCGTCTTGAATCTTGAAGTCTTGAGTCTTATAGTCTTAAAAAGCTAGAGTTATCCACAATGGTTGATATTTTTTTCTTTCGATGTTTGGCTATTCCCTTTCAAAGCACTATTTTTGGTCGCATTCTAAATAAAGCAAATAAAATGAGCGTACTCGTAAATAAAGACTCGAAAGTTATTGTTCAAGGGTTTACAGGTGGTGAAGGAACTTTTCACGCCGGTCAGATGATTGAATACGGAACAAATGTAGTAGGTGGTGTTACTCCTGGTAAAGGTGGAACTAGTCACCTAGACCGTCCTGTTTTCAACACTGTAGCTGATGCTGTAAAAGAAACGGGTGCAAATGTATCTATCATCTTCGTTCCACCAGCTTTTGCTGCTGACGCGATTATGGAAGCTGCGAATGGTGGAATTAAAGTAATAGTATGTATTACAGAAGGAATTCCTGTAAACGACATGGTAAGCGTGAAAGAATATTTGCGTGACTATGATGTAACACTAATCGGACCTAACTGTCCAGGAGTTATTACACCAGGTGAAGCAAAAGTTGGTATCATGCCAGGGTTTGTTTTCAAAAAAGGTAAAATTGGTATCGTTTCTAAATCAGGAACGTTAACATACGAAGCTGCTGACCAAGTGGTGAAAGCAGGAATGGGGATCACTACAGCGATTGGTATCGGTGGTGACCCGATTATCGGAACGACAACAAAAGAAGCTGTTGAGCTATTAATGAATGATCCTGAAACTGAAGGTATCGTTATGATTGGTGAAATTGGTGGTAATTTGGAAGCAGTTGCTGCAGAATGGATTAAAGCTAACGGAACAAAACCTGTAGTAGGTTTCATCGCAGGTGAAACTGCTCCAAAAGGACGTACAATGGGGCATGCTGGCGCTATTGTAGGTGGTGAAGACGACACAGCTGAAGCTAAAAAGCGTATCATGAAGGAATGTGGAATTCACGTAGTTGATTCTCCAGCTCAAATTGGTGCTAAAATGGCTGAAGTTTTAGGTGTTCACGCATAAGACAAAACACAATTATTTGAATAGAAAAATCCCGCAGCGATGTGGGATTTTTTTGTTGGTGGGATGATATATTCTATATCCTGAATACCATATTAATTCAACCCTAATAAAAATCAACGTATCATTTTCTGAACAACAAGCTGGTTATCCGAATTTTTAACAGACACAAAATAAATACCTGAAGGTACATTGATTTCAAAAGTAAATGTATCTGAATTTACATCAAACTGGTTCATATAAACCTGCTGTCCGTCAATGCTATGTACTTCGATAGTACATGCTCCATTATTCAAACTCCCTATATTACTTATCGTTAACTTATCTGTAAACGGATTTGGATATATCGTAATTTGGTTCGATTCAACTTCATTTTCAGGAGTCGAAAGTAACGCATTATAACTCAAAACCTTTACTCCTGACCAATCGCTAGTAAATGGAAAACTATCGTCATCTATATTTGCGATGATATAAGCCAAATAAACGTATTCATCACCTGCATCTAGTCCCCAAGTAACATTCTCATTATGCGCTTCACCATAACTAGTTGTCAAAGTAGGGTTTGAAGGTTCTGAAACATCTACAACCAACAATTCTGCATCACCTGACGATATAAAAAGTTGTTCGAGATCCGCCAGATAGACCAATTCGTTCAGATGACCATCAGCTTGTGCCCACATTTCAGGTCCTATATGACAATTGTATGGATTTAACCAACCTACTTGAACGATATTTGTTGAATCACTAATATCCAATATTTCCAACCCGCAATAATCAACTGCTACATAAGCCAAATTTCCATTCACTACGACATTATTGAATGCTTGTACATGATTTACAGATTGATTAATATATCTTCCAACCTCAAAAGGGTTATACTTATCACTAATGTTTATCAATCGTAATCCACCTGCATCATAACAAAGTGCCAACAAACTATCATTCACAACTGTCAAACCTCTTGCTGCAGGAGTTTGAAGAAACCCAGGTGATTCAACTGGAAAATTAATATCCGGAACATATTTTGATACAAACTGTATGTTGCTTTTATCTGAAACATCCAGTATAATTAACCCATTGTTTGTTGCTCCGAGATAAGCGTAGTCACCCCGAACTTCAACCACTGGAGCACCGCGGACCACATTATCCTCAGGTTCTAATACCCACCAATCCATTACAACTGGCACTTCTGGGTTGGACACATTTACAATTGCCATCCCAGGTAATTGAGATCCCAATCCTAGAAAATTCCCTAAAGACAAATATAAAATAGTGTCAACTTGATAAAGATTATTTACATGACGCCAATCAAAATTCCAAATTGGAAGCTGAACAATCATTTGAGAATTTTCAATATCCGAAGAATTAAAAATCTGAAGTCCACCAGCCTTTATTGCTGCATAAAAATAATCTCGTCCTAATTTATCCTCTAAAACTGTAAACGTGTTTACTGTCCCGACTTCATATTCATATACCAAGTCTAAATCAATGACATATTGTGTTCTTGAATAAAATGACAAAAAGAAACCTAAACATAATGTCAAAAATAATTTCATGCGTAGTAATATTATTGGTTGATATCACCTAATGGTTTGACTACAAAGCTATAAAAACAATTTTAGAACGCAAAATGAACGCCTCGTTATGTATTTCTGTAGAGACGCGATTAATCGCGTCTCTACAGAAATACATAAC
>CAYUQU010000118.1:0-8179 GCA_964447015.1 uncultured Flavobacteriales bacterium
ATTCCTGATTGACTTAAGAACGCAGCAGCAAGTTGACTCAACTGACCGTGCCATTTGATTGTTACAGCGTGATATGACTTCGACACGGAAACATTTTCGAGTGATTCAAAATACAGTCCTTTGTTCAGATCAATTTCAAAACCTTGGTATAAAGTCTTGGTGTTAACTTGAACAAAGTCAGATTGAACTTTAATAGTTTCATTTTTCGAATAAGGTCTGGTTCGAATGTGTTTACTATCTTGATGATAATATGCCCAAACACCTGCTTTGCGAAGTGCGTTCAATTCTTTTGAAGGATAATATTCGTATTGCTCCTTGCTAATTCCAATTTTTTGAAGCGCATTTTCGTTCAATTTCTTTCGTGTATCTTCTTTTGCTACAATAATAAGTTCAGCTTCGCCTTCATCAAAAATTGTGGGATCATCTTGCTGAATGTTATTGTACAAGATAGACGAACCTTTTTCTTCAAGTAATTTTCTTCCTTCTGCAACAGAAATACGTTGACCGTTGTAATATACAGTAACAAAGGCATCCGTAATTCCGATTCTGCGAATTTCATCACGTCTTGTAACGGCAGTATTTACGTCGTCAAAGCGTCCTGTCGAATAACGAATTTGCCCTTTGTCCGAAAGGTTTGTGTTCAACGGCTCGATGTTGTATAAACGTGAGGCTGGAATAGGGTAGTTGTACACTCCAACTTGAACAGTGAAGAATAAGCCTTTCATGTCTTCAACCGCGACTGCAGGAGCTGCATTTGGTGCTTGATTGTACGTGCTCTTTGGTTTTAAAACAGTCGTTTCCGAAGTTGAAGTGCCACCTTCTACAGCAAGTACTTCTTGTGATGAACTTTGAGTTGTACCTTGTGGAACACATTGGCCAGAACGAATCAACAGATCGGCTTGTGATACAGTCATTCGTTCTCCATTACAATACGCAACGACAAATGCATCTCTATATCCTAAGCTTCGCACTCGGTTTTGTGCAGAATAGGCTGTGCCTTTATCGTTGAACATTCCGACAGTATAGCGAATGATTCCATTGTTGATCTGTTCACCAGCAACGGGATTAAATTCTTTAAACGTCTCTTCAGGAACGGGTTTTGAGAATGCACCAACTTGAACTTTATAGACTAATCCACTCGGCATAGTTTGGTTCATTGGAATAGGGTTCGCTGCGGTGTAAGTGCTTTCTCCTGAGTTGAAGTTTAGTCCCACAAAAACCTTTTCAATAGGTCGAATACGTATTGGTTGAACTCCCTCAAGGGCCATAGCTGTCAGCGCATTTTTATCTTCATTTACAAACAATGGATTTTCTTCGATGCGTTTGTTAGTAGACTTGATTTCTTGTTTTATACTTGCAATTTCATTTGTGACTTCATCCAATTTAGCTGCTAAAGTTTTAGCTTCTTCGATTAGTTCTTGTTTCTCATTCTCGTCATAAGTAACAGCAGCACGTTTAATTCTACCTGCTATTTCGCTTTTTAAATTAGCTTGCTCAATTTCGAGATTCCCCAAGCGACGTTCAAGTAATTGCAATTCGTTAATTTGGTTACTCAATTCTTTGTAGCCTTGTTTTTGCGCCATGCGAATGACTTCTTTTTCATCTAGTGAATTGTATGTTTCTGATGAGTTGACAACCTCAGCAAGAACTGTTTTTTCTTTTGCTTCGATAGTCCTTTTTTGCGCCAACGCAATCTCTAATTCTTCAGCTTGCACCTTTAACGAATCGTATTCTCGAGTCATGTCAGCAATTTCAACTTCGATAATAGGTCGTCTCTTTTTATTTGCTGTTTCTTTTTCTTTCGCAAGATTTTTTAGTTCTAGTTCAATACGCTTCATTTCTGAATGCAATTTTGCTAGTGCATATTCTTGTTCGTCAATTCCAAATACATCTTCAGACTTGAGGTTTGTAGAAGCAGTGATTTCTTGAGTGAGTTTTGCTGCTTCAATTCGCGCTTCTTGTTCTAGTTGGGTTTCAACTAAATCATCACGATTTTCTAGAGCTTTTAGAGCCGCAGCCTCACGCTCTTTTTTCTTAGCAGCTTCCAACTTCTCAATTGATTCAACTGTTTCGTTTAATTTAGCCTCAATAAGTACTTGATTTGCTTTTACAGCAAGATCCTCTTTCAAGTTCTGTGTTTCAATCTCTTTTGCCAGTGAATTTGTTGAATTTGTCAACTCATTTTTCTGAGCTACAACTAATTTTTGTTCTAATTCGGCATTTTCTCGTTGAGCTTTACTTAACTCTTTCTCAATTGATTTACGTTCGCTGTTATCTGCATTTTCAAGATCTTGAGTCAATTTTGCTATCGATTGACGCGATTCTATCACTTCACTTTGCAATTCGATAACTTTACTGTCGTTCGACTTGACAATTCCTTTGTTAGGTGTATACACAAATTCCATTTCATTCAACATACGATCAATTAATGCAACTTGATCTTTAGCACGTTGTTTTTCTTTGTTTATTTCGATTCGCTCATCATCCGTGTTTACTTCGGCTAATTTTGAATCAAGTGTTTCAATGTAAGCAGTCAATAACTGGCGTTTAGAAGTCAATTCATCAGAAGATTCGTTTGATATTTTTTCAAATAATTCTGTTGCATTATTTTCTTTTCGCACATTAAGTATGAATTCGGATGGAGTAGTAGATGCGGTGTTTTGTGCGATCAATACTTGCTCAAGTTCAGCTATACTATTCTGTGTAGTTGTTTTAAGCGAATTCAGCGCACGTTGCTCAGCCAATAGCTCTTCATCAGATGGGGATTTTTTAAGTGCTTTGTCGTTCTTCACAATGGCAGCTTCAATTGCGCCAAGCAGTTCTTTTTCTTTGTTAAGAATGGTACGCGTATCAGATGAGCTTGACTTTAGCGTTTTGATTTCTGCGGCCAAACTAGTCACTTGTGCATCGCTTATGGCAACTTCACTGCGCTCAGAAGGATCAACAGCGTTGTTTTGCGCAAGAAGTTCTTGCTCGAGTTCAGCAATACTGTTCTGCGTAGTTGTTTTAAGCGAATTCAATACACGCTGCTCAGCCAAAAGCTCTTCATCGGATGGAGATTTTTTGAGTGCTTTGTCGTTTTTCACGTTAGCTGCATCAATAGCACGAAGCAGTTCCTTTTCTTTGTTGAGAATTGTACGCGTATCAGACGAGCTTGACTTTAGCGTTTCAACTTCTGCTGCCAAACTAGTCACTTGTGCATCGCTTATGGCAACTTCACTGCGCTCAGAAGGGTCAACTGAATTGTTTTGTGCAAGAAGTTCTTGTTCAAGTTCAGCTATACTATTCTGCGTTGTTGCTTTAAGTGAATTTAGCGCGCGTTGTTCAGCTAAAAGCTCTTCATCAGATGGAGATTTTTTGAGCGCTTTGTTGTTCTTCACAATAGCAGCTTCAATAGCGCCAAGCAGTTCCTTTTCTTTGTTGAGAATTGTACGCATATCAGACGAGCTTGACTTTAGCGTTTTAACTTCTGCAGCCAAACTAGTCACTTGTGCATCGCTGATGGTAACTTCACTGCGCTCAGAAGGGTCAACTGAATTGTTTTGCGCAAGAAGTTCTTGCTCGAGTTCAGCTATACTATTCTGCGTTGTTGTTTTAAGAGAATTCAGTGCGGTTTGTTCAGCCAAAAGTTCTTCGCTATCTGGTGAATTTTTGAGTGCTTGTTGCGTTTTGGTAAGCGTATTGTTAATTTGACGCAGCAACTCTTTTTCCTTATTCAGAATTTGAATTGTGTTATAACCTGATTCTGATTTAAGTACCTTAATATCATTAGAAAGATTGTTAATTGCTACAACATCGTTTGAAATTTCTTCGTTTAATTTTGTGTCAGTATTAACGGTGGCATTTTCCAATGCTAATATTTCATTTTCCAGTTCATTAATCTCGCTTTCCGTTTTTCTAATTAATTCTTCAAGCCCTTCTTTTTGTGAAAGAAGTTTCGAATCAGATGGATTATTTTTCAATACTTCATCTACTTTATGAAGCCTTGTCATTGACTTTGACAAAAGTTCTTTTTCTTTAGTTATTATACTTTCTTTTTCAGTTTTTGTAGAATTGTTGCGTTTTAACTCGTTTAGTTCTTCTACTAATGTTTTCACTTCATCAGAGCCACCAAACTTATCCAATTCTCTTTCACGTTGATTGTCAGTAGTTGTTGTTGAATTATCTGAAGTAATACTGTCGTCAATTATGACAAGCATATTTTCTCTATCACGAACTCCTTCGTTCAGTTCTGCAATGCGATTAATTATTACTTCAGTCTCGGACTTTGCTTCGTCAGTGTTTACATTTTCAACTTCAGTTAAGCGCTCCTCAAGAGCTCTAACAAGTTCCTTGTCATTTTTATTTAACTCTTTGAGTCGTTCACCAACATCAGCTATTTTCTGTGCTTGCGCATTTTTATTTTCATAATCTGGTTTAACACTAGTTGTAATATTTTTAGCTAATGTTTCTTCTTGAGTAGGTGGTTCGCCAATTGGTCTTAACTCATTGATGTATTTCTTTTTTTCAGCTAGTTCATTTTTTAGTAGAGCTACATCTTCTTGCAGTTGAGAATCGTTAGGGTTGTTTTTCAATTGAGTTTCTTTGTTATTAATCTCTTTTGACAATTCAACAACCCATTGTTTTTCTATTGCAATTCGATTTTTAGCCTCATCTTCAGGTGTCAAGTTGGCATTTCGAAGATTATCTTCTTGTTCCTTTAGTTTTGGATTTAATTTTGCGACACTTTCATTTGTTGGGTTCTTTTTAGCAATTGAGGAGTCAGTTTTAGAATTAGTACTGTTATTCTCAGTAGTTTCTTTGGTCGTATTTGTGTTAGTTCCATTGTTGTGAACAGCAATTTCCTTAGTCACACCATTGCTCGTATTTGCTGCATTTGCCAATTCAGTACGAAGCTCGCTCGTTTTGCGTTCAAATTCATCAATTAGTTGATCATTGGACAGGTTTTTTGAAACCAATAAATTGTTGTTGAGTATATCTACTTTTAAATCTTTAACAATTTTATTATCAGAGATACCTCTAGTTTTGTCTATTGCACTTTTCTTTGCTATAAGTTCATTCTCTTTAATACTTTCTTTCTTGATCTCATTTTCTTTAAGAGATATTAATTCCTCATCAGCGCGAATGTCATTTTTGAGAGTTGATATTTTGCGTTCAAGATCTTCAAGTTCTTTTTTCTTAGCAAATTCTTTTTCTGCCTCGAGTTTTTCAATTTCTTTTTCACGTTGACGGATAGCATCCTTTAGTTGAATAATTTCATTTTTCTTTTTAGTGACTGAAGAAATTCCACTTTTCTCATCAGTTTTGCTGTACAATAATTGGGCAGCACTAAGTTTATTTTCCGAGTTGAAGTTGTTTTTTACATATTCTACATCGACTTTAGAGGTAAGTTCATTTAGTTTTTCTTTCAAATTGTCGCGATTGACTCCATCCAAGACTTGAGCAACAGTTTTTGCCTTTTCTAGATTCTGCTCGTTAAATTTTTGAACTTTAATAAGCTCTTTATGCACTTCGAGGGCTTGTTCTGCTTTTTCGATTTCTTTTTGTACAGTATATTTCTCAGCTAATGCGCGATCTAGAATTGCATTAGCTTTGGCTACATTGGATGTCATTTTAGCTTCTTCAAGTAGAGCATCTGCAATTGAATCAGAAGTTTTAGCTTGTTTAAGGGCTTCGTTGGCAATCATGAGAAGCTTATTTAACTCATTCTCAATCTCTATTTTCTCAATCTCCAATCTTTTGACGTCTGCATTAGCAATGTCCTTTAATTCAGATGGATTGTATCGATCTAAATTTAGTGTTGCAAGTATTTTCTTTTCATTTTCTAATTTTTCCAATGCTTCAAGGTCGAAAGCATCACTATTTGGTTGTAGTTGTGACTTGCTTTTGAGGACTTCGGCAAGGATATCTGAAATATCGTCGAATTCTTCATTGAACAAGTTGTCAACACGCACAAGTTGCTCACCATTTTCTTCATACTCAACAATACGTTGTTTAAGCGGTTTCAGCTCATCCAAGAATGGCGCATCAATCATAGCGATATGCATATCAGGTTCGCCATTGACTTGCATTGTAAACTCATATCGCCCACCTTTAGGAAGAGTGATAAGATAGCCTCCATCAATGCTATTTGATTTATACGAACCAACCCGACGTCCACTGGCTACATCTTTTATTTGCACCGAGACAACTTTGTTTGAAGGGTTCACTTGAGAGATAAATGAACCTTTAAAAATCACCATTTGGTTTGGCGAACGTTGTACACGCATTTTATATACATGAATCTTTCCATCTTGGCTTTGTCTTGCAGAAGCGAAAAAAGCATTTCGGTCTAATGAATCGACAACATAAAACAAGTCTTCATCGGGAGAAGAAATTGCAAAATCTAAATTTTCAGGGTCACCAAAGCTATCGTCATCGGGAAAATAGGGGGCGCGGAAGACATCATATCCCCCCATACTGTTGTGTCCTTTTGAGGAAAAATAGAGATATCTCCCGTTTGGGTGCATATAGGGGAAATCTTCATCATACTTTGTATTTACTCCACCAGCAACCTTTTGCGCCATACCCCAAGATCCATCGGGAAGTTTCCGTCTTACATAGATATCTTTTCCTGTTGATTCTTCATCGCCATAACTTGAGTAAAAAATCTGTGTCGGTTTTGCAGGGAAGTGGATGAGTGGAGTATGATTGTTCTTTTTGTCAAGTCGCGTTTGAAATTCTTCAGTGACAATTATTGTTCCACCAATATTAGACAAATCGTAAAGTCTGAAGAATTCATTAAGACTTGTCATTCTTCTACTTTCAATTATCAGTTCGCTAAGGTGGGATAAAAGTTTTTTACCATTTTCAGCCATTTCAATTTGCCTGTCCACATCCAAATTCTGTGCAGCTCGGCTTCCTGCCACTTGTTTATATTTTTTATAAAACTCAATTGCTTTATTAAATTCAAACGTGAGATGATATGCTTTACCTAAAAAGTAGAAAACTTCAATTTCGACACCACTACCTTTGGCAGCATAATTTAAGTACTTAAATGCATCTTGCTTTTTGTCAGAATTAAAGAGTAAACAAGTTCCGTATCGATAGTTATAGTTATGATCTCGCGGGTTTAAAGATAAAAGCCTCAGGTATAAAGGTGTGGCTTCAATAAATTCTGATTTTTTAAAGAAGACATCTGCTTTTTCTTTTAATTCTTCTTCTGTTTGACTATAAGCAGAAAAGGGCAACAGTAAAACTGCCACCAAAACGATGAGTAATATGTGTACTTTCTTATTTAGTATCACTTTTTATTTAGCTGTTACCTTCAAGTTTTGATTTATTAAATCACCTTAAACATATTAACTAATACTAAGTTAAGGCAAAAATCAAGCCTGAGTAATAACTTTCTAGCTTATGTACGGTTAATTCTTGAAAAGGTTCATTTTATTCTCAGTTCCACTGAGTAACCTCTTAATATTTTTATGATGTGTAATTACCACAGCAGCAGAAAGTAAGATAGAAAAGCCTCTTAACCAAAAGAAGTCGTTATGGTAAACAAATTCAATTAATATAGGGAATGAGATAGCTGCTAAAATTGCACCTAGAGAGACGTATTTGAATATGAGAAAAGTTATGAGAAATATAATCAAACAAATACTAGCAGCCAAAGGGTGGATTCCTATAATTACTCCCAAAGATGTTGCAACACCTTTTCCTCCATTAAATTGGGCAAATAAAGGGAATACATGCCCGATTACAGCAGCTAATGCCGCAACGAGTTGGAAGTTTATAATTTCCTCATTGCTCCAGTTTTGTCCTACAAAAAAATAGGGAATAGAAACAGCAAGAATTCCTTTCGCTACATCTACTAAGAGAACTATAATTCCGGGTTTTTTCCCCAGTACTCTAAACGTGTTTGTTGCTCCGGCATTTTTACTTCCATGTTCACGTACATCAAGACCATAGAAACTCTTTCCTACCCATACTGCTGTTGGAATTGATCCAAGCATATAGGCAATTATAGCGAAAACAAAAAACATCATTTTTATATATCCTTTATTGCATTGTGCGCTTAAAAGTACTTAAATATGTAGGATTAGAAGTGACTTCATATTCAAAATTCTTTATTTTTCGCTTATCTGGTTTCAATCCATTTATTGATTCTTCAAAATCTTTATCTGAAGAATAAACAAGAAGG
>CAYUQU010000119.1:0-8179 GCA_964447015.1 uncultured Flavobacteriales bacterium
GGTTATTCCTTTATGGTGCATTTTAATCTTAGGGGAATTAAAGGAGAGTCTTGGTTGTTTTTACCGCATTTTATTGCAGGATTTGTTTTGTGGATAATAGGGGTGATCCTTGTTCTCAAAAGCAAGTCTATTCTACGTTTCGTTTTTACACTTTTTAGATTGCCTCAGAGACTTCAACTGAAAACTTCAATAGGTATCCTGATGGTTTTTCTTATCTCCGCGCTTTACGTGAGCATGAAGAGTACTTATTGGGAGGACAAACAAACCTTGGTTTCCATTTTGCGTGCACCCGATGGCAACTTTGAAAAGGCACTAGAAGATGTTGGTATAACTGATTATACATTCCCTGATCAAATTGAAGCAACTGCAGGGCAAAACATTATTGTGCTTTCACTCGAATCGGTGGAGATGGGTTTTCTTCACGAAAAATTTGCTCACCTCACTCCAAATCTTAATCGACTTAGAGATGAATGGCACTTCAAACCCATGCAGCCTACAAAAGGTTCTGGCTGGACAAGTGCGTCTTTATACACTTGCTTAACTGGTTTTCCCGCTTTCTTTGGAAGACGAGCGTACAACCTTTTTAAAGATGTGTATGCTACGCAAATTTCCAGTATTACGATGGCGCTTAATAAAGCAGGGTATTATTCAACTTATTTAAGTGGTGACACAGATCATGCGGGAATAATCGATATCCTAAACGCGTTTCAGTTTGACAAAGTGGTGGATTATAAAAACGTAGCATCTTCTGGCCATGAAAGCTTTTATGGTTTACGTGATAAAGAGTTGTTTGAACATGCATTGAACGAAATCAAGCGATTGAATGATAAAGGTTCAGCCTTTGCAGTTTTTGTTTCAACGATAGATACGCATTTCCCCAATGGAATTTATGACAAACGATTTGAAAAGATTCTCCCCCCTCAAAATTCTGAGCTCGAATTTATGGTGAGTGTGGTCGATTATTTAATTGGAGAATTCATCGCGAGTCTTGAAGAAGAGGGATTGTTAGAGAATACCGTCGTGTATATCTTCCCCGACCACCTGAAAATGGGTGATCCTAGCGTTTTTGAGAATACAGGTGAGCGACTACTCTACGTATTGTCCAACAAGAAAATTCAGTCACCTAAAGACACGCTAACACAAATTGACCTTGCACCAGCTATATTAAATGGCGCATCCATAAAGCACAACTTGCGTTTTCTTACTGATTACATTACGGGTGATGTAAATGACTTTATTGGAGAACATATCGCTGAATTGACCACGGTAAACACAAGTGGGACCCAAAAGTTAGAAGCAGCTCCTATTGTATTTGAAAACACTCACGAGGTAAGTGAATACGAAGGTGAAACACCACGCTTTATCGCACATGCTGGTGGAATGATCCAAGGACATATTTATACGAATTCATTAGAAGCATTAGACTCTAGCTACCAACTTGGGTTTAGGTATTTCGAATTGGATATTCAAAAGACTTCGGACAATCAATATATTGCGCTACACGATTGGGAAATATGGCAACAAATGACTGGAGCAACAATCAAACCGCCCGTTTCATTGAAAAACTTTCAAAGCCATTCATTCTACAAACAACTTACACCCTTGGATCTGAAAGGGATTAATAAGTGGTTCGTCGATCACCCTGACGCATGGTTGGTGACAGATAAAATTAATGAACCCGTGAGATTCTCAACCGAGTTTGCTGCTCCCGAACGATTACTTATGGAATTACACAATAAAGACTCACTTTCTGCTGCGTTGGCTAAGAACATGAATCATTTTATGCTAGCTGAATCCATCGTGCTGAATGCAGACGACACAGCATTGCGTGGTTTTTACCAAAAAGGCATTCGCCATGCTGTGGTATCACGGAGCTTTATTCACGAGTATCCTGCAAAATTAAGTACGCTCAAATCCTTAGGTTATAAGATCTATATTCATAACCCCGAAAAAGTCAGCGAAATCAATACCGAGTTTATGATCAAATACGAACTACACCACGTCTATGGTCTCTACACCGATGTGTGGCCTTTTTAAATGCAATTTTAGGAGATGCAAATGCATGCATAACGAGTTGAAACCATGGAAACATCGTTTGGAACCACGGCAATATCATTTGGAATCACAGCCGCATGACTTTGACATCACGGCAACATCATTTGGAATCACGGCTGCATGACTTTGACATCACGGCAACATCGTTTGACATCACGGCAACATCGTTTGGAACCACGGCAACATCGTTTGGAACCACGGCAACATCATTTGGAATCACGGCCGCATGGCTTTGACATCACGGCAACATCACTTGGAATCACGGCCTCATGACTTTAACACCCCGTTTTAAAAACACATAGGCACATAGGATTAGTCTATTGTGCCTATGTGTTTTAAAACCACCACGCCATCTCCACCTCTATACTCAATACTCTTGCTCACTACTGTCATGGGGGAGGAAAACCCGCAAATGTCATCTCCCATAAAAATCCCTCAATACTCCATACTCAAACTCAAAACTGTTCTTGCTCTTGCTCCCTACTCAATACTGTTTTGGCTCAATACTGTTAATCCTTAACATTTATTAACACCCACCAAACCACCCACTTAACAACTTTGGCACGCAATTCGTAAATGTCTTTGTCATGCATGATTTAATTATTAACCCGTCTCGCAACTGCAGATGCGAGACACAAAATTTAAAGTTATGAATAGTAGAACATCAAACAAGTTGAAAATGTACGAGGCTGTACTTTCAACAATTCAGAAAAATCAATCAGTGTGGGAAGGGATCCCCGTTTTTGTAGAACTGGTTGAGACACTGCAAACAAAAATTGCAGAAGTGAACACCCTAACACAGTTGCGCGAAGCAGACAAAAAATGGGTGACCAAACAAAAAGATGATTTGTTCATTGAAATCGAAAATCGAGCGTATGCACTGAGTTTTATTATGAGAACATACGGTAAAATGCGCAACAGACCAGATATCGAAGGACAATTCTCTATCAACAAAAGGTTCTTCACTAAAGGTGATGCCAAAGTTAGATTGGCACGGATCAATCAAGTGATAGAAATGTCTCAGGAACTAAGCGAAGATCTTATCGAGTTCGGCTTGTCGCCTGAGATGATTACAGAACTTGTAGATAAACGCAATCAGTTGAACGCGTTGCTGTTCGAACCGCGAAACATCATCGTCCTCAAAAAGAAAAGAGGCTTGATGATAGACAAATTGATTCGCTCTATCGACGACATAATCCACACGCAAATCTTTAGTTTGTTGAAGATTATGGAAAATGACCACCCAGAATTCGTTATCGAATACACAGTGTCTAAAATCATCGTCGACCGAAAAGGTAAGCGCCAAACAAGAACGTTAACCCAAGTTCCTTCCCCTCCGGGATTGGATGATACGGATTAGGTTTCTTGTCTATGATTGAAAAAGTCGGCTTTCGAATAGAAAGTCGGCTTTTTTTTGTGCCCACCTCAATTCTCAAGACTCGCGCTCAAAACTGTTTTTACCGCTGGATATTCACAACGGGGCTCTTGATTTGTGTAGGTAAATCAATCTCATTCATAAAAGACTTGAACGGAAGAACATTCATTGGCAGTTAAATCAATTGTGCCCGATTGGAACACCTCCCACAAATTAGATTCATTTAATTCGCGAACATCGTAGTGAACAGTAGTTGATTGCATCTTTCCCAGATCTATTTCCCTTATATATCCACCATTTCCACAAGGTGGTTCTACAGAAGCATAATTGTAATCCTCGATATAACCAAATAGATTCCCATTCACATATATTTGAACGAAGTTGGCGTTGCTGTAAGCTACTATATTTTGATAACTTGTGAAATTTTGCCAAAAACTAATGGTACTTTTATATGAATAGAAACAGGATCCATCCTCATGGTTAGCTGATTCATTGTAATTGATTGCTGAAGTATCTGTACAACCCTTAATTGTAACTTCTTCTTTCTTTTTGCATCCAACAAAAAGCCCCATACTTATCAATAAAAGGACAACACATATTATTTTCATGACTTTTCCTTTGAAATTATTCATTCTTAATCTATAACTCTAATCAATTCTGTTTTCATCCTCAATACTCTATACTCTTGCTCAATACTGTTTTTATTGCTTCACTTTCCTCTTCTCAAAAATGATATATTGACAATACTCATTTGTGTTTAAGATTCCAGGCTTATTATCACTGTTATCGCCATCACAGGTCAAAATATATGTTTCTTTCATTCTCCAACCGTAACCAGCCATATAGTTTAACACGTCATTGATATTTGTAAACTCTTTTAAATTATTTTCGTCTTTTGCGTCATACAGAACATACATAGTGCCATCTGGCATTGAAAGCAATGGGTGTTGATAGATTCCTTTTGTTTTATAAGAAAGGATGTTTCCCTGATAAAAAACTTTCATGTATACAGATGCATACTCGTATATTGGCTCAGATACATCATCTTGCTGAGCTTGAGAAGGGTTCATTGCTAACAATAAAAAGGAGAGAATAAGAATGTAATTTTTCATGTTTTTTTGATTTAGTTGTACTTAAAAGATATTTAAATCTAATTATTTAACATTTTGTTTTTTTGAGTTTCAAAATCTTTATCCGAAAGATATCCCTTTTCTTTTAGCTCAATTAATTTAAAAAGTTCATCAGCAACCGAAATGGAAACTGCACTTTTATTATCATAATTTTGTTCGTTTTTTAAAGCTTCTAAAACAAGATTTAAATCATAATATGTACTTACGAATTTAGATGCTTTACTCATTCTGTTTTCATAAAAAGATGAGGATATACCATCCGTTCTTCTAATTCTAAGACCACCATATTTAAAGATTATTCCCAACAAAGATTTAGTAAGATATACCTCATATATTTGATTTAAGGGAATACTGAAATTAGTTTTTCTCCAAGGAAGAAACCCGCTTTCAACGAGTATGGAGTCGTCTCTTAATGTCCATTTGACACTAATAATGTTTAGTACTTTGTATATAAATATTGTAATTAAAATCACTCCTAATATTAGCCAAGGTTGATGCCTCATGTAGATAAAGAAGTAAAATGCAAGAGCCAAATAGGGAGTCAAAATCAAATAGGCCATAAAGCTCTTTTTTGACACAGCATGGATGTTTATAAAGGACATAGTTAATATAGTTGTTTGGAGATAAATATATAAAAATATTTAATTTGTCCTCTGTGTTAAATTAGGTCTAGTGTAATTAATGATAATCCGCTTAATAAATCTAAGCCAATCAGCCTAAACATAATCTGCCATCTCATCCTCTACTTTTTTAAAGTAAAAGAGCCCTGAGATAAACAAAATCAGAATCATAAGTATCGAAACATAAATCAGTTGACCTGGTGCTTCACCACCAAACATTGCCCAGCGAAAACCTTGTACAACACCAGCCATAGGGTTAAGATAATAAAGCGTACTTGCCCATTGTGGGAGCTGTTTCGTGGCAAATTCAGCAGGGTAGGCTATAGGAGTAATGTACAAACCTATTTGCACGATAAATGGCACCACATGTTGAAAGTCGCGATAGCGCACGCTGAGTGCACTGAGCCATATACCGACACTTAATGCAGCGATAATGCCAATTAAAATAAATACGGGTGCCAACCAAATGTTAACTGATGGAGGAACCTGATAATAGAACATCAACACGATCATAATCACTAATGCGATGCCGAAATCAATAAAACCTACCACAGCTTTGGAAAGTGGAATAATTAACCTTGGAAAATAAATTTTCTTCACCATACCTTGACTGGCAATTATGGAATTCCCCGAATTGGTCATAACATAAGCAAAATAACTCCAAATACTCATGCCTGTAACAGTAAAGAGAATATGAGGCACATCTGTTTCCACGCCTACAAATCGCCCGAAAACTAACGTTAAAATCAATAAAGTAACAACGGGTTGCAAAATAGCCCATAGAAAACCTATCGTTGTTTGCGCATACCGTACGCGAAAATCTCGCCATGTCAAAGTGAGAAACAAGTCTTTATACCTGTACAACTCCTTGAAATCAGGAATGATTGATTTTTGATTAGCGTCGATGATTTTTTTTTCCATAATTGGCGCAATTCAGTGTTGCTTTGGACAAATTTAGAATAATGATTTGGAATTAGGGAATTTACTTTGTCAATTCCTTTTCTCAAACCACCCTTTTAGGCTATCTCCTTTACCAAATAATGTGAGTACACCATTTATGGTACGTTTAGCAAGTTGCAAATACCACTTATTTTCCATTTTGCTTCTGATTTTTTCGTCGTCTGAATTGGAAGAAATAAATTGTTGTTCGCTTTTGCCTGAACTTGTTCTTAATCGCGTTAAACTTATTCCAGTAGCTTCTACTTTTAATGGTTTGAAACCTGATTTAGAAAAAACGCTTTTCAGTGTTTTTGGCGTGTAATAACTTAAATGTTCAGGATAACAAATGACGTTGTATGCTGACTTTAAACGATAACGCAACAAAGAGTTGAAATTTGGCGTTGTGACATAAACTAATCCGCCAGGTCTAAGAATTTGATTAAAGTTATGTAATTCTTCAAGTGGATTGTTGATGTGCTCAATTACTTCAAACGAAGTGATTATATCAAAACTCTCTGGGTCATAATTAGCTGGATCTAAAGTCCCTTTGTGCATATTAATTCCTTTTTCTTGACACATCCGCACAGCTTCATCTGTATATTCGGTTCCGTATACTTCCCACCCTCTTTCTTTAGCTACTTCTAGAAAATATCCGATCCCGCACCCCGCATCAAGTAAGCGTCCTGTATTTCGATATACTTCCATCTTATCAAGCAATTCATGGTAGCGTTTAATTGTAATGGGAGACAAATAATCGTTACGGCCATATCCCTCATAATGTTTTTCTAATTCTTCAGGAGTTGGAATTGCTTGAGAAAAGACGAAGTGGCATGAACTACATTTACATAAATGAGCTTTTTTGTAATCCTTCATTGACTGAAGGTCTTTTGAATTGCATATTAAACAAAATGAATGTTTTTTCATATTATGATATTACAATAGGACTTTGGGACTTCTTTTCATCAAGATTATTAAAACATTTAAAATTGCGACATAGTTTCCAATGCTCGCGCCATGTCCATTCTTTTGAGTAATATGTCTTGCCTTCAGTTATTGAATTTTGAGGAATACTTTTTGCTTCTCCTGATTTAATTTTATCAATAGCTTTTAAATATAAATCGTGACCATGATCCATGACTTTACGATGAACCTCAAAAAAAGACTCTTTGCCAGAAAATTGAGTTTGCTCTGTAAGTAATAAATTACCACTATCAATCCCTTCATCTATCCACATAATTGTGTTTCCAATCAGGTCAAAATCATTATTAGCAATACACCAATTCGTACAATTTGGACCTCCTTTAACATACGGAGAAAGACCTGTATGTAAATTGATGATACCATGTTCTGAGTTTGTACGTAAATTATCTTTCTTAATTAACAATGTTCCTGAAACACATATTAATTCCGCATTTAATGATTCAGTAAAATTCTTTACTTGTAATTCATTTATATTATTAACCCGAAGTATTTTAGCTGAAGGGAGTTCTGGATATTCTGAATTGTAATCTTTTAATAAACGAATCCAGGTCATAGCAACTGATCTGAAAAAGAATCTAATTATTGCCTTATCAATATAATCTCTCAACTTTAATTTTCTTCTTTTTACATTAGTCTTTGTCTCTAAAACTATACCGACAACATTATTATGAGCTGCAATCTTTTGAGCAAGAGCATACTGATTTGAATCATCTCCTATCCAAAGTACTATTCTCATCGGTAACGAATAATTTTTTTAAGTTTTTCCAAACGATTCGAAATTCTCATTTTCGTCTTCCACCATGGTTCGTTATACAATTCTATTCTAGGGATCTCAAAGTCATCATCTACTTCTGGGTCATATGCATCCTGCTTTACAGCCAGTCCAAATTTATATCCAACTTCTTTTGATATAGAAATGGTTCTGTCATTATAGCTGCCTACAGGATAAGAAATTGAATCTGGAAAATAACCTAGTTGATTTTGAATTCGAAGTCCTGATTGTAATAGTTCTTCCTTTTGTCCTTCATCGTTCTCCATTGTGTCTAACATAGAATGCGTAACAGTGTGAGAACCGATAT
>CAYUQU010000120.1:0-8067 GCA_964447015.1 uncultured Flavobacteriales bacterium
TTATCGCAAAGTAGGGCAACAAACCCAGTACAAATTGAATGATAACACCAATGTGCTAATAGTTATTTTCGAAAGTTATGGCAATGAATGGGTGGGTCCTGATGAAAATGGGGATACATTCACACCATTTTTTGATTCGCTTTGTAAAGAAGGATATCTATTTGAGAATTCTATCGCCAACGGAAAAAAATCTATTGAAGCATTACCTGCAATTTTAGCTTCCATTCCTGGACTAATTGATAATCCTTATATTTCATCCATGTATTCCTCCAATAAGCTTTCGGGAATTGGCAACGTGATGAAGAAATATGGTTATTCCACCTCCTTTTTTCATGGTGCAACAAATGGTTCAATGAACTTTAACGGTTTTTCTGCGCTTACTGGGTTTGACCATTATTATGGTAGAACGGAATATAATAACGAAGATCACAATGACGGTACGTGGGGAATTTTTGATCACCACTTTTTGCCATGGACTGCACGTGAATTAAGCAAACAGCAATCTCCATTTTTATCCGTTCTGTTTACACTCAGTTCGCACCACCCTTATAAGATACCAAAAGAATTTGAAGGTAAATTACGTAAAGGTCCACACCCAATTTGCCGCTCGATTGAGTATACAGATTTATCTCTTCGTATGTTTTTTGAAGAAGCCAAGAAACAAAATTGGTTTGAAAACACCTTATTTGTTTTTGTGGCAGATCACACTCCTGCAAGTAAATCCTCATATTACGGTCAGCGAATCGGAATGTATCAAATCCCTATTCTGTTCTACACTCCCTCAGGAACTATTGAAGCTAATGTATCTGACGAGTTATTTCAACAAATCGATATCTTTCCTACCATTCTCGATTTACTTAATATACACGAAACCATATACAGCTTTGGACAGTCTGCATTCTCAAGAGAATATAATCCTTTTGCTATAACTTATATGGAAGGTACATATCAACTATTTCAAGACAATTTTCTTTTCACATATACCAATGAAAAAACGAAACAGTTGTACGATTTTAAAGTAGATTTGTCCATGAAAAATGATTTACTCTTTAAAAAGAAAGATGAAATCAAAAGCAATGAAAACTTTTTAAAAGCAATAATTCAGCGTTATAACAATGATTTAATTTTAAATAAAACGCATATTCCTTAGAATGAAAACAAGCATACTCTTCATAATAAACCCAAAATCTGGTGTTAGTAAGAAACATGACATTCCTAAGTTGATTAAAGAATATCTTGACGACGCTAAATTTAACGCTGAAATAATCTTTACTCAATATAGTGGGCATGGATACAAATTAGCTAAAGAAGCTGTTCAACGAAACATTGATATTGTTTGTGCTGTTGGTGGAGATGGATCTGTTCACAACGTAGGAATGGCTTTGATTGATAGCGATACTGTTTTGGGAATAATTCCAACTGGTTCAGGAAATGGATATGCACGTCACTTTGATATCCCGACTAGAATTCGAATCGCAATATTGACATTGAATCAACTTAAAGTAAGACAAGTTGATGTGGGGACTATCAATAGAAAGTTCTTTTTAGGTGTATCTGGATTTGGTTTTGACGGGCATATAGCCACTAACTTTGCAAAAAAGAAATCAAGAGGTTTTTGGGGATATGTGCGATTGATCCTAAGAGAATACTTTAAGTATACCGAAAAAGATTTTCAAATTGAATTTGGAAACGGAACAAGAATAAATCAGAAAGCATTTATGGTTAGTATTTCGAATGCCTCTGAATTTGGAAATGGTTTTTGTATCTCTCCTTTTTCCGATGTGCATGACGGAAGATTAGAACTTACGATTCTAAGAAAACCACCATTACATAAAGCGCCGTTTGTTGTGTCTAGATTCTTTAAAGGTACTGCTCAAAAATCTAAGTATGTGTCGAGTTATCGATTTGAAAGTTTAGAATTAAATACTGACGCAAAGAACTCCCATGCAGATGGTGAGCCTATTTCGTTAAACATGCCTGTAAAAATTGGAGTGAAACAACACGCTTTAAAATTAATTGTTGGAGAAAATTACGCATAATTATGAGTTACATCAAAACAGACATCGTTACGATATTGCACCATTTGGATCAATTAACAGCTGAAAGCAAACCTCTTTGGGGAACTATGACAGCTCAGGAAATGGTTGAACATTTAACAGATAGCATCAAAATGTCATACGGACTGATTAAGTTTCCTTTGGAAATTCCTGAAGATAAGATTGAAAAAATGCAAGTTTTCTTAATGAGTGACAAACCTTTTCCTCGCGAATTTAAAGCAAGTTTTGTCCCTGAAAAACCCAAACTTCGCCACGAGGAGATTGAATTGGCAGTAGATGAATTTACGCTTGAGTGGATAGAATACGAAGATTTCTACGCCGCTAATCCTGATGCGACTAATTTACATCCATACTACGGCAATTTGAATTACGATATGTGGGAACGAATTCACGCAAAACACTTCACTCATCACCTGACTCAGTTTGGGATTGAGATTGTGGAGTTGGAGGATTAGGTTGTTGGAGGGGGGCGCTGCCCTTCCCGACAAATAGTTAGTTTTTATCATTGAAGTATTTTGTGTAATTGTCGGGAGGCAGCTCTACTTGTGGGATACTATAGAGTTTATCTTTTCTTAGTAGAACGAACTAAGCTGGTCGAGTGATTACAACAGTTCTATTAAACACCAACCTTGACTTTTATTCCACTTAACTGTTGAAATCGTATTGAGGTCAGCGGATTCTATGTCGAAAACTCTTTTTTGACAACTTTCTCAATAAATCCATATCCCCTTCTATCAAAGCCTTCTTTTTATCATGGCTCCAACGTTGGATTTGTTTTTCACGGTAATAAGCATAATCAATACGGCTAAATTCTTCATAATAAACCAAATAAACTGGACCATGTTTAATAGTGTAGTTTGCACCATTTTCAGATTCATGTTCTTTCAGCCTCCTATCAAGGTCTCTTGTACTACCAGTGTAATATGTACCATCAGCACACTCAAGTATATACATATAAAATGACATAGGTTTTTAGGTTAGGTTAATAATTTATGACAAAACAAAAATAGAGAAAAATTAGATTTTCGCAAACAATCCGCTGCCCTCGATACATCCCAATAATTAAATAATATTCCTTCACTAAATTAACCTTTTTAGAATTATTGGGACACTCGGGCAGCTCTATTTGTGGGATACTATAGAGTTTATCTTTTCTTAGTAGAATGAACTAAGCTGGTCGAGTGTACCGACAATTCCTTGATTTTTATTGTAAGGTCGAATTTCGTTTAATTGTCGGTATGTATCGAGACCAGCGTCATCACAAACCAAAATTATTTGTAAATTGGTACTCCACAAATGAGCATCATGATACAACAATATTTCCTTGTTCTCGCCAAGCTATTAAAGCACAAAAAATTGTACCTTTTTCTAATTCCAGGGGCAATTATTACATTTTTTTACCTTTACTTCAGATGGCTATTTGGGTGGTTAGGCGCTCCTGAAGAATTGGCTCCTGATGCTGGGTGGTGGGCTCGTATGGTGAATACCATACAAGAATCCGGAAAATGGGTACTTCAAACGAGTTACCAATTTATCATGATTACAATTTTATCTCCCGTTATGGCCATTTTAGCTGAACGAGCAGATAATCATTTATCGGGATCCAAATTTGACGGTGGTTTGAAGCGTATGGTAACAGATTTACTGCGAACTATCGCCATCGTTTTCACTGCTCTTTGGTTCTTTATTGTAGTTTATTTGGTTTGGAATCTTTTCGCTTTACTTCTAGGTATTACAGCCCTCACACCGTATGTCATGTTCTTCATTAATGCTTTTTTCATCGGATTCGCATATACGGATTATGCATTGGAGAGATATAAAGTTTCATTAGTCAAAAGCTGGAACTACGGTTTTAAAAATTCTGGGACGATGATCGGACTTGGCGCATTATTTACTGGTGTTTTTTACATTCCGTATTTGGGTGCTTTGGCTGCTCCATTTTTGATTACTCTTTTAGCTACTTCTATTTGGCATGTGAAGGAAAATAAAGGGTCTGCAGAATTAGAAACTCCACAAAATTAATCGTAGTGGAGAACGTCAAACTTGGACTCAAAGAAAACTGGAAACAGTTTACGCTTCTTGTTGTCGTTAACGCTTTTGTGGGTGGAATGGTGGGACTTGAACGTTCCATTTTACCTCAAATTGCAGAGGAAGAATTCCACATTGCCGTTAAAACCGCCATTCTTTCGTTTATTATTGTTTTCGGCATTGTCAAGGCGATTACCAATTATTACACTGGCGTATTAGCCAATCGATTTGGGCGAAAAAATCTACTCATCGCAGGTTGGATTGTCGCTATTCCGATTCCTTTTATATTGATGTATGCCCCGAATTGGAATTGGATTATCGCTGCAAATGTACTCTTGGGAATCAACCAAGGACTCGCATGGAGTAGCACAGTGGTGATGAAAATTGACCTTGTGGGCGAAAAACAACGCGGTTTCGCCATGGGACTAAATGAATTTGCGGGATATATTGCCGTAGCGGTTGTCGCTTTCTTAACAGGATATATCGCAAGTGAATACGGTGTACGCCCCTACCCGTTTTATATTGGATTTGGATTGATTGCACTGGGATTAATCGGGAGTATCTTTTTCATCAAAGACACTCGACACCACGTAGCCAAGGAAACTACAACCAATAGCGTCCCACTTCTCAAACACGTTTTTTGGGATACGACGTGGAGAAATAAAAACTTGGGTTCTGTAACCCAAGCTGGATTAGTAAACAACCTGAATGATGGTATGGCTTGGGGGATTTTTCCTATTCTTCTTGCTGCCAAAAATTTTGATTTAGAGCAAATCGGAATTATCGTTGCGGTTTACCCTGCCGTTTGGGGATTGGGGCAATTATTCACGGGCAAAATGGCAGACAAATTTTACAAAAAGAACATGCTTTTCATTGGTATGTTGCTGCAAGCAATCGCATTGGTTCTTTTTGTTTGGGCAGAATCCATGACGCATTTTATTTCACTCTCCGCTGTTTTAGGTTGGGGAACAGCTATGGTCTACCCTACTTTTCTCGCTACAGTTGCCGAAAACACGCACCCCCAAGACAGAGCGAAAAGCATCGGTGTTTTCAGACTTTGGCGTGATTTAGGTTACGCAATCGGTGCTATCTTAACTGGAATCATTGCCGACTCATTTGGTATTATTCCATCCATCGTGTTTATCGGTGGGTTGACCTTTATTTCGGCTGGAATTATTCTTTTTAGAATGAATTGCAAAGATTAGTTGAATAAGAAGAATTGATATTTTGTTTATTATACTGAACGTTTTTTGTGTGTTTTGTTTGATATGATAAACATTTTTATGTATTTTTGTGTATTAAGACATACATAATGGAGTATTTACAAGAAAAATTCAGGCAAAAAATCGCGCAAACATCTGTTGATTTTGTACGTTCACTGATTGACGACATCCATTGGAAAGCACGTCTAATCGGTATTAAAGGACAACGCGGTGTCGGAAAAACGACTTTAATGCTTCAATACATCAAATTGAATTTAGCTGACAAGCTCGATGAAACATTATACATCAGTTTAGACAACTTATGGTTTAGCAACAATTCATTACCAGAACTGATTGATGAATTTGTAAAAAAAGGAGGTAACTACCTCTTTATTGACGAAGTGCACAAATACCCGAATTGGGCGCAGATTCTCAAAAACACGTATGATGATTATCCCAAATTAAAAATCGTTTTCACTGGATCATCCCTCCTTGAAATATTAAATGCACGCGCGGATTTAAGTCGAAGAGCTGTGGTGTACACTATGCAAGGATTCTCTTTTCGGGAATATTTGGAGATGGAAACAGGTCAGAAGTTTCAACGTCTTACGCTCGAGCATATTCTAAAAAACCATGAGAAAGAAGCGGTGAAAATTAATGAAAAAATTAGACCTTTTCAATATTTCGGACCATATCTGAAGCATGGGTATTATCCGTTTCACAGAGAAGACCCTGCACTTTTCACCATGCGCCTTGAGGAAGTGATTAATATGATGCTCGAAATCGAACTGCCACAACTCAGGCAAATCGACATAGCATACATTCACAAAATCAAGCAACTACTCGTGATTATTGCAGAATCCGTTCCGTTCATTCCCAATGTATCAAAAATCAGTGACAAAATCGGATTGAATCGCGGAACCCTTTTGGGCTATTTCCATTATTTACAAGAAGTCGGACTGACGCACAATCTATTCAAAGAAACCACAGGAATCAGTTTGCTGCAAAAACCCGCAAAATTGTATTTAGACAATCCCAATCTCATTTTTGTGCTTTCTAACTCCAACCACAATATCGGCAATCTACGCGAAACATTTTTTGCCAACCAATTGCGCTACAAACACGCGCTCACAACACACCCCACCGCCGATTTTGTAGCTGACAACAAATACACCTTCGAAATTGGCGGCACGAAAAAACGAAAAACACAAATAGCTGACCTCAAAGACGCCTATTTAGTAGCCGACAATATTGAGTATGGTAGTCATAATAAAATTCCAATTTGGCTGTTTGGGTTTTTGTATTGATGGTGTGCCTAAAATACTTAAAACCATTTATAATATGGGACATTTTATAGCCCATGATTAAAATCAAGGGCAATAAAAATGATTCAACATCAATTTACCGTCCACCACTCCAAAAATTCCAATCTCTTTCACTATTTTTACCGCATGGTTGAGATGAAAGAATTACTACACGCCACTTTTCCTGATGTACAGAAGGATGAATGGCTCAAGCAATTGGAGAAAGACCTGAAAGGGACAGCAATACAGGACGCTTTGGAATTCAACGACCCTGTTGAAGAAATAGCGTTCAAGTCGCATTTTCACTGGTCAGAAGCGGAAGAGCAAGCAACACAAACTTCGGCATTCAGTTCCACACGTTCATTTAAAGACAATAACGACTGGGTAATTTACCAGGAAATTAGTACTCCTGATTCCAAAAAAGCAAATCAAACCGCATTGGATAATCTGATGATGGGATGTAGTGGAATTGGATTCGGTCATACTACTGATTTGGCAACTCGTTTGAAAGACATTGCGACAGAATTTATTTACACGGATTTTAAGGTAAATAACCTGTCCGAGGTCAATGAGGTTTTGGCAATACTTCCAGAAAAAAAGGATACAACTTTGAGTTGTGACCCGCTAACCCATGGAAATCAAGACGAAATTACAGCGATATATAGCACAACGAAATCAGTAAACGGACTTCGTACATTTGAAATTGACAACGCGGTGTTTGCTTCGGCAGGAGCGAACAATGTGCAACAATTGGCTATCGCTTGTAGTCAGGTGAAAGCTTATTTCGAATTATTGACCGAAGCAGGAGAAGATCCCAATCAGGTTGCGGATAAACTGCAACTAAAAGTTGGAATCGGAGCAAATTACTTGTTTGAAATCGCAAAATTCCGCGCGCTTCGTTTATTAATCGACAATATTCTTGAAGCTTACGGAGTTGCCGCTGGAAAAGGAATTCGCATCAAAGCACAAAGCGTTTTTGTCAACAAATCTTTGGAAGATCCTTATACCAACTTGTTGCGTTTGACTACAGAAGGAATGTCCGCAGCAATTGGCGGTGCAGATATTTTGCATTTGCAACCGTATGATGCATGGTCAACTGAAGGAGCATCGTCTTTTGCATATAGAATGTCAAATAACATTTCGAATATTCTGAAAGAAGAATCGTTCCTTAACCAAGTAACAGATGCCGCTGGAGGAACGTATGCCATAGAAAAAGCCACTGACATTCTCTCCGAAAATGCGTGGACACTTTTTCAAACCATCGAATCAAAAGGTGGATTTAAATCGGCTTCATCTTTTATAGCTTCAGAAATAGAACGCATCGCACAAAAGCGCATCGAAATGATGCAAAACAAACAAACAAAACTCATCGGAATCAATATTTTCCCCAATCCGGATCAGACTTCATTGAAGTGGGATGTTCCGAATGTTCATATTGTCAAACCATTGATTTTAGAACTACACAAAGAAGGAGGT
>CAYUQU010000121.1:0-1424 GCA_964447015.1 uncultured Flavobacteriales bacterium
CCTCCACACCTATTGGCACCACCCCCTCAAGATGGCGTGTCTACCAGTTTCACCACGTGCGCGTGAAAGGCAAAAGTAGATAAATCTTTTGAAATAGGGGGAGGGAAGCGAAAAATATATCCAAAAAAAATCGGAAGATTGCTCCTCCGATTTTTGATATAATTTTATTAAAAGATTACTTTTTCAAATTATCTTTCAACATAAAACCTTCTTCGTTAGTTTGTTTTCCACGAGGTTTTACAGGTTCCACATCTTTTACGTGTGGGTTGTCTCGAACCCATTTATCGTTACGTTCTGCATATACAATCCACGAAACTTCCATTCCTGGATTTCCACCCGCAATTACAAAGTTATTTCCTTCAATCTTTTCTTTGATGTAAAGATTAGCAAAACCACCGATTGGAGTGAGTTGATATGAGAAGTTAATATTGATATCATCAAAATAGTGAGGTAATTCAACATGAGCTTCACCATTTTCATCAATTTGAATCATACCTCTATACATATTGAGTACTTCGTTAGATTCGATAGAAAAGTGAACTAGGTATTTGTCTTGGTCTGTTGGGTGATCAATTCTAAAAGTTTTAACCCCTGATGCACCAAAATTACCGTTACTAAATACACCATAGGCACCTGCAGCACCACCTAAATACGTATCTTCACCTAATACACCGATGTATCCTACACCACCAACACCAATACCATTTCCGAGGGGGAGTAGAGCATCATAATTTTCACCGTATACAGCATTTCCTGAACTGTAGTTAGTTTCTCCTACGACTCCATTAAATCCTATTCCCGCGATACCTGTACCACCATTGGTTCTTAGATTATTACCATTTACTGCAGTGAAACCTGTGGCAGTACCTGGGATCTGTCCAGAAACTGCATAACCTGCTCCTGAGTTCTGACCTAGTATTGCAGAATTGGTTGCTCCTGTACTATTCGTTTCAGCTTGGATAGCTGGGAAAGTATTTCCTGCTGCTAAACTACGTGCACGAATTGCTACACCTGTGTTTGATTGTGAAACATCTAAAGCAAAAGAGTTTAATACGTTACTTGTAACAAGAAGACCTGTATTTCCGCCTCCTGTAAGATTTACTTCAACAGCACCAGCATTTGAGGTAATTACGCGACCAGCACCAGCACCACCTTGGTTATATGCTTGGTTTAATGTATTACCACCCGTGCCACCAGTACCATCTTGTGCTACAATATTCCATGTGCTTCCATTCCATATGTAAGAAATACCGTCTGTACTGTTGTAATATGCGTCGTTAAGTGATGGTGAACCTGGAGCTGCTGCTAAAGTTCCCAACCAGTTTACTGATATTCCGTTTGTACCATTTGTACCATTCGTTCCCGGTATTCCCTGAGGTCCTGGATCACCTTGAGGTCCTTGTGCACCGTCAACTCCATTTGTT
>CAYUQU010000121.1:1524-7889 GCA_964447015.1 uncultured Flavobacteriales bacterium
GTGTACCGTCACCGTTATCAACAATATTCGTAATTCCATCTCCATCAGCTCCCTGAGGTCCTGGATCACCTTGAGGTCCTTGTGCACCGTCAACTCCATTTGTTCCATCAGCACCGTTAGCTCCCGCAGGCCCTTGTGGTCCAGTTAAGTCAGAAGTTATCACAGTTGCACCACTTCCGTATGTAATTGTAAGTGTACCGTCACCGTTATCAACAATATTCGTAATTCCATCTCCATCAGCTCCCTGCGGTCCAGGATCGCCTTGAGGTCCTTGTGCACCGTCAATTCCATCTGTTCCATTCGCGCCCGCAGGTCCTTGTGGTCCAGTTAAGTCAGAAGTTATCACAGTTGCGCCACTTCCGTATGTAATTGTTAGTGTTCCGTCACCATTGTCAACAATGTTTGTAATTCCATCACCTGGATCCCCTTGTGGTCCTTGAGCTCCGTCAGCACCTGCGGGTCCTTCCGGACCTTCTGGTCCCTCAGGTCCTTGTGGCCCTGCGTTATTATTTGTAGTGTATGTGATGCCGTTTACAAAGTTGAATGTGGTTGTACCATCGCCATTGTCTACAATTGACTCAATACCATTTTGTGCTTCTTCGGCATAAAGCGCATAAGGAACACTCCAAAATTGTTGAGTTCCCATATCGACATAGTCATTACCACCTTTGATGTCGATTTCAACTTTTAAGAAATGGTATCCAGTTCCCCAATCGATTTCAGGAAAAGTTCCTGTGCCTCCATCTTGAAGTCCTTGTCCAATAACTAGATTAAACAGTCCGTTTTCATCCGTGTTGGTTGTATGTTCTTCACGATAAGCCACCGTACCGTCAAACGTAGTTTTAATAATACTAAAACGCACAGTAATTTCTTTTTCTGCTACAGGTTGACCTACAACGTCAACTCCAACAATTTCTTTACCATTCATGTCAACAGCAACAGCTTGGTAATTTATTCCTTGTGGTGGTGCTTGCCCAAAAGCAAACGAAAATGCAATTACTGCAATAAATGAGGAGATTAACTTTTTCATATCTTGTATTCTATTATCTATTTCTAATTATATCGTGTTGAACTTTTCTTGTTGAGTAAAATACCAAATCCAAGTAGGGCAGAGTGGTAAATGTTTCTTGAAACTTGTGCATTTACATCATTTTCAATTTGTGTTGCCCCAATCCCAAATCGGTATTCAAGGCTGATGGTAAATGACTCATTTAAGTAAGCCTTGAAATTTGTGATTCCTTGAACACCAAAGTCAAAACGCTTAAGTTTTTGTGTTTCGCTAACAGTATATCTTGTTTCACCAATATACTGTTCTCCATTTAGCATATAACCTGCTCCAACGGCAACTCCGGGTGAAATTGAGAATTTGTCGGTTTTCAATATGCTATATAAATAACCGAAATTCACATCGATATAATTCATTTTCCACGATAACGCCGTTCCTTCAAAATCTGATTTTGCTCCTGCTTGTCTGAACATAACCTCGGGGCGAATAATGTGTTTTCCTTTTGTGAAATTGAAGTTTGCTCCAAAAGAATTATACATAGCATAATCTAAGGTTTTGTCCTTATCTCCACCTGAATCTTTATAGAGAAAAGAAGAAAAATTCTTTCCACCCACTAAAGTAATTTCGCCAAGCGACATCTTGTCCTGTGCGTTGATTGATGAAACCATTGCAACAGAAGCAATGACTAAAGCATACATTTTTTTCATATTCCGATTTTTAATTAGACTCAAGACTTCAAGATTCAGGACTATAAGACGCGTAAGTTTGTGGTATGCGTCTTTTGTCTAATTTCTTTTTCTTTTGTCTAACATTTAATTTAATGTGTTACAATTATTTTAGTGTTTCCAGAGAGTCCGTCTGGAGTGAAAATGTGTAAATGATAATTTCCCGACTCAGTTTGATTTGGTAATGTCACTAATTGCTCAACTCCACCAACTCCATTTCCATCTGTCAGCAGTTTTCCATTTTGGTCGTAAATGACAAATGAAAACGCACTGTTTCTCGATAAATCGGTGTTCAGATGAAAGGATCCATTGTTGGGATTTGGGTAAATCAATAACTGAATTGTTTTAGAATCATTCTCACCTCTCAATACAATAGGTTGCTGAAACCCTTGGCGGAGTTCAGTTTTATCATTACTTTTCTTCTGATAAACAGATGATTGACCTATCGACTGAGAAAGGTAAATCCCAGAATTTGATGTGGTGTTTCCTGCACTATTAATAGACGAACGTTTAATTTCTTGCGCGAAAGAATCCTTGCTTGAAAAAAAAGCGGCTACGAACAAAAACGAATAACAGGAGAATCGTCCTAACTTACTCATAATTAAAAATATTATATTCGAAAACTGTAGCAATTCAGTTTGAATTATCAGCTGTTTTAGCACTCTAAAGCGATAATTACACTCACGAAACTACGAAATTTATCTAACATTAATTGGAAAGTTTTGTTTTTTTTTCGACAATTAAATTAAGGTATTCATACTTAGTAATTTCGTTGTTTGAGGGAGAATAAGTCAGAATTTTATTACTTTTAGGGAAACAATATACACTATGTCGAACATTGGACTAATTATCGAAGAACGTGCTTCGAATATCGGAAATTTTGTAGTTGGTAGACTTTTACCATTCCGCCAAAAGCGAATGGTGGGACCGTTTATTTTTATTGATCACATGGGGCCTGCTCAACTCAAGAAGGGTGAAGGATTGAATGTCGGACCGCATCCGCATATTGGTTTGTCTACGTTGACTTATTTGCTTGAAGGAAATGTATTTCACAAGGACAGTTTGGGAACGGAAATTGAAATCAAACCTGGTGCGGTTAATTTGATGAAAGCAGCGAAAGGGATTGTACACTCTGAACGCACTCCCGCTCACTTACTCAATCAGGATAAAGTTCTCCATGGATTGCAAATCTGGATTGCTCTACCGCTAGAAGCAGAAATGGACGAGCCTGAGTTTACACACGTCAATGCGGATGATCTGCCGACTTGGTCAGAGAATGGAGCCGACTTTAAATTGATTTTAGGTGAATTTAACGCTAAGAAATCATCCGTACCGATGTCAAGTCCTTCGTATTTAATTGAAATTACTTCTGATAAAGATGCAGAAGTGAATATAGGCGACGGATTGTTTGGCGAAAGCGGTCTGTATATTATTTCAGGAGCCGTTGAAGTTGAAGGCAATCGTTTTGATGAACGCCAGATGTTGATAGCCAATGAAACAAGTTTGTGCGCTTTTCGAATTGAAAAAGGAAGCAAAGTTTTTGTGTTTGGTGGAGAACCGTTTAAGGAGGAACGATTTATTCACTGGAATTTTGTGAGTTCGACTAAGGAGCGAATTGAAAAAGCAAAAGAAGATTGGCTAGAACAGCGCTTTCCTAAAATTCAGGGCGAAACGGATTTTGTGCCCCTTCCGCAACCAAAGTAGAAAAACTAAGTCAAAGAATTCACTCAAATTAGATCAAATCAAAATCAAATTTTAAAATGAATAAGTACCACATCAACAATCTAGAAAAATATTTCAAAGCATATCGAAAATCAGTAGAAAAGCCAGATAAATTCTGGTCAAAAATTGCCCAACAGTTTGAGTGGCAAAAGGAATGGGATAAAGTGGTGTCATTTGATATGCACGAAGCTCAATTCTCTTGGTTTTCGGGAGCGAACCTCAATATTACTGAAAATTGTATCGACAGACATCTTGAAGAGCGTGGGGATAAAACCGCCATTCTTTTTGAGCCGAATGACCCAAAGGAAAAAGCACAACATATTTCGTACAATGAGCTCAGCAAGCGCGTAAATAAAATGGCTAATGTATTGCTTGAAAGTGGCGTGCAAAAAGGGGATAGGGTTTGTATTTACCTCCCTATGATTCCCGAACTGGCAATTTCTGTGTTGGCTTGCGCGCGAATTGGCGCAATCCATTCTGTTGTATTTGCAGGGTTTTCAGCCACTGCGGTAGCTTCTCGCATTCAGGATTCGTCGTGTAAACTTGTTATTACTGCCGATGGTGGTTATAGAGGAAGCAAGACAATAGACCTAAAGACAATAGTTGATGAAGCGTTGAAATCGTGTGATTCAGTTGAGAAAGTAATCGTTGCGAAAAGAACAGGAGAGACTATAAACATGGTTGAAAACCGTGACTTTTGGCTGGAAACGCTTTTGGAGAATGCACCTGATTCGCACAAAGCTGAAGTAATGGATGCTGAAGATCCGCTGTTTATTTTATATACTTCAGGCTCTACAGGAAAACCCAAAGGAATGGTACATACCACCGCGGGATACATGATTTATACTGCGTATACCTTCAAGAATGTGTTTCAATACGAAGAAAATGACGTGTACTGGTGCACAGCTGACATCGGTTGGATAACAGGGCATTCGTACATTGTTTACGGTCCCTTGCTTAACGGAGCTACAACGGTAATGTTTGAAGGTGTACCATCGTATCCCGACTTTGGGCGCTTTTGGGAAATTGTGGATAAGCACAAAGTGACACAATTCTACACAGCACCAACTGCAATTAGAGCTTTAGCTAAAGAGAAATTGGAATGGGTGGATAAACACGATTTGTCTTCGCTGAAAATTTTGGGCACGGTTGGAGAACCAATAAACGAAGAAGCTTGGCACTGGTACGACGACCATGTAGGTAAAAAGAAATGCCCTATTACTGATACTTGGTGGCAAACAGAAACGGGTGGAATTATGATTGCGCCCATTCCGTTTACAACGCCCACAAAACCAACTTACGCTACACTTCCTTTACCTGGAATTCAACCTGCATTGATAGACGAACAAGGGAATGAAATAAGCGGTAATCAAGTGTCAGGTAGTTTGTGCATTAAATTCCCATGGCCAGGCATGGCTCGAACGATTTGGGGAAATCATGAACGCTATAAAGAAACGTATTTCACTGCGTTTCCAGGAATGTATTTTACAGGAGACGGCGCATTGCGCGATGAGGTTGGATATTACCGCATTACAGGTCGAGTAGACGACGTGGTAATAGTCTCAGGACATAATCTTGGAACAGCACCAATTGAAGACGCCATCAACGAGCATCCTGCAGTAGCCGAATCAGCGATTGTAGGCTTTCCACATGACATCAAAGGCAGTGCGCTCTATGGATTCATTATCCTAAAAGAAAGCGGAGAAGCAGAAGATAAGGGCAAACTCCGCAAAGAAGTGAATCAATTTATTTCAGACCATATCGGTCCCATAGCCAAGCTAGATAAAATTCAATTCGTCTCAGGTCTACCCAAAACCCGCTCAGGAAAAATCATGCGACGCATTCTCCGCAAAATAGCCGAAGGAGAGTTGGACAGTTTTGGCGATATTTCGACCTTGCTAAATCCTGAGGTAGTGGAGGAGATAGTGAAGGATAGGATGTAACTCAATCCCGAAGGGATGACATGATTATAATAAACACACCACCCCTCAGTCCTGAACCCGTCATTTGACGGGGTGATATTATTTGTGCTGATATGGTACGATTGAAAATACCATACATTTAACTTGTTTTTTCATCCAAACTGATCACCTAACTATTTGCCTCCATAAAATATTTTCCGTAATTTTAAGTTTTACTGACTAACAACATATTAAATCAGTTATTCTATGACATCATCTCACCAAATATCATTTTATAAAAAAGCTCACTTATTGTTGGTTATGTTAGTTTTTCTAGCAAGTACTGTTTCCTGCAAAAAAGAAACTAAAGAAATCGCATCTCATGACCCAAATACACTCCCAACATTGACGCACGAAGGGAAAAATACATTTGGGTGTGTGGTGAATGGTGAGGTTTGGGTGGCTTATACACCATCTTCTATGGGCGGACCGAATGCAATTGAAGGATTTTATTATTCTGATGTAGAAGGACTTTATATAAGGGCGAATAGAGAGAATAGTGAATTAAATATTTCTGAAAGTATTGATTTAGCCATACAAGACTTAAATTCAGTAGGAGAGTATCAAGTTTATACAGACCATCATGTAACTAAAGGTTATATAGATAATGAAGAGAATTTTGATTGCATATTTTATTGTTATGATACCACATTAATGAGGACGGTTAATATCACATATTTCTCACAAACAAAACGAATTGTATCTGGTACTTTCGAAATGGATTTAGTGAATCCATCCTGTCCAGGAGACACTATCCGCGTTCGTGATGGTCGATTCGACTGGCGTTTTTGATTTGAATTATGACACAAATTCATCACATCACACAACGCAATACACACCTCTTGTTATTGGTTATAGCTGCCTTTTTAATGAGCATGGGCTCCTGTAAAAAAGAACCTTCAACTCCCTCTGACCCACACGATCCCAATACACTGCCTCCATTGACGCATG
>CAYUQU010000122.1:0-7816 GCA_964447015.1 uncultured Flavobacteriales bacterium
TCAGATTCTTGCATACCAAATGAAAAATCACTTTTACCTTCAGACTTTAGTTCAATATTATATTTCGTCCGGCTTGAGACAATGATTTTTCCTTTTTTTAAGTCTTCTCGTACTTCATCTTCTAAGTTGTCTGGCAAATTTTCATTTGTAATTTCTACAGTGTCCAAATCATCAATACCTATATCTGCTTTTTTTAGAAAATTTAGAATAAATTTCTTTTTAACAGAATCACTTAATGAATCACCTGCAATTCCATACATTCCCCGATGGCCTAATCCGCTGATTATTGATATGGAAGAAATTGTTTTGACTATTTGTTTTGAAAGTTTTCCAAATCCTGTTGAAGATAGATGTGTTAGGAAAAGTGATGTATCTGTGAAAATGGGGTCTTTTGAGTTTTCAAAAAGTTTTTGATACATTACACCTTCTTCGAAATGGGTTTGATTTATATCATCAAGAATCAAATTACCCTCTCTAATAAATAAAGGTTGTTCTCTTTTGTTGGGTGTAGAAAACAACCATTCACTTTTTATGGATTTTTCGTCTGCTTCAAATCCGTATCTATATCTTGTTTTACCAATTCTAAAAATTAATTGAAAAAAGGTGGGTTTATTTTCTGTCTCAGTGGATAATTGAAAAGAATCTATTAAACTTAACGCTTTTTCCTCTTTAACTGAATCCTTGATAATTCTTATAAAGGACACTAAAGCCTTAATTACATTGCTTTTTCCACTGGCGTTTGCCCCATAAATAGCTTTGGATTTTAAGAGGCTTATGTCATTGTTTATTGGGAAAACATTGATGTTGTCAAGTTCCGTATTTTTCGATTTTATCTTTGCGGCTGTCATATTCAAAGTTTGAATGTCTTTGAAAGACCAAAAGTTTCCGAAACTAAATTCTTCTATCATTTCTTAATTTGTTATTTGAGATAATTGCACAAATTTACAAATAAGAAGCTTAGATTGGTCAATTCTCTTTGAATATTTTATCGAAGACGGATTTTTAGTATTACCGCCAACTTACTTATCCCCAAAACAATTCCCTACCCCATTCCCCTTATACAACATCACTTTTACTGTATAACCAAAACCCAAGCTTCGTTCATTTTTTTTTATAAATCATCAATCTGGACTGCGGATTTGTGGGTTTAGTAGTCGGGTTCATTCTGTGTAAATTCCTTTATTATATTTCCTGTTAAAACGAAATCATCTTATAAAGATAAACTTTTTTTTGATAATTATCACATTACTTTGTTAAGGATGAACGCATTTGAATTTTATTTTGATTTTAAGTACCATTATTTGGGCTTTTGGGTATTCAATGAGATTCTTCCATCTAATAGATCATCATCAGTTTTCCACACCAATCATCACCCCCAACAATGAATGAATAATACAACTTATTCAAATAACTATGTAACACGAGAACAAAACTGCTTCCGTAATTTTAGACACAATCAATAAAAACAAAAACAATGTTCCATCACGTAAAAGAATTACAGTTCAACGCAAGGGTTTCGAAGCCCAATGTGCGCTTTGCAAGACTCCTCCTTGAGCAATTTGGAGGACCCAATGGTGAACTAAAAGCAGCCATGCAATATTTTGTACAAGCATTTGGATGCCGCAAGGCGTATCCTGCCGAATATGATATGCTCATGGATATTGCCACGGAAGAGTTTAGTCACTTAGAAATTGTAGGTGCTACGATTCAAATGTTGCTCACTGGCGTGAACGGTGAGTTGAAAAATGCGGCAGACGAATCTGACTTAACCAAATTGTTAGACGGCAAAGCATCAAAAGAGAATTATATCCACGATGCCATGGTAGATCCGCACTTCTTTATTGTGAGTGGTGGTACCCCTACTCTTACCGATAGTATTGGCAATCCGTGGAATGCCTCGTACATTATGGGAATGGGTGATTTGACGGCTGACCTTCGTTTAAATATTGGTGCAGAAACCAGTGCAAAAATGGTGTACGAAAACTTGATGAAATTTACAGACGATGTGTATGTAAAAGAAACGTTGCGCTATTTAATGACAAGAGAAGTTGCCCATTTTCAAATGTTTCAAGCGGCGTTAGACAATATTAAACCAAACTTCCCTCCTGGCATTCTACAAAGTGACCCACGATACAGTAATAAATACTTCAACATGTCGAAAGACGAAGATTTTAAAGGTCCTTGGAATGAAGGTAAAAGTCCGGAATTGAAAGAAGAATGGCAAATTATTGACAATCCTCTTGAACACGTACAAGAAACAAATGGTTTACTCGATGAAAAAGCCCAAGGAACTCCACGAACGGAACAATCTGTTCAAAAAGACAACAAGGCATTAAGTGCAGAGCGTAAAGCAAAGGTAGATAAAGCCACTCTTCCTAAAAATAGCATCATGAGTTGGACAGTGTATGAAGATTCGCTTGAAGCCAATGCAAAGAAGAAGAAAAAGAAGAAGAAAAAACAGTAAAACCCGAGTGATGATAGATTGGACAGGTAGTGGAAATGTGGTGTTCAGGGAGGTTTATCTATCTAAGGTTTTTTTAGACAAAAGACTTTGTTTGGGGGAAGTGAGAGATTTTCTGCAAAAGGAGATTGCGTGATAAGGAGAATTGGATTGGATATTTGTGTTTCGCATTGATGTTCATCCATCTCAGACCGTTTTTGTCATGGTTTTTGATGCAAAAACGCACGCCAAAAACTTATGGTGGTGGGATTTCTTTCACGGCGGATTGAAATCCGCCGCTACAAATATTTGACGCCCTTCGGGGTCATGTAGATTGAAAATTTTCAATTTCAAAAAAACCACACTACACCAATCTGTAATATGTAATTTGCAATCTCCCCCCCTCGATTGTCAAATTTCAGATTACAGGAGCCCTTCCTTTCGAGGCGTCTTTTGTCTTTCGTCTAATAGTCTAATATCTATCACCAAAGGTGTTCTTACTTCCTCACCAACTCCACGATCTTACTATACAGCAAATTCTCATTAATCGGTTTAGACAGATAATCATCCATTCCCAATTCTTTGCATTTGTTGATATCTGCGGTGATTACATTTGCGGTTAATGCTATTATGGGGATTTTGGATTTCATAGTGTTGCGGATGTGTTCTGTTGCTTCGAAGCCGTTCATTTCGGGCATTTGTAGGTCCATTAGAATAATGTCATAGGTGTTGGTTTTCAACTTTTCTATGGCCATCTTTCCGTTGCTTACTATTTCGTGCTCAAAACCAAATTCACTTAGAATGATTTGGATTAACAGTTGATTTAATGCGACATCTTCGGCTACCAATACGCGTAAGGCTTTAATTTCTGGGTCTGGTTTTGGGATCTCTACTTCTTTTACTGATTCTACGTCTGTTTTGCCAAAAGGCAGGATAAAACTAAATGTGGAACCTTCACCAAGCTTACTTTTAAGACTAATACTACCTCCTTGAGCTTCGATTAATTGTTTAACAATCGCTAGCCCCAACCCTGTTCCTCCATACGAACTGGCTGTACCAGCATCCGCTTGTTCAAACACATTAAAAATAGTGTCGACTTTATCAGCAGCAATACCAATACCTGTATCGGTTAAGTTAAATTGAATAGTCACTTTCTCGTCGTCTTCGCTTAGCAATTTGACGTTAAGCACAATTTTCCCTTTCTGCGTGAACTTAATAGCATTGCTTAAAAGGTTTAAAATAATCTGATTAAATCTTACTGAATCGCCAAGGAGCATTAATGGGATGTCGCTATCGTATTCTTTTGTCAGTTTTAAATTCTTTTCCTTTACTTTCAAGTCAAAAGAATAAAGGATTGATTTTAATGATTTGCGAATTTCAAATGGTTGCTGATCAAATGTCATTCTCCCTTCGTCTACTTTCGCCAAATCAAGGATATCATTTATGAGCTGGTTCAATGATGTACCACTTGTGTTAATCGCTTGTACAAATTCTTCTTGATCTTTGCCTAGTTTAGTTTTCAATAACACATTTGTAAAGCCGATTATAGAATTTAATGGAGTGCGAATTTCGTGACTCATGTTCGCTAAAAATTGTTGCTTAAACTTCACTGCAATCTCTGCGGATGCTGTTGCTTCCAACAATTTAATTTCTTTTCTTTCCATTTTATGAAGAGCAAGTACTTTCTCTGTAATATCTGCAATCGCTAATAGAATTAATTCTTCATGATTTCTTTTCTGTATAATGCGCCTAGCATTAAGCACCATGGTTTTTTCGCCTATACCTGGAAAAGTGTGGGAAATTTCAAAATCGTGAAACTGAGAGTTTTTAGGGAGAATTTCTTCAAGTAGTTCTCTCAAGCGAGGAATGTCCCATTGCTTGTTTCCTATTTCATACAACAATTCTCCTTCTGTCTCTTCTACTTTTGCGTTGTAAATTTTGTAGAATGTGTTGTTGGCAGATTTTACACGAAGATTTTTATCCAATACAATCATAGGTTCGTGTATAGTGGCAAAAAGTGCTTCAGAATAATCGTACGCTTCGTTGAGCAAATCGTTGCGCGTTTGCAGTTCTTGGTTGGCGGTCGAGAGTTCTTCGTTAGCAGATTCTATCTCTTCTTTTGACGTTTCCAATTCTTCATTGACAGTTTGCAACTCTTCGTTACTTGACACCACTTCCTCGTGGGCACTTTGCAATTCTTCGGTAAATGCTTCTTGCTCTTGAGCGATAGAAAGCGCATCAGCGTGTGCTGTGGCCAATTCTTGTTCTAGTTTTTTAATTCTTCGGTCTTTAGCAAGTGTATTGCCTTTCCCACTATTCGCTTGATGTGTATAAATTTCGGCTTGTTCATGTTCGGTGAAAATAACAAGGAGCAAAGGTTCATGCCAATCGATTGCAAGTGGAGCAACTTCTATGCTGATGATTTTTACATCAGTGCCGTTATTAGCAACATTCAATTCAATTCCTGATTTGCGAATTCCTTGATTCGTTTTTATGGCACTTGAAATGGCATTGCGCAATTCAAACGCAATTTCTGGGCGCGCCATTTTTAGAATATTAAACGTAGCTCTACCCTTTGGATGTGTGAGGTATAAGTCGGTTGTGCCGCGGAATTGAACAATCTCCATCAAGTGATTGATAACTACACTTGCAGGCATAAAATCTGAAACGAGTACCTCATCGATAAAATTGTCAAGTCCTTGCTGCGTAGCAGACACATTTATCTGTGTTTTGCTTCGTTGTCCTAAGGGCACATTCTTTTCAGCTACTGTGCGGTGTGCTAAGCGAGGTGAAAGTTCGGGTAATCGCTGTGCGCCTGAATTTACTTTGCGCGAAAATATTTTATACTTGCTGTTAGAGCTGGTAAAAAGATTGGCAGACTGACTTATGTTTTCTGATTTGCCGAGCATTAAATAGCCATCGCTGTTCAACGCATAGTGAAATGTGTTGACGGCTTTCTTTTGTGCTGCTGTATCTAAATAAATAAAGAGGTTGCAACAACTGATAAAATCAAGACGCGAAAAAGGCGGGTCGCGCAAAATATTGTGCTGAGCAAATACGCACAATTCACGCACAGCTTTGTTTACACGAAAACCTCCATCTGCTTTCGCAAAGAAGCGCTTAATGCGATTTGGCGAAACACTTTCCAATTCCTGAGCGGTATAAATTCCAATTCGTGCCTTACTGATTGCTTGTTCACTAAGATCTGTCGCGAAAATCTGAACGGGAATGGACGTTGAGTTACTTTCTTGAATTTCGAGCAACATCATGGCTATGGAATACGACTCTTCTCCCGTAGCGCAAGCTGGAACCCAAATTCGCAGCGATTCTCCCTCTTTTTTCCTTTTCAGCAATTTTGGAAAAAGTGTAGTCTTTAAATACTTGTGCGTTTCAGTATCGCGGAAAAAATTGGTCACATTAATTAATAAATCCTGATAAAGAATGTCGATCTCTTCCCCACCCGACTCAGCGTCATCTGCCTTTCCAGTTGCTTTCTTTTCCGTTAGCATTTTTGCGTATTCTTTGAGTGTAGCTATTTTGTACAGCAACATTCTGCGAATAATACGCCTTTTGATGGTGTTCATTTTATAGGCGCTGAAATCGACACCAGTGGCTTTGTGCAGTTGATTTAGAATGATTTTTAAATCAGGATCACTGTTGTCAATTAAATCTTCGTTATTTGATTTTGCTTTTCCCTTAGTGGTTTTCACAAACGGGTGCTTACTCAATCGCGCCAATTCTAACGCAATGTCTTTTGGAGGCAAAATATAATCAACTACGCCTGCCGTAATTGCAGAGTGAGGCATACTTGTGAATTTTGCCGAGTCATCTTGCACAAAAGTCAATCCCCCTTCGTTCTTAATAGCTTTCATCCCCAACGTTCCATCGCTTGCGCTACCGCTAAGAATTATTCCGATAACGCGTTCTTTTTGCGCTTCGGCAAGTGAGGAGAAAAGAATGTCTATAGTGATTGCTGTACTGCTATCTGAACGGGGAATTAATTTTATATGACCGTCTGTTACTTCAATTCCTTTGTTGTAGGGAATAACAAACACGTTATTGGGCATGATTTTATCCATGTCGTCAATCTCTTGCACGATCATGCTTGTCTTCTTTGACAAAATTTCAGTCAGCATGCTCTTGTGGTCGGGACTGAGGTGTTGCACATAAATAAAAGCCATGCCTGTGTCGGCTGGCAGATATTTCAACAACTCCATCATCGCCTCCAGTCCACCTGCTGATGCGCCTATCGCAACTACTGGAAAAGAATTTTCTTTCACTTCTGCCTTTGCAGGTGATTTCTTTTTGGTTGAAGTTGCTGTCATGGCAATGTTGTATTTAATGAACGGTATTCAGAATCTCTGAAGTCATACGGTGAAGTTAGTCAATTAACCATTGTAATCACAGTAATGGCGGTGTTTTGTTTGGATTGAGGGTGGATTAATCACTTTGACACTTGTTTTTGTATAATGTAATCTAAGTTACACGTAGTGAATAGAACACGGATTACACAGATTGAGCGGATTAACACGGATTTACTCGTATGGAACAGACGTCGCTTCACGAGGAACGGATGTTGCTTCACGAGGAATAGATGTTGTATAACTTGAAACGAACGTCGCATCATGAGGAATGGATGTCGCATCACGAGAAACGGTGGTCGCATCACTTGGAACGGTAGCAACATCACTTGGAATGCTGGCAGTATCACTTGGAAAGGTGGCAGCATCATTTGGAAAGGTGGCAGCACCACTTGGAAAGGTGGCAGCATCACTTGGAAAGTCGGCAGTATCGCTTGGAAAGTCGGCAGCATCACTTGGAAAGTCGGCCGCATCACTTGGAACGGTGGCAGTATCACTTGGAACCGTGGCAGCATCACTTGGAAAGGTGGCAGCACCACTTGGAAAGGTGGCAGCATCACTTGGAACCGTGGCAGCATCACTTGGAAAGCGGGGCAAAAAAATTTCGGAGATGGAGGTTTTCATTTCACATACATATCTAATCGAAGTTAAACAATAGAAAACTAAGGTGCTCAGGTACCAACCTAATCTAACGATTCTATGTACACAATCCTCCAAGATGTCTTGGATTTGTCCACAAACCCATTAATCGGAATCAAACTATATTCTTCATTCGTTCCATGTTTTATAAATCCAATTTCAAGTTGTTTGGGTTTCATTAAAACGGCTGAGAAAAGCTTCTCTATATCCTCCTGCCCTACTAAAATGGTGATTGAAATATTGGTATCTTGAATGGACCCCTTCACTATTTTATCAATTCGACACCTGTACACAGAACCATAGCCAACTGCTGCATAAGGTTTATCAACGGTTACAATTAAAACAAGGTTGATAGAGTCTTTGGCAGATGTAATGT
>CAYUQU010000123.1:0-2743 GCA_964447015.1 uncultured Flavobacteriales bacterium
GGTTCTTCTTTTAGCACGTAATCTCTGAAAGAACTAAGCTTAACTTGTTTTTTTCTAGCTTTCTCTTGATGGGCTTTGAACCGCTTTTTCAGGACTTCCGCGGTACTTTCTTTTACATAATCAATCGTTAATGACATGTTAATTTTTTTAATTGTTATTGTTTTTATATAATTTTTACATACTTTTGATAACAGTAGTTAGCTAACAATTATATGTTATTGCAAATATGATAAAGTTTTAACTAAGACTTAGCTAAAAGTTAGCTAAGTTATTAACATTAAAAAGTTTGTAAACATGGAAACGACTCTAAATGAAAGAATTAAGATGTTGAGAAATCACCTAAATATTTCTCAAAATGATTTTTCCAGTAAAGTAGATGTAAGTAGTGTTACTATTTATCAAATTGAGGTCGGTCAATCAAACCCATCTTCAAAAACTTTACAAAAAATCGTCAACAATACAGGAATTAGTAAAGACTGGCTGTTACATGGAAAAGGCGAAATGACTTTTTCTGAAAGTGTGAGTGAATTGGACGAAGAAAAATCGACTAGTTGGAGCGCAAAGGCATTTGAAGCGATAAAAAGCAAAAATGACCACTTAGAACAAGAGATTCAGTTTCTTAGAGAAATGCTAAAGAACATCACAAGCAAACTAGGTACAGCAAATTTTAATACTGGTTTCGACTTAGCCGCACTTTTAGAACAAGAAAAGTGTGTCGAAACTGTGAGAGTAGCCGCATAATGGTTGCTTAACGGCTTGAAAGATAGTATTTTGTTTGAATTCTGGCGAGGTCACAAAAAAAACCCAACACTTATAGTGTTGGGTTTTTTTCTGGTGTAGCGAAACTTCTTTCTGATCTATTTTATTATCACCATTTGCCCCTGTAATCGGAAGGTATCTGAATAAAGTTCCACAAAATACATGCCATCCTGAAGATTCGACAGGTCGAGCGGAATTTCTTTTTGATAGCGTAATTCGTCATTATAAACTATACTTCCCCATTGATTACTAACCACAACAGTCACTTGTTCATCATATTCAAGATCACTTTTTAATGTTACATTACCATTCGAAGGATTGGGACTAATAATCAGCATCACAAAATCACCATGCGGAAATTGAATTGGGCGTTTGACCTTTACTCTTTTTGTACGGCAAATAGTACAGGTTCCTCCCTGTGAATTAACTAGTGTTACAATAAGTGTTACTTCATAGTCTGTGAATTGCGTTGGAGGTATAGGATAAAGATGTGAAGTTGATTGTCCACTCCCTATTGCGTTTCCATATCCAAAATACCAATCATAAGATTGTACCGTCCATCCAGATTGAGGGTTGACATTTGCGCTAAAATTGACCAATGTACTAAATGGACTTTGAAATGAGAAAATGTTAATTGATCCACAGTTTTTGCTGAGAACATTACCAATCGGGTTCTTCCTACAAGTAGCAATCGTTTGACAAACTGTGTCAGAACATATTATGTGATCTGAAAAGTATTCAGTAAGAACAAGACAGACTTCATAGATACCAGATTGATTATATTGGTGAACAGGTATGAATAAAGGATCATTATAATTAACAATATAATTGGTTTGTTGACCATCTCCCCAGTCCCACTGAAATTCGATATAAGATCCAGGTGAAGCAGGTGATGACGAATTTGAAAATCCAAATTGAGTTCCTACCAAATCATGAACAATAAAAGATGCGTCCACAAGTCCAGTACAATCCATACAATCTACACTGATATTTTTACACAACTGATTCTCACAAATCACCCCATCTAATTCCATTACTAATGTTACGCATACAGTATAGACTCCTGATTGAACAAAATCATATGTAAGATCCAATGTGTTCCCTACAATGACTCCGTTTACCGTCCATGTTACTGAAATAACATTGATTGCTGAAGAGCCTATAGGTGTCCCTAAAGGCAAAGTGAGATTAGATAACTCATAGATACAACTTCCAGGCTGAACAGGTTGAAAATCAAAGCTTCCTACTTCGAGTAACTCCACCGTGAAATCTTGAGTGACTTGACAACCGTTTGCGTCAGTGACTGTAACAGAATACACTCCTGGATAAACTCCAAACAAATCTTCAGTAGATGCATTCATGCTACCGCCTGTCCAACTGTACGTATATGGTGCAGTTCCCCCAATTACGGTGAGATCAATTTCTCCAATCGGATTTTTCTCGCACATGTGCTGAATGTCTGCCGAAAGTTCGATAGAATCTGATGGCTCATTGATTGTAAAGCTTATTGTCTCTGTACACGGACTATCAAAATGTTCACTGACCTCAATAGTATAATTTCCTGCACAAAGATTTGTAAACGTTCCAGTGTAGTTGACATCAATAACAATGGACTGAGCGTCTAGTAGGGAGAATACATGAGAAGTCCCAGGGCCAGCCGATACCGTTACTTCTCCTGTACAATCTCCGTTACATAAGACATTCGAAATACTTGTAACTGATACGATAGGAATAGTATTTATTGTTATTTGCCAGAATTCGGTTATACAATCAGGTGCTCCTGAACTGAAGGGGTAGATTCCAGTATTTGTAATAACTGTTCCAGCCCCAATTCCAGTTGGAATAACATAAGAACCACATGCCTCTACCTTCGGATGTTTGATGTCTGTCTTTTTAATAATCTCTACCGTAAAACTCTCTTCATCTTGACAAATATCATTTGCATCATAAATCCAAACTGTTTGAGTTGTTGTTATTGGGCCAC
>CAYUQU010000123.1:2843-7572 GCA_964447015.1 uncultured Flavobacteriales bacterium
TTATTGGTTGTCCTCCATTCAGCTGACTGTTATCATAATAACCTTCATTTCCTGTCAGATTTGTTCCCGTTATTGTAGGAAGAGTATAACTAGCACACGCAGTTTGATTCCCAGGGTTTGTGATGTCTGGAGATGGAATAATAGTCACGAGGAAGGACTCTTCATCTGAACAGGGACCATTTGCATCATAAATCCAAACTGTTTGAGTTGTTGTTATCGGGCCGCTTATTGGTTGTCCTCCATTCAGCTGACTGTTATCATAATAACCTTCATTTCCTGTTAGATTTGTTCCCGTTATTGCAGGGAGTGTGTAGCTTGCACAAACAATTTGATCCCCAGGATTGATGATATCTAAAGAAGCAAATATTGACACAAGAAATGATACTTCATCCGAGCAAGGGCCATTCGTATCATAAATCCAAACTGTTTGAGTTGTCGTTATCGTGCCGCTTATTGGCTGCCCACCGTTCGATTGACTATCATCGTAATAGCCTTGGCCTCCTGTAAGATTAGTTCCCGTTATAAGTGGTAAATTAAATCTATCACAAGCTGTTTGTGGACCCGGATTAGTGATTGATGGTGAGTCAATTATTGTTAAATTAAGGGTAACCTGTTCTAAACAACCTGTGTCTGGGTTAAGCTGCGTGTATGAATATACTCCTGAAGAGGTAAAGGTTCCTCCAGGTGACGTATAACTATCACATGCAGTTTCATTAAGCGTAACTTCTTGAGCCGAGTTATTGCCTACTACAAAAGTGAACTCTGTGGGACACAGGGTGCTATCAGTGATTGTTACAGTATAATTTCCTGGTGAAAGTCCAGTCAGATCCTCCGATGTTGAAGTAAATCCACTAGGGCCTGTCCAACTGAAAGTAAAAGGGCCATTTCCAGAAACTGTTAGGTCGATAGCACCACCATTGCCACATTGAGCATTATTGACTACGCCTGAAGCAGTAATTGGTGAGCATAATGATGATCCAATTGAAAGTGGGCTGAGTAAAGGGTTGACCGATACGTTATCACCGCAATATGCAGTTCCCCCCAATTCAACACTTGGAGGGGTACCTATGTTTGGAGAACAACCCGGAGCGAAAGTATAATCAAAGGCAATACAAAGTTCATCGTTCAGACTTGTCAACTCCCATAATGGGTCGAGCATATAAATTTGCCCTGAAATAACATTGGCCTGAAGCACGGTTGCTGTTTGTGGTGATTGTCCAGATGGTGTGTAGGTGATGACTACATCACTTGCCAGTTGAGCGTCGGTTGGCAAGGTGATGGACCAGTACAAATCGTAGATGTCACCATTTTCAGTAGGATCTGTACAAACCTCAAAATGTGCTTGTCCACAAGGACTAATGCTGTTATCTTGCATATTATTCTCACTAGCAGCATTAAGGGATGTGGTAGCTGGATTTATAGTAACATTTATGGTGTTTTCCCAACAACCTTGATCCTGAATTGTTGGTGGATACCCTGTACAACCATATCCGTAACGAATTGGCAAAACAAGTTGACCAGTTGAGCAGTCATCCAAATCAAAACAAACTTCTATGATAGAGTTCACTGAGGAACCAAATGTGGCAAAGGTTCCAAGTTGAAAGACGCCGTTTACTGAAGTAATTGAATTCCCATTTTGAGTCACACTATTGATAGTCATCCCCGCCGGAGCCTGAAGAATAATGTAAGTGTTCTCTGCCTGATTTAACCCCGCCGTTAAATTCGAAACAGTGAATGTAAAGCAATGATCATTTGTCTGAACAAATTGCGCAATAGGTTGCGTTGCTATCAGATTTGGTGTAGGTCTGAAAAGTACCTGATCATGATTGAAATTAGTATAAGTTGTGTTGTGTGTCAATTGAGCCTCAAGGTTATCACACAGGGATGGTTTTACATTTAAATCAGCTGGAAGTACGGTGTTGCCATCAGCTACAGGTACTACCATTGCCAGTGTATCACAGGTTTGTTTAGGGTTAAAGTATACGGTGATATTTTGCAACCAGAATTCGTCACCTAAAAAGAGGTTATTCGTTGAGTATTCTGGGATACCTACAGTTAGTACTGGTAGCATATCTTCGAACGCTAACATATAATCACCGTAGTTGTATGAAATAATACCCTCTGACAATGATAGAGCCGTTGGAGGTGCGGCGCTAATGTCTGTCAGCGCTGGAGTATATGTTGCTGTTCCAACATGCCACGGCAATCTTGAACTAATCTTAAAATCAGTTGTTTCAAGGTCATAAAAAGGAGGGATTGGAAATTTATAAGACACAAACTGAGCAGGTAGTGGACGGTATTCATATTTGAAGAAATCATAATCGTTGTTTGCATCACCAAGTTTAAGGCCATATGTGGAAGTCAATTTTTTCCTACATACAAATTGATTCCAATATGAACCTTCACCTCGGTTGTCCCATTTTGATTCGATTTTTTCATAAAAACGATAGTGTTTTATTTCGGTTGAAAAATTCTCACAATTGAAAATCATGTACGGATTTAATGCCGCAGCACGATCAGAAGCTGACAACGAGGTCGCTGGCGGGATGGCTACTAAGCTACCATTTTCTACTGGGGCATATTGTTCTGTCTCAAATGCATTTCTTCCCATAGTGGAACCACCAGCGAGCCACATGAGACAAGCTATCTCACAATCTACAACCTCCGGTGCGTTTACATCATTCTTGCAAATATCAAAGACAATCCGAACGTCAAAATTATCCCCTGTATTGAAAAGATGAGAAGCGCCGAAGAAATTGTCTGGAATGGAGTAAAAGTATTGCCCGTCGGATTGTATTCCGACAGGATCTATTCGCTGGGCTGAAATATCCAACCATGTCATTCCGTTATCTATACTGATTTCTTGCGTAACGATATTCCATAAGTTGACATTCTCATCACCACAAGGAATGCGTATATCCAAATAAAGTTTATCAAGGGCTCCTACCCCATGTGCAATTTCAAAGGTTTCGTAATCGAATCCATCGTTGCCATTATCCCCATCCTGAAAATAGGAATGTGCCAATAACTCTACATTGTCTCCTGGCATTGTTTTACGTGCATTGATTGGTGTCAGGGTCTCTATTTCAGATGAGGTCATTGGCGCACTAATTCCAGTATCGATCAGTCCGTTTTCATTTAAATCAACATAGCCAAAATTGGTTCGTTTTACACTTAACTGATCTACAATAATACCTGGAGTTACACAACCAGGACAGTGAATATTGATCTCGTTTTCTATGCTGGACATAGGAATCCAACAGTCAGGACATGGAGCTGCGTTCGGACTTAAATTGAGGTACCAGTCAACCTTATATCCTGCTGGTTCATCCATATAACTTGGACAGCAAGGTGTGAGTGGAAAATTCAAGAGTGAGTTTTCCATAAAGTTTTGGAGTTCTGTATAGCTATTAAACACGCTTAAATCGAAAACACACTCTATTAAAGAGCCAGTTGCCCCCGAAGGAATCATAATTCCATAAGATGAAGCTGTTGAATTCACATACCCAGCTGGAATACTTGTCATGGGAGCCAATGGGTTAATCAACGATACTTGACTGGCATCAGGGATGGGCATAGCTGCAAAATTGGCGTTGAGCAATAATCCCTGATCTAAGGCAATTACCACTTTGAGTTCAGCATTGACAGTTCCATTCGGTGTACTGGCAAAAAGTTGCTCCATTCCTAAATCATTGTTACTGTTATTAAAAACATTTGTCAAGATTTGAACGTTTCGGGTCCCATCATAATTACACGTCGCATTTGCGCCTCCAGTCATATCTCCTGGAAGAGTGATGTCTTCTTGAACCATTTCAATATAATTGGCTCTCGGATGGTTGTTTTGGTATAAACCATTTGCGGCATTCTCAGGTCCCCATAGCGTTACGGTAGCTCCTGGAGCTTGGGCACATTCATTTGAATAAAAACCTCCGCCGAATGCACCTGAATTTCCAAATGCACTAATTTCCCAAGTATCAAAGTATTTTCTGTTATTAAAGTAATTTTCTGTTCTTGGACAGCATCTCAATATTTTAAACCGAAGCGTTATAGTATCACCTGGAGCAATCGTATCCACTGTAAAAGATACTTGGGTAACAGGAGTCATTCCGGCAGCAACTGCTTCGAGTGTGCATTCCGAAGGGTTTTGAAAAATGGTAGTAGATAGAAATGTTTGGCTCGGAACAACTGAAGTACTCAGAATATCATTTCCTAAGTGGTCTAGCAATTCAATTTCTTCATAAAACACAAGATCCTGATTATTTGGATACAATGGAGCAAAATATTCTCGCAATACAATATTCAATGCATATGCTGTCGCAAGCCCCTCGTTGACGAACTTGAATTCCCGCTGTGTGTACATGCTTGGCTGAATATTACTCAGCGCATCTGGACTACTCATACACAGTGCCTCGAATGGAACAGTTCCCTGAGGATCGGTTCTGTAGGCACGTACGGCAGGTTGAACATTGTCCCTATCAATTGTCGCTTGATAGATATTGATTGATTTACAAAGATTTTCAGCTTCTGCTAGCGTTGTTGCGGGAAAGGAATTTGGGGGGATAAAAGTATTGAATTGGCAACCCCATTGTAAATCAAAAGTGCTTACTAATGAACCTACATCGTTTCCATTACACATAAAAGGACAAGCGATAATTTCTACTGTTTCTGTTATTCTGAGACTGACTGGATTTCCCGTGGTGGATACAGGTAAGGGCGATGAACTGAAATC
>CAYUQU010000124.1:0-7539 GCA_964447015.1 uncultured Flavobacteriales bacterium
GTTACACAAATCAGGATAAAACTCCAATTTGTTTTTTTCTGTATAATAAAGTGCCGAAGTATTGAACCTAATTTCAACTCCCGCAACAGCTAATTCTGGGAAATTACCACTTTTAAATGCCTCAAATTCGGAAGCAGAAACTTTTGTCGCTCGATTTCCTCTATATAAAGAGTATTCAAAATAAATCGCTACTTCTTGAATGGTCGATTCTCCATTGGGATTTTTCATTCCAGCCAACTCAATAGCTGTGATGAGGTTTTCTTTTCCATCAGTTCGAATGGTGCCTATAGGTAATTGTGAACCAGTTAAAATAATGGGTTTCTTTAGGCCTTGGAGCATAAAACTCAGTGCAGATGCTGTATATGACATCGTATCTGAACCATGGAGCACGACAAAGCCATCATAAGCAGCGTAATTGTCGTATATAATAGTGGCAAGTTTTCGCCAAGCCATGGGATTCATTTCGGACGAATCGATGGGTTTTTCGAACGAAATAGCTTGAATTTCGATTTCTAACCTTTTCAACTCAGGCACTTGATCATATAAATGCTCAAAATCAAAAGCAACAAGCGATCCTGTAGCATGGTCAGTGACCATCCCAATTGTTCCGCCTGTGTATACTATAAGTACTTTCGATTTTTCCATTTTCCAATTTTACACAAATATTTTGACAATTAGATGCTTAAGACACAATCATCTATTCAAGACTATTATCTGTTGATTAAAGCGTTGCATTTGGGAAACAAACTGACTGCGTTTGCTGTTGTAATTTCTTCTATTTGAGATAGAGGAACATCGTAAATTTCACTTAGTTTCTCTGCAACGTAGAGTAGATAAGCACTTTCATTCCTTTTTCCACGGTAGGGAGAAGGTGCTAAGTATGGAGAATCTGTTTCGAGAATCAAATGCTCCAAGTGCACTTTTTGCAAGACTTCATCAAGACCAGATTTTTTAAATGTGCTGACTCCTCCAATGCCCATTTTAAATCCCCCATAGCTGATGATCTTATTGGCATCATCAATGCTGCCTGTAAAGCAGTGGAATACTCCTGTCAACTTTTCGTCGTTCAATTCATCTAATTGTTCAAACAGCTCGTTGAACGAATCGCGTGCATGAATGACAATGGGGAGACCGAGTTCCTTTGCCCACTCAACTTGCGTGCGAAAGGCTTCAATTTGATGGGGTAATGTGGATTTGTCCCAATAGAGGTCAATTCCTATCTCACCAATGGCAATATAGTCTTTTCCTTCAAAGGCATTTCTGATTTCGTTGAGTTGTTCAGTCACATTTTCTCCAACAGAGCAGGGATGAAGTCCCATCATAGGATAGCAAACTCCAGGAAACTGATCAACCAACTCGTACATCCCTTTTACGCTTTCTATGTCGATGTTTGGCAACAGCAATTTTCCGATGCCCGAATTGATTGCACGTTGAATCATCTCGTCTCTGTCTTCATCAAACTGGCTTGAGTATAAATGGGTATGTGTGTCTATGAACATTATAAAAATTGCTAAATACTAAAAACTCCAATCGTGTTTATCTATTGTTTCGCAACAAGCAGTGAGCAAATCAATTGACGACTGAATATCTTCTTTGTGTGCCATTTCAATTACTTGATGCAAGTGACGAGTTGGGATAGACACAGCCCCTGCGATAGATCCTCCTTCAGTCATGCGTTGAATTCCTGCGGTGTCTGTTCCTCCAGCAGTTAGAATTTCAGGCTGCCATTTGATTTTCTTCTTGTCGGCAGTTTGCTTCATGAATTCGACCATGCGGTAATCACAAATGGTAGATGCGTCCATGATTTTGATTGCAGTTCCTTCGCCAAGTTTTGTAATCATTTCGTGTGCTGCTGCTCCTGGCAAGTCAAAAGCAATTGTTGTATCAAGTCCAAATCCAAAATCAGGTTTTATACGCATTGAAGCTACATTTGCACCTCGAATTCCCACTTCTTCTTGAACGGTAAAAACGCCGTAGATGTCGTAAGGTACTTTTTTCCCTTTTAGTTTGCGAAGTGTTTCAATAAGTATAAATACGGCCAATCTGTTGTCAAGCGATTTCGAATTGACACATTCTCCCATTTCGATAAATTCTCGCTCACGCGTAATGGGGTCGCCAATTTTAATGTGCTTTTCAACTTCTTCTTTCGGAAGTCCTGTATCAATAAAATAGTCTGTCAGCTTCGCTACTTTGTTTCGTTCGTCTTGTGTCATTACGTGAATGGGCTTGCTTGCCATTACACCGATGATGTCTTTTTTTCCGTGTACAATTACGCGTTGTGCAGTAAGTGTTTTAGGGTCAAACCCTCCTAAAGTATGAAAGCGAATGAATCCTTTGTCGTCAATGTGAGTAACCATGAAACCAATTTCGTCCATGTGCGCGCCAATCATGATTTTTTTATCCGATGTTCCTCGTTTTATCGCGTACACATTGCCCAAATTATCTACTTGAACTTCGTCTGTAAGACCTTCTATTTCTTTCAAAATCAGGTTGCGAATTTCTTTTTCAAATCCTGGAGCTCCTGGAGTTTTGCAAATTCTAGCGAGTAATTTAATATTGAGTGCCATCTGCGTATATTTATTTTTCTGATGATTTAGCGAAAATAGTGAATCTGTATAAAGTGGAATCAAAAAGTCACGTAAGTTTTGGCATGACACTGAAAAAGGGAATTTTTTTCTACCAGCCACCACCTCCACCGCCACCGCCTCCGCCACCAGAAAATCCACCTCCACCACTTCCTGAGCCTGATGAGCTTGGTGGAGTTGATGCAGAAGAAATAGTAGTGTTTAGACTTTGTGTAAAAGTGGATAAATACGCTAATGAAACACCATGCATATAAGGCATTCTGTGTGTGTAACCATCCTGTATCGTTGCGACGGGAAATTGATTTTTCCAATTGTCGACAACTCCTAATGCAATAGCGTAAGGAAGATTTTTTTCAAAATGAGTGAAATCCATTGTCGGTGGGTTTAATGCGTTTATACGCAACTTATCAGCATATTTCATATACATTGCAAATCCTGCAATTTCATCCATTTTCTTACGTCCTTCGGCTGTTGGCTGCTCGTATAAGCGTGTGAAAATTAAGTTTTTTACTATTAGAATGATAAACGTCAGTACCATGACCCAAATTGCTCCACCAAAATGCCAATACGCCAATATCCCTGCTGCTAGAGTTAATATCGGAAAAATATATTGCCGTACTTTTAAATGAGTGTTTCGCACAAAGTACTTATCCACTTGTTTTGTATTAATTGAATCAACTAACTCATCAAGTGCGTGACTTACTCTCGTATTGTATTTTTTGCTGATAGTTAAGGTATCTTTTCTGCCGAATAAGTTTGCTAAAAACTTCGTCTCCACATCATTCAGCTCTTCTTTTCTTTCATCCGTATTGTTTTTGCTAATATAATATGTGTAGCTAGATGGAGATTTTCCTGTGACTTTAATTGTGATGTGTCTTTTTACTGCAAGTCCCACGAGTTGTGCTCCAAACATGCTGTCATGCTTAATTCCATTATTGTTTAAATAATAACATTCGGCTGGGGAAAAACCTTCTGGTGGATAATATCTAGGAATTATTGTCCCCGGTTTTGGATCTCGTCCATATTTATACCACATGACAAAATTATGTGCAAACCCAATAATGAGCGCAATGATTCCGATTACCCACAGCATATAAGACTTTACCCAAAACCAAAAATTCTCTGTTGCAGATGGGTAAATCAAATGATTCTTTTCCCAAGCCACAGCTACAGTTAAGCTTTCACCTGAATTTAGTTTAGAGGAGCCTCTATAAAACACTGAATTACCCTCTTCTTGCGCAGTAAAGTTTTTGTCTACAGAACCATAGTGTCCAGTATACCCATCAAACTGTACCAGTTTAGCTTCTTTTGGAAATGTGACGCGTGCAGAAATAGAATCAATGGAAAATCCCCAACCATTTCCGTTAATATTCCAATAAATTTCGTCGTAATCTTCAAAAAACCCAAGCACATGGTCTACTCGGTATTTAATTTCATAAGTATAGAACCCCGAATTTAAGAAAATGTCTGCGTCTCCAATATAGATCCGTATTCCATTGCTCAACCATTCTGTATGATGAGGTTCAGGATGTCCATCACGTTTTATATCCAGCAGTTTGAAGCCAACCTTCACATTCCCACCTTTGTAATCGTATGTAAGTGGAAGGTCTCGAAAAATACCTCTTTGGATTTGACTCCCTCCAGCATAAACCTTGATTGTTTCCGTCACAATCAAATCACAGTTCTGTTGAACCTCCAAATCACTGTGGTATGAGACTATGCGTTCGTACTGATAGTTTTGTGAGAATAAACAGATTGGAGAAATAAGGAGTAAAAAGAGTATTTCTTTCATGAATTAGGATTTAGTGTCAACCAGTGGAGCCGTTTTTTGATTTTCTTCGATTTCATAAAACCGTGCTTGCTCAAAACCAAGCATTTTGGCAAATACATTAGCTGGAAACACTTCAATTTTAGTGTTTAAATCGCGTGTAGCTCCGTTATAATATCTTCTTGCCATAGCTAATTCGTCTTCAACTGTTGACAAGTTGTCCATTAGTTTTAAAAACTGGGTGTTTGATTTTAAATCTGGATAATCTTCCACATGAATTCGAAAGGTTTTCAATGAGGCTGTAATCGAAGTGTCGTTTTCTGCCATTTCAGTTACCGTCTTACCAGAAGGGTTTCTCGACTCGACAATTTTACTTAGTGTTTCCGCTTCATGCGAATTATAACCCTTCACTGCTTCAATCAAGTTTGGGATTAATTCAAACCGTTTCTTGAGCTGAACGTCAATCCCGCTATAAGCTTCATTTACAATGTTTTTTGCGCGGACAAGCCGGTTGTAAATTCCCCAAACAAGAATGAAAAGGATTAAAACAATTCCCCCAATAATTAGTAACTCAAACATGTTTTTTTGATAAATATAATAAGAATGTAGAATTGTTAATGTTAAATAAAAGGGATAATGAGTTTAATGAAAGCCGTCTGTATTAGCTTTTCAATAATGTGATTACCTTTGTAGTATGTCTTAGGTTATCACTTGAATAATAGGATATAATTTCGTAACTTAATTAGTTCAAATGAAAACCTTTGTAAAAATAACAGGAACGGGGAGCTATATCCCAAGCAACACGACTGCTAATGAGGCATTCACAAGTAATGAATTTTTAAATGAAGATGGTTCAGAAATTAAAGATTCAAACCCTATAATTATTGAAAAATTCACTGCAATTACGGGGATCCATTCTAGAAAATACGCTGAGAAAAATATAGTTACTTCAGATATGGCTTTTTTTGCAGCCGAAAAGGCGATTGCAGATGCGAAAATTGACCCCGAAACAATTGATTATCTTATTGTAGCACACAATTATGGCGATGTTAAATTCGGAACAATTCAGAGTGATATGGTTCCTAGCATTGCCTCACGAGTGAAGCACTTACTTCAGATTGAAAATCCCAAATGTGTGGCTTATGATATTCTTTTTGGATGTCCTGGTTGGTTAGAAGCAGTAATTCAATCCAATGCATTTATAAAGTCTGGACTCGCTAGAAAATGTTTGGTTATTGGCGCAGAATCACTTTCTCGCGTAATTGACCAGCACGATAGAGATTCTATGATTTACAGTGATGGAGCGGGCGCAGTTGTTGTTGAAAGTGTTTCTTCAGAAGGTGGAGTTATAGCTCACGAAACATCCACCCACACTAAGGATGAGGCGCACTTTATTTATTTTGACACGAGTAATCTAAAAGAAGAAAAGAGTGCACGTCATTATATTAAAATGTATGGTAGAAAAGTGTACAATTTTGCATTAAAAAATGTGCCGCTTGCAATGAAGAGTTGTTTGGACGCTAGCGGGGTTTCTATAAAAGACATTAAAAAGATTTTCATTCATCAAGCAAATGAAAAAATGGATGAGGCCATCTGTCAACGGTTTTATGAACTTTACGACATGGAAGTTCCACCTAATGTAATGCCTATGAGTATTGCTGAACTAGGAAATAATAGCGTGGCAACAATTCCAATTTTGCTTGATTTAGTGTTAAAAAAGCAAATGAAAAACCACGACGTAAGTGAAGGGGATTATGTGATGTTTGCAAGTGTAGGGGCAGGAATGAACATTAATGCTGTTGTGTATCAGTTTTAAGTTGACGAACAGAATTGATGTTTTGTGTTTGAATTCTAGTAAAATTAGTCGGTATTCTCATTTTCACGTTTTTATTTCTAATATTAGTTTGTTAAAAACGGTCAATAGTTTATATTTGTCCAAACATGTTATAACGATGAAGACTTTCGTCCATATTTTTTTGACTTTTAGTTTAATCTCTTTTTTGTTCGGTTGTAATAACTCCGATCAAACAGATGCTGAGACTATTGAGACGGATTTGAATAATATCGATTACACAGAATTTGAGGGCAAATCACTGAAGGAATTCGAAATTCCCGCGCTGATTATGTTACCAGACCAAACATCAAACATTGGCGCTGCAATTGAACCTGAAATCATTCACGAAGAAGGTGACTTTAAGTGGGAGATTACGATTGGCCCTAATTTCACCATGAAAATTGAGGATTATGGCAACGAAAAAAACATGGTTGAGGAGGAAAAAGAGAGGTTGTCCAGAATCAAGTTCTATTCTGTAGAATACCTTATCGATGAGCCCGACTTAATTATGTACAAAAGAACCTTGAATTATTCTGACAAAGCCTCTGGTTCTGAAGCTGTGGGTGCCGAGCATGTTACATATCATTGTTATGGAACAAGTGAGATTGACGGAATCACTTACGTACTAAGAAGTCGCGATGAGGGTTACCACAAACCGATTATCGAAACGATGGTTAAGACGGTTAAATCGCTTGAGAAATTGTAAAAAGTTGTTTTTTTATCGAAATCCCTTGAATTATTAAAATTAAGCATACATTTGCATCCAGAATGAGAAATTTTATCATAAATAATGCATGGTGGCAAACAAAATCCAAAATCGGATTCTGTTGGTAGCTTGTATTATTTATTTTCCAAGATAATTGAAGCCCGCTGAATCCAGCGGGCTTTTTTTGTGCCCAATTTTCCAAAATCATTTTCCAAAATCAAAAACGTTTAACATGAAATCAAAATTTCATTTTTCAACAAACTCACGTAAAATACTGAGTGACATTTACACTCCAGTAGAACTTTATCTCAAGATTAGAGATGTGTATTCGCATAGTTTTTTACTTGAAAGTTCTGATTACAAGTCTAAAGAGAATAGTTTTTCTTATATCTGTATCAATCCAATTGCCGCATTTAAAGCAGACCATTTTTCAATAGAAATGTCATATCCAGATCAGTCAAAAATAAGCTTGTCTTTGTCTGAAAATACGATAGCGGAAACCTTACATTCATTTATCTCTAGTTTTAATACTGAAAAGCTACCAGTAGATTTTGTCACCAACGGTTTGTTTGGCTATACATCTTATGATGCGATTCCTTTATTTGAGGAAATTACATTTACGTCGTGTGATTTTGATTTGCCACTT
>CAYUQU010000125.1:0-7490 GCA_964447015.1 uncultured Flavobacteriales bacterium
TAACGATGATAGGTTTTTTAACCTTAACAACTTCAAGTATCCAACCCATCATACAATTTGGATTTTTTGTGGCATTAGGCGTCTTGTTTTCATTTTTATTGTCAATGACAGTTATGCCAGCGATGTTGACGCTTTTCAAACCACCAAAAATTGCACATAAAGTTTCTCGAAAAGAGAGCTGGGAAGTTCCATTAGGAAAGCTCTACGAGAGGATAATGAAACTTAAGGCGCTAATTATTATAATCTTCTCAGTCGTTCTTGTGGCATCAGCAATTGGAATTTTCTTTATTAAATCGAATAATTTTATTCTGGAAGATTTGAAACAAGACCATCCAATGAAAATCGATTACAAGTTCATTGAAGACAACTTTGAAGGAGCACGACCTATCAACTTTGAAGTGCATTTAAAAGATACAAGTCGAACATTTTTTGATAAGGATGTGCTCGATGAATTGGATGAGGCAACAGCAAAAATGGCAGAAATATTTAATACCTCTACACTGTTCTCGCCTGTGTTTGTGATTAAAAACGCCTACATGACCCAAAAGGCAGGGAACCCGTATTATTTTCAAATTCCTAAAAACACAAAAGACCTCACTAAGGTCCAGCGAGATTTTGATCGCTTTGTGGCAGATTCTCTCAAACAAGCAATTTTTTCAGAAAATGGAAAAACTGCTCGAATAACAGGTACTATGGGAGATGTTGGATCTCATGTTTCGGGTGAAATGAATGAAGAGTGGTTAAACTGGGTTGCTAAAAATGAAAGTACTAGCCTATTGGACTTTCATCAAACTGGCGGACCTTATTTAATGGAAATCAACAATCAACTGCTGACTAAAAACATTATTCAAGGGTTACTTATTGCTATTGGAATAATTGCCCTGATTATCGGTTTTCTGTTTCGCTCTGTAAAAATTGTGTTAATCAGTCTTGTGCCTAATATCCTACCACTTATGATGATAGGTGCGATAATGGGATATTTTGGTATAGATATGAAAGTTTCAACTTCGTTAGTATTCACCATCGCATTTGGTATTGCTGTGGATGACACTATTCACTTCTTAAGTAAATACAAGTATCTTTTGAAAAATGGATTTGAGGCTAATGATGCAATAAAAGAGACATTTATAAGTACAGGAAAAGCAATTATCATAACATCCATTGTCTTATCTGGCGGGTTTTTAACCCTCTGTTTCAGTAGTTTTATGGGTACATTCTATATTGGTTTATTGACAGGTCTGACACTGATTTTTGCGATTATAACGGATTTAACATTGCTCCCAGTACTGTTAAATTATTTTACAACGGGAAAAACTAATAAAAAGAATTTACCGTCAAACTAGACTTTATCAATGCATTCTCTTATTTTTGTACTATGTTGAGGAAATTATTTTGTCTTTTATTCGCACTGCCTTTTATAGGTTTTGGGCAAACTGAAGTCTTTTCAGAAGATTTCGAATCAGGAATTCCAGCTGGGTGGACAATTATTGATAATGATGGTCATACTGTGAATGCATCAGTTTCGGAGTTTCAACCTGCATGGATTAGTACTTCAGATCCCGAGAACGCAATGAATACAGTAGCAGGGTCAACTTCTTTTTTCGAACCAGAAGCTCGCGCATCGCGATGGTTGATAACACCCTCTATAGTTATTGGAGATTTTGGTAATTTCCTTAATTGGAGAGCGATGTCTCAAGACCCTTCTTTTCCGGATTGGTACATGGTTCTTGTTTCTACTACAGGCACAGAGGTTGCTGATTTTACAGACACCTTATTTCGAATTGTAAATGAATTTCCACAGTGGACGGAGCGTGAAGTAAACTTGAGCGATTCTGGCTACAATAATGTAACTATTCACTTGGCTTTTGTGAACAATACAAACAGAGGATTCAAACTTTACGTCGATGATGTTAGTGTGACAGTTAACGACCCAGTTAGTGTAATGGAGAACGAACTTGTGACATTCAACGTCTTCCCTAATCCTGCATCTGATTTTATTTCGATCAACTCACAGGAAGAAATTCTTCAAGTGAAAATTATTGACGCATCAGGTAAAGAAGTTCATTTCGACAAGGATAATCTAGATAAAATCAATGTGCAAAATCTCGAACAAGGAATTTACTTCATACAGATTAGCACAACAAAAGGATTTTCAACACAGAAATTTATTAAAAACTAGTTTAAAGTAGGCTTTGTAAGGGTGGACAACACCAGTCTTCTACTGGTATCAGAGTCATATTGAAGTACAAACTGTTTTTTTGAGAATTCCTCAATTCTAAATTTGACTTTTTCACCATTCTCAAAATCTAGAGTAAGACTAGTTTGATTTGTACCCTTTTCACCCAATATACTAAACGAACCTTTTACAAGACTATCCGTTCCCCATTCGTCTATTCGTTGGATGAAAAAATCACCATCTTTATAGAAAAGTACTGTTTGTTTTTTGGAACGTTTAAAGGGACTATAGTCTTTCCCGTTTTGGATCTCTTGATCTATCATCCATACTTTGGAGTTATTGTCGTGAAGCAAATCTCCTGGGGGAATAGACCACATGGATTCTTCACTGACACAACTAGTCAATAGAATTGATATGAATATGGTTGTAAACTTACCGATTAGAAAAACATTTTATGATCTATCAATCGTTTTGAAACTACGTCTGAAATTGAGTCTTTGCGCTCTTTCTTAACGAGATAACCATCAATTGCCTCCACAGATTTGAATTCGTACTTATTCTCATTCCAGATGTATTTCACCACAAAAGAACCAGCCTCTTCGTCTCTAAACAACAACATTAAGTCACAATAACCAGACGGCGTAGTATGTTTCTCGACCAAGTTAGCCACAAATCCCTGTACTTTAGATAGTTTCCCATTTACACGTTCAAAAATGATGAATCTGCGTACAGGGAAATCTTCAACTCCAGAACGAATTTCCAAAGCAAAGCCATCATTCCATGACATATCTTGCTTATACTTAAAAAATTTATAAAATCGTGGTTGACAGGGCGGCTTGTACAAGTCAAATTCAGCAGTCAAATCTGGATTGCAAATCCCCAGTTCTTCTAAAAGTAAAGGAAGTGTATCGTTTTCAAATTCTAGTTCATCAAATAAATTGCGAATGGCGATGGTGTCAACTACAAAATTCTCGTTACTGATTTCTGTATCATCATTATCAGATGAAGCATCCCATTTTTTAGGTTTCGGGTCATCTGTACACCCAAAAATGAGTATAGATAGAATTCCAACTATAATGTAAACTGATAATTTCATATTTTGATTAATGAGGGAATACAGAAGCGCTAAGTGCTAAAGAAGCATTAAATGCGTCCATATCCAAACCTGTTTGATAACCGTTATTACGCAACCAATTCACCATCAATTCAGTTGGCATATTCCCTGTTAAATCATCTTTAGCCATAGGACAACCTCCGTAACCTTTCATAGCGCCATCAAGTCTTTTGCATCCGCTTTCTACAGTTGCTTTTACTTTTTCTGCATATGTGTCTGGAGTGGTATGAAGGTGAGCGCCAAATTCAACTTCTGGAAAAGCAGGAATAACAGTAGTCAATAAATTTCTGATTGAAGTGTCATTTGAAACACCGATTGTATCAGACAGTGCCATGATATGGATATCTAATTCATTGTAAAGTCGATCACACCATCCTGCTACAAGCTCTGGACTCCACGGATCACCATAAGGATTTCCAAATCCCATAGAAAGATAGACCACAAGTTGTTTATTCGATTTTACACAAAGATCCTGAATTGTAGAAAGTCGAATAAATGATTCGTCGATAGACGCATTTGTATTTCGTTGTTGAAATGTTTCAGAAACAGAAAAAGGATACCCCAAAAAATCAATTTCCTCAAAAACAATTGCTTTTTCTGCACCTCTTCTATTTGCAACTATAGAAAGTAATTTTGAGTTTGTACTGCTTAAATCCAGCCCTTTTAGTACCTCTTCTGTGTGTGCCATTTGAGGAATTGCTCTTGGGTTCACAAAACTACCAAAGTCAACAGTATCAAAACCAACCTTTAAGAGACTGTTAATGTATTCAATTTTCTTTTCTGTTGGAATAAACTCTTTAATACCTTGCATGGCATCACGAGGACATTCTATTAGTTTTAAGCTTTGCATGGTTTAAAAATAAACAATATTCTGTCGATTATGATACAAATTGATGCAGAAAAATGAGAAAATTATTTTTTTATCTTTTTTAGAATTTCTTTGTTAATTTTCTTCACTATTGATGGCCCTTCATAAATGAATCCAGTGTAAACTTGAACTAGGTCTGCCCCAGCCTCGAGTTTCTCAATTGCATCTTCCGCGGTGAAAATTCCACCCACTCCAATAATAGGAAAAGCCTTATTTGATTTCTCTGAAAGAAAGCGAATCACTTCTGTAGATCGGTTTTTGACTGGTTTTCCAGATAACCCTCCCATCCCAATTTCTTCAATTTGTGAATCAGTAGTATTAAGCCCCTCTCTAGAGATTGTAGTATTCGTCGCTATTACACCATCTATCCTACTGTCTTTAACTATCTCTATAATATCAAGCAATTGCCCATCTGTCAAATCTGGAGCTATTTTAAGTAGGATTGGCTTGCGCTTTTCGTACTTTTCATTCTCCTCTGACAAAGTGGTTAACAATGCTGTTAAAGGTTCTTTATCTTGCAGCTCTCTAAGATTTGGTGTATTTGGTGAACTTACGTTTACAACAAAATAATCAACTACAGGGAATAGGGCTTTAAAGCAGAATAAATAATCATCAGTAGCTTGTTCATTTGGCGTCAGTTTATTTTTACCAATGTTTCCACCAATAATTACATCTGTTTTCCTTTCACGCAAACGTTTAATCATTTCTTCAACCCCACCGTTATTAAACCCCATTCGGTTTATTAAGCCACCATCTTGTGGTAATCTAAACAATCGAGGTTTGGGGTTGCCTTCCTGAGGTTTTGGAGTAACAGTTCCAACTTCGATAAAACCAAACCCACATGAAGCAAGTTCATTATACAACTTAGCATCTTTATCAAATCCAGCAGCTAAACCAACCGGATTTTTGAATCTCAAACCAAACAACTCTTTGTGAAGCCTAATATCATTAACACTATAGATTTTATTCCAAAGTGTTTTCATACCAGGAATTGATAAAACAAACTTTAGTAAGCGAAAAACCGAGTAATGGATTTTCTCAGGATCAAACAAAAACAAGATGGGGCGAACAAACAGCTTGTACATAAAAAAAGTTTGGGTGTAAAGTTAATAAACCTTACACCCAAACAATATAATTAAAAAAATATTTTTCTAGAATTTAGCTTTCACTGAACGCCACTTCACAGAAGTCTTACCAACGTGTTTCGTGTTATAAGTAATATTCTTAATCAATGATACATTCACAAAAAACAATGCATCCTTGTCTTTAGAATTACCTCTTTGATTACTAACAGGATTTGAATTAAACCAATCAGGATTGTGCGTTGGGTTTGCTAAATCAGCTGCCATTTGACTTTGAGCTGCTAATGCCGCTTCATCATAATAGACTGTAGACACATCATCAATATAATCAGTAAATGTCATGTGGTAAGCACACTCAATACCTAACTTCCATGTTTTCCCAATTCCAACTTTCGCACCAATTCCCATAGGAATAGACACACTAAACATTCCGTATTTTTTAGCGCCATCATCAAAATTTTGACCTTCAGTACCTAAAGGTCTTAAATTAACCCAGCTACCGTTGTATTGAGCTTGTGGATTGTAATAAAAGACCCCCACACCTGCAAATAAGTATAGTTGATCACTTTTATTGCGGAAACCTTTAAGTCCTGGAATTTTATATCTATGCCCAACTTGTTCATTAGCCAAAAGAATAAACTCTATTTGCTGTGAAAGCTCAATAATCATTGATCTAAAATGAAGGTTTCTGGCAAAACGAACATTGTCTTTAGACAATGCATCATTTCCATTTACCATCCCCACATTCAAATGGGTCTTTGTTGCCCACATTGGGTGAAAACGATAACGGAAACCAAGATGACCTCCAATTCTAGTTGCTGGAAAGTTCATATCCAACATCGTTTTTTGTCTACCTTCACCAGATCCTCCACCTACATCACCTAAAAATTGAGTAGCTGCAAGCCCAATATAAACCTCCTTTTTGTGTAAGGCCCAGTTTCTTGAAGTATTGAAGTTAGTTGGTTGCGCCCAAAGCCCTAAAGAACAGAAAAATGTTCCAAGGAATAATAAACCTTTTAGTTGCTCCTTCGTAATTAAACGCATATTATAGTCAGTATTTAGTCATTAAAGTACCCTGTAATAACTTGTTTTAATTGGCTAATTTACAAAGGTTTTGCAATACAATAAAAATTCTATCTGTTTTTTTTTAACTAAAGTAATTTAACAACGATACAAGTATCTATATATCAATATTTTAAATGCTGTTATTTTTTAATTATTTCAATATTAATTTCAAGTTATTCAGTCTAAAAACATGTCCATTCTCATCAATCGCCTGAATTTCTGTAATAAAAATCGGGATACCTTTATAATTAATTGACTTCCAATTATCACATAAACTTTTAGGTATATAACTCCCTTCAATCAACATTGGATTTTCAATATGCTTGAATCCGTAGCTGATTACAAAAGAAATAACTTTCCATTCTTTATTATTCGTAATTTCATTTCCACAAACTGCTTCTAAGGAAATATCACCATTCATCACACCAGAAATATGTGGGTAAAAGTCAGATTCCTTCTCTTTTTTTCTGACTTTTAATACATATTCCTGCGCATGCAGACTTGAAAACAGGCTGACAAGAAATAGAAACAAAAGAAACCCTACTCTCATTTGATATCAATATGAAATTAGGATTCTTTCGATTTCACATACATCTTATTCATTTCATTTTCAGCACTGAACTTGATTAAATACTTATTCTCACCCAAAATAACGAGCTGAATATCATCCCAAGTTCGCTCAAACCAACGCGGGTCAAATTGAGATCCTTCAAGTAACTCCAACTCTGCGCCAATTAGTGGTTGCAGCGTGGGGAATTCTTCTTCTACTAAATCTAATTTTATCGTTCTGACTTTTTTGGCAGATTGAGCCTTCGTACTTTCACCAAGCTTTTGCTCACTATCACGCTGAGGCAAATCAATATTCGTCTCAACAAAATTCGTTTCTTCTGAAGTAGAAAGCGAAGTTTCCTGAGAATCATTCAGTGCGGTTAATGTAAATGGTGAATCAGTTTGAACATTTTGAGAGATATCCTCTTCAATTATAATAGTACTTATTTTTTCATTCGTTTCTGGTTTTGAATTTGTTAACACTCCAATAGAAAGGATAATCGCTGTGGAAGCTACACCCCCGGTTCCCCAGAACCAGGGGTTCTTCCAAAATGGCTTCTTGAGCAGCTCGAAATCTTTCTTTAATTGGTTAAAATTCTGATAATTTTGAATTTGGTCTGAAGACATCCCCTCGCG
>CAYUQU010000126.1:0-7432 GCA_964447015.1 uncultured Flavobacteriales bacterium
TGATTTTGGGTGCCGGCGAAAGCGGAGTAGGAGCAGCATTATTGGCAAAGAAATTTGACAATCGCGTGTTCGTATCTGATCGCGGGGAAATCAAGGCTGTTTTTAAAACTGAGCTTGAAGAGAATGCAATTCCTTTTGAAGAAGGAAAACATGCTGAAGATATCATAATGACTGCCGATGTGGTGGTAAAAAGCCCAGGGATTCCAGATACTGCTCCACTTGTGGTAAAACTTTTGGAAAAAGGAGTTCCAGTTATTTCAGAAATTGAATTTGCAGGATACTATTCTAGCGCAAAGACAATTTGCATTACGGGAAGCAATGGAAAAACAACTACCACATTGCTTACACACCATATGCTGAAAAAAGCAGGAATTGATGTAGGCTTAGGTGGAAATGTGGGCACGAGCTATGCAAGACAAGTGGTTGAGGGTGAAAAAGAATGGTTTGTGTTGGAGTTAAGTTCATTTCAATTAGATGGAATGTTCGAGTTTAAACCAACCATTGCCATTTTACTCAACATTACACCCGACCACTTGGATAGATACAATTACGAGATGCAGAATTATGTGAATTCAAAATTCCGCATCCTTCAAAATATGGATATGGATAATTGGTTCATCTACAATTTGGATGACCCGATTATCGCAAAGGAAATGGAGAAGCGCAAACCACAAACGAACTGTGTTCCATTTTCAATTAAACAACCTGTCGAGTTTGGCGGGTTTTCAGATGGCAAACAAATAACAATAATAAATAAAGACCAATTCATTATGTCGATTCACGATTTAGCTATGAAGGGTAAGCACAATACCCAAAACTCTCTTGCAGCAGGGATTGCAGGAAGAATTCTGGAAATCAGAAAAGAAATTGTGCGTGAGAGCCTAACCGACTTCCAAAACGTAGAACACCGCTTGGAGTTTGTTGCACGTGTAAACGGAATTGAGTTCATTAATGACTCAAAAGCAACGAACGTAAATTCAACTTGGTATGCGCTTGAAAGCATGGACAAACCAACAGTTTGGATTGTTGGTGGTGTGGACAAAGGAAACGATTATTCGGAGCTTTTGGACCTAGTTAAGGACAAGGTTAAGGCAATCATTTGTCTAGGTACAGAGAATGCGAAGATTATCGAAACATTCAAATCTATCGTTCCAACTATTGTTGAAGCGTCAACTTCTGATGAAGCTGTTGCTTTTGGATATCGTTTGGCAACAAAAGATGAGGTTGTTCTTCTTTCTCCAGCTTGTGCAAGTTTCGATTTGTTCGAGAATTATGAGGATAGAGGAAACCAGTTTAAATCTGCCGTTAGATCATTATAGTTTAACCAAACTAACCACTATGGAGTCGAAAACAAAAACTGCTGCCCAGCAATTAGCTGAGGCTCGTGCAAAAGGTCGGGAGCATTTGAGCTCTTACGACATGAAATCCCACAAGAATTTGTGGGGAATGAAGGTGTTTAGTTGGCAAAACTCTACAATGGATGAAGCTTTGGAGCTAATCATGCAACTCGATAACCCCGTTATTTGGGTAGTAAGTTCTGAATCTGAATACGATTTTGCACAATTGAGTTCCTGGATTTCTTCAGAGGTTGATGTGGTGTTGTCGTTTGGTTCTTCAAATAAATTCATGCGTCAACAGCTTGAGTCTAAATTGGGGTATTACACACGAAAAGACAGTTTGAAAGAAGCTTTAGCTCTAGTTAAATCCGTAGCAAACCACGGAGCAACCTTATTTTTTGCACCTGGAGTAGGAAAGATGAGTGAGGAATGGCGTGGAGAGTTTGAAGGCTTTCTTGCAGAAAATGAATAGATGTTAAAAAAGGGACTTAAATATTTAGAAGGAGATAAGGCAATTTGGATTTTAACAGTCCTTATGCTTGCTTTTTCGTTGGTTACCGTCTATAGCTTTGTGCCAATCTTGGTCAAGACTGAAGGGGGTACTCCTTTCCGCTATTTGTTTAAGCATTTCGTTTATGTACTCATAGGTTTTGGTCTTATGTTTTGGGTGCATAAACAGAACCCTATTAACTTCTCTAAATTGGCAAGGTTTATATTCTACCTGTCAATTGGTCTGCTGATATTTACCTTTTTCTTTGGTGTATCGGTAAACAACGCCAGTCGATGGATCCGAATTCCAATTATCTCTCTAACCTTTCAAACATCAGACTTTGCGAAGTTAGCTTTGGTTATTTACTTATCAAGGTTAATGGTCAAAAAACGAGATTTATTGCACGATTGGAAGCTTGGCTTCTGGCCAATAATCTGGCCGACTTTGCTTATTGTTGGACTGATTGCAAAAGACAATTTTTCGACAGCGTTTATCATATTAGGAATAGCAATCATTCTCATGTTTGTTGGACAAGTGAAGCTAAAAATGATTGGTGCCTTGTTGCTAAGTGGAATGGTGTTTTTTGCCTTGATAATTGGTCTACATAAAGCAGCACCTGATTTGAATTTGCTCCCACGCTATGAAACATGGGAGAATCGAATTTTTAATAGATATGCGGATGAAGATAATGTAGTTGTTAATACACAATCTATTAATGCCGAATTGGCAATACATAATGGTGGTTTGGTTGGAAAAGGTGTTGGAAAAGGAAAATTAAAATTATATACAGCGGAGGCTTATGCCGATTTCTTTTATGCTAGTTTCATTGAAGAATTCGGGCTGCTTTCTGGTATCGTCCTTATTTTGCTATACCTCATTTTACTGTTTCGGATTATTCGAATTGGTCTCAAATCCGAACGGTTGTTTGAGGTATATCTCTGTGTAGGAATAGGACTTTTGTTAATTACTCAAGCTACTGTAAATATGTTAGTGTGCACGGGAATCTCTCCAGTAACAGGACAGAATATGCCCTTCCTCGCGATGGGGGGATCGGCACTTGTGATGGTATGTATCTCACTCGGAATTATTCAAAGTATTGCCCGTTCACAAGTAAAAGAAGTTGAAACAAATGAATAAACTCGAACGCGTCATAATAAGTGGTGGTGGAACTGGAGGACATATTTTTCCAGCCATCGCAATTGCCAATGAAATTAAGTCACAATTTCCTGATGTAGATATTCTGTTTGTAGGTGCTGAAGGAAAAATGGAAATGGAGAAGGTGCCTGCTGCAGGTTACCAAATTGAGGGACTCCCAATTGCGGGTCTGCAACGTAAAATTTCACTTTCAAATTTAATCTTACCGATAAAAATAATAAATAGCCTACTTAAGGCTAGATCAATCATAAAACGATTTAATCCGCAGGTAGTGATTGGTGTAGGAGGGTATGCTTCTGGACCTACATTACAATTGGCAAATGCATTGAAAATTCCAACCGTTATTCAGGAGCAGAATTCTTACCCTGGAAAAACAAACTTGTGGCTTTCAAAGAAAGCAGCAAAGATCTGTGTGGCTTATTATGGCTTAGAGCGTTTTTTTCCAAAAAGCAAAATCGCATTAACAGGAAATCCTGTTCGAACTGAAGTTACGCAAATTGAAGGCAAGCGAAATGAAAGCCTTAAGTTCTTCGGTTTATCAACAGAGAAAAAAACCTTGTTGGTAATTGGAGGAAGTCTTGGCGCCAGAACACTCAATGACTCTATCGAAGGACAATTGCAAAAATTGGTAGACAACAACATTCAAGTGATTTGGCAATGCGGAAAGTTTTATGCAGATGAATTGCAGAATCGATGGAAGGACAAACTCCCTGAAGGTGTATGGCTCAACCCATTTATTTTTGAAATGGACAAAGCTTATGCAGCGGCAGATGTTGTTGTTTCGCGCGCTGGGGCGATTTCAGTTTCAGAGTTGTGTCTAATTGGCAAGCCAGTGATTTTGGTTCCTTCTCCCAATGTAGCCGAAGATCATCAAACGAAGAATGCAATGGCTTTGGTGCAAAATGGTGCAGCTATTTTGGTAAAAGACATTGAAGCGAGAGAGAAGTTAGTCGATGAAGTGGTTGCACTCTCAGCAGATACTGAAAGGCAGAATGAATTGAGTGCAGCAATCAGCAAAATGGCAAAGCCTGACGCGACAAAAGAAATAGTGAGTGAAATATTGAAAGTAATTAAGTGGAGTTAAACAAAGTACATACCGTATATTTTATAGGCATCGGAGGAATCGGAATGTCTGCTTTGGCTCGCTATTTCAATGCGATGGGGAAGCAGGTGCTTGGATATGACAAAACGCCAACTGCACTTACTGATTCTTTACAAAAGGAACGAATTGAAATTCACTTTGAAGACAAGGGCGATTCCATCATTTCTTCACTTGATAAACAATCGACAATTGTCATTTATACTCCCGCAGTTCCCACAGATTTTGGAGAATTAAAAGCATTTCAGGATTATGGATATGTGATAATGAAACGTGCGCAAATGCTCGGTTATATCACAGAACATTCAAAAGGTATAGGCGTAGCGGGAACGCATGGAAAAACCACAACGAGCACTATGCTGGCTCATGTTTTGCACCAAAGTATTGGATGTAATGCCTTTTTAGGGGGAATTAGCACAAATTACGAATCGAATCTCTTGCTCAATTCAGCATCAGACATTAGTGTGGTAGAGGCGGATGAGTTTGATCGTTCTTTCCTTCAACTTCACCCGTTTGGAGGAGTTTTAACAGCTGTGGATGCAGATCATTTGGACATTTATAAGAATGCAGAAAGTTTACTGGAAGGATTTGAATTGTATATCAATAGAATTGATCCAAAAGGATTTCTCCTGATTCATTCGTCTATAAAAATGCCTTCAAAATGTAAGCAAATCAGCTATGGGTTAGATGACAAAGCTGACATTCAAGGTCTGAATATGCGTTTTTCCGAAGGACAGTTTCTCTTAGATGTTAGAGTAGGCGAGAGTGTGTGGAAAGATGTGGAGCTTGGCGTGCCTGGAATTCATAATGCAGAAAATGCTTTAGCTGTAATTGGAGTCAGCCTAGAACTGAACGTCAGAGAGAAACAAATTCGCAGTGGGTTGAGTTCGTTTAAAGGAGTAAAAAGACGATTTGAGTACATTATCAAGCGAGAAGATAAAATATATATTGACGACTACGCGCACCATCCAACTGAGATAAATGCGTTGTTATCATCGATTCGACTTTTATATCCAAATAAGAAAGTGTTGGGCATTTTTCAGCCTCATTTATTCTCAAGAACGCGCGATTTCATGGATGATTTTGCTCTTTCTCTCGAAAAACTCGACCAACTTGTACTTCTACCTATTTATCCAGCTCGCGAGTTGCCGATGGAGGGCGTTACAAGTGATGTTTTATTGGATAAAATCAACAGCAGCATCAAACAAGTGTTGAGTCCGTCAGATGCTATTGAGTATGCTGTTCAATCAGATTGTGAAGTGATTTTAACAATTGGTGCAGGAGATATAGACAGAATTGTTGAACCATTAAAACAGCGCTTATCATGAAGTCAAAATTGAAGATAGCCGCTTGGATTTTATTCGCAATTTTGACCATTGTGACTATGCGTATTGTAAAAGAATCGCATGATAATCGCGTAATGGATTTCCCTAATATTCTTTTAGAAACTCCAATGGAGAATGTGTTTTTGAGCAATCAGGATGTTAAAGATCGTCTGAAAAATAAAGGAATTGTAATTGATAATGTAACAAGAAAGGATCTTCAGGCAACTTTAATTGAACAGATTATAACTGAGATGCCTGAAATTGAGGAGGCTAAAGTGTATATGGGCTTGGACGGGCAATGGACAATTTATGGAAAAATTCGCCGACCAATTGCACGAGTTTTTAACACTTTGGGAGAAAGCTATTATATAGACGATAAGGGCAAAATCATGTCCCTTTCCTCTATTTACACCGCTCGAGTGATTCCAGTTACTGGAAACATCCGTGATAAACAAGACGGTCCTGATGTGCCAGAGTTAATTAACAATGATAGTTTGAAAAGTATTAGCAAGTTGCCTCAAACCTATGCAATTACCAACTATGTTTGTAATGATGCCTTTCTAAGCGCTCTTATCACCCAAATTCACATCGAGAAAAACGGTGATTTTGTATTGATACCGCGAGTAGGAATGCAGCAAATCATTTTCGGTAAAGTGGATAACCCTGCTGTTATTGAAGAACGATTTGAAAAGTTGAAGATTTTTTACCGTCAAGCGATGCCTTATGCCGGTTGGGGAAAATACGAAACGATTAATTTGAAGTTTAAGAAACAAGTAGTTTGTACTAAAAGAAGTTTATAATGTCGCATGAAATTGTAGTAGGACTAGATATTGGAACAACAAAGATTGCGTGCTTTGTTGGTCGTAAGACGGAACATGGGAAAATTGAAATTCTTTCTATGGGTCGAAGCGAATCACTTGGAGTGAAACGTGGTGTAGTATCCAACATTGAACAAACAGTTCAGTCTATTGTTGCTGCCGTAAGTGAAGCTCAAGAAAGAGTTGAAGGAAGCCTTGAAATTAATGTGGTGAATGTGGGTATTGCAGGACAGCACATCAAGAGCTTACAGCACCGTGGAATTTTGACGCGTAAATCCAATGAGGAGGAAATTTCTCAGCTGGACATCGATGCGTTGATTGATGATATGTACAAGCTGGTAATGGAGCCAGGTGAAGAAATTATTCACGTGCTTCCTCAAGAATATATTGTTGACGGAGATCAAGGAATTAAAAATCCGATTGGTATTTCTGGTGTGCGTTTGGAAGCAAATTTCCACATCATCACAGGACGTATTTCGGCAGCGAAAAATATTCAGAAGTGTGTAGATAAGGCAGGGCTGACTGTTGATGAAATGATTCTTGAACCTCTAGCTTCATCTGAGGCAGTTCTTTCTGATGAAGAGAAAGAAGCTGGAGTGGTGTTGGTTGATATAGGTGGTGGAACTACAGACGTTGCGATTTTCCATGAAGGAATTATTCGCCACACAGCCGTAATTCCATTTGGAGGTAACGTAATCACTGAAGACATCAAAGAAGGCTGTACGATTATGAAACGTCAGGCTGAGATGTTGAAACAAAAGTTCGGTTCGGCATTGGCGAGCGAAAGTCAGGATAACGAGATTGTTTGTATTCCAGGACTTAGAGGTCGTGATCCGAAAGAAATTTCAGTGAAGAATTTAGCAAGTATCATTCAAGCTAGAATGGAAGAAATCATAGAGCACGTGCACTATGAAATTCGAAATTCTGGATATGAGAAGAAATTAATAGGTGGAATCGTAGTGACAGGTGGTGGTTCGCAATTGAAGCACGTAACACAATTGTTCGAATACATCACGGGAATGGATTCTCGTGTGGGTTATCCGAACGAGCACCTTGCACCTTCAGCGACTGTGGAGAACCTTACAAGTCCGATTTATGCTACAGGTATAGGACTTGTAATTAAAGGATTCCAAAAAATGGAGCGCGAGTCATTGACACATGCTTCAAGTAATGTAAAGACACATTCAAAGCGAACAAAGGGAAGCTTT
>CAYUQU010000127.1:0-7252 GCA_964447015.1 uncultured Flavobacteriales bacterium
CTTTCCTTGTGAATTTCATCTCCTCAAACATGAATGCGGATGTGGAGAAGAAGCAAATTATGTTGGAAGAATTGGATATCAAGAAAAGAGCACAATTGGTATTGGAGCACCTTTCTTTTGAAATTCAATTGTTGGATATGCGAAACCAAATTCACGAAAAAGTGAAAACGGATATGGATCGCCAGCAGCGTGAATATTTTCTTCACCAACAAATGCGAACGATTCAAGAAGAACTTGGCGATAATCCGCAAGAGCAAGATGTAGCGGATATGCGTGAGCGCGCTTCGGTTAAATTGTGGGATGAACGTGTCGAAAAACTATTCAACAAAGAATTGGATAGGCTTCAACGCATGAATCCACAGGCAGCAGAGTACACAGTTCAGTTGAATTATTTGGACACTTTACTCGATTTGCCTTGGAATCAATACACAGAAGATAATTTAGACCTCAAACGAGCGGCTAAAATTCTAGATAGAGACCATTATGGATTGGAGAAAGTAAAAGAACGAATTTTAGAATACTTAGCTGTGTTGAAACTAAAAGGGGATATGAAATCGCCTATTCTTTGCTTTTTCGGACCTCCGGGAGTGGGGAAAACTTCACTCGGGAAGTCCGTGGCAGAAGCACTTGGCAGAAAATATGTTAGAATGTCTCTCGGTGGAGTTCACGACGAATCTGAAATTCGAGGTCACCGAAAAACATACATCGGCGCAATGCCAGGACGTGTGATGCAAAGCTTGAAAAAAGCAGAAACCGCTAATCCCGTTTTTGTGTTAGATGAAATTGACAAACTTGGGCGCAGTAATCACGGTGATCCATCTTCGGCCATGTTGGAGGTATTAGATCCCGAGCAAAATCACTCGTTCTACGATAATTATGTAGAAACAGAATTTGACTTATCAAAAGTGATGTTTATTGCTACAGCAAACAATTTGGCTACAATTCAAGGTCCATTGCGTGACAGAATGGAGCTTATCGAGGTGAATGGCTATACCATCGAAGAGAAAATTGAAATTGCAAAAAGACATTTGCTACCAAAGCAGTTAGAAGAGCACGGTGTCAAAAAGAGCCAGTTTTCACTAACAAAAGCGTTGTTTGAGAAAGTGGTGATTGAATATACAAACGAATCAGGAGTCCGTGGCTTGGATAGAATCATCGCCAAACTTGTGCGTAACAGAGCGAAACAAATTGCACTTGAAGAAGAATTCACTGTGAAAGTATCTGCTGCAGATATTGAAAAAATTCTTGGACCGGGTAGAGAAAGAGACCGCTCAATTACAAATGAAGTGGCTGGTGTTGTTACAGGTCTGGCTTGGACTCAGGTGGGTGGAGATATTTTGTTCATCGAATCATCAGTGACTCCAGGTAAAGGCAAACTTACATTGACTGGAAATTTAGGTGATGTCATGAAAGAATCTGCAGTAATTGCACTTGAATTTCTGAAAGCACATGCGCGTTGGTTTAAGCTTGATCCCGAGGTTTTTGACAAATGGAACGTACATATTCACGTACCAGAAGGTGCAACTCCAAAAGATGGGCCTTCAGCAGGAATTACCATGTTAACTTCGTTGGCATCCTTGTTTACTCAAAAACGAGTGAAGAAAGATTTGGCTATGACAGGTGAAATCACACTTCGTGGTGAGGTGCTTCCAGTTGGTGGAATTCAAGAAAAAATTCTTGCAGCTAAACGAGCAAACATCAAAGAAATTATTCTCTGTGAGAAAAATAGAAAAGATATCGAAGAAATAAAAGCTGATTATTTGACTGGTTTGAAATTTCACTATGTAAAGACAATGAAAGAAGTACTTGACATTGCTCTTACAAAAGACGATGTGAAAGAGAAAGTTATCATTAAATAAACGACAAAAAGTTGTAACAAATACGCAATTGTTTCGTTATGAGATATTGGAGTGATTATTGCTTTTACGAATAAAAAAGAATTGAAAATGAATTTGAAATTTCTACTGATAACTTGTTTACTGGTTTTTGTTCAAAATTCTTTTGTAAATGCTCAAGATGAAGAAGATGAATCGTGCACTCCAGCTGATAAAAAGACCTTAAAGTTAATTGACAAAGCAAAGTCTACTGCGGCTCCCGAACGATACAAAATTTTTCAGCAAGCCCAAGAAGCTGCTCCTGAAAAGGCAATGGTTTACTTTGAATATGCGACCTTAACATTTAAGGAAGCACAAGAGGCTTACAATTCTTCTTACGACCCTTCAAAAGGAGATCGACTGATGGTGAAAGCTAAAGGTCTTTTTGAGAAAACAATTGAATTGTGTTCGGATTATCACGCTGATATGTATTACTATTTAGGCGGAATCTATTACATGCAGCAAGATAAGGTAACCGCTAACAGGTATTTCAAGAAATTCCTCGAATTTGAAAGTAATACTGACTCTAGATTTCCTCAAGATTATGCAGAAAAGCGTGCTGAGGTTGAAAAAATCATCGGTTCTTCAAAAAAAGAGGTTGATTTACTCTCTAACAAAGTTCCTTTTGAACCGAAAATAGTGAAGAATGTATCCACATCAAAAGACGAATTCTTTCCGATGATTTCTCCAGATAATGAGTTGATTTTCTATACACGACGTGTGGATAGAAGTAATTTGGGAGATTTAAGATCAAGAGTACTTGAAGAATTTACCATGTCAACGCGAACAGATGCAAAGATGGACTTTGATGGGGGTAAACCTCTTCCCAATCCATTTAATGATGGCACATTTACAAATTACGGCGCAGCAACAGTTTCTGTAGATAATAAGGAAATGATTATTTGCGCATGTAAAATGGAGAATGTACAGGGGCAAGATTACAATAACTGTGATTTGTATATAACACATTACGAAAGAGGGGAAGGGTACGACTTTACTTGGTCTGTATTGGAGAATATGGGCACGAACATTAACACAAAAGACGGTTGGGAAGGTCAGCCTTCGCTATCTGCAGATGGAAACACACTTTATTTTACAGCTGTTCGCCCAAACACACAGAAAGATGACATTTTCGTATCTAAAAGAGGAGCTGATGGCGAATGGGGCTTGGCAGTACCTTTAGAGGGAATCAATACTCCAGGTAAAGACAAGTCACCTTTCTTACATCAGGATAGTCAGACGCTTTATTTTGTTTCTGAGTCATCGAGTATTCGAAATGGAGTAGGGGGATTGGACATTTTCTATTCTCAAATGGATAAAGACGGCAAATGGGGGAAACCAAAAAATATTGGTTATCCAATTAATACTGATGATGACGAAATCGGTCTTTTTGTTTCTACGGATGGAAAAGATGCATATTTTTCGAGTCGCTATGGCGGGGTATGGAATATTTACACGTTCGAATTGTATAAAGAGGCTCGACCAAAACCAGTAGTCTTAGTGAAAGGTGAGTTGAAAGAATCAAACGGTGATCCTGTAAAAGATGCCACCATTGAAATTGCATATGCTAATTCGGATAAAGTTGAACACGTCAAAGTGAATGGCGATGATGGAAAATATGCTGCGGTTATAAACATGGAAGATTCACAAGATGTAATGGTAACGGTAAAGAAAGAAGGTCATGCTTTCGATTCAAAATTGATTCAGAAAGAGGATCTTGCAAAAAGCACTTATATTAAAGAAACAGATCTTGAAGTTAGGAAAATTGAAGTGGGAGTTCCCTATACTATCAATGATATTTTGTACGCTACAAATTCGGCAGAATTGTCTCACCATTCGAAGTTTATTCTAAAGCAATTTGCACGTTTCCTAAAAGAAAATCCAACAATCAAAGTGTCTATCCAAGGACATACAGATGATATTGGTGACGACGACAAGAATATGGAACTATCAGAGCGTCGTGCTAAAGGGGTGAAAGATTATTTAGCTTCACTCGGCATCGAAACTTCTCGACTTAAGTCTGAAGGATTTGGTGAAACAAAACCTCGTGTACCAAATGATTCATATGAGAATAAAGCAAAAAACAGACGCACAGATTTTGTGATTGATTCGATGTAGTGAAGAGATTTATTCAATTATTAATTTTTGTGTCATTCCATTTGCAATTACCAAATACATTCCTGTGTCTAGACTAGAAAGATTTAGTGTAATATGATTTTCATTGAATGACTGAACTAGGTTTTGAACATTTATTTTTCTTCCTTGCATATCCAACATTATGAATTCTGCCAAATCCATGTTTTTCACCGTATGAATTACAGTGTGATTTTTCGCGGGATTTGGGGCAAGAAACCAATCAAAATCCTTGTGTGATACCATTTCAATATTGTAAAGGGTAGATGCCCCATCATAGTCAACTTGTTTTAGTCGGTAATATGAAACGGATGAAGAAATTCGAGAATCATCTATCCATGTATAATTGACAGGTGAGCTGGTTGTTCCAGAACCTTTGACTTGACCAATTGTACTCCAATTCTTTCCGTCATTGGATTTTAGAATCTCAAAATAGTCATTATTCAACTCTGTCAGAGTTAACCAATTTAGCTCAACGCCTAATTCTCTTTCATTTACTTTGAAATACGCTAATTCAATTGGTAGAGCTATAGCGCAATCTAATTGAATCACCTGATGGGGGATACCAGGACCATGAATGGTTAAATCCACGCGATTACAATCCAAGTTTTCAATAGTTGCCGTTTGGCAATCGCTTGTTGGTTGCCAAGAATTCCCTCCGGAAACTCCTATTCCTTGACCACCTGAGTTAGGTAAATCAAAAAAGTTATCATTGTGGAGCCCACAAGTAATGTTTCCTTGGAGCGTATACAAACTTGCAGGGACACTCACACCTGAAAAACTAATGTCATAGTTAAATCGTACATTAAAATTATATCCATTTGGACAGTTCCCCTGAGGAGCAATAATTGCATCTAATGTTATCGCTACATTGACCGTATAATTGTCCGTTGAAAGTACACTTGTCTCAAGTGTACATTGACTGAAAGATGACAAGCTGATTAAAAGAGTTAAGGTGATTGAGGTAAAGAATTTTAACATTACAGTTGTATTTTTGTTGCAAAAGTACATATTTACCATGGTAACAAAAAGTGTAAATGGATAAAAAATATAATTAGCTATTGAAATGTGTGTTTTGTTGATTGAAAGGTGATCTTTGTTGATTAAACGGTATCACTTGTTGATTATTTGAAAAACTCAATTCGTCAAACAGCACTTTGTCTGCGAATTATCTTCCAAAACAAGGCAGGGAAAAAGCGTTTGATAGTAACAACTTTAATTTCCTTGTTGCCAATTAACACTTCAATTTTATTTTGCTGAATGGCTCTTAAGATTTGATTAGCACAGATCTCTGCTGGTAAACCTGTCTCTTGATTGTGATCCATTACTCCGTGTGCTTCGCCTTTTTCGTTTAAGGCGTTGGTTGAGATAGGCGTGTTGATCTTCCCGGGAAAAACCATCGTGACTTTAATGTTATTCTTTTCTTCTTCAAGTAACAAACTCTCAAAAAAACCTTGAAGTGCGTGCTTTGAAGCAGAATATGCAGAGCGAAGAAAAAAACCGAATTTACCTGCGATACTCGAAACAGCCACAATATGTCCAGATTGCTGTTTTTGCATAATTGGTAATACTGCTTTTGTCAACGCAACTGTACCGAAGTAATTAATCTCCATGATTTTTCGGTCTACCTCCATAGGCGTGTTCCAAGCTTCACCGCGCTGACTCACTCCACCGTTGTTAATCAAAATATCGACACGACCATATCGTTTCACGACTTGTGCTGCCAATACTGGAAAATTATCTTGATGCTCTAAATCCAAAGGCAAGACCAAATGTGAGTCAGAATGAGGCAACTCAGCGCAAATTTTATTGAGTTTTTCTTCTGAACGAGCCGACAAGATAACTGATGCCCCTCGCTTTGCACATTCACGCGCCAAAGCCAGTCCTATTCCTGAGGAAGCACCTGTAATCCAGATTATTTTGTTGGTGAAAGTCATATAATTATACTGCTACATTATGCTCTCTTAGCGCATCATTCAAAGATGTTTTCAAATCAGTACTCGCTTTTCGTTTGCCAATAATCAATGCGCAAGGAACTTGATATTCTCCAGCAGGGAATTGCTTTGTATAACTACCCGGAATTACAACACTTCTTGCAGGAACGATTCCTTTCATTTCAACTGGTTCGCTTCCTGTTACATCAATGATTTTGGTCGATTTTGTCAGCACTACATTTGCGCCAAGAACGGCTTCCTTTTCTACACGTACACCTTCAACAACAATACAGCGTGAACCGATAAACGCATTATCTTCTATAATCACAGGAGCTGCTTGCAAAGGCTCTAACACACCACCAATTCCAACTCCACCTGAAAGATGCACATTCTTCCCGATTTGCGCACACGATCCTACAGTCGCCCACGTGTCAACCATCGTCCCTTCATCCACATACGCACCGATATTGATATACGAAGGCATCATAATCACACCCGGAGCGACAAATGCACCATAGCGAGCTACTGCATGAGGAACTACGCGAACGCCAAGTTCTTTGTAGTTCGTTTTTAATTTCATTTTATCGTGAAATTCAAATGGGCCCACTTCTATGGTTTCCATTTGGCGAATAGGGAAATACATCACTACAGCTTTTTTCACCCATTCGTTTACTGTCCATCCACCATTTCCATCAGGCTCAGCTACGCGAATTCTACCTTTGTCTATCTCCTCAATCACGTGCTCAATGGCCGCAATAGTTTCCTTGTCTGATAAAAGAGAACGATCTTCCCACGCTTTTTCTATTATGGTACGCATATATCTTGTCTTTAATTGAGATTCAAAGATAACAGAATGTTAGAAAATATGAGGTACTTGTATTGAGTAGCTTTAAATTCTCAGTATTTGGTGCTCTTTTAACGGTTGAAAAATTCAATTTCTTTTTCTTTTGAAAATTTACCCCCTGAGATATATGGACGTAAAATTCTTTTTAATTCTCTGACTTTTAGCGTTTGATTCGACCAGAAATAATGGTTAAAGAAAAGATGTCCAACCAGATTTGAACCATTATAAAAATCATACGAGTGTTCATTGCCGAAAAAAACGCTCTTTCTATACGTGTTTCTTGCAATACTGAAATCAGTTAATGGTATTACAAATTCCTTAATTTCAGCGCTATAAATCTTTCTTGTTTTCACTATTATAAGCTCATCATCTATGGAAATATAGATGATGTGTTGCTTCTTTTTTCGCGCAAGAGACATTATGCTCAATATGGTTCCGAGTATGACGAGACCGATAATTATTTCTAC
>CAYUQU010000128.1:0-7180 GCA_964447015.1 uncultured Flavobacteriales bacterium
TAATAGTTATGGACTTAGTGTAACTGTTGTTAGAGGAAAAGAAGGTTGGACAACCAAAGAAGGAGAATGCATCCAGCAAGAACCTTTAAATAACATTTTGCATACATTCAATAAGGCATCTGTAAAATCATTTTTGCCTCAGGCAGCAGTTGAAAATGTCAAAAATCAAATTGAAGTAGATTATAAAAAAGTGGAAATTTTCCAAAATGGGAAATGGGTAAAAACGTGGTACATTGGAAGTTCAACTCCTGATCATTATGGGACTTATGTTTTGTTGGAAACAGCACAAGACGGAAAGAGTAATGCGCCTGTGATACTTGAAATGAAAGGATTAAAAGGTACAATAGAACCTCGATTTGTTGCAGACTTCCGCTCTTGGGGATGTACAAAAATTTACGGTCATTCGATGGATGATATTCAACAAATTAAATTAAAGAATTTCGAAAAACCTGAAGAAAGTTTTGAATGGACAAGAAAAGGTTCAAACTTCAATTTCACATGGAATGGCAGTCTCCAACAAAACTACGACACGCTTAAAATGGTGCGTTACATGGACAGGTTCAACAAAGTACATTTTGAATCTCACAACTACACTATGTCTCAAGAACAAGCTGACAGTATGCGACAAACAAGACCATACATCAAATTTGCATTGAAAGAAAAATCAGGAAAAGAAATTGGAATAACTGCATATAGAATGCAACCAAACGGTGTGCGTTTAGATTTCAATGGTGACACACTTCGATATGATGAAAACAAGATGTGGGCTTTCTTAGATGACGGACTTTTGGTTAAAATTCAGTACTATGTTTTTGACCCCATCTTTGTGGACGGGAGTTACTTTATTTTGAAATAGTTTTTTTAGACTCAAGACCCCGACAATATCGGGGCAGGCTTCAAGATACAAGACTGCAGGACCTTTTGAATTGCAGATTGCAGATTGTTAATTTGATGTGAATAAAAGACTTTCAGGCAGATGGGAATATTGAATTTAAGACACTATATTTGTGCCTGAACATAACGATTGAAAAAAATGCATTTTCTAGTTTCAAGTACCTCTTTATTAAAACACTTACAAAGTATTAGTGGGGTTTTAAGCACCAATAACTCACTACCAATTCTGGATAATTTTCTTTTCGAAATTAACGACGGGGAACTTACAATAAGCGCATCAGACTTAGAAACAACCATGAAAACTATCATGAGTGTTGACGCTAAGGATTCTGGCAAAATAGCTGTCCCAGCAAAGCAAATTTTGGAAATGCTCAAAACTTTCCCTGAACAACCATTGAATTTTCATGTGAACTTGGAGAATTTCTCGATTGAAATTTCTTCGGATAACGGAAAATACAGCATGGTTGGTCAAAACGGTGAAGAATTTCCACGCACAATACAGGTTGCTAATGCGAATAACATTCGCGTGTCGAGTGAGATTGTGTCAAAAGCAATCAATAAAACACTTTTTGCAACGGGTACGGATGACCTTCGTCCGGTAATGAGTGGTGTGTTCTGTCAATTTTCACCAGACGATATTATTTTTGTAGCTACTGATGCACATAAATTGGTTCGCTACAGAAGAACGGATTCTGAATCTACGGGTTCATCATCGTTTATTCTTCCTAAAAAACCATTAAACCTTCTTAAGTCAAACCTGAAAGGTGACGAAGAAGTGATGGTTGAATACAACGAATCAAATGCCGTGTTCAAATTCAACGATATCGTAATGACGTGTCGTTTGATTGACGGAAAATACCCAAACTACGAAGCGGTAATTCCTAAAGAAAATCCAAACGTACTAACGGTTGACCGTATTTCTTTATTGAACTCGATCAAGCGTGTATCTATTTTTGCAAATAAAACGACGCATCAAGTACGTCTTAAAATGGCAGGTTCGGAATTGAAAATTTCTGCGGAAGATTTAGATTTCTCTAACGAAGCAAACGAGAGATTGACGTGTAACTACGTTGGTGAAGATATGGAAATCGGTTTCAACTCGCGCTTTTTGATGGAAATGCTTAACAATATCGAAACTTCAGAAGTGAAAATCGAAATGAGTGAACCTAACCGCGCTGGAATTATTCTCCCAGCAAACTCTGAAAATGAGAGCGAAGAAATTTTGATGCTTGTGATGCCGGTGATGTTGAATCGCTAATTTTTTTTAGACAAAAGAAATTAGACTATAGACAAAAGACATTTTTGGTGGTGAGGATAAATTAAGTATTTAAATGGAAAAATATAAGTCCTGAGTTTTTAGCTCAGGACTTTTTTGTTTTCTTAGCATTTCTTGGCATTATAATTGTGCAAAATAGAACTAAAGTCAACTATTTATCTTAATTTAGAAAGCAATAAAAATTTAGTTCAGCCAATCAATGAAATATAACGTCACATCATTTTTTAGGTTTACTTTACTCTTTGTCAGCGTATCAATTCTAAGTAGTTGTGCTATGACATCTACACCCGCTGTTAACATCCCTGAAAAAAGGAAACAAGAACGAGAACTCGCTATAATACAATCAATAGAAAAAGACCTTACTGAGACTCAGACATACATCAATTTTGGATTTGGTGATGAGTATATTGTAAAACCACCTTCTTTCAGACCTTTGGATTCTTTGTATAATTTGCGCTACGAGGAAAATAAATTTGGCGGATTATCGCGAAATAGGGCTAAAGAGTTAGATGACCAAATAGAATTGGTTAAAAACAGAATTATTGGCGACACCATTCTCTTTAAGTACGAGATCTCGCATTTATTTGGAATTCAAGATGGGGACAGCATCAAATTTGTATCAGGAACCTTCTTACTGAATGTGGAAAAAGAAATTGAAAAAGTTAGTCTTGAATTTTTCTTTACTGATCACAAAAGATATATCAGACAATTTACTGAGTTTATGCGAAAAGAATCGTTTATGTATTCTAGCTACACTCCTTCTAGTGAAGAATATCAATTTTATGATTTCTACGAGTCAGGCTTAAACAACATGACTACGGCTGTAAGAAAAGGAGAATTCATTAGCCACACTATGCATGTTATGCGAGCTGCCTTAATTCAAAAATCATTGAACTCTGAGCTAATCATCAAACAATTAATAGTAAGCGACATTACAAATTCTGTCATCGATTATAAATCTGTAAAATGGTCTCCAGTATTTACTTTACTTGATGAGGAGAACAATTTACTAGGTTATTATGTAGAACACGAATGGACGTATAAGAACATAACAGGCGATGAATTCCATTTATTGAGAAGATTTGAACTGGATGTATACTTTCAAATAACAGATATTTTAGAAATTGAAGAAGTTACTAATTAGTATAGTTTGATCGCTCCTTGCTTTTTCAAGATATGCACATTCTCCTCTCCCAATCTTGACAAAACACTTTGTTGATTTACGTGCGAAATCCAATTTCCCAAAATAATTTGTTTGTTGGGTTCTAAGAGATTCATGTCGTAATAATTTCCAAGCACATAAGTAGCCTTTATCTCACCATCAAAATTAATTACATCTCTTGAATGTGTAATCCTTAATTCAGGTTGTTTCAATTTAAGTTCCCCTTTTGGATAATCAACAACAAGTAACTCGATGTCAATTCCATAATAATTCTGTAATGACTTAATCTGAAATGCAGATTTTTGCTCCACGTCTTCTTTGTTTGACATTACTATTAGTGTGCCTTGTTTGCCATTTGTGACCAAAAAAGTTGGTGTGGTAAAATTGAGCACCAAGAATTCATTTGCAAAATATTTATTGTGCCATTTAATAGATTCTCCAGTAATGAACACAATACTAAGCCCGATTGTCGCTATGAGAACTCGTTTCTTGGCTGTTGTGATTGACCAGAAAATGACTCCGACTAAAATATACATCAATACAATTTCCCATGTTTCAAATTGGAAGCCACGCGTCAAGGAATACGGTAACTCATTTACCCATTCGATAAAGTAAACCAATCCAGAAACGACGACAGACATCAAAAGAGCAATAAATACTCCAACAAAAGGAATTGAGCCTAATGTGATCAGTCCCAACCCAACTCCAAGCAATACACCTGAAAAAACCATTAGTCCGAGATTCGTCACTAGAAAATAATTGGGGAATTGGTGGAAATAGTATAATGTCAACGGGAAAGTGCCTAATTGCGCAGCCAATGCCACTGATGAGCCTACCCAAACCTTTTTGACAAATGCACGTTTGATTAAAAATACACGCTCGATAGAACCTGAAAAAAGAAAAATACCCAACATTGCCAGATAGGACAACTGAAATCCGATATCAAACAAAAATAGCGGTTCAATAATTAAAAGTAGAAATGCAGAAGCTAACAACCCATTCAGCGAACTATAGTGCTTTCCATAAACCATTCCAAAAGCCACAAAAGAAAACATCGTTACAGAACGATTCACAGATGGTGAGAAACCAGTGATTCCAGCATAAGTCCAGAGTAAGACAAATAGAATTAACAACTCAATCCATTTTGGCAATCGCGTAAAGAAAACCGACATCAGCCACTGAATAATAACCAAAAAAATTCCGACATGAAGTCCCGAAACCGCGAGTAAGTGCATTGCCCCTGCCCCTGAGAATGCATCTTTCAGTTCCGTTCTGATATCTGACTTATCACCAAGAAGCACACCTTTTGCCACACCGAGCGCGTCACCTTCTAAATTATTCTCCAACAATCGGTTCATTCGTGTATTGAGAAAGCTGAAAACGGAGAATTGATTTTGACTTTCACCAACTACAGAAAGTTGATTCCCATTAATAAACGCCTGATGGAAAAATCCCTTGTTGTTCCAATAGCTTTTAACGTCAAAGTCCCCAGGATTATTTTTATTCTGGATTTCTGAGATTTCTGCATGAAAAATAATTTCGTTATCCACTCCGAATTCAGGACATTCAGCTGTGTCAACATAAAGAATCAGTTTACCTTCGCTCCTCTCCCTCTCCCAATCATTGAGCACATATTCAACATCTATTTTACATTTTAAAAAACGTCCATTTTCATCTCGCTCCGTGACTTGCCCAGCATATAAATCGCCATTCAAATTACCAAAATATGTAGCATTAGTTGAGACATCACCTTCTTTGTGAATAGAGAATCCCACTAAAAAAAACGAAGCGTACATGCCTATAGAAATCAATGTGTTTCGGCGAGGAAAGAAGAAAAACATTATTAAAGTTAGTGCAGAAATGAAGATGGTGAAAATCGAAAAATAGGGCATAGAAAAACCGTTTCCTATAAACCATTCCGAGAGGTATATTCCCACAATTAATGGCAGTAACAGTTTCAATATAGGGTGATAGGCTTTCATAGTTTAAGATGCAATTTAGTAAAAAAAGTAATCCATTCAAAAACATGATCTTCTGATCTGTTGAAAAATTTGACACAATTCATAACAATATCACATCATGTCTTTTGTCTTTTACTAAATTTGCACCCATGGACAAGAAAGAAGACAAACTCAAGGATATTATTTCACACGCAAAGGAGTACGGATTCGTATTTCCTTCATCGGAAATTTATGATGGACTCGCTGCGATTTACGACTACGGACAGCTTGGTTCTGAGTTAAAAAATAACATCAAAGCATATTGGTGGAAATCGATGACACAGATGCACGAGAATATTGTGGGAATTGATGCGGCTATTTTCATGCACTCAGACACTTGGAAAGCTTCAGGCCACGTAGACGCATTTAACGACCCGTTAATTGACAACAAAGATTCGAAAAAACGCTACCGCGCCGATGTGTTGGTGGAAGATTACATTGAAAAAATTCGTCAAAAAAATAACAAAGAAGTCGAAAAAGGTCACAAGCGTTTTGGTGATGATTTTGACGAAGCACAATTTCTTGCTACAAACCCAAATGTGCAACGCAACCTTACTAAAATTAAGGAAATTGAAGACCGTATGCGCACTTCATTGGAGAATGAAGATTTGGTTGCTTTCAAACAATTAATTGATGATTTAGAAATTGCTTGTCCTGTCAGCGGTTCTAAAAACTGGACAGAAGTACGTCAATTTAACTTGATGTTCTCTACTGAACTTGGTTCTGTTGCTGGCGATTCGGCAAAAATATATTTACGTCCTGAAACGGCGCAAGGAATTTTTGTAAACTTCCTGAACGTACAAAAAACAGGTCGTATGAAAATTCCTTTTGGAATTGCGCAAATTGGTAAAGCGTTCAGAAATGAAATCGTTGCTCGCCAGTTCATCTTCCGCATGCGTGAGTTTGAACAAATGGAGATGCAATTTTTCGTTCGCCCAGGAGAGGAAATGAAGTGGTATGAGTACTGGAAAGCAGAGCGTATCAAATGGCATAAAGCATTGAACTTGGGTGAGAAAAATTACCGTTTTCACGATCATATCAAGTTGGCTCACTATGCTAATGCGGCAAGTGATATTGAATTTGATTTCCCAATGGGATTCAAAGAGCTTGAAGGAATTCACTCACGCACCGATTTTGACTTGTTGCAACACGAGAACCTTTCAGGTAAAAAATTGCGCTATTTCGATCCTGAATTGAACGAAAACTACGTTCCGTATGTAGTTGAAACGTCAGTTGGGTTGGACAGAATGTTCTTGTCCGTGCTTTCTGCTTCATACAAAGAAGAAAAATTAGAAGATGGTTCGGAACGAGTTGTACTCACCCTTCCACCAGCATTGGCACCATACAAAGTGGCTATAATGCCTTTAACGAAAAAAGATGGATTGCCTGAAAAAGCGAGAGAAATCATAGAAAACTTGAAGTTCGATTTCAACTGTCAATACGACGAAAAAGATTCACCTGGAAAACGTTATCGCAGACAAGATGCTATCGGAACTCCTTATTGTATCATGGTTGATCACCAAACAATGGAAGACAACACAGTCACTATTCGCGATCGCGACACAATGTTACAGGAACGTGTTTCTATCAGCGATTTGTATAAAATAGTGGATGAGAAAGTTTCTATGAGGAACTTGTTTGTGGGGTAATCTTTTAAGAAAAAAGACTGTTAGGCGTTAGACAAAAGACTTGTGAGTGCTGAGAAGAAGGTTTTTTTGTAAAAGACGATTGCTGTACTTAATTAGGTTTAAAATTTAATAAGAAAACCAGTAGGGGCGAGTCGCGACTCGCCCCTACTGGTTTTGTCGTTATATAAATAATATATATTCACATTAAAAGTTCTAAACC
>CAYUQU010000129.1:0-7012 GCA_964447015.1 uncultured Flavobacteriales bacterium
AACTGTCCATGATTCCAACCTGAATATCCTAGAAAAAAACGCACATGTTTAATAAGAGAAGGGTCGTTCATCAATTTTTCGCTTAATACTTCAAAATCACCGCCTATATAAATTGACTCGCAAATGAGTGAACTATCTGGAATCAAATCACCCAAGGTATGAATGAAATATAAATTTTGGTTCTTAACTGGTCCACCCAACGATACTTTGGCAGGAATATTAGGGAAATTTGTACTGACTTCGTGTAAATCAATGTCTAGATAATTGTTTAGCACAAAACCAAAACTACCTTCATCATTGTGCTCGCAAAGCAAAACCACAGAGCGACTAAAATATTCGTCCTGAAGAAAGGGCTCTGAAAGCAGTAACTTACCTTTTGTTGGGTCGATTCTATTGTCTACAGTTAAATCCAATTTTTTTATTTTATATCAATAACAAAAGAAATTATCTTTCTGTTTTTCAATATACGATTTTATTTCTGAAACAGATTCACCTTAAAAATAGTTATCTTCGGCTTTGAAATCAAATTTTCTTGAAAAAAAATAAATTATGCATTTTTTACCGGAGCAGATCGACGAATATGTAGACTTACATACAGAGCAGGAAAGTGAAGTGTTGCAAGACTTGAATCGCAAAACCCATCTGAAGATTCTTCAACCAAGAATGCTTAGTGGACATTTTCAAGGGCGCTTATTAAGTATGATTTCGCACATGATTTCACCAAATCGAATTCTCGAAATTGGTACATATACTGGATATTCAGCTCTCTGCATGGCCGAAGGATTAGCAGAAAATGGTAAGATTATAACAATAGACATCAATTACGAACTTGAAGATATTATCAGCACATATTTTGATAAGGCAGGTGTTTCAGATCGAATTGAATTGAAAATTGGTGATGCAATGGAAATCATTCCTGAACTAGAAGAAGAGTTTGATTTGGTTTTTATTGATGCAGACAAGTCTAATTATCTGAATTATTACAACTTAGTGCTTCCCAAAGTTAGAAAAAACGGACTTGTCATTGCGGATAATGTCTTGTGGAGTGGAAAAGTAGTGGATGGTCAAAACTATAAAGATCTCGATACACAAAAGCTGATAGAGTTCAATAAATTCGTGCATGAAGACAATCGAGTTCAAAACGTATTGCTCCCTGTACGTGATGGTTTAATGGTTTTGAGAAAAAAGTAAATGAATTTATGAAAATACTGGATTTTAGAAGCGATACGGTAACGAAGCCAACACAGGAAATGCGCGATTTTATGTTGAATGCACCAGTTGGAGATGATGTGTTTGGTGAAGATCCTACTATCATTGAGTTGGAGAATTATGCGGCAAACCTATTTGGTAAAGAAGCAGGGTTGTTTTGCTCGTCTGGTACACAAACAAATCAGATAGCAATTGCTGTACATTGTCAGCCTGGCACCGAAGTCATTTGCCATGAAGATGCACACATTTATAAGTATGAAGGAGGAGGAATAGCTAGAAATTCAGGAGCCTCTGTTCGTTTATTGACTGGTAATAGAGGTAGAATCACGGCTGCAGATGTAGAGAAATGGATTAATCCTGATGACATTCATTTACCAGTAACTGCTTTGGTATCCATTGAAGACACCATGAATAGAGGTGGAGGCTGCATCTATGATGTTGAAGTGATACAGAAGATCAAACAATTGTGTGTTAAGCACCATTTACCATTACACCTTGATGGAGCCAGAGTATTTAATGCACTGGAAGTTAATGGAATTGACTCAAAAATATACGGAAATCAGTTTGATACGATTTCTATTTGCTTGTCGAAAGGTCTTGGAGCTCCTGTTGGATCAGTATTACTAGGAAGCAAAGATTTTATTAAAAAAGCTAGACGAGTTCGCAAAGTGTTTGGCGGTGGAATGAGACAAGCTGGAATTATTGCAGCTGGAGGTTTGTATGCACTGAAAAACAATGTCGAGCGATTGAAAGATGATCATGTGAGAGCAAAACAACTGGAGTCAGAGCTAAAATCTCTTTCATGGGTTAGGGAAGTAGTGCCAGTGGAAACGAATATTGTGGTTGCAATTCTTCAAAATTCAGATGAACAAAAGATGATTTTGGATAAATTGAAAGAGAGAAATGTACTGGCAATTGGTTTTGGTCATGGAATGATTCGCTTTGTTACTCACTTGGATATAACAGATCAAGATCTTGAGATATGTATAGAAGCTTTACAAAACATCTAATTATTGCCCTTTTAGCGGGTTTGGTCAGTTGTGAAAACAATGATAAGGTTGATGAACTTGACTCAGAGAAATTTATTCCTCAATCGAAAAGGGATTATGATTTTGATGAATCTGAGGATACACTTTCTGTAAAGTCGGGTGAACTTTCAATTGAATCTTTTAGAGAAGTGGTTGAATTTATTACTGACGGAGCAGAATGGCGAGAGGTAAAAAAAAGTATCTATTTACATCGTTTTGGGGCAAATCAAGAAATAACCCTTGAAACGGTTACAAACACCGATACTTCTTATTGGTATTTAACTAGTTATAAAGATACCATATTTTCCCAAAATGCATTTTACAATTGGTTGGACTGTTTTGGAGAGAATTGTACATCTTTGAAAATAGAGGATGAAATAGTATTCAGAAAAAGTAGTGGACAGGTTTGGTGGACAGATACGTTGATTATCTACTATGAGTCTAAAGGAGAGAATATAAGTAAAAAGCAAAGAGAAAGTATTTCAACTTATTTTGAAGAAAATTTAAGGATTCATTTTTATTGGAGTAAAAACCAAAAATTCAAATGGATTATTCCTGAAAATCATAGTGAAGAGTAGTTTGTAATCCATTCAGGTCTAGTTACATCTCTCAATATTTTCCAAAAGCTAGTATCCGCAAAAAAGTCGGTATTTACATTGTAAATCCCATATTCCTCCCACAAATAAGTTTGTTGTTTTAAAGAGGGCATATAATTACCATGAGCCCAGCCAACGCTTTTAAAGAAATAGGGGTTTGTATTGTGTTTAATTTTCCAAAGAGAATCTAGGGCAGGGCAGAAATAAGTTTTTTCATCTGATATTGTATCGATGAAAAGCCCACCAAATACATTATTTTCTTCAAATAAATTAATGCGATTAGGATTTATAGGGTGTTTCCACGCGCCCGAAGCGATATGCAGAAAATCATTTCGAGTGATGTGCCTTACATTTTTTCTACCATCAGGTGTTGGAGTAATAATCGCAAACGTCATATCATTGCTCATGGCGCTAGTGTTTAATGAAACACCAAAGTAAGGTTTGGGGTAGACAACAGTATCGTTTCGAATCAAAGATTGGGTCGAAAGGGAGAATAAAAACAGAAAAACGATATAAGTAGTAGCACGTTTCACATCCAAAATGTAAGAAAAAATGAAGATAATAAAGAATTTTCGACCATTTTTTTCTCAGATGATTCTTTGCCAAAAAGTTTTGTACAAAAAAAGACTGCTACATTATGTAACAGTCTTTCCAAAAATTTGAGTCGTTAGAACTATCTTTTTACAATCTTATAAGTAGTTTGTGAATTCTCACCAATGAAGTTAGCGAAATAGATTCCACTTTCAAGATTTGAAATTGAAACAGTTTCGTTATCATTAGATAAAACCATGTTTAACACCTCTTTACCTTGACTATCTGTAATTCTCATTTCAGCACCTGCAGCACCATTCACAGTCATTACATCAGTCGCAGGGTTAGGGTAGATGTTAATTTGCTCCAATTGTGATTCAGACAAACCTAGAATTTCATTGATGTCTTGTAAATTACGTGGGTAAATTCGATACACACTAAACCCATAAGCAGCGATTCCTGTCACATCATAGGTGTTACCTTGAACAGGTGCGTAATAATACATTTTATCATCCACTGTAATTGGTCCCGACATATCAGTAACAATCCACTCACCAAATCCATTCACTCCAGAAGTACAAATTACATTCTCCACTTTTACCAAAACAGACTCATACGCCTCAACAGATACTTGTCCTGTAGTCAATACTGAAGGTGTAGGTAACGTATTTCCAGTTGACAACACCTGATATGCATTCACATAGCTGATTTGTGTAATTCCATTAAATTCCACAACTGTACCTGTAATTCTCAATTCATCACCCACTTGTGGCGTGTTTGCACTGTTAAATACGTCAATTCCATTCCATGCACCATCACCGTCTTGGATATAGTAGCCACTAGCATAAGTTCCAGTTACAATACCTGTCGTAGTAACAGTTTGATCCATCCAAGGTGAATTACCATCCATGCTTGTAGTGTATTGAATATCGTAGATCGATACTACAGGGGTCAAAGGATCTGGAGAAACAAGTACATTGTCCAATTGGTAAGTACTACCACTTGTTGTTGTTCCGTTGTATTTGAAAGCAATGTACACAGTAGCTTCACCAATGTAATCAGCTAAGTCAAAATCACCTGAATTCTCAAAATACCACGTTTCAATATCACTATCCATGTTTAAAAATGATGTGATATCAGTCCAAGTACCTGTTGTTGAAGGGTTGCTAGAACCATCATAATCAGTTGAGATAAGGACAGTTAAATCAGGGCCAGCAAAACGTTTTGCGTTATCAAAAGAAAGGAAAGCAGTTGCTTCTGCACTTAAATCGATAGCAGGAGTAATTAAATACGTTTCAAGTTGAATATTTGTAGAAGTTGAACTGATGTAATTACTTACACGAGCATTGCTTGCACCATCAAAAGTATTGTGGTACCAAGTGTATGTATTTCCACCTGGTTCGTCCGTTTCGTATACAGTCCATGCATTGTTTCCAGTTAAACTAACACCATTAAATTTTTCACAAAAGATTGCGTCAACACACAAATCTTCTTCAATTCGGATATTGTCAATTTGGTAAGTACTTCCGCTTGTACCTGACCCCGTGTATTTAAAAGCAAAATGAATCGTTTCATCATTATATGCAGACAAATCAATAGGATTAGATGGCATCATCGTCCAAGCATTTTGATCAGTATCAAATCCTGCTATTGCTGTAATATCTGTCCATGTAGTTGTGGTTACATCTCCTGTGTAAGAGGTGCTAATATACATTTCGATATCATCTCCTGCATGTCGCTTTGTATTTGTAAAAGAGAGAATTGGACTATTTGCCCCAGTCAAATCCACAGCTGGTGATACCATCCAAGATTCAGTGAGGTAATTTGTCCCCATATTAAAATTACTGACAATCGCATATCCATTTCCACTAAACGATGTCCATCCCCATTCGTATCCGTTATCTACTGGAGATTGAACAACCCATGCATTAGCTGAGTTTAAATCTGGACCATTAAAATAATCATTCAGGTACGTTTGTCCGAATGAGAATGCCGAAGTTAATGCAGCGGCAAGAAAAAGAAATCTAGTTTTCATAATTGTTTATATTAATTTTCGTTTACAATAATATCGTCTATCTGCCAAGTGGAAGCACCTGCACCAGTAGAACTTGTGTATCTAAAAGCAAAGTACACACTGCTGTTCCCAAGGAACTGTGTAAGTTGAATTAATCCTGAATTTGTCCAAGTAAAAGTACCTGGTGACCATGTTGCATAGCCAGTATAGTTATTCCATGTTCCATTCGTTGTAGGATCGCTACTACCATCATAATCAGTAGAAATCATCAACTGTAAAGCTGGACCGTTGTAGTTTTTAGAAGTTTTGAACGACATTCCTGGTGCACTAGCACTTGAAAGGTCAACAGCAGGAGAGATTAACCAGATGTCAGTATTATTTGTTGCACTACTTTGATAGCCACTTGCCACAGCATAATAATTTCCAGCAGAACCTTGATCTGCAGTTGTCCAGTTGATTCCTGTCTGCGGATTACTTATTACAGTGTAATTTAACCAACCTCCTGAAGTTACAGATTGATCAGTAAAGTTTTTAAATAAGTAAGACTCAAATGGGTTTGGAGTACATCTAGTTCCGTTCATATTTATCTCCTCTGGGCTTCTGATGTATAATTGCTTTTCGCCATTAAACTCCCCAACTATAGCAACCAAAGAACCACTTCCTTGTGCGACTAAATCTCCAGCAAAATCAGCATAGCCACTAGTTCGGACCAAAGCTTGATTGTCGTCACAATCAACCAAGGTTCTATTCATTGTTTGTTGTGTAACGGCGTTTGCGTAAGTGCTGTTTAAATCAGAACCTGAAAATTCTACATCAGTTATACGTACAAGTTTTGCTTGAAAATCCCCAGCCAATAAGTCTTCAAGAGTTACATTTTGCGGAGTTATATTTTTTCCTGTCGCTTGTTTGATGATGTTTTTATCTACATCTACAGAATCTAGTTGAAGCATTCCGTTATACATAGATAGAGTAGTACCCTTTAATGCAATTCGAACTGAATCACCTTGATACAATCCACCTGAAAACAATGTTCTCAATACAATAGCTCCTGTAGGGTCTTGTACATATGCATTTTTGTAGATATTCCCATTTTGATCATCCATCGTCACATTTGCGTAGATAGAAAAATCAGCATCAAATCGGATAGGAGCACCCACAGCATCGAAGGTATCTCTCAAATCCTGTAGTGTCAATAAATGACCTACTGGAATTGTTTGAGCGGGTGGTGCATCAAACTCTTTTTTGACACAAGAAGCAGCGATAAAAGCAGTTGCTGCAGAGATTAAAGTAAACTTTATTATACTATTCATAATCAATGGTTTCGAATTAAAAACTAAAACTAAGCATAGCGAAAAATGTTATTCCAAACATATACGCATATTTTGGTGGGAAACGGTCAATATCAGATGGCGTATATCTCAACTGTTCGTATCCACCTGTTTTAAAAGTACGGTTGTTTAATAAATTACTTACACTAAGGTTAAGATTAAGAAATTGACCTCCCTTTAATCTCCATGACTTACCACCATATAAATCAACTGTGATTCCTGGATCAAGTCTTGTTTGTTCAAGAATTTGGTTCCATTGCGGATCAGAAGTGATATAACCGTCTAAAGCTTCTGCAGTTCTTCTGT
>CAYUQU010000130.1:0-6894 GCA_964447015.1 uncultured Flavobacteriales bacterium
AGTCTTCGAACGTAGCGCCTAGCATAGACGTTCTGATATTGAAACGCTCGCGATCTTCATCAGACCACCAGTTTGTAAACGTACCATCTGCCGCAAATTTAGAACCCATGTCGTCAAATCCGTGCGTGAGCTCGTGACCGATTACCATTCCGATACGGCTGTAATTCACCGCATCTTCGGCATGTTCGTCAAAGAAAGGAGGCTGCATAATTCCAGCAGGAAACGCAATCTCGTTCATCAAAGGATGATAGTACGCATTCACCATGTGTGGAGGCATTCCCCATTCTTTTTTGTCTACTTCTTTGTTTAACTTGTTTAAATTCTTGTTTACCGAATAAGCCGTAATGCTTCTGATGTTTCCGATGTAATCATTAGGTGTAATAGTAATCGTACTAAAATCTTCCCATTCTTCAGGGAAACCTAGTTTTCTAGAAATAGCGTTTAGTTTTTCAATTGCGCGTACTTTCGTCTCGTCACTCATCCATGTACGCGTTTCAAGACGCTCACGGAAAGCGACAGTCAAGTTGTCCACCAATTCATTTACTTTGTCTTGTGCCGAGTTTGAATAGTACTCATCCACAAACAATTTACCCAAAGACTGTCCGATAGGAAGTCCTGTCAATTCGTTAATCGCTCTTTCGTCCAACGGTTTCATGGATTTGGTGCCACTCATTGTCGTAGAATAAAAATCAAAGTCAGCTTGAACAAACGCCTCACTCAAATGACCTGCATAGCGATTAACCAAATTCCAAGTTAAATAAGCTTGCCACACATCAATAGGTTGTGTGTTCATCAATTCATTTACACGAGTCAAGAACAAAGGTTGTCCCACCACAATGGTGTCAAATTTGATTCCATTCAACGATTGGTAATATTTCGCCCAATTCATATTCGCAGCTTGCTTTTCAAAAGAACCTCGGTCCATTTTGTTGTATGTGTTTTCAGGAACTCTCAAGCTATCCGGAGACATACTTGCTTTCGCTAACTGTTTTTCGAATTCGAACACTTGTTCAGCTTTTTTGTCTGCTTTCTTCGCATCGTCACCGATTAATTGGAACATACGAGACACATGCTTCTTGTATTCCTCTCTTAAAGACGCTTTATCTTCTTTGAAATAATACGTTTTGTTCGGCAATCCCAATCCACCTTGGCTAAAATAAGTGATGTGACCACTTACATTCTTCAAATCTTGGCGCACACCAAAATAGAACAAAGGTCGCACACCTTCTGTATGAAAACGAGAGATAAGTGCTTGAATATCTTCAATCTTTTTCGCTTTAGAAATCGCTTCCAAATCTTTTTTGATTGGTTGATAGCTCAGCTTATTTCGCTGTTCCATATTCATGTAAGCAGTAAAATAATCACCCACAAGTTGAGAAGCACTTCCTTTTTCAGCATTGGCTTTAACCGCTTTATTCAGAATTACCTTAAGCTTAGATTTATTGTCTTGATCAAGTTCGTTAAAACTCCCCCAACGCGATTCTGTATCAGGCACGGGGTTGTTTTTTACCCAGTCCCCATTACAAAAAAGGAAAAAATCATCTTGAGGACGAACACTTTTATCCATGTAGGACAAATCGATTACCGCTTGTGGTTCAGCAGCCTTTTTGTTGTTTTTTTCTTTATCCCCATTTTCATTATGAGATAATGAAAGCGCTACAACTCCGCTCACTATTAATTTTATAGAATATAGCATATCTAATGTTTTTTACGAATTTACAAAAAATGGGGATAGGAAAATGTTAAATGTTTTAGACGGTTGAATATGTGGGTGAGTGAAAAAGAGGGAGGCGTTGTGGATAGAACACGGATTTGCACGGATTTTTCAAGTTAAAATTCGTACTTCGAATGTCCTCCCCCTTAGTCCCCCTCCAGCGGGGGAAACACGTTCGCGTCTTGATTTACAATATATAGCTTCGATTAAAATGAATGCGTGATGAAAAAATTGATCTAAGTACAAAAGTGGATGCGTAGCTCTTCCCCCTTTGGAGGGGGATCGAGGGGGAGGATATACACAAATTTCATCAGGACCAATTTTCCTGCAGAGTCTAAACACATTATGGGACACGTAAACCAAAAAAGGGATGCACATCCGCACATCCCTTTCAATATTATATAAAAAGTTTACCTTTTACAAGTGAATAACTTCATCGTAAGCTGCCGCAGCTGCTTCCATGATAGCTTCAGACATTGTAGGGTGAGGGTGTACCGTTTTGATTAGCTCGTGACCAGTAACCTCCAATTTGCGAACAGCCACAATCTCAGCAATCATTTCCGTTACATTCGCACCAATCATGTGTCCACCTAATAATTCGCCGTATTTCGCGTCAAAAATAAGTTTCACAAAACCATCTTTAGCACCAGCAGCACTTGCTTTTCCTGAAGCTGAGAATGGGAATTTACCCACTTTGATTTCGTAACCTGCTTCCTTAGCTGCTTTTTCAGTATAACCTACCGAAGCAATTTCAGGAGAACAATATGTACATCCTGGGATATTTCCGTAGTCTAATGGCTCAGGAGAATGACCTGCAATTTTTTCTACACAGATAATTCCTTCCGCAGAAGCAACGTGTGCCAACGCAGGACCAGGAACAATATCACCAATCGCAAAATATCCTGGGATATTTGTTTGGTAGAAATCATTTACGAGCACTTTACCTTTATCTGTAGCGATACCCACGTCTTCAAGACCGATACCTTCGATGTTTGTTTCAATTCCGACAGCAGAAAGAACCACATCACATTCGATTGTTTCTTCCCCTTTTGCCGTTTTCACTTTAACCACACAACCTTTACCTGAAGTGTCGATAGACTCCACAGAAGAATTAGTCATGATTTTCATCCCTTTTTTCTTAAACGTACGCTCAAGTTGTTTTGATACTTCTTCGTCCTCGATAGGAACGACATTTGGCATAAATTCAACTACTGTTACATCCGTTCCTAAAGCGTGATAGAAGTAGGCGAATTCCACTCCGATAGCACCAGAACCCACCACAACCATAGATTTTGGTTGTTTAGGCAACGACATTGCTTCGCGGTATCCAAATACTTTTTTACCGTCTTGTTGAAGATTAGGCAATTGACGTGAACGCGCTCCAGTAGCGATGATAATTCCTTTAGAAGCAGCAACCTCAGTTGTTTTTCCGTCTTTATCCGTTACAGCTACTTTTTTACCAGCAAGTAATTTACCAGTACCCATGATCACATCAATCTTATTCTTTTTCATCAAGAATTGGATTCCGTTGCTCATGCCTTCAGCTACACCGCGACTTCTTTTGATCATTCCGTCAAAATCCGCTTCAGCACCTTTTACGTTAATTCCGTAGTCAGCTGCATGATTAATATATTCAAACACATTGGCGCTTTTCAATAAAGCTTTAGTAGGAATACATCCCCAGTTCAAGCAAATTCCACCAAGCGATTCTTTTTCAATAATTGCTGTTTTCAATCCAAGCTGCGAAGCGCGAATAGCAGCGACGTATCCGCCGGGTCCACTTCCCAAGACAATAATATCGTAACTCATATTTCTCTAATTATTTTCGTGTGCTGCGAATTTAAGTATTTCATGTGAAATAGCCATGATTCACTTTCTAAATAAGACAAAAGACTATTAGAAGCTAGACAAAAGACTCGTAAAGGTTGGGGTGACGGACTTTTTTAGAAGTGAAAGGGTTGTACTTAAAGGTATAATTTAAGTATATGAAATCTTGAGTCTTGTTTGTCTAAGAAAGGAAATAATATTCACTTAGCTACACATTAAAAAGTCTTTTGTCTTTTGTCTAACCGTCTAATATCTTTTCGCCCACCGGACTCTCTAATTCTATATAGAAATCAAATCAAATCACTGAAATTCTCGACAGATAGAAAAGAAAGTTGAGCGAAAATTAACAAGAATAACTAATTTCGCAAAAAAGCGAAGACATGCAAACGTATACCATTCATTCCGAATTTCCCCAACAGCAATTTATTCAAGTTCGAGCTGAATTTGATGTGAGAGAAGAAGTGACCCTTCTACAATTTCCAGCGTGGAGACCGGGGCGTTATGAATTGGGGAATTTTGCGAAGAACGTACGTTCGTTTCAAGTTTTTTCTGAGGATGGCAAACCGCTTTCTTTTCGCAAGACAAGTAAAGACGTGTGGAGAATTGATACAGTAGGAGTGAAGTCGATTCAAGTTCGCTATTCGTACTATGCTTCAGAACTAAATGCAGGCTCGACTTTTTTAGATGAAGAGTTGCTTTATGTGAATCCAGTAAATTGCTTAGTCTATATTAAAGGCAGAGAGCACGAGTCATGCGAATTAACCGTTCACGTTCCTGAAGGTAGAACTTATGCAGGAGGATTAACAATAGAAGGAAACAAGCTTAAGGCTGAAAGTTACCATCAATTGGTGGACAGTCCGTTTATGTTTGCAAAGCAAATTCAGCACGAAACGTATACCGCAGGTGGAGTGTTATTTCACTTATGGTTTCAAGGACTGGTGAAACCAGATTGGGAAAGAATTATCAAAGATTTTAGTGCTTTTAGTGAAGCGCAGTTGAAAGATTTTGGAGAATTTCCAGTAAAGGAATACCATTTTCTTTTCTTAATTCAACCACAACGCGCTTATCATGGGGTGGAGCATTTGAATTCGACCGTTATAGTATTAGGACCTTCGACAGAAATTTTCGGCACAGCTTACGAAGATTTGCTCGGCGTAAGTTCGCACGAATTGTACCACACATGGAACGTAAAAGCAATTCGCCCTGCGGAAATGTACCCGTATGATTACAGCAAGGAAAATTATTCCCCGATGGGTTATTTGTGCGAAGGTGTGACTACCTACATGGGGGATTATTACCTGTTTAAATCGGGCGTATTCTCTTATCAAGAATATCTGAAAGAAGTATATACCTTATTAAATAGACATTTTGAAAATTTTGGTCGCTTTAATTATTCTGTAGCCGAAAGCTCATGGGATACATGGTTGGATGGTTATGTACCAGGAGCGCCAGGGCGAAAAGTTTCTATTTACAATGAAGGTGCTTTACTAGCGTTGATGACCGACATTTTCATCATGCAAGAAACAGAGAATCGCAAAAGTTTGAGTGATTTGATGCGTTATTTGTATTTTAATTTCTACCTCTATAATAAAGGCGTTTCAGAGCAAGATTATTTGGAATCAATTAAGAATGTGAGCGGGGGAGATATGAGTGAATTATTTCAGCAATACATTCATGGAAAAACATCATTTGAGCCCATTCTAACTGCAACCTTTGATTATTTAGGCTACGAAATGATTGCAACTCCAATTCCGCAAACTTCATTATCTCGAATTGGAATTAAAACCATTTCTGCAGGAGAAGGCTATCAGATTACCCACGTTTTTCCTGGCTCTGATGCCGATGCAGGAGGTTTGATGATAGGCGATAAGATCATGGCAATCAATGGTTATTTCATCGATGGAGATATTGATAAGTGGTTTGACTTGTTTAAAAATGACCAGTTGCAATTGGTAGTTAATAGAAAAGGAAAATTAAAAGAGAAGACCTTACCTCAAACTGATAAAAACCATTTTCTCTCTTATACATTGAAGCGTGTGGAGAAACCTTCTGTTTCGCAATTACAAGCGTTTAGAAAGTGGACAGGGTTTAGTTGGGAGGAGATAAAAGATTAAAGACTTACAAATTATAGATTGCAGATTGCAAATTGGAGGGCATGGTGTTTGTAGAAATCTGTCAAAAATTACAGATTTATAATTAATGAGTTTTTCTGACTCTGGAGGAGTCAAATGTTTGTAGCAGCGGATAATCATCCGCTGCAGAGAGCAAAACAGGGCCGTTAGTTTTTGGTGTGCGTTTTTGTCCCAAAAACCATGACAAAAACGATTAGATGGATGAATTTCAATTTCAAACCAAAATCCAAAAATTTTTCCTTGCGTCAATTCACCTTTGTTTAGAGAATCTATCAATGTTATAGGTACACGTCTTGAATTTTGAAATCTTGAGCCTTGCAGTCTATAACACAGCGATGTTGCAAAAATATTAACAAAATAAAACCCTTTACCTATAGTTTTAGTAGGAAATATTTTTTATATTGCACAATAATTGCATTTAACCATGCGTTTGTAAGTTGTTGTTGATTCTGTTGAGCATTATATTCTTTCTTTAAAAATTAACCCAATTTTACTGAAAGAAATTTTTCTCAAAATTCCTTGTAACGTTTTTGAAAAACGCGCTTATTATAAGTGCAAGAAACTATAAAACCAAAAAACCAGTAAGTTATGATTGTTAACCCATTGTATCACCACACTCCTGATAAAATTCAGAGAGAGTTGGAGTGGATACAGCATGCAAAGAGGGATCCAGAGCGATTTGCTCCCTTGTATGCTAAGTATCACGAACAAATCTTCAGGTACATCTATCAGCGGATGGATGATGTAGATTTAGCGGCGGACATCACCTCACAGGTGTTTCTTAAAGCGATGAACAATTTGCACAAATACGAGTTTCGTGGTGTGCCTTTTGGATCATGGTTGTATCGAATTGCAAAAAGTGAGCTGTACCAGTCTTTTCGTGAGCAGCAGGCGGTGCGAACTGTAAACATTGAAACTGTTCATTTGACTGAGTTCATCGATTCATTCTGTGAAGAAGAAAATGAGGCAAACAAAAAACGATTGTTTGAGTGCATTGCAAAACTCAAAGAAGAAGACGTACAGTTGATAGAGATGCGGTATTTCGAGCGACGCCCTTTTAAGGAAATAGCTGAAATATTAGAGGTGACGGAGAATAATGCGAAAGTAAGGTGCTTTCGAGTATTAGAAAAATTAAAAAAACTCTTTCATAAAAAGTAAACTATGGATAAATTCAAAATGAATTTGGATTGTTTATGGTCATTGCCATGTTTTTTGTTGTTA
>CAYUQU010000131.1:0-6750 GCA_964447015.1 uncultured Flavobacteriales bacterium
ATCCAAACCTTACAATGGGTGAAAATATTGCTGACTTAGGTGGGGTAACAGTTGCATACTACGCATACACAAAAACAGAAGAATTCAAAAAAGGCGAAGTGAAGGACGGGTTTACACCTGCACAACGCTTCTTCATCGGTTTTGGTCAGTTGTGGAAAATCAACTACAAAGACGAAGAGTTGAAAAAACGCCTTGCAACAGATCCACACTCGCCTGGAATGTATCGCATTAACGGCCCTTTAAAAAATTGCCCCGAATTTTTCGAAGCATTTAACGTAAAAGAAGGAGATCCGATGCGCAACCCTGAGGGGAAAGTTGCTGAGATTTGGTAGGTTAAGATCTTTTCATAGATTGATAAAAGCGGTAGGGACGCACGGCCGTGCGTCCCTACCGCTTTTATCCTTTTTTATCGGACAACACTGATTTGATTTTGGTATTATTTTCTTTTGTTGCTTTCAATTCTAATGAATTCTGGCAAATAGTTGGGCGTACACCCTTTAGATACCATTTCATCTTTGAAAAGCCCCGTCTGTTCTCCAATTGCAATGCAACGTGTTCGATATTGTTGATCAAAAACACCAATCCAACCAGCAGTGAAATTCATAGCCCACTGAACTTCGGGTGCTTCTTTTTCAATATTGGCTTCTATAGCAGAAAGCAAGTCTGCGGTATTATCGGGAGGAACTTGCCCCACCCATCTCAATCGCCCTTGGTAATACCAGAAAACACGTCTTTGAAGAGCGGAAGGACTGTTTTGCCACGATTCCATGAGCTTAATCGTCTTCTTGTCTTTCGTGAGTTGATTGGCCATGATCCAATCGATTAATTGATTTCGCTCATTCAATGGGTGTTCTTGCAGATCCTTATCGAGCTGATTAATGACTTCTTGTGTAAGTACTTTGTTGTCCATGATTAAGATGGCGAGCAGTCTGGGCAATAGCTTTCCAGTAGCCCATAGTTCCATCGCCAAAGTATGATCTTTCTTAATCTCCTTTGCGATTTTTCGTAGGTCGCCAAGTTTAGTTTGACTATTGATTTGACCCAAGATGTCTTCTGCTTTTGAAGTTTGTTTCATTTCAATATTTTTTTATTTCGTTCTTTCTATTCCCACCCTTCAATTTGCTGCAGATGTTGTTCCACTTGGAATTTATTGAAATTATCCCATTGTGGAGACGAACTCATTTTTTGCCCATACATAGCGTCAATGCAGGTGTTTTCGTCTTTGTATTTTTCATACAATACTGCAAAAATTTTAAAGAAAAATTCATCGAGCTTCACGATTGCGTCAAATTCTGCTTGGAGTGAATTAAAATTCTCATCAGATGGATTCAATAGCTGTAACAAATCTAAAACCTCCTTCTTTTCTACTTCGCTTATTTCCGAAAGATAACCGTATTTCAATGATTTGAAAACTAAATTATTCCACACCACGCTATCATGCCCCCAAGTTACATTGGGGAGATTTAAAGAGTGCTCGCAAATTAATATAATCGCAAGAAGAACATCATTTAAATAGGTTGAAGGGAATTCGTCAAAGCTTCTAAATTCAAAACCGCTTTGGTACATTTTTTCCTGATTAAAATCAAGACCAATATCGGTAAGCAATTCATAACCCAAGTCTAGCTCCACTTGATCTCGCCACCAAATGTTTTCTTCTTTGTCAAACTTTAAGAGCTTTCTAAATTCTTCTACGTGGTAAGTCAAGACCTTGCCCTTCGCCATCGCTTTGTTGAACGTACCTACTCCGGTGTAGCGCGACATTGCGTTTCTCATAGAGCCCAACGCGTACTTTTCAGGGAGATCATACTTTTCGCTAATTACAGCCATAATATCAGGACTGCCTAATGTAGCGATGAATAATGGCTCAAACCATTGTAACAAGTATATTGCATTAGAATGCGTCGCGTCAAAACTAGGGTAATCGACAATTCTACTGTTTTCTGTTAGTGTGGGCAATGTAATATGAAAATGGTAGGTCCCGTTATTAAACAGAACGATATTCTCCTGATTGGACATAAACATGTTAAGTCCTATGTTGTACTTGGGGAAATTCAATTTTCCATTGAGCACAGCTGATTCGTTCACTTTATCGATGAACAACTTTTTTGTGGCTTCTAGCTCATCACAAGAATCTGATATCGTTCTGTTTTCAAAGTATTTTGTTACAAATTCGATAGAGTCGCCATCAAAATTCACCGATCCCATAGGATTGTTTTTTTGAGTTAGCATACTTTGAATATTGTAGGGTTGGTTTTCGAGAAAAATCTCCAGAATTGATTTCCCCAAGTATTCTGGATTGTCCACCAAAGGTTTTGTAAAGGGTAAGGTCTGATGTTGGTAGTTTAAATCGAGCTTATCAAGCGAATGACTATTAATCATTCTACTTATTGTATAGTTTTTATTTTCAGCAAAAGCAGCTTCCAACACACTTGCTAAGTTGCCCGATTTATAGCACTTTCTGTAATCAATGCTATAGCGTTCACAGCCAATTTTCTCTTGGATAAATGCACCAGAAACAACGAGTGATTCTTCGAATTGCATATAGGTCTCGTTTTCTAATCCAATTCCCCAGTAATACTTATTTTTCTGATTTGCTTTCATTTATTTCGCTAAAAAGTAATGGCTAAATGCTCGTTTAATCGTGGTAATAGAACACATGTGATGAATATCGCTCATGATTCCACCAATCTTTTCTTGCTTTCGAAAAGTAGTTGTAATTCAATTTTCCTGCTTGCGATTGCAAAGGATAAATAACTACGCCATTTTCTCGATATGCTTTTTTCTTTTTGGTTTCCGGAACGATTGGTACGATGTGCCCAGAAAGTCCCACAATTTTTCGTTTGGCACAAATGATTCCAACCCCACCCTCATTGTTTACTTTCTCTTGAATTTCATCCAAATCCGTCATTCTTTTCCACCCAAAACTAGCTCCCCATTTCAACAGCCAATCGTGAATAGCGCTCGAATAGATTGGAACAACGGTTTCCTCAAACACAGGCACTACCTCTTCTCCATTCAATACTTTTTCGAGAGATTCATCCGTCCACCAAACGGTAGGCAGATACACTTTTGAGAAATAGCAAAAATCGTATGCATAGACATTGCAATAGGTGTCCTCCACTGTGCGTTGGTACCTAATGTTGTTCTTCACATCGAGTTTATCAATGAGCTGTCGAATGCTTTTTCGTTTGCTTGCCGCATCCGTCAAATCGCGAAAAGGAATCTCAGAATCGCTGAGCGGGTGAAATTTTGCGCGCATAGAATCTAAACGCGATTCCGGATCAGTTAACAAACTGGCACTTTTTATTCGCCCATCAGGTGTTGAATCTTCGACTAGCGTTGTTATTTTACTTGCTGTAGTTTCTTTTTTCATTTTGGCCGTTTTGTAATTAAGCGTCATGATTGCCACAATGGGGGTAAAGTTACGTTTTAGTAGCGGAATTGGAGTATGATTGTGAAAATATTGGGGATGGGGGCTGGAGAGCTTATCTTGCCATTGAAAAGTTATTTGATTGCTCTGAATTATTTTTACTCTGCTTACTTAGTTAAAGGGGATGAATTATATGCAAGCCATTAAAAAATACATTTTCAGAATAATATTCTGAACCTTTCATTTTATCTCTTATTTCAGATAATGTGTTTTGTGAATGAAGTATACCAATAAATTCGGTATAATCATAATCAGTAAAGATGATAAATGTTCCAGTTTCCGTTGTAATATTACAAATATTGATATACTTCAAATCAGTCGTTCTAAGTTTGGGTAATAATTCTTCATAACCCAACACGTATGGTAATTTTGGTCTGAAATCATCTTCAAATTCAGCCCTAGATGAATAAATTTGTAGTATGTGCTCTTTGTCAACTTTATTATCCTCATGAAAGAATGAAAAAGTTAATTCTGAAGATGACGCATTTAGACAGTTCAACACAATAGAATTACTCTCGCATTCCGTTTTTAAAAGACAGGTTATTTTATCGTATCTATCTTGTATGGTCATGATTCATCGTATTTCATATTTGCCTCTTTCATTTTTTCTTCCCTTTTCGATTTTTCTTCGAAGAGGATTCTAGGTTTGTCTCTTGAAGATTGTTATAACTACTTATGTAAGCATTGAACCCGCTTTTTTGCCAAGCATGTTAGCGGCTCTTTATTCTTCATTCTCAATCATATATAAATGTTACGATATGTTCTTGAATTTCCTTTCGTTGCTCGTCATTAGCATTGTCATCCATTTCGTTATGGGTCGTATTTGCCAATTTTACTATTTTCATTTTATACTTTTTAGTTTCCTTTTCTGTTGGTAAAACACCATGGTCTGCTGGTTGGTCGCTTGAACGTAACGAGTAAACTTTAACCCTTTTTAATTTTGGCAATGCCATTCTTCTGTTGTCCATCGTGATTATTTTTTCAACTGTATTCGGATATTTTTGTGGGAAAAGAGCAATCATATCTCCACCGTTAGAATGTCCAACAAGAGTAATGTGTTTAAAGTCTAAATCAGGATTTGTTCTTTTGAGTTCGTTGATAACGAATAAAATATTGTCCGCCCCACGCTCCCAAAATGGTCGTCTTACGATTTGCGGATTTCCTGTCAGTGGCAATAAACTGTCAGTTGCAAGTTCGTGTTGAATGCTTACAACGAAATATCCTTTTGTTGCTAAAAATTCTGTCAGATATGAATACGCTAAATAATCACCACCTTTATTTTGTCCATAGCCGTGACTGAAAATGACAAGTTTTTGTTTTCCAGAAACTTTTGAGGTTGGCTTATAGATTGCAATTGGAATTTCTCGCTGTCTGCTTTGGTCGTATAATTTTAAAGTGTCCAAACTAAACTCAAATAGAGATTTGTCTTCAACAGATTTTCCAAACGTTGAGTTACTTGTCAAAAGTCCTATTGTGAAAATGTAAAGTATTTTAATCATTTGATTTCTCTTTCGGTGTGTCGTTTTACAATGACCGCTAACGGTTTGGCGCTTAGCTTAGTGGTGGATTTCAGAGCATGAAACTGTCAATACACCACATAACTTGATGCAAGGTAGAATGTTCAATTAATAACGTCACCCGCCATTGAGCAAAACGTCTGTTAGCGGTTCGTTATTTTACTTTTCTTTTCAAGCAATGATTTCATGCTTTCGGTAAATCCTTTTGCTGATTCTTTACTTTGAATAATTTGGTTTATCAAAAATGTCAATATGCTTTTAATATGACTTGCATTTTCAAGACAAGCTTGGTCTGTTTCTGCGTGAAGACCTTCACTGAGTTCACTATGTAAAACACCAAGTGGATTCATTCCATTAGGTTTTAGAATGGAAGGAAGCAAGTCTTTAACTAAGTCAATTTTGTCTTGCGTCACTCTTGTTTGTTTCGTTTTTTCTAACGCAATTTTGTATTCAGCCTTATTTGCTTCTTCAACTAAATCCGTAATAGAGTCAAGAAGTTCGTCAATTATTTCTTCCGTTATTCTTCGATAGTAAGCAAATGCACCAATTCCATAACCTTGAGATTCACAAACAAGTCCTTTTCTGAAGGTCTTTGAATGTTTTCCAAGAACATTTTCTAAATTTTTGTCCATTTTAATTTCCCATTCGGGATATTGTCCAAATTTATAGATGTAGTCTAACTCAGGACTTATGTAAACGTCAAATTGTCGTGTAAACTGTCTACATGATTGACACAAGTATATAAGTTTTACTTTTTCGTCAGCACTCGGTTTATTTAAATAGCCATGAAAATCCCAATAATCATTAATCATATTAAATGTTTGGTGATTTCCACAGCTACTACAAGCCATATTTATTGGAGGCTTGGGAATTTTGTTCATAGTACTTGGAATAGTACTTTCAAATTTTCTGAACAGTGAATAATCTTCTAAAAATTCTTTATTCATTTATTGATTTTTTCTAAGTTGTTTAGTTATGTATATCATCTTTTAATGACCGCTAACGTCAGTCCGTCTAAAAACCTCCGTTTAAATAAATTTTATGTATAAAACTAGCCAAATAATTTCATTTTAAGGATACCTATTGAGCGATTTTTAAAAATGGAGTAGTATGATTTTGAAATGATAAAGTGGTTAAAATCGCTTTAAAATGACCGATATAATACCAAAAATTAAGCGCAAGCCCTTTTAGGTAGGCTTTGAGTAATTTTTTGTCGACGATGTTGAAAAAGTGAAGGGAGGTTTTTATACAGTTTGGCGGTTGGCGCAGTGGCGGATTTCGGAGCACAAAACTGTCAATACACCACAAAAGTTGATGCGAGGTAGAATGTTCAATTAACCACGTCACCCGCCATTGAGCCAAACGCCTGGCGGTAGTACTTTATCTATCGTCTTAGGTTTCTATTCAATTCTTCCACTAATTCATATACCTTTGTATTTGGGTTTTGTTGATGGTATGGAAGATTCTCTTGTCGCTCAAATAACTGTCTTGCTCTTTCAATAGCTTTTTCTTGTGAAGAATCTTTATCATTTTTTAATATGTCATATATTTTCAAACAAAAAGCATACTTTTTGCCATCCTTTACATAATTTATTCCAAATCTTTTACCTAATTCTGCATAATAAAAAGACCTCAAATGTTGTGACTCACTCAAATTGTAATGTAAATAAAACCATAACTCAAAAGCATCATTTGAATAGGCTACTTTGTATCCAAGATTTAAAGCTCTTGTAATTGCATTATCAAAATCTGCAAATTCATCAGCACCTCTTTTCTTATCCATATCAAAGACACACCAAACTT
>CAYUQU010000132.1:0-6737 GCA_964447015.1 uncultured Flavobacteriales bacterium
TCTGAATTGTCTGGCATTTTTTGCCAATCAACTTCCTCATTTTTCACCACGTAGACTACAAGGTTTGTTTCAATTGACTCGGCAGTTAACTTTTCAACTTCAATATGCAGATAACCTCCATTTGTAGTCTCATAATAATTGAATTCAGATTGAATGTTAAATTTCAGGTCTGAATCATTGAGGATATCTTGAACTCTATTGTTCCAAGTGCCGTGTAAGTCGAACATTTTGTTTGCAGAAATAGCACGATTCACTGTTCCTTGAGGGTTTCCAAAAAAGTTGTACCCATTTTGAAATTCAACCCCATAAGCAAGTCCATCAGCGTTAGTATGATTTGTATAGAATTTTATCGCCTCAGGATCAAAATTTTGAAATCCCGTCATACCACCTGGGCCGGCGTGAATACCCACAGCAAAAACTCTGCTTGGGTTTGCTGATTCTAGATCATGTGCAGTTACTGCAGCAGTAGGGCAATTATTGCAAGTATGACCAGTATAATCTTCTATCAGCGCATTTCTCAATGTGTTTGTATTTTGTCCAAACTCTGGCCACTCGTTTACTTCATAATCAGCCCAAAGACCAGGATAGAAAGAAGTATCTATGTCAGTTGAAATTACTGGTTTATACGCATTTTCAACCTTGTCACATGATGAGAATGCAGCCACAAAAGTCAGTATAAACATAATAGATTGAAACTTTTTCATATTATCTTAATTTATGCAATTTCCTAAAAACTATGTGTGAAAGTTACTGTTAAACCATTTGATGCAGGAACAAATCGACAAACTCCACCAACACAAAACAATCCAGCATTTTGACGCCCATAAGCAACTTGTAAGCGTGTAGAACCCCAAATTTTTCCAATTACACCAATTGGATAAAGCACACGCAAGTCTGGATCAGGATGCCCATAATTATATTGTCCAATGAAACTAAAGTACCAACTTGGTGAAATTGAATACTCTAATACCATAGTCGCCCAGTGTCCACGATCTTTTCGATCTTTTGTCCAAAGACCTTGAAACTCGGCGCGAATCGAATTTTTTGTGTTTATTTTATACATTACCTCCAACACCCCAATATGTGATTCAATTATCCCTTTAGCATCCGTTATTTTAATAACATCGTTATTCAGGTGAATATTGTAGTAAGAAGCGATTAAACTCCATTTTTTATTGAGCTTCTTTTTAATTTCAAAATTTAAATCACGCCAATACAAATCACTTCGCTTGTAAGTTGAATTAAACAATTGATTTGAATAAACCACTCGTGACGAATCATTCAAGTCTATTCCATCCATTGTTTGAAGAGGTGCGTATGCTGTAGAGAAATTTAGTGTAATATCCGTACCGTATTTACCTCCTAATGGACTTCCTTTTTTGAATTTGTAAAACACATCTGCTTGATATGCTACCTCTCCTAATGGTTGTGATACATATGGATAAAGCGTCGTAACGAGGTTGTAAGTATGTGTTTTGGTTAGTGGTGGAATGAAACCAATTGTTAAATCTTGCAATGCAGCATCACGCTCACTTCGGAAACTCATATTATCTATACTTTTTGCTGACACGAGTATTCCTAATCCTTTCTGAGAATACCCCATATTGACAATCATACCTTTTCCATAGTTGAAAATATAATTGTTATCAGCAGATGGATCAGCTTCTTTGATTATGTACTCACCATTAATGTAAAAATTCTTATAACCAAAATCTATACGCCCACCATACGAACCAACGTTTGCAGGTAAATTGTAATCAGGATGCGTACCTCCTTCATATTTACTTACAAATGAACCACCAATCTTTAGTCGAATTTTCTTTTCTGAAAGCGTTTCAAAAATTTGTTCTAAAGCAACTTCACCATCAAACCCTCTCACTATTCCAGCGCTGTTTATAACTCTACCATTTGTGAATGAAAATCGTTGACGCCCATAAACACCCTTTAGCGTAACTCCTTTGTAGGGAGTTAAGCGTAAGTGAAAACCGTCCATCGAATTATCTACTCCCAAGGCTCTGTCTTCATATGCACGAAAAATTAAACCTGTGCCAAACTGTTCGTAAAAGTTACCAACAGTCACACTTAGAAGGTCATTTTCATAACCCACATAACGATAACCTAAGCCCGCTCCATCAAAACGGTCAGGATAGCCTAAAATACGCGGGTAATACACTTCAAAACGCGCACCAGCTTTAAAACCTGCTAATTTATAATTAACAAGTGCGTATGAGTTTATAAGTGATTTCTCTTTTGGTTGAACAGCTCCAATTAGTGAATCTGAAAGAAGATATTGATAAACTGTTTCAATATTTCCAGATACGGAGCCTAAATTTTGAGCACTAGTAAATATTGAAATCGACATCCCAAAAAACAGGATGTTGATTTTAAGGAGTTTTTTCATAGTGAGTGAAAAATATAAGAGAGAAATTTTATTTTTTGACTAATTTTTTAACTTGTTCATACAACTCATGTTCATCGCCAGGAGCGTAGTTGTTGTGCGTGTAAACAATATTTCCGTTTCCATCAACTAAAAAAGTATGTGGAACATTATTTACGCCCATTGCTCTTTTGAAGTCACCGTTTGGATCCATCCATATTTCATATTCCCAACCCGAAGCATCAACGTAAGGCTTAACTCTATTTTTCGTACGTTCATCATCAACAGATACAGCAATCAGTTTAACTCCTGTTTCATCTATCCAATCTATGTAGTCTTCATTAATTGCATTGAGTTCACGTTTACATGGTGAGCACCATGTTGCCCAAAAGTTAATAATTACAGGCATTCCGTCATTACCAAGTTCAGCTGTATTTATAGCCGCACCATCCATGTCTGATAATTGTACTGAGGGTACTTTTCTGTTTGACTCTTTCTTTTCCTCATCTTGAGAGTACACAAATGCAATACTAAGTAATATCGCAAATCCTGTCAATAATGTCTTTTTCATAGTTTTTGTTTTTGTAGTTATTCATTGCAAGAAATAAGCCAAAGCTAAGATACTTTTATTTTTTATTTGAACAGGAGTTATTCTCAATTTATTCTTGAAATCCTAACTTGGAAGATGCGTATATATAAAAAAGAAAACCACCGCAGTTACGCGGTGGTTTTCAATAAAATTAATCACATTACTTTACAACTGAAAGACGAGCTGTTGCTGTACTTCCGCTTGTAGTTTGAACATTTACAAAGTAAAGTCCTTCAGATAACTCTGATGTTGGAATTGTAACAGTTTGTTTTCCGTCTACATTTCCTAAATTCATAGAGTATACTTTTTGACCTAGCGAATTGATAACATCAACTGTAGCATTTTCTGCATTAGCACTAAATGTAAGTGTTGCCGATTCTTTCGCTGGGTTTGGGTAAAGATTCATTGTCTCAACTGCATCATTCTCATTTATGCTTGCTGATGGGTTAGTTGCAGTTCCCAATTGAACATCAAGTAAAACAATAGTTCCATCACCATAATCATTACCAACATTGTACACAGTTTCTCCTTCAATTCTAGCATAACTTGCAGTTGTTTGGTAGTTGATTCCGTCTCCATAATCATCAAATAGAGCGAAGAAATGACAACCTGAAGAGGTTAGTTCCGTCACATTAACAAAAGGGTTTGCAGCAGTGTTATGTGTACCATCATTTAAAGTGCCGATAGGTATAAAATTTAATGTATTAGGAACAGTTCCTGCATTGAATTGTGCATATAAATCGGTTAAGTCATAGGTTGGGGGAGTTCCCTGTGCTATACCCATACCAAATTCAGATGCATAACCGTCAAAACGAATTTTAACTACAGCAAGATGATCATCATAAGTTGTTAATGTTGGAGCTTGAGTCATCGTCACACTTACTTCATCATTAGAGATGTCATTATTTGCAGATGTAATTCTGATATCATAAGTACCAGCTGATGGAGTAATGTTTCCTAATGTTACTTCTTGAAGTGCGTATGGTGCAAGATTTCCTGTCCAATTGTACTGAAGTACACTTGTCATTCCACTAAATACTTCAATAGTTGCTGATGTTAAATTATCTGTTGTAGCAAAATTTTGCATCAACACGCTCATAGTTACTTCTGAACCTGAACAGAAAGCCGTTCCTGTAGATGTAGAAACTAATCGAGGGTCATTGTTTGCATGCGAAGGAGCTGCACCACAGTTGCCAGCATATGCATAATGTTGTGCTACTGATGCTTGCCCAACTTCTGTTACCATACGATCAGGACAAATCATTACAATTGTTGGATAATAAGACAAATTAAACATAGCTCCTATATTTTGATTAGCCATTGGGTATGGAGTTCCTGTAACCCAATCCCAGCCATTGGTGCCTGCACCACCATATAGCGCGCTTTGTGGAGTTTGCGCATCTGTTTCAACAGCAATCACCATCACTTCATTTGTTGCATTAGGACCATAAGTATTGTACAAATCTTTTAAGGCTCCTGCATTAGGATGTTGTGGTCCATGGTTGTGGTAATTCCAACATGGTCCACACCACTCTGCAAATAAATCTAAAATTAATGGTGTGCCACTTGCTAGAATTGAATCTACGTCGTGAGTAGCGCCATTAATATCAGTGATAACTAGTCCTCCTGGATACAGACCGTTGTCAGGAAGTTGTGCCGAAACATTACTACTTAAAAGTAGTGTGCTTAGCAAGCCAATGGAAAGTAAAGCTTTTTTCATGTTCAATGTTTTTTGAATTTTAATATTCCAAATCTAGTACGTTAAAAATGAAAAATAAAGAATATTTCACTTGATTGAGGTTGATTGTTGAAATCCTAAGTTCAAGTCATTTTATTTCATAGATTGTTAAGTCTTGTTTAATGTTGTAATAATGTGTATTTTTGACTCAAAGATTATAGATATGAGAAATAGTTTACAAATAATAGGAAGTGCTTTTATATTTTTGTTAATAGGGCAAAATAGCAATGCACAGGTTGCAATTACATTAGATTCAGATCCATTTACTCAGGTTAATGGAACAACGGTAATAATATTTGAAAATCATCCAGATTCAACTGAGGTAAATGCGAAAATGTCTTTAACCAACGAATTTGCTAATAACCGAGATTTTACTATTAGAATAGTAAGGCGGATAAGCGATGACAATATAGATCAATTCTGTAGTGATGTATGCGTTGAGAAGAATGAGTTTAACAGTGTGAATGAAAACGAGTGGGTGTTCCCAATGTCAATTTCTTTGGCACCTGGAGGAGTTGGAGAATTCAAACCAGGTTATAAAATTTTAGATAACAATTTCTGCGCAATCAATGACTATTATGTAGAGAATCAGTTCGGTATAAAAGTTGACTCTGTAAGAGTGAAATTCGTTGTTGGTTTAAGCGAATGCTTCTTGAGCACAAAAGAATTAAGCCCTGTAAAGGAATTTAAAATTTTCCCTAACCCATCAGCTGGCCAAGTCACAATCAAGGACGCTCAAGAAGGATCTACTTTTGAAGTCTATGATATGCTTGGAAAAGTAACTTATAAAGGATCAGTTAATTCTGCTTCTCAAGTTGTAGACCTGTCATCACTGACAGATGGAGTTTATTTTTACGCAATTCGCCAAAAAAATGGACAACTCTTACCTACAAGAAAACTCGTGATTAGAAAATAAGATAGTACAAAATATTGTAAAGCTAAGGAGGGATGGGTTTCATCTCTCCTTTTTTATTTGCCTTTTTGTAGAATTATTTTCTGAAAAACTTGTATCCCTTCTGTCGCGTTTGAACGAATTTGAGTGAAATTGTGAGGAATAGGTATGTCATTGGGGTCAATAGCAAAGCATTGACAATTGGGTTTTGTCGCATGAATTAATCCTGCTGCAGGATAAACTAACAAAGAAGTGCCAATCACTAAAAATAAATCTGCCTGTGAAATGACTTTCGCTGCATCATTTAGAAGTGGCACCTCTTCTCCAAACCATACTACATGAGGTCTAAGTTGATAGCCATCTGGACAAACTTGACCTAAGTTGAGTTCATCACCTTCAATTTGGAAATATGTGTGTTCTTGTTTCGGACCAGAACTCTTCGATAGTGTGATTTCTCCGTGTAAATGAATCACGTTGTTACTACCTGCTCTTTCATGTAAGTTATCAATATTCTGAGTGACAACAGTGACATCAAAATCATTTTCCAATGCAGCAATTACTTCATGAGCTGTGTTTATTGTAGCTTGATTGTTGATTCTCCGACGAATATTGTAAAAATCTAGTACCATTTCAGGGTTTCTCCTCCATGCTTCAGGAGTTGCTACCTCTTCAATTTTGTAATTGTCCCACAACCCTCCTGAGTCCCGAAAAGTCCCTAAACCACTCTCGGCGCTAATACCTGCTCCAGATAAGACGACTAATTTTTTTCTCATGGATTAAATATAATAAATTCTATTTGTTAAAACTCAATTGACAAATCACACCACAATTCTTGAAGGATATGTTACATTTATACCCAATAAACACTACTGTTTTGCAACAATTTCAACATAAAATTGACATTACCATTCATTGTCAGTCAATTTTTATAATTTTACCCTCTTAAATTATCCAGAAAAGGAGTTTATATTATGGCAAAAATTAGAAAGCAAGAGGCGTTAGATTATCACTCATCCGGTAGACCAGGTAAGATTGAAGTAATACCATCCAAACCATATTCCTCACAACGCGATTTATCTTTGGCATATTCGCCAGGTGTGGCTGAGCCATGCTTGAAAATAGCTGAAAACAAAGACGATGT
>CAYUQU010000133.1:0-6679 GCA_964447015.1 uncultured Flavobacteriales bacterium
AAGAACCATATGGAGTTACAATGTTTCCGTATCCATCAACTTCGCTTGAACGTTGTCTGTATTGGATTAGTTGAGCCGGAAGAGCAAAACTAAGATCTAAATACGTGTATCCGCGGGAATCGTAACTCTGACCAAAAGTCATTGGAAAGTGATAGGCCGTTTCAATTGTATCAGATCTACTACCAAGTCCATATCCTCCAGCCGAAAGCGATAGACCGATAACGTTCATTTCAGTTTGTGTTTTTCTGTAAAAACGATAAAAATCTTCAATCGGAACGCCAAGTATACCAGAAAGATCATCAAAAGGGATAGCGGTTGCGGGCAAATAATAAGTAGCCCGATACGTTGGCAAAACAACCGATCCAAAAAGTCCTTGTGTCAGCATATCTGCATCATCAACAGAGTTATGAAGTAATAATGTTTGTGAGTCACCTCCCAAGTTCGCAAAATTCCAAAACACACCAGGACCTGTAGATTGGTAATCAATACCAAAATCAAATACATTCGTATAGCGAACTGTGTCTGATTTCCCTGGAAAATCAGCAGCTTCAACTTCAATTTGACTGAATGAAAGTGTTCCAATGAGCAAACAAACTGAAAATAATAGTAGATTTTTCAACATATAAACGTTTTTCTTTAAATGTAAAAGTAACACATTAAAACTAATTGGCAAAAGGGAAGCCAACGCTAGCCTCAAAATTACCATCTACAATCTCTCCGCTACTCATTTTCTTCATTTTCACAGTGATTACCAATTTCAATCTCAATGCTTGCTGATTTGTAATTGGATCTTGATAAGCAACTTTCTCTGCAATCATAATAGGTGAGCCAGTTGGTTGTGGAGTTTGTATTGAAGTATAAGTTTCATTTCCGATTCTGATTCTTAATTCTGCCTTATAATCAAAGAAATTTTGAATATTTGACTCAATCAGGTAAACAAAATCTTCTACATATGGATTTCCATTTTGCCCAAATAATATGGTTCTTGTTCGTTCAATTCCATTTGTAAATTTAACTTTTGCAACCAAAGGTTTACTTCCCCATTCTTGAGAAAATACAACACCAGTATCTGATGTAGTATAAGACTGGTTTCCATAAGTCCATTGCACAGACTCTACGCCTACTGAATTTTCATTTATATTGGCATAAACAAGTTGATTATCATAAAAAGCAGATAATCGAAATAAACTCTGTGTATTGTAACCTACAATCACTTTATTGGTAACAGATTGTTCATCGGGACTATAATTCGTAAACTTTAAATCATAAATACCAGGAGCTTGAAAAGTAATCACATCAGACTGCTCACCATTCATTTCCCATATAGATTCACCAATCCCAATTGAACTAACCAGTTGGCTTGACGAAATACTCCCTATGTTCGCAGGTAAATATGCACATGAAAAATGGCTCATCTGCAACAACTCTTCTTGAGTTGAATTAGTCAAAATATTTCCGTTAAAAAGGTCTATCAAGAAGCTGTTATCACCATTCTTCAACTCGCCTCTAAAAACCTCCACACCATTCCACATCCACGAAGACGACTCCATTAAATATTGATCATTTCCCGCATCAATCTCAATAGCCTGACCATCAAGAGTCCCTTTTACATAGAAAACTGGAGCTTCTGAATTTGGGATTTCAGGGAGTTCTTTATTACAGGCTTGCAATAAAACAATTGAAAGTAATATCCCAATACTATTTTTAATTCTACTCATCTAGTTTAATCTATATTTCACACCAACAAATGCATTCCACATTTTAAAATCACTATATTCATCATTCACTTTATATTCTCCTCGATTTGTCAAGTCAAAATCAACCATTAAACCTACCGAAAATCTCCTGTTGAGTTTGTAAAAATAATTAGCACCTGCCGCAATCCATGAGTTATTCAGCGCATTTGAATACCCCCATGTATTAGTGGAATTACCCTCTCCATTCCACGTGTCTACTCGTCCATTCGCGTTCAAAAGAAAATTAAGTTTTACTCCTGCTGAAAAACTGTGCTTTAAACCCGAATAACCTAAATAAACAGGTACAGAAGCAGACAGCATTGAATTGTAATTGATTTCGTTCACAGCCTCTTGAGAAGAGAAACCATAAATTCGTTTTGACTCTTTAAATTGAAGTCCTTTTATTCCGTTGACACCGAATGTCAAGCCTGTTTGCAAAGCAAATCTTCCATATTCGATATTGAATTGCAAACCAAAACTACCGTTCATTCCTCCAATTGAATTGAAATTATTTGTCGTATTCATTCCATATCCTAAACCACCTATCATTTCAACATTAGTATGAATTGATTTAGAATTAGAATTTCCGATCACATTAATTGGAGATAAGTGTGTTTCTTCCGTTTCAATTTCCGAAGTATTACGCTTTTCAATTGGCTGAATATATTCACTTAAAAGCTCTTGTTCTACAACATCCGTTTCATTCAGATCATTCAGTTCTGCCATCTTATCAGAAGTTTTACCGACAGAAGAAGTTGAATTATTCTTTGCCGCAGAGTTCACAGAGGCTACAACATTTTGATTAGCTAATTTATCTGGTTGGTTATTCATATCAAAACTAGCCCCATGATTTTTATCTGAATTTGATTCTATCAAATTTCTGCTAGCTAAATTTTCATTTGCTTGAGATTCAACCTTGGGTTGTTCAGTAGTTTGATTGAACATATCATCCACAGCTCCTTCATTATGTTTCTCATCAACTTTTTCTTGCTGGTTTTCGTTTGACAATACTAATTGATCTTGAGATTGCTGATTGCCATTCCATAAGTAAACACCAAGTGCAACCACTAGTACAGACGCTATTCCAGTAACCCACCAAAAAATGATGCCACGTTTTGATTTTGATTTATTGTCCAACAACGCTTCCATTTCATCCCAATAGGAGTCCTTGAATTCAAAATTCATTCCCTCCACACCTCTTTTAGCAAAATCGTCTATATGGTTGTTTTTGTCTTCCATTATATTACCATTTTTTTCAATTCTTCTTCTACTTCTTCTATTTTCTCAATCATCTCCCTCAATTGTTTTCGTGCAATTGACAAATGCCATTTTGATGTTCCTTCTGTCATTTCTAAAGCCTCGCCAATTTCGCGATGATTATACCCTTCTATTACATACAACATAAACACTTTTCTAGAAATTTCCGGCAATAATGCTATCATCTTCTTTATATCCGCTTCTTGTAAACTTTCCATTCCTGCATTTTGGTGGGAATGATTCGAAAATTCAAGTTCGCGATCATGTTCATGAATCTCAATTTGTTCGTTATACTTTTTGTTTTTACGATACTCATCAATTATCGTATTCACAATAATTTTTTTCGACCAAGAGAAAAATACTTTAGGGTTTCTTTCGATAGTTGCAACATTTTTGCAAATTTTTAAAAAACCATTGTTCAGTGCAGAACGGGCATCTTCCTCATTTCCATAGTAGCTGTAACATACAGACATATGCATACGAAAGCAAATCTCGTAAAGCTCTTTCTGAGCTCTTCGGTCATTCTTTTCACAAGCCTCTAATATTTCAGGTGTTACCTGCATGTATTTTCCGGAAACTATCCGCATTGATTTTACGCAATTTAAGTATTTTTCATCTCTATCTCCAAAATTCTTTCTACTAATTCTTCTACTACAAGAACGTAAATGTTTCCAAAAGGGTTGGGAAAACTTAATATTCATCTAAACTGATGAATGAATTCTGTCATCAATTACTTATACTACAAGTGTTAATATTTAATAAATTAATCAATACTGTTGTGCAAATCACTGAATTTGCTTAAATTGGTGTTACATTAAAAACAATATGCTTCATCTTCATCTTATACGACACGCAAAAGCTGCGGTTAATTCAAAATCAGGTAGTGACATCGATCGTCAACTGGCACCAAAAGGAATTCGACAGTTACTAAGTCTACAAGATTACCTTCAAAAAAGTGAACACCAAGTTTCAGAAATATATGTCTCTTCAGCTAAGCGCACTCGAGAAACCTACAACGGAATCAAAGATCATTTTAAATGCGTGGTGCATTTCAAAAATGAATTGTATTTAGCATCACTACAGGAATTACATCAACTTGTATCAGGTATAAATGATAATCACAAATCTATACTGATTATTGGGCATAATGGAGGCTTATCTGAGCTTGCGTCATACTATGCAGGTGATCATATACAGCTCCCTACATGCGCTTATATCCATTTAGTATTTGATTTAGACTCTTGGGACTTAATTTCCCCAGAAACAGGGCGAATTATTGAGAGTTACTTTCCTTCGGGGGATTGATTATCTACTTTTGTTTCTCTTGGAATGAAATCATAGTTGATTTTTACTTTTTCTTTTGGATGAGTTGCTGAATTTACATACATTTCTTTCCCTACTTCTGAAGTTGAAATTTGATTGAGTTGCCTCCATTTTTCCTCCAAGTCCTCAGGCTCAATTCCTAATTCTTTTTCAATTTCATATCTGTATTTTGGTGACTGAGGTCCTTTAGCCCGAAAAGCAAATGCAAGTATTACTCCAGTACCAAACCCAAAAAGGTGACCTTCCCATGAGATGTGTTCTTCCATAGGAAAAATTCCCCACACTAAACTTCCATATAGGAATACAATAACAAGTGAAAGCCCCATTAGTGGTCTATACTTTCGAATAGCTCCTGAAAAAAAGAGAAACCCAACTAATCCATAAATAACCCCGCTCATACCAATATGGTAGCTCTCACGTGCAGCCACCCAGGTAAACAAACCTGTAAAAAGCCAAATCAGCACAAACACCTTAACTGCCAATTCTCTATAAAAATAGATTAAGCTGGCGAGGAGGACAAAAATGGGAATTGAGTTATTTAAAATGTGATTAAAATCACGCTGACTATGAATCAAAGGCATAAATGCAATACCTGATAAACCATCTGCATATCTAGGATGAACGCCAAATCGATACAGTTCCAGCCCAAGTTGATTATCAGCAATATAAATAGTCCACATTACTAATAAAAGTAATATTGGATATCCAAAAACCTCAACTCGACTAGAATTAAACTGATTCATCTCCACTTCATTGTCAAAAAATGTTCCGCTATTTGTTATCTGTCATTCTGTCATAAACTGTATTAGCCCTATGGCCTAAATCAAAATGTAACTTTTTGAATAATTGGGTTATATTTGCTATCAACACAATTAACTTCTTTATATGGAATTGTTATTATTAGTTGTCATACTGGTCTTGATGATCATCACCCTAAGTAATTTAACAGCTCGTTTTTCATCGCTTGATGATTCTATAAAAAAACTCAACAGACGAATTGAAATTCTCCAAAGTCAACTTTCACAAAACGACTCGGCGAAAACAACAAGTGAATCTAAAGAAACGAAAACTATAACTAAGATTATAGAAGAGCCCATAAAAGAAGAACCTATTAAACCTGCCGTTCAATCTCATGTAGAAAAACCAAAACCTATAGTTCAATCACCTTTGGAACAAAAACCTACTGAGCGTTTAGCTGTTTCAGAGAAAGCTAAAACTCCTGATGTGGTAAGAAGTATCGAACCGCAAAAAACATCTCAAGAAAGACAATTTACACCGCAAACCAATCAACCTTCATGGTATGATCGATTCAAAGAGCGAAATCCAGATATAGAGAAGTTCATAGGCGAAAATCTTATAAATAAAATAGGTATTTTAATATTGGTTTTGGGAATTAGTTTCTTTGTCAAATTTGCAATTGACAAGGAATGGATAAATGAAATTGCGCGAGTGGGAATTGGTGTTCTCAGTGGTTTTCTGTTACTCGGAATTTCACACAAACTCCGAAAGAAATTTGCGGCATTCAGCTCTGTTCTTGTAGCTGGCGCGATAAGCATTTTCTATTTTACTATAGCAATCGCCTTTCACGACTATCAAATTTTTGACCAGACCACCGCATTTATTATCATGACTGCCATAACTACGTTCAGTGCCGTTATCGCTCTTTCTTATAATCGAGTTGAACTAGCTATACTTTCCCTTATTGGTGGTTTTGGAGTGCCGTTTATGGTAAGTACGGGTGAAGGTAATCACATCGTTTTGTTTACGTATATTCTCATTTTAGATTGTGGAATTTTGGCCATTAGTTATTTCAAAAAATGGAATATCTTAACCTTATTAGCATTTATCTTCACTACGCTACTTTACAGTTCTTGGTTGAGTTTGATGTTAATCGACAATGAAACTCACTACGCAAGTGCACTCTTATTTGCATCCTTATTCTATTTAATTTTCAGCAATGCCGTATTTATTGGAAATGCACGAAATCAATGGGTTTATTCAAAACTCGATTATTTCCTGCTTCTCAGTAATACATTTATCTTCTTCTCAATCGGCGCTACTATTATGGATTTTTGGGGAGTTCCCTTTAAAGGACTTTTCACATTAGGTTTAGCTCTTTACAATTTAGTTTTTGCAATGCTTCTTTATCGCAAATACAAACTAGAAAGAACGGCAGTATTCCTGTTATTCGGAATAACCTTGACATTTATTACGCTAACTATACCGATTCAGTTTGAAGGTAATCACATCACACTTTTTTGGGCTACAGAAGCCGTACTCCTCTTGTGGCTAGCTTCTAAATCAAAAATACATACATTCAGATTGGGAGCCGTTTTAGTGCAAATACTTGCCCTGCTCAGCTT
>CAYUQU010000134.1:0-6437 GCA_964447015.1 uncultured Flavobacteriales bacterium
GCTTCCTCCATCATTAGCGCCATCCAGTTCGCTCCAACTTCAAAAATTTAAAATGACCATCCTATTTACACCTCTTCCTAAAGTGTATTATTTTAAACATTTTTCTAATTTTAATGCTTTTCATTCGTAAAGTGCAGACAATACGGCAAAGCGAGTAAAATTCTTCTTACTTTTGATAACAATGACAGAAAAGACACAAGATAAATCTACAAAACAATTACCCTTAATGGAGGCTTTTTACACCATTCAAGGTGAAGGTCACTATAGCGGTCGTGCGGCCTATTTTATTCGATTAGGAGGTTGTGATGTGGGATGTGTTTGGTGTGATGTGAAAGAAAGTTGGGATGTAGAGAAACATCCACACACACCTGTTTCTGAAATGGTTAAAAATGCAGTTGACAGCGGAACTGAATTGGTTGTAATAACAGGCGGTGAACCTGCAATGTATGATTTAACTGAACTCGTAAAACAACTCCATGCACATGATTTGGAAGTAGCTATCGAAACTTCAGGAGCGTACGCTTTTGATGGTGATGTCGATTGGTACTGTTTCTCACCAAAGAAATTCAAAGCACCTGTTGAAGAAGCATACCGCCGTGCAGATGAACTGAAAGTTGTAATCTTTCACCCATCTGATTTCGATTGGGCCGAAGAACATGCTAAAAAAGTCAGTAAATTGTGTAAATTGTACCTGCAACCAGAATGGTCTAAACAGGAACGATTTTTGCCTGAGATAATTGAGTATGTGAAGCAAAATCCTCGTTGGAGTATTTCGCTACAAACTCACAAATACATGAATATACCGTAGAATTATGCAAAAGATCTCATTAATTATCCTTACCACAATGCTTTTGTTTAGTTGTGGAACGACTGCTCAAATGGGCTACTCAACAACGAATAAAAAAGCAATTGAACTGTTTGAGAAAGCGCTTAATTCTCCAAGAGACAATTATGACATGAGAACGGGCAGAGTTGATTACACCGAAGGTATTGGCTTACTAGAAAAAGCACTTTCACGTGATCCGAATTTCATTGAGGCGCATCAGTTAATGGCTGAATTTTACCTCAGTTCTGGTAACCCAGATAAATCAATTGACCATTTGGAGCAATCTATCAGAATCAATCCAAACTATGACCCTGCCGGAAGTTCTTATTACTTATTAGCTAAACTACAACACCAAAATGGTCGATATGAAGATGCGCTGAGAAATGCAAAACACTATTTGAGTTACGGAAACAGAAGTCCGAAATACTCAAATGAAGCAAATTTAATTATTATTGGTAGTGAGTTTGCAATTGAATCGATGCGTCATCCAGCAAAATTTAACCCTATTAATTTAGGCTCTAACATCAACACAAAAAACCCAGAATATTTCCCAACTATCACTGTAGATGGAAAAACTTTACTCTTTACACGTAGACTTCCTGCTCCTGGAACAGAACTCGGCGCTCAGGAAGATTTTTTTGTGTCGCATCTGGACGATAATGGAAAATGGTCTGAAGCTGTACCCATGCCAAGTAATATTAACACCGCTCACAATGAAGGTGCTCCCACATTTGGTCCTGACGGTCGCACGCTAATTTTTGTGGCTTGTCCTGATGTTACTGGAAAAAACTATGGTGATGGTCGTGTAGGAAAAGGAAGTTGTGATTTGTTTATCACTAAGAAAATTGGTTCGCGATGGAATGACCCTAGAAACCTTCCTGGGAGAGTAAACACACCACATTGGGAAACACAGCCGTCGCTTTCTGCTGATGGTAAAACAATGTATTTTATTCGTGGAGTATATGACAGAGAGCGCAACAAGCAACAAGATATTTACAGTGCTTATTTACTAGACGACGGAACATGGTCGGAAGCGGAAAGACTTTCTGATGTCATTAACACACCAATGAGAGAAGAGTCTGTGTGCATTCACCCTGACGGGAGAACCTTGTATTTCTCTTCTAACGGTCACCCGGGGTTTGGTGGAATTGACTTGTTCATGTCGCGAATGGATGATAATGGCAACTGGAGTCGACCTGTGAATTTAGGTTATCCTATCAACACCCAATTTGACGAAAATTCATTGCTCGTTTCAGCAGACGGTGAGATTGCCTTTTTCGCCTCAGACCGCGAAGGTGGTTTTGGAAATTTGGATTTGTATTACTTCGAATTACCTGAGCATTTAAGACCTACACGTACTATCTACATGGACGGAATCGTATTTGATGCTACGGATAGAAAACCACTTGCAGGACATTTTCAACTTATCGATTTAAAATCTGGAAAAGTTGTCGTAGAATCTGATGCGGATAAGGTAAATGGTGAGTTTTTGGTTTCACTTCCAACAAATAGAGATTATGCGCTTAATGTGAGTTACCCTGGGTACAACTTCTTTTCAAAGAATTTCACGTTGACCATTCCTGAAAACAACGAGCCTTACCACATGAGCGTTCCTCTGCAACCAATTGAAGCAGGAGTTATCGTTCGTTTGGACAATGTATTCTTTGATTTAAACAAAAGTAACTTGCGCCCAGAATCTCAAGTTGAGTTAAACAAGTTAGTGGATTATTTGAACATGCATTCTACAATGAAAATTGAAATTGGTGGACATACAGATACCCGCGGTGATGCAAATGAAAACCAAAAACTTTCTGAAGCACGTGCAAAATCTGTTTACGAATATGTAGTTGCGAAAGGGATAAATGCGGATCGTTTAAGCTATAAAGGATATGGTGAAACAATGCCTGTGATTACTGATGCAGAAATCGATAAACTAACATCTGAAAAGGAAAAAGAAGATGCACACCAGTTGAACAGAAGAACTGAATACAAAATAACATCAAAATAATGTACTTCCTCAGACTTTTGCGTCCGGTAAATCTTATCATCATCGTTTTGACGATGTATGCTATGCGCTGGTTTTTTACGTTTTTGCTGTTGGAGAACAATCGAGAGTTTGCCGTAAGTGGAGAAGCATTTGATTTCTTTTTACTAACTCTCTCTACGGTACTTATAGCAGGAGCTGGGAATATAATCAATGATTATTTTGATGTTAAGGCAGACCGGATAAACAAACCTCATCGCCTAATCGTAACGAAATATTTAAAAAGACGATGGGCAATTGTAGCGCATTGGATTTTCAACTTTGTTGCCTTTGCGATTGCCATTTATTTGAGCGTGAAACACAACAGTTTCGTGTACCTTTTCATACACCTATTGTCCATTAACTTACTTTGGTTTTACTCGATGCATTTTAAACGAAAATTTGCCTTGGGAAATATCGTAATAGCAGGTTTGACAGGTCTTGTGCCAATTTTGGTTTCGATTTATTTTGTAAATGTTTTTCACCTCGGTTTAAACGAAGAATCGTGGTTTGAATCGCTGTTTCGAATAGGTCGAGATTACTTCTCATTCAATCCTAACGATAGAGATGTCAGCCAATTAATTTTGAATTTCGGAATAGCAATGGGTGTTTTTGCCTTCTTCACAAATCTTGCTCGTGAAGTAATAAAAGATGCCGAAGATGTGAAAGGCGATTTGTTGCTTAAAGCGCGTACAATTCCAATTGTGATGGGTTTCAATAAAACAGACTTCATCATCAAAGTACTTTTAATTGTTCCCGCTATACTCTTCACAGGGTTCATTCTATTCTCTAAGTGGCTCACGACTGTGGAATTTTTAGTTGTATTTGCACCTATTGTGCTTGCTGTCATTCTTCATTTCTCAGCAATATTGGTAATAGAATACGGCAACGACAAAGGGAAATACAAATTATCCAATCATTTGCTAAAAATTTCAATGCTCTCAGGACTTTTCACTCCAGTGTATTTAGTTCTATTGTAGAAAAAAATTAAACATGAAGCCATCAAAGCTTATTTTAGGGTCCAAATCTCCCAGAAGACAAGAACTTGTCACACACTTAGGTTTTCCAGTTGAAATTCGAGTTCAAGATGTAGAGGAGAACTACCCAAGCACACTGCCTTTAGAAGACATTCCAGAATATTTAGCCAAATTGAAGGCAACACCTTTGACCGCAGATTTGAAGACTGGGGAATTGCTTTTAACCTCTGACACTATCGTTTTGCTGAATGGTGAAGTAATTGGTAAACCAAAAGACGAAAAAGATGCAGTAAATATGCTTTCAAAACTGTCTGGCAACACACATGTCGTGATTTCGGGAGTGGCTTTAACTTCAACAGAAAAACAAACGACCTTTAAAAGCACAACGAAAGTCACTTTTCGTGATTTGACGACTGAAGAAATCGAAAAATATGTCGCGGAATTCAAACCACTTGACAAAGCAGGAGCTTATGGCATCCAGGAGTGGATTGGTTACATTGGCGTTATATCGATTGAAGGTTCGTACTTAAATGTGGTGGGGTTACCTCTAGCTGAAGTGGATATGAAAATTAAGCAGTTTTAATAGAATGAAATCGAATCAAATTAAAATCTGGATAAAAGCATTTAGACTGAGAACCTTGCCTTTATCTTTAGCGGGAATCATCACAGGTTCCATGCTCGCTCATTCGGTAAACCGCTTTGATGGGTTACTGTTCGGACTGGCAATCGCAACGGTGCTCTTTTTACAAATTCTCTCCAATCTCGCCAACGACTTAGGCGACGGATTAAAAGGAACGGACAATGAGAATCGTGTAGGTCCTGCTCGCGCAATTCAATCGGGTGAAATTAGTGTACCAGCGATGAAGCGAGCGGTAACGATTCTGGCTATACTTTCATTATCCACTGGGATTCCACTCGCTTATTTGGGTACAAAAGACATGTCGTTTGAAATGCTTTATACTTTCTTGTTCCTCGCCATTGCATGTGTAATCGCTGCAATTAGCTATACGATGGGCAAAAAGGCTTATGGTTATCACGGAATGGGAGACTTGTTTGTGTTTTTCTTCTTTGGGCTACTTAGTGTGGGGGGAATTTTCTTACTCATGACGAAGTTTTGGGACAATGCAATTCTATTTCCAGCCTCTGCAATTGGTTTGCTGAGCGCCGCTGTGCTCAATCTTAACAATATGCGCGATATAGAAAATGATGCTGCAAGTGGAAAGAATACTTTAGTTGTTCGAATGGGGTCATCTAAAGCAAAAATCTACCATACTTTTCTAATTATCACTCCCCTATTCCTAATCTCTATTTTTGCTTTTGTCACTCAATCTTGGGGTTATTTGTTTTCACTTTGTGTGTATCTAATTCTTCTTCCGCACCTCGCAACCGTATGGAAGAATAACAACCCAAGAGAATTGGATCCTGAACTGAAAAAAGTAGCGCTTTCCACATTCTTTCTTTCTGTAATTATCACCATTTGGGTATTAATATAGCTGATGAGATCATACAAAATCATACCATTTAGTTTTCCGTTTAAACGACCGGGTGGAACTTCACGTGGTGTGATGACAATGAAAAAATCGTGGTTTACTGTGTTGAAGGAAGATGATGCCAAAGCAGGAATAGGAGAATGTTCTATCATTGAGGGATTATCTCCTGACTATAACAACGATTCCACTTATTTAGCACACATCACTCATTTCTGTGAACAGTGGAAAAACAACACGCTCAATCAAGTTGATTTGAGAAAATACCCTTCCATTCAGTTTGGAATAGAAACGGCGTTAAAAGACCTTGAAACAGGCGCTACGCAGTTGCTTTTCGACACCCCTTTCACGCAATCAAAAAAAGGAATCAAAATCAACGGATTGGTTTGGATGGGAAGTCCGGAGTTTATGCGTGAACAGATCAACGAAAAACTCAACACTGGATACACCTGCATCAAAATGAAAATTGGCGCGATAGATTGGAAGACAGAACACCAGATATTGAGCGATTTACGTAAAGAATATAAATCGAGTGAAATCGAACTACGAGTAGATGCAAACGGCGCATTCTCTTTTGAAGAAGCTCCGCAAATCCTAAACCAACTTGCCGAACTTGAAATTCATTCGATAGAACAACCGATAAAACCCAATCAACTGGATGAAATGGCAGAACTTTGTGCATCAACTCACTGCCCTATTGCCCTAGATGAAGAATTGATTGGCATTACAGACCTCGAGGAAAAAGAAAGCTTACTGAGTCACATCAAACCGCAATACATCATTTTAAAACCAAGCTTAATTGGTGGTTTTTCTGGAATGAATGAATGGGTAGATGCTGCAAAACACAACTCGATTCCATGGTGGGCAACCAGTGCTTTGGAATCCAACATCGGTCTAAACGCCATTGCGCAATATACAGCGACATTTAAAAATCCATTACCCCAAGGTTTGGGCACAGGGTCTTTGTATACGGTAAACATTCCTTCTCCACTATTTATTGAAGATGGGAATCTCTTTTATGATGGTTCGAAAACATTTGATTTGGGATTGTTGGAATTATAATTCCGTTGAACACTGTTATATCTGTAGAGACGCGATTAATCGCGTCTCTACAGATATAACAG
>CAYUQU010000135.1:0-6341 GCA_964447015.1 uncultured Flavobacteriales bacterium
ACCAAAACTTTGTAAGGAATCATTTTTAATTTCAAGTAAGATGGCAAACCAAGTGGGGATTTGCAATCTGTATTTTGCCAATTCCTTGTTTTCTATGATTGTATCAAAATAGTTAGTCAACCCCCAAGTTCCATTTAACTCAAAGTTTAACTCATCCACTTTGACACTATCATTTTCAGCACTGACAGTTTTTTCAGATGTAGAGTCGACCCTGTCTTGTTTTGCATTATAAGCAATCATTATGGAGAGACTTATTATGTAGATTATGTCCTTCATCATTAAGCACATGTGTTAACTGTCTTATATCCTATCATTTGTAATAATAATACCAATTACTTTCGTAGTTGTTGTCAAAATTTTCTTTGCTGTCAAGGTTAATATTGAACTTATCCCGTTTGAAATACCCAAACTCGTTGTATGGCTCTAAAAGGTCAAAATACTTGTCAGCCCAAATTTTTCTCGTTTTACTATTCTCATATTGCTTAACTTGTTCGTCAGTATATAAAAAGAAAGTTATTCCTGAAAAACATCTCGAAATTTCCCAAAGGTCTTTACAGTTTAATTCTGTCTTTAGTTGCAGAACCTTTTCTTGCGGAACGCTTTCATTTGCATCTATTCTTGCTATTGGCTCAAATGCACTTGTGTAAACCCAAATGTCATCTGTTTTGTATTTCTTATTATTACGCTTTAAAAAATCAAAAAAACTATTCTTTTTTAATAGGTTCTGTTTAGCCAACAGTTCTTTAAACTTATCAGAAATTTGTTTTTGTTTAGTACTGTCATAATTTGTAAATTCTCCATTTTCGTGAAAGCTATTGGCTTCTTCTTGTGTTTCAAAACAAACTCCAAGTCTTGGTCTACCATCTTCAATTATGTCATAATTTAAGTTGATAGTTTTAACATCAAATATTTTGTCTATCCAGTCTGCAATGGGCTGTAACTCATTAGGAATAATCTGCCTACCTAACATTATTTGTTTGGTTACTTTATATTCTTTATCGAAAGGCATTATCATTCTATTGTGGTTGTTTTAAATTAGCGCTTAACGGTTTACAAATAGGCAAAGGCGCCTTCTTAAATATAATCGTTTTGACGCTTTTATTTATTTGCTGTTATATTTATCTCTTTTTAAATTCTCGATAACCTTCCATAAGGATTTCAATAGTTAAATCATCATAGAAGGGATTTTGGTTATTATTTGCCTTAAGTTCTTCTAGTTTCTTGTTTGCCTTATCTTTTTGATTGTTTAAATATAAACATTCAATGTAGTGTAATTCTAAATCTGGATTTTCATCTATCTCATCCATCAGATTATTTTCATAAATATCAAGTGCTTTCTTATACAATTTTTTGGCTTTTTGGCCTTCATTATTTGATTCACGAATCACTCCTTCAATGATGAAGAACTCTGGGAAATCCTTATAAATCCTCTGTGCTCTATAGCAATATTTGAGGGCTTGAGTTTTATCTTTGTCAAGAGTGGCAAATCCAATTATTCCTAAATGAGGTTTGATGTAAAGTGAATCAATTTTTATTGCTTTTTCCAAAATGAATATTGCACTATCTACTTTTTCATTGTAAGCATCTTCAAACATCGCAATTTTCATTGCTTCTTTATAAAGCACTACAGCATCTTTATTTGGTTCATGTGTTTTGTATTCATCCTTTGAATCACATCCCAAAACAATCAAAACAAGCGCTGCTAACAAGACAAATATCTTCATTTTCTTATCTTAAATTGACTATACCCCCTTCTCTACCTCAATTTCCTGAATCTTCCGATTATTCATTTCAATCTGCTCTTCAATATACTCTTTATACGATTTTCTTGAATCCGATTTTGACGCAAATTCAAGTTGTTCCGTCAAGTACTTACCGTAAGACTCTAGTCCTGATTTTTGAAACTCGAAAAGTTTTTGCTTTAGGGTTTGTTTTTCTTTTTCTGTGATGGGTTCCATATTTTGTTGATTTTAATGAAGTTTATTGAAATGTCGCATATACAATATTAGCTATTTTTCACTTAAATAGAAACCAAAACCCATCATATTCCATGTTTACTTAAACCACCACCCATAGTGAATCTGAAGGATTCAAATCTTTGTAGATTCACGAACATGAAACGATCTCGACTCTGGAGGAGTCGTATAATGCTCCAATTGCAATATCGTAATCGTATACACCCAAATACGACACCTTTCAGGGTCGAGAAATGCGATAGGGCTTTTTGGTCTACAAAGATTTAATCCCTTCGGGATATGGTGGTGGGGTTGATTGAGCAGATTGGAAAAATGGTGATATTGTTCTTTTACGTTTTTATTATTTATCTCATTGTTTAGAATTGCTGTTAATCATATTCTTCCTCCTCACACTCCCCTATTAATCTAATGTATTCATCTTTCCAGTTCTTACCATTTCTTTTCTCAAGTTTCTTTAAAACCATATCATTATGCCTAATTTTTCTACTCGTAATTACGCAAGTACCGCTAACGGTCTTAAACCCAAAACTTTTCTTTATTTTAATTTCGCATTCTGTTCCAGGTGAGAAAAATGCGCCGAATTCATAAATTTTCAACAACTTTTTTGAATTTCTTTCTTGCCCTAATACACCAAAGGATAAGAACGTCAAAAGCAATATGGAGAAACTTAGTTTCATTGATCAAACTTTTTATTTAATCTTCCAATAAACACAACAAACCAATAAACCCCATAATAAACAACCCCATAGATTAATGTCACTAATAATGAGATCAAAAATGACCGAAGCGCGGGATTAAAGTCTGCCGATGCATCACCAACTCCCTGTGCTACATTAATAATCAACTTCAGAAATACCCAAGTTAATGCAAAGAGAATTGTTGCAGTTACAAGAAATAGTTTGTCTCGCGTTTTCATTTGAACTTATTTTACTTAAACCAGACTACAGTTATTCAACCTAAATGTGTTGGGATTCTTGGTGAGGCTTCTTTCATCAAATATATCATAATTCCACAAAATAAAAGAGTCGCATACTCAATCATCAATTTCAATACACGCTATATTCTTGTAAGACTTGTCTGATAAAAACTGTTCAATAATCAAACTTCTGTCTAGTAAAAGTTGTGCTAAATCTGATGTGCTTCTATTTCCTGTTCTTAACCAAATTATTCTAGGTGGATGACCATAAAGATTGGACATATCATAAAAATCTGCGTCGAAAGTCACAATTGTGTAATCATTATCTTTAGCATATTGCCAAATTTCTCTGTCAGTTGCATTCTCTAAACCAATTGACCTAACCTGTTGGGCTTCTGGGTATGCACTTTTCAGTTTACTTAATATGCGAAAAGATATATTTTGATCAAAAAGCAACTTCACTAGGCAACTCTTATACGTTGTTCTCTGTCAGCAGCATAGGCTAAACAAGCTTGAATATCCTCTTTGGTTAACTCTGGGTAATCATCTATAATTTCATCTACAGACATTCCAGATGCTAGCCAACTAAGCACATCATACACTGAAATCCTTGTGTCTCGAACACATGGCTTACCAAATCGCACATCCGGTCTAATCTGTATAATCTTTTTATAGTCTTTCATCTTAGCTCATTTATCCAAAGATAACGATTATTGTAGATATTTCATAAACTTTGATTTTGAACGCTTAACGATGTTTGTAATATTCAAAGTAGTTAATTTATTTCGGATGTACTATTGCTCTTATTCTTTACCTTATAAAAATCCCAAACAATCAAAAACGTTGCAAGTACCAACACTCCAAAGCTTAAGAATTCAATTGGTTTGAATTTATTAATAACGATTATATACGGAGTTATGATTAATAATCCAGCAATCAAAACCAAATACTTCTTATTTCTTCTAATCCAACCAATAACATTTCCTAGGAATAAACAAAAAATGATAAGCAGCAAACCAATAAAGGGCAGTATAGATAATACCCAATTAAACTCAAATAATTTGTAAAACAACAAAAGACTCATTCCTAGCGCAGTAAAAGACAACCCTAAAACATTATAGCTCTTTTTATGTTGTGTTGGTGGCTTCATATATCAATCCTACCCCTCTAACTTCTCACTCTCTTTCCCCACCAACCCAAACTGCTCCTCCACCTTATCCACCACATAATTCCCAATCGCCAATGAAGCTGTCGCGGCAGGTGATGGCGCATTCAATACGTGAATCGAGTTACCGTGGTATTCAATTCTAAAATCATCTCGCGTGTCGCCGTCTTCGCGAAGTAAGAGGGCGCGAACTCCTGAGCGACCTGGTTTTAGGTCGTCCATTGTCAACGAAGGAATCATGCGTTGCAGTGTTTTTAGAAACAGCTTTTTGGAGAAAGCACGTCGGTATTCGTTGATTCCGAAGCGCATGTTGGAAAAGAATAATTTCCATGTGCCTTTGTAGGTCAATGCATCCCATGTGTCTCTGAAGCTAAAGTCGGTTTTACCGTATCCTTCGCGTTTGAAGGTGAAGACGGCGTTAGGACCGCATTCTGTTTCTCCGTTGGTCATTCGCGTAAAGTGAACTCCCAAGAATGGAAAATCAGGATTTGGAACGGGGTAAATCAAGTTTTTCACTTTGTGAAGGGCTTGCTCAGTCAATTCGTAATAGTCCCCTCTAAATCCTACCACTTTTTCTTTCAGCTTAACGCCATCTTTGCGTGCTAGGCGATCAGCTTGCAGTCCAGCGCAGAAAATCAAATGCGTGGCCTCAAATATTTTTTTATCTGTAAGCACTTCCGAGTAGCCTTCGTGTTTTTTCACGTCAAACACTTCGTGTCCAAGTCGCAGTTCGCTTTCGGGTTGAGTGGCAAGTGCCAATTCGACCATTTTCGCAGTCGCTGCTCTAAAATCTACAATTCCAGTACACGGAACCCAGATTCCAGCTATTCCTTCTACAAACGGTTCGTACTCCTTTATTTCTTCACCTGTAATTTTCTTGATTCCTTCAATTTCATTTTGTAGACCTGTCTCGTAAATCTTATCAAGATTAGGAAGTTCGGATTTATCCACCGCTACAACCACTTTTCCGCACACGTCGTGGGGGATGTCGTGATCTTGGCAGAATTTTACAAGTTCACGTCTACCTTCGACACAGTTCTTTGCTTTAAGCGAACCTGGTTTGTAATAAAGTCCCGAGTGTATCACTCCCGAATTATGACCTGTTTGATGATCTGCCAGAAGATTTTCTTTTTCTATCAACACAATTTTTAAGTCAGGATAGCGACTCTGCATTTTGTAAAAAGTCGCAGCCCCCACTATTCCACCACCAATAATTGCAATATCAAATCTCTTCGCAACAGACATAATTCTTGTTTTTTGACAAAAATAAACAAAAGAAGTAATCTGTTAGCGTTATGGCTTGTCAATATTCAGAGAAAAATGATGCGGTAGGGACGCACGGCCGTGCGTCCCTACCAACAAGAATACCCAACACATCCAATGACCCCGAAGGGCGTCAAATATTTGTAGCGGCGGATTGACATCCGCCGCAAAAAACAACGATGAAATCAGTTTTTGGCGTGCGTTTTTGTTTCAAAAACCATGACAAAAACGACATTCGAAGGATGAACTTCATAGTAGGATAATCATTTTAAATTCTCCAGTCCCCACATTCATCGAAAAAAACCAAAACCTCCGCCTAAAAAACATATTAACAATCAATGTTTTACATTTTTTTTAAAAAAAATATCGAAAAAATTTTCAGGATTAATTTCTTTGTTGAACTTTGTAACTGGGTTTAGTGAAAATAATTAGGCTCAACAACACAATATACGTTAACTGAAATTTAGACAATGAGTACAGGCAAACCGAGATTAGTAAAGGATTATGAAAAACTTGATACGGAAATCAAGGAGCAAATTAAACTTGCATTTCCACATGGTTTTGATGGTCAATTAGTATCATACACAAACAAAGAAGGACTCAAAGTAAGTGCATTACCTTTTGAAACGGATGATTATTACTATCTAGTTCGTATGACCGCTCAACAAGCACGTATCATTATCGAAGAAGATGATGATTTTGATGACGACGGACACTTGAAAGAAGATGTGAAAGAAGACTACAAAGAAAAATTTGCCGATGTAGATTATATGTCTGAGTACACTGCCGACGAGGAAGAAGAAGACGACTATGACAAGGCAGATGATGATGCAGGAGAAGACGAAGATGAAGATTAATCTCTAGAAGATTACAAAATATAAAAAGACAAAGCCTCGATATAATCGGGGCTTTGTCTTTTAATAAACTTCTAAAATGTGTTAGGGCAGAGTTTTATTGTCATGAATATTAAAATCCCATTTAACATACAAATATCCTTTTTCAGAAAGTCTTTCACTGCACC
>CAYUQU010000136.1:0-6174 GCA_964447015.1 uncultured Flavobacteriales bacterium
AATATTCGTACATAAAATAGAGAAGCCCGCCAATGTGCACAAACAGTACCGCAATCACCAACGATTTAGCCAATAATACTTTCGACCTCCACCCTGCTATTTTCTCTGACCACACGATACATCCTGAATGAAAAGCGACCGCCATTGCGCCAAAGAAAAGTCCCGCCAACACTTTACCTTGAAGAATAGAAAGATTATCCGCATCTCCAACTTCAACCAAGTGTGTTAAAGGAAGGAGGAGAATTAACGTCAACGCAAAAGGCACGATGGTTTTTCGCCCATATTCCACTGCATTATCTGCAAGAATGGACGACGACAGGTAAGAAACCAACACAGCGAAAAGCCCGAAAGGCCCAGCTAAAAAGAATCCCGCAATTGAAGCTCCAGCCAGAAACAGAAACATAAAACCCGATTCGATTATCGATTGCACTTCTTCTCCTGCTTTGTCTGGATTTGTCCCCACCCGCTTGAAAAGTGAAAATACAATCAAAAATGCAAGCGGAACTATGGAACCAAGAATTCCTGCTTTCACTAAGTCCATTCCTGTGAATCCATTTCCGCCAAATGCGTAGGTTTTATCACCTAAAATCAGAAATAGAAGTGGGAATAGCACTCCAACCAACCCGATATACGCTTTCTTTCCCGTTCCAATGAATTTTGAGATTACTAAAGCTAAAAACAGAATGGAAATCCCCAAATAAAAGGGATTCATATCGGGTTCATTAGTATCAAATCCACGGAGCCCCTGAAAAGAGTAATACCCCGTAAACACAGCCGTCAAAACCACAAACCACATGTGTACAAACCGTGGTTTTTGATTCATATTTCCAATTACGGCTACAAAACCCAATACAATCAATACTATGCCTATCCAATTATCTTCCATGGTAATTAATTTTTAGATGAAGTTACGAAAAGAACTAAAGAAAACTAACTAAAATTAAGAAAATTGAAATTACTCAATCTTTAATTTTAATCTGCTAACATTCTCGCCTTGCTTAATTTCAACAAAATAAAGTCCCGAAGAATAATGCGCACAACCAATAGGTGAGTTTGAAAAATACGCATTGTCTTCGTAGAGTTTTTTGCCTTCAAGGTTGTATAGCGAAACTGTCATTGACTCTGGATAATCGCTTTGGATTTGAAAAGTTGAACTTGCAGGGTTTGGGTAAATCAAAATGCTTTCATTCAAATCCTGATTATCTGGAACATCAAGCAAACACATTGTTGAATAAACATATGCATAGTCTACACCGTTAGGCGAGTATTCTACAGCATGACAAGAATATCTATAGCGAGAATTCCCCAAATATTGTGAACTACGAAAAAACCCAATTCCAGCCACATAAACTATATCTTGCCCTCCAAAACCAATATCATTAAACATATACGTAACCCGTCCATCCTCATCAACAGAAAGATCTTCAATGACGAGTAAAAATGAACTAGGTTCACCATTTATCTGTGTACCGTGAAATGAAGGAAGTTTTTGATAATACTTAAAATCAATTGTGTCTCCGATAGACAAAAACTGGTTTATACTAATGTCATATTCCTGATTTTCATTCTCCTGATACAAATACACTTTTTGGTTTTCAATGTCTTGTCTGATGTAATGATTAGAGTACGGTTCAATAGAAATTGTATATACAATATCATTAAACATAATCTCACCGTAATCATTAAAAGAATACTCAGAAATGATATCTTCTGGGAAATTCCCCATATAATCAATTGACCTATAATAAAAAACGGTAGTGTGTTCCGAATACGGATGATAAACCCTTTCCTGAGAAAAACATGTCAATGACAAAAAGAGAAACAATGTGGTAAAAAGTATCTTCATGGCAATAGCTTTCATATAAATATACAAAAAAAGCCGAATTTACATCCAGCTTTTCTTTTCAAATATTAATCAGTCTATTTTCAAGACAACTTTCTTGTATTTCATCCCTCCCAGACCTTACTGATATGTCCACTATGTAAAATGATTTAGAATTTATCACAAAAAAATACATCACATAATTGCTTAATTCAAAAAATATTTATTTATTTGGAAATTACTAACTTAAAAAAATACAATTATGTCAACAGAACCCTTTATCGGGGAAGTTAAATTGTTCGGATTTAACTTTGCCCCTCGTGGTTATGAACTTTGCGCAGGTCAATTAGTTGCTATTTCTACTAACACAGCGTTATTTTCACTTTTAGGAACAACGTATGGCGGGAATGGCTCGCAAACTTTTGGTTTACCTGATTTACGTGGACGTATCCCTGTAGGACAAGGTCAAGGCCCAGGGCTACCTAATTTCTCTATGGGAGAAGTGATGGGCTCCACACAAGTGACGCTACTTACAACAAACCTACCCCCACATGTGCATCCTGCACAGGGAATTACAGTTAATGTCCCTGTTTCAACAGGACTTGGTGAAGAAGCATCTCCGGCTGGAGGTTATTTGGCGGCAACATCATCCGATTTTTATGCGTCTCAACCTTCTCCAGGAGCTTCTATGGGAGCTGTGAATGTTGGAGGAACAACAGGTGCAACAGGCTCCGGCATGCCAGTTTCTGTAGTACAACCTAGTTTAGTAATGAATTATTGTATTGCAATGGTTGGAATTTTTCCTAGCAGACAGTAAATCATCAAGAATTGTAACATAGAAAATAGGAGACCGCCTCAAAAGACTATACTCGTTAATTTGTCTCACTGAAATATTTTATCGCAGACTTAGGCAATGCACAGATTTAAAAAAAATCGTGTTAGTACTGATTTTTGAGACGGTCTCTTTTCCCGTTAAGTTTATGAAAATAGGACTATTATTACCCAGATCAACCTTTTACACATCTATCAGTTTTGACATTTTCAATGGAATGAAGTCTAGACTTTATTCAGACAATAACGAAGAAATTAAGGTTTTTACTGAAAACATAGGTTTTGGAGCGGAAAAACAGCTTGTATATCGTGCTGCTGAACAATTGATTATGCAACACGATGTCGACGTAATATTTGCATATATAGGTCATAGCATAGCTCAATTATTACGCCCTTTGTTTTTAGCCACCAACCGAATATTAATTGTATTAGATTCAGGAGCTAATCTACCTCAAGAATGGCCACAATGTGATAATATTGTATACCATTCTTTGAATAACTCTCTTGGCGCATTTCATTTAGGTAAAATGGTTCAAAAAGATGGGGTTCGGGAAGTTGGTTTCTCAACGGGATATTATGACGGAGGTTACCTGCATACTTATGCGCTAGCAAAAGGACTAGAAAGAAATGGAGTAGAAATAAAGTATAACCTTGCAACGGGCTATGTTCGCGAACAATTTTCAATGCATGACTTGAAACCGTATATGGAATCAAATAGTAAAAAAGCAATTGTAGCTATTTTTTCAGGAGACTTCTTACAGTGGTTTTTTCAGGAAATGAAATTGCATTTTGCCAAAAGAAGTGAAATCATTTACCTTCCTCCATTTGCACTAGAAGAAACAATGTTGGACTCTACTCCGCACCCAGAAGGTATATTAAAAGGCATAGCATCTTGGTCACGAAATCTAGAAAATAAAGCCAATTTGGAATTTACAAAAACGATGAGAGCGGAAGAAAAAAAGATTAATTTATTTTCCTTGCTAGGGTGGGAAATGGGACAATTAATCGATGTGCTAAAAAAAATAAGTGTATCTGGAAACGGAAGACAAACAGTAACAAATCTCATGGATGTATCCCTTGAAACACCAAGAGGCACTGTAGTTTTCGACTCTTCAACCAAGACCTCTTACGGCCCGCTTTATGAGGTTGAAATTGTAAAAGGTAAAGAAGGTAGATGTAGTTTGTCAGTTTCCCAAATGTTATCTACTAAACAATTATTCTCTGAAATGATCGAACTGGAGTTGAATAATGCAGTGTCTGGTTGGCAAAATAGTTATGTATGCAACTAGAACAAGAGCTAAAACCTAAAATTGTAGTTTTGTGTAATCGTAAATTCGCATTACCAGCAATACAGATATTAGGAATAGAAAAGTATCTTTTCGGAATTGGAATTGGCAATGCAGATGAATCATTTGGTTATTTACTGGAACAGGAATGTGAAAAATCAGGACTTGCATTCAAAAAATTTCCCTCTAGACAAAATATCTCTGAAATGAGAAAATGGTTGGATGATTTAAAACCCGACTTTATTTTTTCAATTTGTTTTCCATACAAATTAACATCTGATATCCTTGGTTATAAAGAAAAAGCTTTTCTGAATTTTCATACAGGACCACTTCCCCAGTATAGAGGAGCAATGCCCATCTTTGAAGTAATCAGGTACAGAGAAAAATCAACTGCGCTGACCGTACATTATATGGCGGAAGAATTTGACAATGGACCGATTGTATTTGAAGAGAAAATTCCCATTTCCAAAAATGAAACATTTGGTTCATTGGCATTAAAACTATCAGAAATGAGCGGATTTGTAGCGCAAAACATGGCACAAATGTTACAGTTTGGAACTCATATACCAACCACAATACAAGATGAAAGTGATGCGCGTTATTTTGAACATCCACTTGAAGAAGACACCCAGATTCGCTGGAAATATATGTCCGCGGGGCAGATAGAAGCTCTAATAAGAGCTTGTAATCCATGGAACACGGGAGTAGAAGCTATTATTAACGGACAACATATCCGTCTTATTAGTGCTATTTTGACAGATCAACGCCACGATACCATTCCAGGAAAGGTTATTGGACTAGATAACAATCGGAGACTATTGATTTCATGCATGGATGGAGAGTGTATTGCTATAAAAATGCTTCAAACTGAAAATGGATTTTGTACAGCTGAAGATTTCTTTTTATCTTCGCCTAAAATAAATGTAATGAATTAATTACAGAAAAATTAAGTTAACCAATTTAAAAAAATGATTATGAAAACAACATCTACTTGGCTTTTAATACTAAGCTTTTTACTGTCTGGAGCTCTTTTCGGACAAACCCAATTCTGGGCAGACGATTTTGAAGACGTGGGGTCACCTACATCAGGCACAAGAACACCTTCAAATGAAGGAGGTATAGGAAGCCCCTATACAAGCTATTTTACCCGCACCAATAATGCTGGAATATCGCTAATTTTTGGTTCCTATACAGGGTTTAGCGGTTCAAAATTTTGGGCTGCGGAGGATAATGATGGCGTATTTGGTATTGGGGAAGATGAGCAAAATATTGTATTTAGCACAAACATCAGTGGTAAATCAGGGCTGTCTTTTCAAGGACTGTTTGCCGCAAATAATCTTAACGCACCTTTCGAAACAATGGCTCTAGGTTCTTCACATGACGATTATATGATTGTGGAGTATCGTATTGACGGTGGAGCATATCAGCCGCTGATTCGTTTTTTTGGAAACAATAATATAAGTAGTGGTGAAAATAATAAATCACTTGCTGAAGATACCAATTCGGATAATATTGGAGATGGAACCATCCTTACCACCAATTTTCAAAATTTCACGAAAACGATCGCAGGTACTGGTACAACACTTGATCTGAGAATTCGTTGCTATTCTAATGGATTAAATGAGGAAATGGCATTTGATAATTTTCGTCTTTTTGAAACAGTTTCTTGTACAGCACCTACAGTAAATGCAAATCCACCTAACAGAGCAATTTGTTCGGGAAATAATACGACATTCCCAATAATTGCTACTGGAGCTACTGCATATCAATGGCAGGTTAACACTGGATCTGGGTTCACAAACATTGCTAACGGTGGTGTTTATTCAGGAGCAACTACAAATACCCTTGCAATAACAGGAGCAGTCCCAGGAATGAACGGTTATTTATATCGTTGTGTAGCAATAAATGGAGTTGGAACTTGCTTTACCAATTCTAATTCAGCTACACTCACAGTTTCTAATGTTTCTACCGCAGGAGCTCAGAACAATATTTCTTGTTTCGGAGGATCAAATGGTAGTGCTTCAGTAGTTGCGTCAGGAGGGATTTCTCCATATTCTTATAGTTGGTCTCCTTCTGGTGGAACGGGATCAATTGCAACAGGTCTATCAGCTGGTGCTTATACAGTTACCGTAACTGATAACCTTGGATGTCAAGCGACTAGAAACTTCACTATAACTCAACCTTCGGCAATCAGTTTGACTGCAGCTTCACAAACAAACATCGCTTGTAACGGAG
>CAYUQU010000137.1:0-6167 GCA_964447015.1 uncultured Flavobacteriales bacterium
GGACCCCAAACAATGTAGTCAATATCTTCTGATGGACTAGGTGACAGTGTAATATTTATATCTCCACTTACACCTACTTCTAGGTAGAACCATTTTGGATTTGGTTGTGCGAGTAGACAACCATATGCAGGACCAATTGGAGATTGTGTATTTGTGTTTGCCGGAAATGTTTCAGGAGAATCTGAACAAAATGGTTGTGCGTCTAAGCAAGCATCTCCAGGTTCTGCAACAGGATTGTCGACACAAATCGACACATTTCCTGAACCACCTCCACCGCCAGTGTTATTTACTACCTGAATGTAATATGTTTCTCCAATCTCCAATGGACCAACCTCACCTGTAATCGAGTTGTAATTACCTCCTTCTGTAGCACATAAAAGACCTACAGCATCGGCTATATTACATGGATCTCCAGTTGGAGCATAGGAAACAAAAAATTCAGGACGATTTACTCCACTTACCGTGATGTCTGCAAAATAACCTTGCGCTGTGAATGAAAACCAAATATTATTGTTGTAGCTGAAACAGCCACCTATGTAACTATCATATGTAGCTCCCGCGTTGTTTACAACCGTACATCCCCCGTCTAGATCAGTGATTTGAGAGGCATTTGTACAATTATTATTTGCAGGTTGGGCTAGTGCGATTCCAGTAAATAAGGTTGCTGTTAGAGTTGTTAGAATTGTGGTTAACTTTCTCATTTTTTTGCCTCCTTTCTTACGGTGTATGGCAACCATCTCATTCCTTCGTCATATGCTTGTTGCGACATGATCCGAACGGTTAGTGTGTCAGTGACTAGCTCAGTGTGCATGTCTGACATTCTTTGTTCATTAATATCCAATTTCAATTCATTGGGTAGAGACTCAGGGATAAGTTTATATGAGGAGACAATGATTTCGTACGAGCCAATTGGCAACTCTTCTACACTGGTTTCAGTTTGTTGAGCACTTGCTGTAAACGTTGCCGAAAAAAGTAAACACACTAGAAAAGCAATTTTTTTCATTAGTATTAGATTTGAATTTATTTATAACATAATCACATACTTAACAACGTGAGGGATACAAAATGGTTGTGAAAAAAATAGTTTTTTTCGACGGAAATAGTTAAAAAACTGATTAATGATAGAGTGTACGGGTTAGATCAGGTATTGAAACAAAAAAGAGGCTACTATAAAAGCAGCCTCTTTACAATTTTTAAATATTCAGTTATATATTAGCGAATTACTTTGATGGTAGAGCCATCGCTGTAGTACTCAAATACTATCCCTCTATAATTGTCATTTACTTCTTGCCCCATTGAGTTCAGCACTTTAATTAATTCTACATTACCACGATTATCAATAGAAACCGGAATATAGACTTTATTTGAACCGTCAAAATCAGTTTGAGTTAATCTATAATAATTGATTATATGCTCGAAATGAAGATGATCGTAAGAATACATCAATGGCGTACTGGTTGTTCCTGCACCTGCTACTTTTGAAATTTCTCTCCAATTTAAACCGTCTGTAGAATGCTCCAAAGTGAAGTAGTCATTGTTTAATTCAGAAGCAGTTTTCCAATGGAGTTTATTTACGTTGTCCTTATGTGCTCCTCTAAAGTAAAGCAACTCAACAGGTAGGGGACAGTTAACTTCTACATCAAATGCACGTGTATATTGACATCCGAATTCGTCTGTTACACGGTAATTATACGTGTACGTATCCTGAACTTCACCATAACATACTGTTGCTGTATTTGTCAATTGATTACCATCACAGTTTTGACCACCAGGGCAAGGATCTGGTCCTGGATCTGATACTGGTACATCTGTGATTACTTGCGCTCCAGGTAGTCCTTGACCAGATAACCACTCTACTGTTACAATGTCTGGAGTAACGAATTCTAAGTCATTATAACAAGAAGGAGGGAAGGACATTGTCCAACCGAACAAATAACCATCATCCGCACCAATGTTATCTGTAATTCGCATGGTCCATACACCATTTAACTGGTCTCCATCAAGTGCCGCGAATGCATCACTTGAGTTATATGTTTGCGCGATATAATAGGTTCCTGTTTCACAAACGCCAGTATAGGCACAGTTTCCATTTGCCATTGGTGTTACTTCACCAACTCCGGCAGCGTTCCAAGCTGTACCAGATCCATCACCAACTACACAATATGTTCTTGGGCAACCAGCTATACCATCACCATCTACTTCGTTTGCACAATCACCAAATTTGTAAGCATTGTTTCCTGCTAAAGTTCTCGAATAAAGCCGAATTGCGGTTCCGTCAGGAGAGATTAATTCTATATCTAAGTCACCACTCCATGAATGTTCCAAATCAAAACAAACGATAGGATAACATCCTGGATTTACTGTAGCACCTGATGGAAAGAATCCACTATAATCTGCTGACGAAGTATATGAAACACCGCTACCATCTGGTAAAAAGACGGGAGCAGTAGATATTTCAGGTAAAGGTTGTACATAAGTCTGTGATGTTCCCATTGCAGTTAAGTCAGGACATGTATTACAATTTACAACTACCGTTGACACGTCTGAACCAGCTGTACTAGGCTCTGGAATTACACGGATAGTCCTAGTCATTGCATTCGTACTACCACATCCTTGGGGGGTAATTCCAGTATTATTATCACGAACAACTAATTGAACTACATAAACTCCTTCATTTGCATAGGTATGCGAAGTAGTAACCGAACCTGTAGTTTGCGTATTTCCATCACCGAAATCCCATTCGTATGCACTGATGTTCCATCCTGCTGCAGCTGTAGATCCTGTTCCGTCAAAATTTACTAGCAATGTACCTGGGTTATCAGCATCACTTGAACAAATACTTAAAGGACTGGTATCAGGCATTCCTGCTGTAGGGTTTGTACAACCTGTCACACAAGAAACTATTGCATTCCATCCTGACCTTACAACTGAGCCATCAGATGTGAATTGGAAAGTCACACATCCATCAGGGCTTGTAGAAACAATCGTAAATGGAGCCATAAGACCACAAAATTGATCATTTGCAGGTCCTGCATTTGAATTTGCCATCCAAAGTTGTAAGGGGTCAAAACAAGTTGTAGCTCCTTGCTCCGTTTCAAAAGATAAGAAATCTACGCGAATTACTTGTCCTGGTACATCTGGACAGAAAGTAACCGTATAATTTTGATTATTGGCGTAATCACCACTAGTGCCTCCACTGTCCGTCCAGTTTACTGAACATGTGTTAAGAGACGTATTTGTACTTGGAGATAAACAAGGCATACTCGCCGTCCATGTGATACGAATTTGACCACGTGCCCCAGCACCGCCTGTACGGTTTCCACCTCCACCATTTTTACTTGCTCCGCCACCTCCACCACTTGGGACCGTCCCAGGGTTTCCATTGGTATTCCCTGTGATACCAGCACCTCCTGCTCCTCCATTACCACCTGTACCACCAGTACCTGAAAGTGGAGTTGCATTATTTCCGACAGTGCCATTAGTTCCTGAAGTTACAGCGCCTCCAGCACCGCCACCACCAATACCAGCAGCACCACCATTTGCAGTACCACCAGCACCTCCGTTAGCAGTTAAGCCACCAATGGTAGAATTCCCACCATTATTTCCATTGCCACCAGCCACACCAGTACCACCGCCACCAACAGTGTACGGAAGTACTTGTCCAGGAGTTACTGCTATAGTAGCAGTAACATAACCACCACCACCACCAGAACCTGCTCTTGGATTTGCACTGGCTCCACCACCAGCTCCACCACCACCCCATACTTCAACGGTAATTTCAGTTACCCCACAAGGGACTGTGAAATTGCCCGCTCCAACTGCTGTTATTGTATGTGGAGAAGTTTGCGAAAAGCCAAGAATACTCGTAAAAACGGTTGCTACTAGTAAAAGTATATTTTGAGTAATAGTTTTCATTTCAAATTAGTTTTAGTATTCAGATTAGTAATTCGCAAGTTGGTTTTTCAACCGTTGGTCAAACATATAAATGTGCCAAAGTTGTTCTGTTGATAAAACAACCTTTACTTTGGGTGACAAATTATCGTAAAATATTTTTGCAACAGAATAGTAAGCGTATTCTTCTGGATTATTTGCTTGCAAATTTGCCCAATCTTCTTCAGAAAGCTCTTTAATAAACTGCGCACGCACATAACCTGAAGTGCCAGAAGCAGCTTCAATTTCAGGTATTAAATAAGAATAATCAACTGTTAAATCCGACTTTGGCATAATTAGAGAGCCAGGAGGGATGTTATAATCTTCAGAAGGAATTCTAGTTGGTGAACTGGCTGTCATTGCTTGCGTTTCTTGTCCGAAAACGGAAATAGAAAACATGAAAGCAAGTGTGAGTAGCAGTGTTAAAGCTGTTTGCATAAATTGAAAAATTAATTTAATTTTAGTACTAGTAAATAATTTACGACTATAAAGACGTAGATAATTAACAAAAGTAGCCAGTATTGTGTGATAAATCACAGTTTTTTCGATAAAGACACAATGTATAATATTTAACACTCATGTTGTTAATATGTTAAATAATAAATATTTCGACAAAATTCTATTATTTATCGATTAAATCTTATGTGATGTCATTGAAATAAAAATCATCGTCTGAAAAATAATGTGATGAAGATTTTGATAATGAGATTATTGTATAGGGGGCGGGCGATACGGGAATTTAAGGCAAAAAAAAGAGGCTGTGTATCACAGCCTCTCACAAAAAGAGCGAATTTTTCGATAAAATGTCTTAACGTATAATTTTTACAGTAGATCCATCGCTATAATATTCGATTACCAAACCGCTATAATTTTCATTCACTTCTTGACCGTAAATATTGATGGTTTTTAATAATATAATTGAACTATCGTTATTAATCGAGATGATTTCAAATATTTCCCCATTTCCATCAAAATCTGTTTGAGACAATCTGTAATAATTGATACCATTACTAAAATCGCGGTGGGTTGCATTGTAATTTGAAGGGGTATTACTTGTGCCCGCTCCTTCTTGTGAGTGAATTAAATTCCAATTCAATCCATCTGCAGAATGTTCTAACGTAAAATAGGCATTGTCCTTTTCTGTCTTGGTTCCCCAACTTATTAAATTGGCATCCTGACCTTTTTCCGCAGTAAAATACGCCAATTCAACAGGGAGTAAAATTGTCGATGCACCTACAAAATAAGGGTAGTGTGTAGTATGTGAGCATCCTCCAGCTGGATTTGGTACTGTGAAGGTATAACAGAAAGTATAAGTTTGCCCTACAGTTAGACCTGCAAAGGAAAGATTAGCAAGTGTACCACTTTGTAGAATTCCACCACATGCCGAAGACTGAAGGGTCCATGAAAAAGCACTGACATTTCCACCAGTACATGTAGATGAAATAATCACATTAAAATTTACCGTAGTGTTAACCGCAGTGAATTGGTGACATCTTGTAGCACTTTGTCCTGAAACTAAAGCAGGAATAAAGTTGTATGAAGGACAATTGTCAACTACAGTTTGCGCAGCAGGATTTGTTTCAAATCCACACGTTCCACAAGCAGTCGCACAAGTTGTACACCCTGCGCCTACACAAGGAGGAGGAGTTCCAGTACAAACTTGATCACCACAAAGATTCACCGTTGTCCACGTTATTGTTGTACCTGTACCCATACATAAGCCGAATATGGTTGCGTAACCATTAGTTGTTGTAAGTGTAAAACAAGTTCCATTTGGCGTACTGCTAATGAAATTAGATTGTGCTCCACCAGTATGAGTTGTTCCGTTTGAAGGATGTATTGCCACTCTTGGTTGCCAATTAGCTCCATTATAAGGAGGGTTACATGCACCACCAGGATTACAGTTTCCAGCTCCAATGTTATTTGTTGTGATACACACTCGAATAGAACCAGGAGTTCCATTACCAATAGTGATTTTTTGGCAAGATGCAGCGGTTCCTGTGTAAGAACCTGAACATGCATTTGTTTGGCCAAAAACTTTAGAAAGACTCAGTGTAGAAAAGAGTCCTAAATATTGTGATAAAGAAATAAGTTCTCATGATTATTGGTTGATTTTGTAGATTAAGATTTCAATTGAATTGTCAACAACCCACAGATAATCTTCATTAGCACGTCTGTGGTAATTGATTTTGAGTAGAATGTCCTTTGAAACTTTCTCATCTGTAGTGTTTTTCACT
>CAYUQU010000138.1:0-5824 GCA_964447015.1 uncultured Flavobacteriales bacterium
CTACTTTGTAAGATTTTGTATCAGGAACTTCAGGACTATAAGTAAGTCCTTCATGGACAATACTTTCCTGTGTTTGAGAATAAAGTTTATTGTGAGCTAATACAGCAATAAACACACATAAAACAAAAGTAATTTTCATACAGTTAAGTTGAAAAATGGTTAATAATTGAACAAATTTAGGTTAAGATTTTCTTATAATAATCAAAAATTCGACCAATTACTTCTTTTGGTTGTTTGGAATGTGTTTTTGGGAGATATCACATTTTTTTAGCCATAAACTAATTAAATTATTAGAGAAAATAAAAAAAAATCGCAATGGTTATCCACTGCGATTCAATTCCTTATCTAAGAAGTGATTCAATGATTGTCTCATTAGAATCACATAATTTGTAGAATGAAGTCTATTCGATTTCCTATACAGCGAGCATCGCTTCAAGGGTTTTTTCAGAGCATACGAACGTATCATCGAAAAATTCAACTTTTCCTGTTTCGACATTGTACATAGCTCCAATAATTCCGATTTGCTCCTTGTTAATTAGTCTTTCAAGGACTGTGCTTCGTTCGATTACAGCTTTTACGCTTCTTTTCACGTTCATGTCGGCAACGCTTTGTACAAATTCAGCATTATCTCCTGTCGTAACTTTGAATTTATTGGAAGCTTTTATTTCGTAAATGGCTGGTTGCAGCTTTGAGAGGAGAGACGTTAAGTTTCCTAGCTCTACGTGATTACACGCACCTGTTACGGCTCCACATTTTGTATGACCTAATACTACAATGAGTTTAGATCCCGCAGCTTTACATGCATATTCCAAACTTCCCAAAATGTCTGTGTTCACTACATTACCTGCTATACGAATTGAGAATACATCACCTAATCCCTGATCAAAAATAAGTTCAGCCGATGTACGACTGTCCATACAGCTCAAGATTGCGGCAAATGGCCATTGTCCATCACGAGTTTGGTTAATTTGTTTCAACAAGTCGCGATCGACTGTCAGGCTGTCCAAAAATCGAACATTTCCTTCTTTCAAAATTTCAAGCGCTCTTTGCGGAGTGATTGAAGCTTGTGTTTCTTGTGTATGTGCTTTCATGCGATTTGAATTTTCCAAGTTTATTGACTTAAAGTGTGAGTGTAAGATGAGTCATTTTTCGGTACCAAATATACGTAGTTTAAGTAATTGAATTTGCTTAAAAAAAGTTAAAAAGAGATTAGAATAAGATTAGAAAAATAGATTTTAGACAAAAGAAAATAGACGAAAGACATAGTTTGTATGGGGTTAAAGTATTAGGATTCCTAATTAACAGAAAAGTAGAACAATTATGTAAGTAGTTCGCTCGAATTATATTTTACTAGAACCAACAACTTCTTTTGAAGCATTTATTTGAAGTCTTTTGTCTATTTTCTATTAGTCTTTTGTCTTTAAGAGGTTCTTACTTCCTTCTAAATATCTTCGCAATTGTTTTACCAATCTCATCAAGTTTTTCAAGAGGTTCAATGAATGTGGGGTTTTTCAAGTCAATTTGAGAAGAATCTGAAACTCCAGCTTGCATTGGAAAGATCAAGATGTAACTTGTTTCTTTGAAATAATTATTCAAATAATAAGGTATTTTGCTCATGTTACTGTGATATGAAGGCCTCTCTTTCCTGCTTAGGACAATGATTAAGTTGTCGTCTTTGTGAAAATTTCGTGCAAGGATTAAAAAGTCATTCCAATCTTGAAATTCTTCAAAATCAGATTCAATCGGATGTTTAGATTGAATTTCATTTATGATTTTAAGTGTTTCTTTGTTTGCATAGAATAGTAATTTGGCTCCAGAATTTCGCGCAATGTTCCAAATTTTAATGAGCCAAAATGGAAACCCAATTTCTTTTTCTGCATTTTCTGGAACAATAATAATATGTCTTTTAATTGTTCCAAAAGGCTGAGCAGGTTTATAAACCAAGGTTGTGGCATTGCATTTTGTCAAAATCCCATCAGTTAAGTTCCCTAAGAAAGAATCTGAAATACCTTTATTGACATGAAGTCCTAAAATTAAATCAGTGATTTTATGTTCCTTAGCGACACTTGTAATCCCGTTTACGATATTTAAGTCATAACGAAGTAGCTCGTGTACTAGATTGTCTGTAGCAGATGCTGTAACTGCGGCTTTGTTTAGAATTTTTTTAGCTTGTTTGTCTGCAGAACCTTCAAACGTGTTGTTGTCAACAATGTTTAGCGCGTACAAGCCGTCTTTGTTCTTTTTTGATTTTATAGTAACACCTAAATTAATTAATTCGTCAGTTGTTTCAAGATTATTTATAGGTATTAGAATTTTTTCTTGGATTTCTTCTTCGTCCACTACATCTGTGCTTTCGGAGAGAGCGATGTTCTTGGCACCTTTTTGAGCAACAAATGAAGCGATTGTACACGTGAACAGAATCATTAAAATAGTTCCGTTCAGAATACTTTCGTTAAGTAAACGAACTGGCTCACCTGTTGCTGTTTCTCCAATGATAATGTTGTAACCGACCAAAACAGCTGCCAGTGTTGCTGCGGCTTGGGCATTGCTTAATCCAAAGATTAATCTACGCTGGTCAACTGAGAAATTATACGTTTTTTGGGTGATCCATGCTGCGAGGAATTTAGCGGATGTCGCTACAATAATCATTACGGAGGCAACCTTAATGGTGTTAAAATCTTTAAAAAACGCACGGTAATCTATAAGCATTCCAACTCCAATAAGGAAAAACGGAATAAAAATCGCATTTCCAACAAACTCAATGCGATTCATTAAAGGTGAGGTATGTGGAATAAGGCGATTAAGAGCTAACCCTGCTAAGAAAGCACCAATAATTGCTTCTATTCCTGCCATTTCTGCCAGTACAGCACCTAGAAAAACCATTACCAATACAAAAATGTATTGAGAAACATTATCGTCAAATCGCTTGAAGAACCATCGCCCAATAATAGGGAAGAGCAACATGACAATAAGTCCAAAAAGGAGAATAGAAACAGATAATCGTACCCAAAACTCGGTGTTAACTTCCCCTGTTGTCATTCCAACTATCACGGCAAGAACCAAAAGAGCTAAAGTATCCGTTATCATGGTTCCGCCAACAGTGATATTAACGGCTTTGTTTTTAGCAACACCTAATTTACTGACTAATGGATAGGCTATAAGTGTATGAGAGGCAAACATACTGGCTAATAAAACTGAAGTAGCGACTGAAAATCCTAAGATGTAAAGTCCAGATAATATTCCCAAGGTCATAGGAATAGCAAATGTATATAGTCCAAATACCAAACTCTTTTTACTGTTCTTTTTAAAATCACCTAAATCTATTTCCAATCCAGCAAGGAACATGATGTATAAAAGTCCTGCCGTACCCGAAAGAATGATACTGCTGTCTCTTTCCATCAAATTTATTCCATAAGGACCAATTACAGCACCTGCAATTATTAGCCCTAGAAGATGTGGAATTTTAATTTTGTTTAGAATGATTGGGGCAAAGAGGATAATCACCAATATTAAAAGGAATTTTAATACTGGATTTGTGAGGGGTAAAGTCGTTTCAAATATGTTCAACAACACCATATTGCTCTATTATTTGATTATTCTATCTATGCTTCCTCCTTTTTATTCTCATCACGCTCACGAGTTGGATAGAAAAAACTAAGCGGATGTTTTTTAAAATGCTGCCAATTTGAACTGAAAACTAAACGGACTTCTGTGAGTGGAATTTTTCGTGAGCGAAAAGCGAGTAGGAGAGAGAGTACGAAACTCACAAGGAAATTAAGTAAACCGATGATGCCGATACCCAAGATCACCCAAAAAATCATAGGACCTGAAATGGAAAAGTCATTTCCATAAAGTCCTAATCCAAAATTGCCCCCCGCAAACGTGATGTGTCGAATATCAAGGTTTAACCCAACAAATGCCCCAATAGACGCAGTAGATCCCATAAACACACCAAACCACATGTTAGACATGATGCCAGCCCATTTTTTCTCGTAAAAATCAGCTAATTTTTTAGTCCTCTTTTTTCCCAAGCTGAGTTTTAATACAGGATGTTCTTTAATTCTGTATGGAATTTGAAGGTGTTTGTCACGATTGGCAATACTGCCCGATATAATTCCTGAAAGAAACAAGAAAACTCCTGCTATTGCTGCGTGTAAAATAGCAAGTGAATGTACAGGACTGATATCTGTTAAAAGTTTATCTGCTTTTGTGGCGGCAATGTTATAGTCGAAAATGAGATCAATAATCCAAATACCAATTAAAGCTACTGGAAAAGCGACAAGTACATTGCCAACAAATGCGATAAACTGTGAGCGGAAAAGTCGCGCGAACAGTTCAGCAAAGTCGGCATACTTATTTTTGTTATTTCCACCGTGTTGCAATCCTTTTTTAAGTTCCTGAATGAACGCTGCGGCAGTCATAGCAGGTTGTTTTGTTGCAAGAGTGAATCCTAAAAGGTAAATAGCAATGAAACCTAGCGCATAATTGGCACTGTATAAAAATGCATAACCAAAATCACTAGCATCAATTTTAGAAAGCAGCACTTTGGTGATACACATTAGACCCACAATCATTCCACCACCCATTGCTGTTTTAAGCATGTGCATGTATTCTTTCTTGCTTGTAGTAATATAATGCTCACCCGTTTTTGCAGTGTGTTGGGTGATTTCGTAGGAGATAAGCTGCGTACTTTCGTCTATAAGCTTACTGATGTCGTTTTTGTAACAGTTAAATTCGATGAGTAATTTCGAAAGTGTTATTGTATTTCGTTCTTTGTCTTGTTCTTGTTGAATGGTAAGTATATTGAGCAAGAGTTTTAATCGCTCGAGCTGTTGATCTATTCGAAGCAAATTTTGATTAACCTTTAACGAAATCCCGTATTTGGCACTGTTTCGAAAAGCCCTATCAACAAATTCTTGACACTGTTTGTGAAGAACTAAGAACTGTTTTAGTGAATCAATATCAGGAGTTAGAAAATAACCTTTTTCTTTGGTTATCAGTTTTCTGAGTTCAGACATCTCATCTTCCAATGCAACAAAAGGACTTTCATGCGCGTCGTATTCGGGAACCATTTTTAGCACATCGGTTTCCATTACACGCCCATTTACTCTCCTAATTAAAATTTCAATGGATTCAAAAAGCTGAATAAAAGGAGAATTGACGTGAATATTTTCAAAAATTGATTTAAACTTCAAGAGTTCTATCAACCTATTAAGTTGATCGGCGGGAAGTTTATTAATCCAATTAGCATCATTTGAAGAAAAAAACGCTTGGTTTAGCACATACTCTAATGTGTCCTGCTTTGGCTGATGGGGTAGGAGTTTGGCGATTATTCTGCGTTTAACTTCTTTGAAAAAATGAGTGTCTTCTATTATTCCTGCATCTACAAGAATTGTTTTGAAACTACGATTTTTAAGCAGGTTAGAGAGGAATGCAGAGAGTTCCGATGCCATTTCGGGGTTGTTCTCTAGCAACATCAATAATTCGCTCAGGTCAGCCGTTTCCTTTTTCTTAATTGGTCGAATTATGTTAATGAGATTGGTCAGTAGCTTAACTTGATCTTTCGTTTGCACCCATTGTTTGTTTGCACCAAAATATTTATTTAGGTAACTCTTAAGTGGGAGTTTAGTTGCAAACCGTGCAAAAAATCGATTTCGGACAAAGGGAATTCGCATAGCTCAAAGATATAAAAAGGGATTATTCAAAATATGTTTTGATATAGAATAGTGATTTAGATTGAATTTTATTTTTATGTCGACCATTTGTTCCCGTTATGTATTTCTGTAGAGACGCGATTAATCGCGTCTCTACAGAAATACATAAC
>CAYUQU010000139.1:0-5693 GCA_964447015.1 uncultured Flavobacteriales bacterium
TTAAAATTTTTCAACGCCCCATAAAAAGAGATGAATGTCACTTTAAGGATTAATATGTCTTGAGTCTTGCAGTCTTTTGTCTTTTCCATAGACCACTATAAATGTTATTTGACTTGGAATATGTCCTTAGACATTGAGTGCTTTTGTCTATACTCTATTTCAACTTCGCTTGGTAGGCAAACATCTCATCCCTCAACCTTGCTGCTTCCATGAAATCAAGATCTTTTGCTGCTTTCTCCATTTGTTTTTTGAGGTATTCAATGGATTGCTTGATGTCTTTTTCGCTCATATAGTCAAGCACGGGATCAGCTGCTAGCGTAATCTCACCTGATAAGTTGTACATCACGGGTGCGTCGGTATCTTTATTTGCCACCGCAGTTGATTTCATTATGGCTTCAGTCGACTTATTTAAAGCTGTTGGTACTAAACCATGTTCGATATTGTGTGCTTCTTGGATACTGCGTCGACGATTCGTTTCATCGATGGTTTTTTGCATGGAATCGGTTACTTTGTCGGCGTACATGATTACGCGACCGTCTACATTTCGTGCAGCACGACCCACAGTTTGCACTAAAGCACGTTCTGAACGCAAAAAGCCTTCTTTGTCCGCATCAATTATAGCGACAAGAGAAACCTCAGGTAAATCGAGACCTTCACGGAGCAAGTTTACACCTATCAGCACATCAAACACTCCCAATCGCAATTGGCGCAGTATTTCTACACGCTCCAAGGTGTGTACTTCTGAGTGAATGTAGCGACATTTGATTCCAATTTTATCGAGATAGCGTTGCAGTTCCTCCGCCATTCGTTTAGTTAACGTAGTAACCAATACGCGTTCTTTGCGTTCAATTCGCACGTGAATTTCTTCGATTAAATCGTCAATTTGATTGGTACTTGGGCGCACTTCGATAATAGGGTCCAACAATCCTGTCGGGCGAATGATTTGTTCTACCACCACGCCTTCAGATTGGTTGAGTTCGTATTCTGCTGGTGTTGCGGAAACATAAATGACCTGTTTCAATAAGGTCTCGAATTCTTCAAACTTCAGCGGTCTGTTGTCCATTGCGCTTTGTAAACGGAAACCATAATCGACCAAGTTGATTTTTCGCGCTCTATCGCCACCGTACATCGCTTTGATTTGCGGAATGGTCACGTGGCTTTCGTCTATGACCATTAAAAAGTCTTTTGGGAAATAATCTAACAAACAGAATGGGCGCGACCCTGGCTCTCGACGATCAAAATAGCGCGAATAATTCTCAATCCCAGAGCAATAACCGAGCTCGCGAATCATCTCCATGTCATATTCTACACGCTCCAACAAACGCTTTGCTTCGAGTGGTTTATTCTCTCGTTTAAACGCTTCAACTTGTAGTGTGACATCATCCTGAATTTCTCTCAATGCTACTTGAACCGTTGCGGGATTGGTTACAAAGATATTTGCGGGATAAATTTTAATTTCTTCAATTGTCTCAATTATCGAATTTGACTCAGGGTCTATCATCGCAATTCTGTCGATATCATCACCCCAAAATTCTAACCGAATGGCATAATCGGCATAAGCCAAGAAAATATCTACGACGTCACCTTTTACTCTAAACATTCCGCGTTCAAACGTGTCGTTAGATCTTGAGTATAAATTCTCCACCAAACGCAGCAAAAATTTATTTCGTGAGACTTTATCCCCTTTTTTAACTTCAATAATCGATTCCGAAAACGCATCTGGATTTCCGATTCCATAGATACACGACACAGATGAAACAACAATCACATCTCTTCTTCCCGACAACAATGCTGATGTCGCCGAGAGTCGCAATTTTTCAATTTCTTGATTGATTGCCAAATCTTTTTCAATATACGTATCTGAAGTTGGGAGATAAGCTTCGGGTTGATAGTAATCGTAATACGAAACGAAATATTCAACCGCATTATCTGGAAAAAACTGTTTGAATTCTCCATAAAGTTGAGCTGCCAACGTTTTATTATGCGAAAGAATTAATGTCGGTCGACCAGTTTCTTGGATGACATTAGCAATGGTAAACGTTTTACCACTCCCTGTAACTCCCAACAACGTTTGAGCAAACTGATCGTTACTCAGTCCTTCCACCAACTGCTTTATAGCTTCTGGCTGATCCCCTGTAGGTTTGAAATGCGATTCGAGTTTGAAATCCAAGTTTGTATGTTTTTATAATAGACGAATGACTGATAGACAAAAGAAATTAGACAAAACCACGAGTTAAGGCGTCTTGTAGTCTTGAGTCTTACAGTCTTGAGTCTATTAAGTTTTCTGCTTTTTCTTCTTAGCTGCGGGGAACAAAATATTGTTTAGAATCAATCGATAACCCGGACTATTTGGGAAAAGATTTAAGTCTGTCGGTGGGTCACCAACCAAGTGGCGATAATCTTCTGGGTCATGGCCACCATAAAATGTCCATGTTCCCATGCCCATTTCACCATGGATATAGCGAGCTGTTCCTAAAGCCTTGTTCTCAGCCATTACAATGACATTTGGTTTGATAAACTGCGTTCTAAAATCAGTTGTTTGTCCCATAAACCCATTGATAATATTGACGTGATTTTGCGTGAGCATGGTTGGAACGACATCCCATTTTGCGGAGAAATCGAAGAGCATAAACTTATCTGTATTCTCCGTGATTTTATTGTGATCATTTGTTCCATCAATATTCGAATATTCATATTCCAATGGATTTTTCACCAAAGTAAAATTTTCGAAAGCAAAAGTTTGACCAAAGTCCAATTTCTCTTGACAATTGTGATCCATTGGGTCACCGTCGTACATCACTTCGCAGATATCTGTTCCGTGAGCGGCAAGAGCGATATCAAAACTATCCGTTCCACTACACATTGTAAAGAGAAAGCCGCCAGCGATAACGAAATTCTGAATATTTTGAGCTACTGCCAATTTCATTTTGGAAACCTTATCAAAACCTAATGCTTTCGCCGAAGCCTCAAGATCTGCTACCTGTTGTTTGTACCAAGGAAATGTGCGGAATGAATTGTAAAACTTTCCGTATTGACCAGTAAAATCTTCGTGATGAAGATGCAGCCAATCAAATTCAGGTAATTGCCCTTTAATAACCTCTTCGTCATAGATCTCGACATAGGGAATTTCGGCATAAGCCAAAACAAGTGTCACCGCATCATCCCAAGGTTGCTTTCCTTTTGGAGTATATACTGCTATTTTTGGAGCAACTTCAAGTTGAACAACTTCCATATTCACTTCTGGATTCGCTATTTCAGATTTAATCGCATTTGCACGCAAATCAGGGATAATCTCGTAAGAAACACCTTTTATAATCAGTTGTTCTTCAATTGTACCAAGATGGGGCATTAGGAAACTTCCTCCTCTATAGTTGAGCAGCCATTCAATTACCACTTCATTCTCAAGTACCCAAAATGCCACCCCATAAGCCTTCAAATGATTCGCTTGACGTTGATCCATTGGGATTAGAATCTGCGAGGCAAAAGTGTTCATGGAGAACAATACAACGATGATGAGTAATATAAACCTTTTCATGACTATAAAGTTAACGCAAATTTTGTGATTAATATTTTGTTTGGAGAGAAACCATTGTTCATCAATTGTAAATTATTGAAATGTATCCAATTGCTGAAGTCAAATGAGAATTATTTTCCAATAAACGAAGCTTCACGCATTTCCTTAATCAAATTCCACTGCGCATCAGAGAGCTTGAATATTGGGACGTAACGACCATTACCTTGTTCAGCGACTTCTCTCATTTTTTCTTCATCTACTGGAGCATTTTTAATTCCAGCAACAGAAAGAATGTAACCTTCTTTAGTAAAGCGTTTCACTGTTCTGTCGTAATCATCCGAATCGCGGTTAAAAGCACCATCCGTGATGACGATGATTTGATTGTTTCCATTTGGAATATATCCCTTCTTCGCCAAGTCATATCCAAGTTTGATCCCTTTCCCTCCTGCTGTAAATCCCGAAGCTTTTAGATTCTTGACTTCCTCAAGCATTTTTTCTTTGTCTGCTCCACTTGTTGTTTTCAATACAATTCGCGCATCAGAACCATAGGTCACCAAAGCGATATTGTCTTGAGGCCTGATGTATTCCATCAGTTGATACAAAGCATATTTCATCAATTCAAATCGATCTCCTGCACGCATTGATGTGGAAACATCAAGTACAAAAACGATGTTATTCGGTTTGAATAATGCAGGGTCAAAATTCTCCAATGGAATTTCAGCCAAAGCTGGAATTGTTGTTTCTATAGTCTTAGATTCTTCGATGTCTAAAGACAACTCTGGTGTTTCTTTCACTGGAATTTCTTCTTCGATTTCAATTTCCTTTGGTTCTTCTTTAATTACCACTTCGGCTACAATTTCCTCATTAATTACAACAGGAATTTCTTCCACCACAATAGGGGTTTCCTCTATACTTCGCTCCAATTCCAAGACTACATAGTTTCTTCGGAAATTAATGTAAGCTCCTAGTTCGACTGGATAATAGCCTTCATGTGTAGCATAGAAATATGAATAGCCCAGTGGAACGCGTTTAATAATCTGTCCGTTTCGATCCGTTTTCCATTGTCCGACTACAAGTCCATTTTGAAGTAAAGCCACATCAGATTTTGAAAGCACTTTTCCACTACCTTTTTCGACTGTTACTACTGTGAGCGTAAAATCCAATGGATTTCCATCTGCTGGTTGTTGAGTAAAGTCTGGACAATTCTGAAATGCTGTGCTATTGTCCACAAAAAGATCCATCACCTCCCCTTTAAGCGTAATAGTAATGGGCTCGTTTATATCGCTAAAATATGTACGAATTGAATACGAAAACTTTCCCTTCTTTGTAGGGTTCACTTGAAAGCGAATAGCTACCGAGCTATCTGGCATGAGAGCAGAAGACGAAATTTGATAGGTAATGTCTGGAATTTTGTCCAAACGGAGAAAGAATGACTTTTTATCACCTGTATTTTTGAAATAAAAATCTACAAACCTCTCGCTATGGCGAAAAATCTGACCAAAGTCGTACGTCTTTTTGTCTGGAACAGTTTGAGCATTTAGCCCAAAATAAGTGCCAGCCACCAAAAACATCAAAATCAATGAAAAAATTCTCATACCCCTCATAACTTCAGATTAGTTCAACCGTTACACAAGATTCAAAAACTTTGCCAAAAAAAAACCCTGACAAATAATATCAGGGTATTGTTTTAAGCTTGGTTTGTCGTTCCACCAAAATTAATTGGCGGCATCATCGGCCCTTGATCTCCGATAACGATATCCCCATGGGTCGATTCAAATTTCTTTATATTGTCATTCAACGCCAACATTAAACGCTTGGCATTTTGTGGTGTCATAATCACGCGAGATTTCACTTTACCTTTTGGCATTCCCGGCATAATTTGAATGAAATCAACAATAAATTCAGATTGCGAATGTGTAATTATCGCAAGGTTTGAATATTGACCTTCCGCTACATCTTCTGGCAATTCGATGTTGATTTGATTTTCGTTTGGTTTATTTTCCATTTTCCTTTTTTTTAAAACAGAAAAGGCAGGAAATAAATCCTGCCTTTTCTTATTGAGTTCACTTATTTCTTAACTGAATCGTATTCTTCTTGCGAACCTACGATCATATTTTGAAACTCTCTCATACCTGTACCTGCTGGAATCAAGTGACCAACGATCACGTTTTCCTTCAGT
>CAYUQU010000140.1:0-5682 GCA_964447015.1 uncultured Flavobacteriales bacterium
AAATACACCTATACATTGATCCACCACAACCGTTTCTAATCAATTCTAAACTCAACCCGTCTGTTGAGCTGTCTTCCTTCGGGAGTTTCATTTGTGGCAACAGGGTTGTTTTTTCCAAAACCCTTTGACTTAAGGCGAGAGGCTTCTATTCCATTTTCAATTAAATAGGTCATTACAGCTTTCGCGCGGTCGTTGGATAGATGTAGATTGTATTCTGCGTTCCCCTGCGAGTCTGTGTGTCCTTCGAGTTGGATGCTGATTTCCGAATTTGCTTGCAAGAACCGAATTAAACGTTGTAGCTCAGCTGTTGATTCTTCTCGCAAGATGCTTTTGTCGGTATCAAAGAACACATTATTTAGTCGGATTGATTCGCCCTTTTCAATGGGAGAAAGTAGTAGGTCGCGCGTAATTTCATCATAAACTTTTGTCTGCGTTAAGTCTATAAAGTCGCTCACTGCATAAAAGTCTTTTTTTTCTGCTAGAAATCCATATACAGAACCACCTGCGAGCACAATTGTATACTCTCCCGTATTGAGATCAGAGATTGCCGAGCCGACAGTTTTTCCTGTTGCAGGGTTTTCATAGATTATCTCAGCACTCAACGGTTCGCGAGTTTTAGCATTTAGTACGCGACCCCGCACAAGAATTACGGGAGTTGGTTTTGCGGATTCGGGCAGCTTGATTCGAAACAAGTCTGTCAGCCCGATAGAGTTTTCGGACGAAACCATATATGCAAAATCTCCTTTTGCTGGCAAAGTAAAGTATGCATCCCAGTTTGGGGAATTTATTTCTGGTCCTAGATTGAGTGGAGTGCTCCAGTTTAGCCAAGTATCGTCCAATCGTCGGGACATGAATATATCATTTGACCCGTATCCAGGATGTCCCGCTGTTGAAAAATAAAGTGTTCGATCATCTGCTGCTAAAAATGGAGTTACATCAGTAGATGAGGTGTTCAATATAGAACCCATGTTCAAAGGAGCTGTAAACTGCCCATCTTTTTCAAAACTAACGTACAAATCATTCATTCCGTGTGAATCTTTTCGTTCGATACTCATGATAAGTACATTTTTACTCGAAGACATGCAAAAAGAGCTGTATTTCCCGTCGTTGTAATAATCTTCTATTTCTATTTTCACAGGAACTTCCCAACCCGTTTCTGTACGGTTGGCAATAGAGATGCCTGACCCTAGAACACTCCCATCTGGCTTGTATGTGTTCATTAAAATCAAGGTATTTTCATCCGCTGATATCGATACAACCGAGTTGTGTCCTTCATTGTTGATTGGTCGTGGAAAGGGTTCTGTTTTAGACCAACTGCCATCAGCAAGTTTTTTTGAATAATAAATGTCATCTTTTTCTCCCCCGATATTGTCAGGCGAGTTTTTACGAACAAGAATTAAAGTATTTCCACTTGCTGAGATTATAGGTTGCACTTCAGAATAGACCGTATTGATATCGGGTCCAAGATTTTCTTTTTTGTAACCATTAATCGGATTAGCGATAAGATTGATGTCGCTGTGCTGGTACACATGTAAATAGTCAAATTCAATCACCATAGGTGCAAGCACATAAAATCCGATGTTTTTACCCGAAAAAGCCCTGTGAGGCATCGCGAAAACTTTCTCACCATTGATGATTAATGAAACACTATCACCCTGCTTATGAATTCGAAGCAGGTTGAACTCGCCTACAGGTTTAATTAGGTCTTTTCTCTCAGTCCATTTTACAATTGCATTGCTGTTTCCATCTTCGTTGTACCCTGACTTGTAAAATTGATTACCTGAGATAACAAAGTGGCGACTGTTTTTGTGGTTGTCAGTACCCCATGTCAATCCAAACCCATTGTTATTTGTGCCAGAAATGAATCGCATTCTTGACTCTATAATGAAATCCTCCTTTTCATTGATATGATAGTTTCGCCAAAAGTATTGAGATACGTTCGTTTCAGGATGATAGTCAACTCTAAAAACACCGCCTTCAATCTTATTGTTATATTTTGCTGTATTTCCTGTAGACCACCCCATGGAGTTATCATCAAAGTTTTCTTCTAGCGTTAATGTTTGAGAAACGCCAACAAAAGAGTAAATACAGATTAGTAAAACGATAAAGTACTGCATATAAATATTTTGATTCAAAGATTGTAAATTTTGCTGTATTGGGGAATACGGCATTTGACATATTTTGGATTTGATATTCTCTTTGGAGGGCCTGTCCCCCCGACCAGTCATCGTGACAGACCCGTTGTAGGGACGCACGGCCGTGCGTCCCTACAACGGGAATAGGTTTACACTAACAAAAAAGAGAACCGACAAACGCCGATTCTCTTCATTATATTTATATGAAAGGTAATTACACTAATTCACCACAATCTTGAAGTTTTGAACAGAATTGTGTTCTTTTACCTCAAGAAGGTAAAGACCTTTATTGTAATTTGAAATATCAAACTCTGTTGAGTGGGAGTTGATTTCCTTTTCCAATATTATTCTACCCGTTGGGTCATAAAGTACTACCTCCATACCTAACTTACCACCGTCAAGAGTGAAACGTCCTTGGGTTGGATTAGGGTAAATCTTTAAGTCTGATTTCTCATCACAATTTACAGAGATGATATCAGAAACCTTTGTCTCTCCATCATAATCTGTTTGTCGCACACGATAGTAATAAATAGCCTCTCTTATTGATGGGTCAAAACAAGAATAAGCATTTGTATGGTTGCTGTTTCCTGCTCCGTCAATTTGACAAATGAAATCCCAAGTTGTGCCATCTGAACTTCGTTCTACAGTGAAATAATCATTGTCTTGCTCTGAAGCTGTCTCCCAACGAATTTCATTTCCATCAGGTAAACAATGACCTTCTACTTTTTTCCATTCCACAGGAAGCGGTGAAATCTCTGTTGCAGTTAACCAAATGTCGTGAACTAGAGGAGTATTGTTGCGATACACGCGCGTTGACACGTAGATGTTAGCCGCTGCCACACCCGAGATGTCAAAGTATTGCGATGTAGACATTCCTTCAGGGCGTAAAAAAGGACCAGCAAGTACAGCATTGGTTCCTGCATCGTGAATGCGGTATTCGACATAACATGTTCCACATCCTACTGTGTTATCTGTCACGCGAAGTTCGTCCCAAGATGTTGCGTCAGGACCGTAAATGGCGCGGTTTACAGAAGGAAAGCGAACAGTGTTGTAAAAGTTTGTAAATGTACCAGTTAAATTTGGCGCCGAAGCAGCTCCGTTATCTGCTTGACGGATACAACGGTTGTTATTAGCACCTGGTGCATAACCATTATCCCAGTACATCATGTAATTGAATCGGTTTCCTGCTCCCCAACCCGCTCGATCAATCACTTCTTGCAAAATGCTGGTGTTGTTGGTTAACGTGTATCTGGTGTTGTTTGTCCACGCATCGGTTAAGTGAAGGTATTCTTTGGCTGTTGTTCGTGCAGGTGTAACTAATGATGTTACATTCGCAGCAGTATAAGCGGCTCCATTATCTACATCGTGTGCGTCAAAAATCAATCGCAGGGCCACATTTTGTGTTTCACAAAAACAAGCGTCACTAGCTACGGCAGATAAGCCTGAAGAGAGGATATTCGCTCCCTGTGGAATATTTAAGGTGAAGGGAAATCCGTTGTATATAGCCGCATTACCATTACAGTTGTTCTGCCAACCCATGGTCATATAGTTTACAGTCGGATACCATGTCCCATTTTCATAAACCCCATCGTTTGTACCTGCGTTGACGTTAAAACTACCTTGATTAACTTGAAAATAATCATCGTCAGGGTAGGGAGTACTGTTATCTAATACGGATACAAAGTTATATGTCGATTCATCGACAGTGCCTAACAGAAACTGTTCCCGTGTGGTGAAGTACCAACCTTCCTCAGGATAGGTTGTAGCGGGGTAATAACTGTAAGGCCAAAATTGTGTGGACCAAGGCCCCCATGTGCTTCCCCCATTATCGGAAAGGCGCACGCGAACGAAATAAGTACGGTCGCCTGTAAGGTCTTCTGTTGTCCAAAAATCATAGGGTGTTGACGCATTATAATTGGTTCCATCGTCTAAAGTAGATACTAACGCCGCTCCTGAAAAGTCTGATAATTGATTCATCTCTATTTGAACTGCATCAAAAGCTGCTGCACCGCTAATGGTAAATTTAGGTCGGATACTTGCTCCTCTTCTGTGTGCAAAACTCGTTGACAGTGTGGGCTCGGCAGACATATTTAATAAAGTAGCTGTTGGCAAATCTGGTTGAGTTAAACTGATGTCGTCTATTACTGCCCAAAAATCGCCCGCGTTGAAGGTAATCAACACGCGAATAAAGACATTCTGTCCTGCTGTAGGAGTGAAAGAGGGAAAAGTATGAGAGTTACAAGCTAAATCCTGCACATTATTATAAGTAGAAACTAAATTCCAAGGTCCACCAACTGCTGTTCCCCAGTACAACGTATAAGTACATGAATTCGCTGCTGTAGCGGCACCTCCTGTATAATCAATACACTTTGAATTGAAACTAAAAGTTGCCGGAAGCCCAGTAGAAATACCTAAACTCGCCGTGGTAAACAATTCTGCAGTTGGATTAGCAGTATATACATTAGCAAAAGCGGCTGAGTTCGAACAGTTTCTAGTAGGACTAATTCCCCTCGCAAAACCTCCTGACACCCTCCAACCATTACAATTGGATGGATTTGCTGTGGTATTACAGCCATTGAAGTCTTGAGTGTAATTTATCTGACCGTAACTCATTGAGCTAATTGCTAAAGTCAAACTGAATATGGTTAGTGTGTAAATTTTTTTAATGAGTGAATTTTTCATGACAAAGAACAATTAATTATAGTACTAGAAGGATACGAAATTTTTCCCACATAAAGGCTCAAAGTCTTATAAACAAAGAGATATAAACTCGAACAGTCGCAGTATCATCCTGTTAAGAATTTAACTCTCTCCATCCTCATACTCTATACTCAATACTCGTGCTCAATACTGTCTTTGCTCTTGCTCAATACTGTCTTTGCTCAATACTGTCTTTGCTCCATACTCAAACTCAATACTGTCTTGTCCTCCCCCTTAGTCCCCCTCCAGCGGGGGAAACACGCCCATCACTGAATTGTTATGCATAGCTTCGATTGAAATGAATGCGGGTTGAAAATATTAATTTAGGTACAAAAGTGGATGCGTAGCTCTTCCCCCGCTGGAGGGGGATCGAGGGGGAGGAAAACCCGCAAATATCATCTCCTATACAAATCCCTCAATACTCCATACTCTTGTTCAATACTCAATACTGTCTTTTCTCATTCACAAACTTTTGTATTTTTGCTTTATCTCTCAATTTATGCTGATATTAGCACTTGCCTAGTAAATTGTTGAGAAATGAGCGTTGATTACCGTTTCGTATGAACTACATAAATACCATCATTGAAGTATTTGGAGGGCGAATTCAACTTTCGGTACTTTTTATGTTCTTCTTGGTTTTATTCTTAATTGCCAATTTTATCCAACGTAAAATTTGGCTGATTCCAATTGCCATTTTGGGAACTTTCTATATTGTGCTAGAATTGGTATCACTATATTTCAATCAGTATTTTATCGGTTATTCCTTTATGGTGCATTTTAATCTTAGGGGAATTAAAGGAGAGTCTTGGATGTTTTTACCGCATTTTATTTCAGGATATGTTTTGTT
>CAYUQU010000141.1:0-5556 GCA_964447015.1 uncultured Flavobacteriales bacterium
GTGGCAGGGCCTTCAGGGCAATTGATTCCAGGTCATTCTGAAATCAAACTTGTAAATCAAGATTTTGCACTTGATTTGTATCACACAGTGGAGGAAAATATCCGAATTAAGATATTGCATCATACTGCAGAAGTCATTTCAGAGATAACAGAAGAACTGTTGGAGGTAATGGGGCTGACAAAGCTGAGATTGCAAAAAGCACATCTACTTTCGGGGGGAGAACAACAGCGATTAGCATTGGCAAGAACTTTGGCAAATGAACCCGATGTAATTTTACTCGACGAACCATTTGTGCACCTTGATCCACCCACAAGACAACGAATAGAGCAATATGTGGGAGAAATGCGAAATAAATGGCGTTCTTCTATTATTCTAGTAACTCACGACGGCAAAGAGGCGATGACTTGGGGTGATAGAATAGCATTTATGTCAGGTGGAAACATCATACGGATAGACAGTGCCGAGGGGTTTTATAATAACCCCCAATCGCTTGATGAAGCGCATTTTTTTGGCGAAATAAATTTGATAGATTTCGAAGGAAAAACAATCATGTTTCGACCCAATGCATATACATTATCAGAAGATAAAGGGATTGAAATAAACATATACAGAAGTGTTTTTCAAGGTACACATTATGTGAATTATGGAAAAACAAGGAGGGAAGAAGATGTTTTACTTTATTCTGCATTACCTTTGGAAAAACGAGTAATGATTAGGCCTGGTTATGCTAAAGAGTAATATTACATTGAAAAATACGTGGCTGTTGCTTAAAAACAGCTTTGTAGAGTTTATTCGCGACAAAAGTTTTATTCATGGAGCTTCACTTGCGTATTACACAATTGTGGCATTAGTACCCATGTTGTATTTGGCATTCATTTCAATAGGGAAATTTTTAGGGCAAGAGGCATTGATTGAAATTGTAGCAGATGTAGCAAAGGAGCAAATTGGCGTTGATGATGTTTCGTGGCTTGTTGAGGCACTTACACTCATCGATTTAGGGTCAGGAAGTTTTGTATTGCAAGTTGTTGGGATCATTATCTTGGCGTTTTCTGCTTCTGCCATTTTTAGTTCATTACGTACTAGTCTCAATGTGTTTTTTGATGTCGAAGTAGTTGAACAGAGGAGAAGTTTTTTTAATGGAATTATCGCTAGAGGTGTTTCCTTTCTTATGTTAATGCTAGTAGCTGTTGTAGTAATTGTATTTTACTTCTTGGAGACAGCCTTTATTTCTTTTGGAGCAGAATTTTTTGGAAGTGGAGCCAATACTTTTTTTACGAGTGGCTTTGAGCATATAGCATCACTGTTGAGTAATGTGATTATTTTTCTTTTCATGTTCAAATACCTTCACGATGGTAAAATTGATTGGGCTATAGCATTGAGAGGAAGTGTTTTCACCGCTACACTAGTTTATTTAGGTCAATTATTGATAAAATACTATCTAATCAATTATTTCTTTGCAGCAGGTGGGGGAGTTGCAGGAACAATTATGGCCATTCTTGCATGGATGTTCTATTCTTCTCAAATCATTTTCTTAGGTGCCAAAATCACAATGGTTTATGCGCGAATGATAGGTAGACCAATACTTCCAAAAGAATCGAAAGCTGTTGATATTGTGCCTAATTAATTCAATTCCTTCCAGTTGATTACATTTGTTTGCTGATTATTTTTTAAATTGGCACGCATTTTGAAATGTGATGCAAAACAAAAACAAAGATTATGAAAAAAGTATTTTACTTAGCGGCTATTATCGCCTTAAACACCATTTATTCAGTAGCACAGGATGCTCCAAAATACGAAAAAGTATTTTACAAAACAGTCAGTTTTGAGAATGATATCGTAAAAGTTGAGATTGATAACATCGTTTCTTTACCCAAAGAGACTAAGTTTAGAATGAGCATCACGAATAAGACAAGTGATTATCTGATTTACAATTCAGAAGAAAGTAACTTTGAGATTCCTGGACAAGACGTACGTGCCAAAGACAAAAGCTTTATGATTGAACCTAATGGTTCGAAGAAAAAAGTTTATCGTGCATTTGGAGAAAACTTAAATGAAGTACAACAATTTAACTTTGTTTGCGAAGGGTTTTACCAAATCAAATTAAATGAACCTTTTACTGCTGAAAATTTCCGCTTACCAGTTTCAACAAATACATTTAAAGTTGGTCCTTATGATGTGTCTCATGCGGGGAACAAAAAAGCTACAGGAAAGACAGATGTGAAATTTAATGTGACATACAAAGGTGATAACCTAGGTTTCATTATCCCAAATCGTATCGCTGTTAAAATGCCTGATGGAAATACGTATGCAACGGCAAACTCGAAAGATGATGCTGTTATCTTGAAAAAAGGGGAGAGCGATTCTTTCTCTGCTTCATGGGGACGTATGCCGGGTGGTCGACTAAACGACATGCAACTAGTTGAAATGTGGATCACATTCACAGAAGTATTTGTAGAAGGTGTTCCAACAAAAAAGGATGGAGAAACCTTGGAAATTGTTTGGGATGAAGCAATGACTGCTGGGAAAAATTAATTAATTGAATCTGTGCAACACCAGTAGGGGCGAATTACAATTCGCCCCTACTGGTGTTCGAATTCTAAAGATGAATTTATATAGATTTTTGTTCTGCCAATACCGCCAAAACTACTTGCATTTGATCTGATATGTTTTCATGATTGATCCAATGAGTAGACAGTTCTCTCCTAAACCAAGTTAACTGACGCTTTGCATACCTTCTTGTGTTTTGTTGGATTTGAGAGATGGCTTCTTCAAGTGATATATTACCGTCCAAATAATCGAAAACTTCTTTGTAACCAACCGTGTTTAGAGCCTGATGTTCTCGATATGCAGCTACTGATTTTACTTCTTCAACCAACCCTTTTTCGATCATCTGCAAAACGCGATTGTTGATTCGTTCATATATTTTTTCTCTTGAATAGTCAATTGTAAAATATAGAATCTCAAAATCTCGTTTTTTTGTTGTTTTAGACAACAGTTCAGTCATCCTTTTACCGCTGCATCTAATGACTTCAAGTGCCCTCATTACACGATGTGGATTTTGGAAGTCACAGTGCATGTAATAACTTTCGTCAGCTTCTTTGAGTTCGTTTTGGAGTTTTTCTAATCCAAATTCTTCAAATTCCTGAATGAGTTGTTTACGCACTTCTTTATCTCGTGGCAAATCATCAATTCCCTTGCAAACAGCATCAATATAAAGACCCGATCCACCAACTAGAATGGCAGTATCTTTTGTTTTGAATTCGTTTTCGAGAACGTGTAAAGCTTCCAATTCAAACTGTCCTGACGTATAATGTGAAGTGATACTGAGATTGTCTATGAAATAATGCGGAACACCCTGCATTTCATCTTTAGAAGGTTTTGCGGTACCTATGCTGAGTTCTTTGTAGAATTGGCGCGAGTCGGCAGAAAGGATACTGCAATTCAACTTTTTTGCCAATTCAATTGAAAGGGCAGTTTTTCCACTCGCGGTTGGACCTGCTATAACGATGAGCTGTTTGATAAACTATTTTTTTTCAAAACTACGTAAAATAATAGTCATTGGGAGTTATTATCATTTACTTCAATCTTATTACTAAAATCGTGTTCAAACTTCTCTCATTTTCATTAAATTTGCCACCTATCCAAATGAAGATACTATACAGATATGATAAATCAAGAGCCATATAAACCGACAAACAAAGTTAGAATTGTAACCGCTGCATCGCTGTTTGATGGGCATGACGCTGCGATTAACATTATGCGTCGTATTATTCAATCTACAGGTTGTGAGGTTATTCACCTTGGACATGACCGCAGTGTAGAAGAAGTGGTGAATTGTGCCATTCAAGAAGATGCGCAAGCAATAGCAATGACATCGTATCAAGGTGGACACACAGAATATTTTAAATACATGCGTGATTTGCTCGTTGAAAAAGGAGCAGGACACATCAAAATTTTCGGTGGAGGTGGTGGAACCATTCTTCCTGAAGAAATAAAAGAATTACAAGATTACGGAATCACACGAATCTATCACCCTGATGATGGACGTTCGATGGGATTGCAGGGGATGATTAACGACCTTGTTGAGCGAAGTGATTATCCTGTTGGTGACAAGTTGACAAATGAGATTGATACGCTTGAGAACAAAGAAGTAACGGCAATCGCGCGTTTGATTTCGGCAGCGGAGAATTTTCCTGAGAATGCGAAAGCAGAATTGGAAAAAATTCACACGATGTCTACTAAATCAACAACTCCTGTGCTTGGAATTACTGGAACGGGTGGAGCAGGTAAATCTTCATTAGTGGATGAATTGGTGCGTCGTTTCTTAATCGATTTTAAAGACAAAGAAATTGCAATCGTTTCAGTTGATCCATCAAAACGCAAGACAGGTGGAGCACTACTTGGTGATAGAATTCGCATGAACGCAATCAGTAACGACCGAGTGTACATGCGCTCGTTGGCGACACGTCAGAGCAATTTAGCTTTGTCAAAACACGTTTCGGAGGCAGTTGAAATTTTAAAAGCAGCGAAATTTGACTTAATTATCCTTGAAACATCAGGAATTGGTCAGTCGGATACGGAAATAATGGACCATTCGGATGTCGCGCTTTATGTGATGACTCCTGAATTTGGTGCAGCTACACAATTGGAAAAAATCGACATGCTTGATTTTGCCGATGTAGTAGCAATAAATAAATTTGACAAACGCGGTGCGCTAGATGCATTGCGCGATGTGAAGAAACAATTCGTGCGCAATCACCAAATGTGGGATGCAAAAGACGAAGAAATTCCTGTTTATGGAACTATCGCTTCGCAATTCAACGACCCAGGAATGAACGCCTTGTACAAGGTTGTAATGGATAAATTGGAAGAAAAAACATCGACACCGCTCAAGTCTTCATTTGAGATTACACGTGAGATGTCTGAGAAGATTTTCGTCATTCCACCAGCACGAACTCGTTATTTGTCAGAAATTTCTGAAAACAACCGCGCTTTTGATGCTTGGGTTGATGATCAAGCGAATGTAGCACAGAAATTATTCGGTTTGTTCAAGACTATCGAAACTTTGTCTGGAACAGCTCCTGTGTTAACTAAAGCAGGAATTGACGATGATCAGTTAGAAGTGAAAGCTGAGAACAAAGAATTGATGTCGTTGCTTTTGAAAGAGTTTGACCGCGTAAAAATGGATTTTGACCCACATAATTGGGATGCTATCTTGTCGTGGGATGCTAAAAAAGCAACATACAAAGCGCCATTATACAAATTTATGGTACGCGACAAAGAATTGTCGATTGAAACGCACACAGAATCGCTGTCACATTCTCAAATCCCTAAAATTGCGTTGCCAAAGTATGAAGCATGGGGAGATTTATTGCGATGGATGTTGCAGGAGAATGTACCGGGTGAATTCCCGTATACTTCAGGACTGTTCCCTTTCAAGCGCGAAGGAGAAGATCCAACACGTATGTTTGCTGGGGAGGGTGGTCCTGAGCGTACCAATCGTCGTTTTCACTACGTGAGTTTGGGAATGCCAGCAAAACGTCTTTCGACCGCTTT
>CAYUQU010000142.1:0-5553 GCA_964447015.1 uncultured Flavobacteriales bacterium
ATGTTCACTTGTCCTTCCATAAGTATCTCTAACTACAAGTGAATAGTTTGGATACTTTATTACGGGATTTACATCTTTTACAACTCCGTAAAGATTAAATCTTTCTATTTCTTTAGATTTTCCTGACAAAATAATCGGTTCAGCTTTGATTTCCCGATTGATTAGTTTGTGATTGAAATAGCTATTAGTCATTTGATTGGGTTCCAATACATTTTTCTGAATATAATTATCATAAGTCATTCCTGATTCTCGCTGAATGATTAAGCCTAAAATACTGTATCCTACGTTGCTGTATGTTGTCCCGTCAAACTTTTCTCCAGAGGTAAATTTTAGTTTTTCCTTCTTCAAGTCAGCAACGTATTGTTCCAACGCTGTTGAATCATCGGGAGAATTTTTGAATTTGTGTTCCCACGGAAGGCCAGACGAATGCGTTAGTAAGTGCTCGATAGTTATTTGCTGATATCGCTTATCCCGCATTTTGAAGTCAGGTAAATGGTCAGTCAGTTTGTCTGTTAATTTAATTTCACCACGTTCCACAAATTGCATAATCGCTGAAGCCGTAAATACTTTTGTGATAGAGGCTGTGTGAAAAACAGTATGTTCAGTTACCTTATACAAACTATCAAGAGAAGTAGAACCGTAACCTTTTGCGTAGAACAATTCTCCGTCTTTCACAATACCGATTGACAACCCAATAATTCTATAGTTCGTCATCTTGGAAAGGATTAAACTGTCGATTTTTAGATATAGATTATTTTGTCCAAAAGATAGTATTTGAACAATGACTAATAGTGCAAGTGTAATAATATGTTTTTTCATTCTTTGAGGAAATTTATTACTATTTCAGTAAGTCCATCCGTTATTTGATTGTAAACAACTTCCTTCGCTGCTTCGTCATTACACAATATCACAAAACCAAAATTCTGCTCTGGAAATATTACCAAGTTGGATACAGAATAGTTTGTATAATGTCCCGAGTGAAACACAGACTGTCCATACTTTTCGGAGTTAAATTGCCACCAACCTAAACCAAGCGTAGTTTTACTTCCTTCAAAAGTCTGTGTTGGTGTCCAAAGTAAAGTTTGCGATTCTTTTGTGATAAATGATGAATCATTCGGGAGTAAAGATTTATGTAAACGGAGATTGAGCAAGATCCATTTAGACAAATCGGTTGCAGTAGAGATGAGATTGCCACTGGGGCAGGTATTCCCTATACAACATTCTTGCATTTTGCCCCTACTATTGTAGTAATTTGGAAAAAGCGCCTTATTAAAGTAAAACATATCAAAATGACTATTAGCCATATCTGCTTGTTTAAGAATATTTTCTTCAATATAGGTTGCGAATTCTTGATTTGTCAATTTTTCAATGATATATCCAAGTAGCACATAACCTGTGTTACTATAACTAAATTTTTCTCCAGGTGTGAACAACAGTTTTTTATTCGCTAGACTATTTGTGAAATTTCTAATATCCAAACCCTTATTCTTCTTTTTATCCCAAACATAAGGGCTCCCTTCTGTTAACCCTGATGTATGATTAAGTAATTGCCTAATTGTAATTTCTTTATAATTTGCATCTTTCATTGTGAATTCTGGAATATATTGAGTAACTTTTTCATTAATATCCAGCAGGCTTTGCTCTTGTAATTGCATAATGGCAGTTGCTACAAATACTTTTGAAATGGATGCTGTCAAAAAAGGGGTTTGACCAGTAATTGAATCGTTGGAGTTTACATTCAATTTTCCAAAGCCTTTTGAATATTGAATTTTGTCGTTAAATACTATTCCAACTGATAGGCCACAAATTCTGTTCTCTTTCATTTTTGAAATGATCAAGCTATCAATTTCTGCATGTAGGCTATTTTGTGCAAAAGTCGAAATTTCAAATAATGATAAGATGATAATGAAGAAGAGACTATTTTTCATTTTTGATGTGATTTTATAATTGCAGGTAACTAAAAGTTATATTCACTACAAGGTAAACGCATTTGAATTAGATGCTGAAAATCATCATTAATTCCCTAATATACCTGCCATTGGCAACAAATTGATAAACATTCCATCTTCTTTCAAGCTTTTCCCGTTATTTCGCAAATTATCTTTAGTCAAGTCTGGAAGGGCAGTTGTGTTGTTTACATCCAGTAATCTTGGAATATCACTATCAACTGTTGAAGGAACAAAAACCAATACCGTATCTCGAATGATTTTTTCTACCATTTGAATTTGTGGGATGTAACTAGTTATGGTATCATAAATCAGCATTGTTTGATAAATGGTGTCTATCTTCTGTGGTTGTTCAGTCGAAGAATGTCTCAAATCAGTCTCTTCTCTTGGCCAAATGCTGAAAAAGAAAATCAGTAAGGCTGCAACTCCAATCAGTACTTGATATAGTGGAATCATTAGTCCTTTCTTTACTGATTCTGAAGGCTCTAAAGGCAACAAAAGAGGTCGAGGTTCTGGAGTTGAATCTTCGAATATTCTTGCTTGTTCAATTATCTGACGTTGTACTTCGTACTCCTCTACTCCACATTCTTCAGTTACAAATAACTGATCATCGTCAGACAGCTCCTCATATCGTTTTGTTTCCAACAACTCAAATAATCGTTGTTCCGAACTTGTCAACTTCTTATCCATCTTATTCTAATTTAAAATAATTTGACTCATATCTCGGGTCATATTCCTTTAACATCACCATCATACTTTTGGTCGCATAGAACAGCCTTGATTTCACTGTCCCAACGGAGACAAGTGTTATATCTGCTATTTCCTGTAAGCTGAATTCCTCCATATAACGCAATACAAAAGCAGTTTTATGGTGATGTTCCAATTTAGCTATACTTTCTTCCAACAACATACGAAAACCATCCTTATCAGAAAGATTTTCTTGTGTGCAAGACGAAGCGCGTTCTTCCGCTAAATTCTCCGTAAGCGAACTCATGGGACTTCTTCGGTAACTCGATTTGCACATATTCGATGCTATTGTAAACACCCATGTATAGAATTTCTTATCTGGATTGTATAACTGTTTTTTCTCCAATATTTTCAGAAAAAGATCTTGTACAAAATCTTGTGCTAAGTTCTCATCCCTATTTAACATTTTGATGAAGTATCCTAAAAGCTTTTTACTGTAACGAAAATGTAACTCATTTAATGCAGCATGAGAATGATGGTTGATTACTTCAACCATCAATTCTTCATCACTGAGCTGCTTTATTTGCTTACGAAACAATTTAGTTCTTTGCTTTGATTGATACTACTCTACAATTACTTCCATCACTATTCTAAAACCTATACCTGGGTCTGCCCCATCATACTTAATATTGTTTTTAAACTTTGATTCCTCAAAAGTATTGTACCATGAACCTCCCTTCGCGATTCCTTTTTTGCTTGTCATTTCTGCCACATTGCCAAACATATTGAAAAAACCTAGCTCATTATGTAAGTAGCTATCAACAGTTGCAGTGTGAAAAGATCCGTCAGCTGCATACTCATCTCCTGCTTTTAAATTTACCAAATAACATTCTTTTTCATTTTTGATTTTATCGTCAGGAAAACCAGACACAGGATATTTACCTCTTGAAGTAGCCGCTTCAATCCATTCTTGCTCTGTCGGAAGCCTGAAAAGCACCTGAGTATATCTCCTTTTTCGCTGCATATTGTATTGATGAGTCAGCCATTGACAGTATGCCTTTGCTGCATCAAAAGATATATTTACCGCGGGATACCTGTCATACGCGGAATTAGAGTGGTACAAATTTTTCATTGGGTCATTGTGCGCATTAGGGAATTTACTTACCCACAGTGACGAGTCGTAAGTCGCTACCTTAACTAAATCGAACTGTTTTGAGCGACTTAAATTTTCTAAAAAGTGACGATACTCTGCATTTGACGTTTCATACTTGGACAAATACACTTTGTCTTTTAACAAGATTTGATTTTTTTCAATTTGCTTCACGTCAAGAAATGTCGAAAGAAAATTTGCGGCTGAAACTGTTTGCCCCAAAGCTTCCTGTATTTCTGATTGCTGACCTGATTTATCACTTGTCAATTTGATTAACTCTTCAATTCTCTTACTTTGCACCACATCTTCGCTTTCCAAATAATGTGTATATAGCTTGAGCAAAGAAGGTAAGTATGTAGCATTCATTCTATCCGCAATATTGTCGAATTTGTTAAAGGCAAAATGCTCTTTCAGATAGTCAGTCAAAAAACGATGTTCGTAGTTTCTACGAATTATCGAAATGTTGTCAATTGGGTTTTCACTGTACCTATATGCCAACCCCGTTAAGTAAAGTTTGTCGCCCCATTTGTCTTCGAATTGCTGGATTGCCGAAACGGCTGTGTAAACTGGATAACCTGAATTAAAAATATGCTGAACTAACATCTCCCAATTTTGCTGATTTTCCTCTTCAGTTTTAGGTTCAGGAAAGGGCTTTTTGAATTTCTCAATCCCAAGTTCACTCAACATTTGTGCGCAATAATCATCTAAAGAACTTACCAATGAAGTATTGAAAACTTTCACATCTTTACGGAAATTTTTGGCATACTGAACGATCCAAGCAGCATACGTGTCATTATCTCCTGCGGTGAATAGAATGGCGTTTTCATCTAATTCCGCTAAAAGATTATACCCCCAGTTTAAAACCGAAACAGGAAAATCATTGTGCTGAAAAATTTGTACTGCTGTTTTTTCAAGTTCCTCTTTATTGTTTTTCACCTCAAAATAGACGAAATATTCTCTAAAACCTCGGCTGTCATTTGGTGCTATTTCTCTGGCTTTCATCAAGTATTTTTCATCCTTTACAATATCACTCAAGCCGCCATTTGTATATTTAAGCAAATTTGCTTCAAATGAGTTGGGAAGCAACTCATAAAACTTATCTACTATCTCTGAAGTGAGTTGGTTATAGCGTTGGAATTCATCGTAGTCAGTACTCATGGTAAGATACCTCAATGCTCTTGTTGCTTTGTAGTAATTAAACCATGCCGTAGCATTTTTTTCATTTTTATCAATCTCAATTTTCCAGAGTTTTTCTTGTTCTTTATACCATTCTACTGATTTCGATTCTTGCGCGAGACCGTAAACTGTCTCAGGTTTTTGAGCGAAACACAGACCCGAAAGCCACAACATAACGAATAAACTATTAACTATTTTCATACTTTTCTTTTTTTGGACGATACTTTCAATTTAGAAATGTCGACAATCTCAACCGAATAGTGTTTTACTTTTGTTGAATAATTAACAGTAATACTCAGAGCTTCTTAAAAGGTTCAATGAGATTGGATATATTTTTTGAATTTCCTTTTATTTAAAAATATTTATCTTTCACCAAAATAAAAACAACAGAATGCTATGCGCGTATTTTCATCTACCTATTTAAATAAAACTCCCAATTCTTACATGGTTTTTGAAGGGTTAATTGTTTTTGTTTTTACTGTGGTGGCGGGATATTGCCTGTTCATATTTGGGCCAATGTTTCTCGGTGGTAGAAACAGACATAATTCAGATTCAACACACAAATTGTGGATTTATATAATCGAACACCAAGTA
>CAYUQU010000143.1:0-5477 GCA_964447015.1 uncultured Flavobacteriales bacterium
ATGCTACTTTAAGGTTTTGTCCTAGTGCAAGTTCACCCGCTTCAGTAGCGTAACCTTCACATAAAACCTGACCTTTAGTAACCTTGTCACCTCTCTTAACGATAGGCTTCAAGTTCATTGTTGTTCCTTGGTTTGTTTTTTGGAATTTAGTTAATGTATACGTTTTCAAATCACCGTCAAAAGATACTAAACGATCTTCTTCAGTTAAATCATAATTGATTACGATTTCATTTGCATCTACATATTCTACAACTCCATCACCTTCTGCATTGATAAGTACACGTGAGTCACGAGCAACTAGTCTTTCAATTCCAGTACCCACGATTGGAGCAGATGGTTTTAAAAGAGGAACTGCTTGACGTTGCATGTTCGATCCCATCAGTGCACGGTTGGCATCATCATGCTCCAAGAAAGGAATAGATGACGCTGCAATCGATGCAATTTGGTTAGTACCTACATCCATCAAGTCAAGTTTGCTTGGGTCAACAACTGGGAAGTCACCTTCCATACGTGCTTTAACCTTATCGCTTTCAAACTTACCGTCCGCAGAGATAATCGCATTTGCCTGAGCAATAGTTTGATTATCTTCTTCTTCAGCAGTCAAATATATTGGCTCTTCGTTCAATAAAACTTTACCTTTAGACACACGACGATATGGTGTTTCAATAAAACCAAGCTTGTTGACTTTAGCGAATACACATAAAGACGAAATCAAACCAATGTTTGGTCCCTCAGGAGTTTCAATAGTACAAAGACGACCGTAGTGCGTGTAGTGAACGTCACGAACCTCAAATCCGGCTCTTTCACGAGAAAGACCGCCAGGCCCTAGTGCCGACATACGACGTTTATGCGTAACCTCTGACAGTGGATTTGTTTGATCCATGAACTGAGATAACTGGTTAGTTCCAAAGAACGAGTTAATCACAGACGACAGTGTTTTCGCATTAATAAGGTCAATTGGAGTAAATACCTCGTTATCACGAACGTTCATACGTTCACGAATTGTACGAGCCATACGAGCCAAACCAACACCAAATTGAGAATAAAGTTGCTCTCCAACCGTACGTACACGACGGTTACTTAAGTGGTCAATATCATCCACATCAGCTTTAGAGTTAACTAATTCAATTAGATATTTAATAATTGAAATAATATCAGTCTTAGTTAGAACACGTGATTCTTCAGTGTTCTCAAAGTATAATTTCTTATTGATTCTGTAACGACCAACTTCACCTAAATCGTAACGTGAATCAGAGAAGAATAATTTATCAAATACGCTACGTGCTGTTTCCTCATCTGGTGGTTCAGCATTACGTAATTGTCTATAGATATGTTCAACAGCTTCTTTTTCAGAATTTGAAGTATCTTTTTGAAGCGTGTTATATATAATGGTATAATCTGCAGAATTTACACCTTCTTTGTGAAGGATAATAGATTTAGTTCCACTATCAGCAATTAAATCAAGGTGAGCTTCCTCCAAGATTGTTTCGCGATCAAGTAGAATTTCATTTCGCTCGATAGAAACTACCTCTCCAGTATCTTCATCTACGAAATCTTCAACCCATGTTTTAAGAACTCTTGCAGCAAGACGTCGTCCAACACACTTTTTCAAGTTTGTTTTACTCACCTTAACCTCGTCTGCAAGGTCAAAAATTTCTAAAATATCTTTATCGCTTTCATATCCAATAGCTCGTAAAAGAGTAGTTACAGGTAACTTCTTCTTTCTATCGATGTACGCATACATCACACTATTGATATCTGTAGCGAACTCCATCCAAGAACCCTTGAAAGGAATTACGCGCGCCGAGTACAATTTTGTACCATTTGCGTGTCTACTTTGACCAAAGAACACACCTGGAGAACGGTGTAACTGAGAAACGATAATTCGCTCAGCACCATTTACCACGAATGATCCTTTTGGGGTCATATATGGAATTGTACCAAGATAAACATCCTGTACAATTGTCTCAAAATCTTCGTGTTCAGGATCTGTACAGTACAATTTCAACTTTGCCTTTAAAGGCACACTGTAAGTCAAACCACGTTCGATACACTCTTCGATGCTGTATCTTGGGGGATCAACAAAATAATCCAAAAACTCTAATACGAATTGATTTCTGGTATCCGTAATTGGGAAGTTTTCCGAAAACACTTTATAGAGACCTTCTTGTTCTCTGTTTTCTGGAGTCGTTTCCAATTGGAAGAATTCCTGAAACGACTTAACTTGAATATCCAAGAAATCAGGATATTCAAATTGACTTTTGCTCGAAGCAAAAGAAATTCTTTGTGAAGTATTACTTAATGTCGCCAAGGCTAAAAAAATTTAATTAGTACAATTGACCAAACGGCACAAATGTGCAAATAAAACAGGTATAGGCACAAGCCAAAATGGCCGTGCCTATCCCGTTAAAAACAGTAATATAATTACTTAATCTCAACTTCAGCTCCCGCTTCTTCAAGAGATTTTTTAAGTGCTTCTGCTTCGTCTTTAGAAACTCCTTCTTTAAGTACACCTGGAGCTGCATCAACTGCTTCTTTAGCTTCTTTCAAACCAAGACCTGTCAACTCTTTTACAAGTTTAACAACTGCAAGTTTGTTTCCACCAGCTGCTTTCAACACTACGTCGAACTCAGATTTCTCTTCAGCAACTTCACCAGCAGCAGCAGGACCAGCAGCAACTGCAACAGCAGCAGCAGCAGGCTCAATACCGTACTCTTCTTTAAGGATATCTGCTAACGCGTTAACATCTTTAACTGTTAGATTTACTAACACTTCTGCGATTTCTTTTAAATCAGCCATTTTATTAAATTTTAAAAAGGTTCTAAACTAAAAATTATAATTCTACTATGCTTCTCTCTCAGAGAGAGTTTTAAGGAGGCCAGCAATTTTTCCTCCACTTCCTTTAAGACCTGAAATAACGTTCTTAGCAGGAGATTGAAGAAGAGCGATAATATCACCGATAAGTTCTTCCTTACTCTTGATGTTAGTCAAGAATTCAAGGTTTTCATCACCAACAAAGATTGCTTCTTCAATAAACGCCCCTTTAAGACGTGGAATTTCGTTTTTCTTACGGAAATCTTTAATTAAGCGAGCCGGTGCATTACCAACTTCTGCAAAGAAAATAGATGTTGGACCTGCAAGTACACCTTTTAATTCGGCATAATCCACTCCTTCAACTTTTTCCATCGCTTTCTCTAACAAGGTGTTTTTAACAACACGCATCTCGATATTTGCTTGGAAACATTTTCTACGCAATGCATTTACTGACTCAACTGTCAACCCTGAGGTATCGGCTAAGTAGAATACACCTGATTTCGATAAATCTGCTGTTAGCTCCTCAATATACTGTGCTTTTTGTTCTTTTGTCATCTTTACAATTTTTTAAGCTACAACTGATTTTGGATCTATTTGGATACTTGGACTCATTGTAGAAGAAATATAAATACTTCTGATATAAGTTCCTTTCGCCGCAGCAGGTTTCATTTTGATAAGCGTTTGCAAAATTTCTTTTGCGTTATCGCGAATTTTATCTCCTTCAAAGCTCACTTTAGCAATTCCTGAATGGATGTTACCAAATTTGTCAACTTTAAAGTCAATTTTACCCGCTTTAACTTCTTGAACCGCTTTACCAACTTCCATTGTAACCGTACCTGTTTTTGGGTTAGGCATCAATCCACGAGGTCCTAAAACACGACCTAACGCACCAACTTTACCCATTACAGACGGCATAGTGATAATCACATCAATATCAGTCCAACCTTGTTTGATTTTTTCGATATAATCGTCAAGACCAACATGATCAGCTCCAGCTGCTTTTGCTTCATCTTCTTTATCAGGAGTACAAAGTACAAGTACTTTAACATCCTTTCCAGTTCCATGAGGTAAAGCAACAGTACCACGAATCATTTGATTCGCTTTACGAGGGTCTACACCCAATCGTACACTGATATCAACAGAAGCATCAAACTTAGTAGTTGTAATTTCCTTTACTAAATTACATGCCTCTTCAAGTGAGTAAGCTTTCTCCAAGTCATACTTGCCAAGGATCTCTTTTCTTTTTTTAGCTATACGTCCCATAATTCAACTGTAATATTAGTTTTGAGGGAATTCACCCGTTACTACTATTCCCATACTTCTTGCAGTACCCGCAACCATACGCATAGCTGATTCGATTGTAAAACAATTCAAATCGGCCATTTTATCTTCAGCGATAGGACGAATTTGAGCCCAAGATACTTTAGCAACTTTTGAACGGTTAGGTTCAGAAGATCCTTTCTTGAGTTTCGCCACTTCCAATAACTGAATTGCTGCCGGTGGGGTTTTAATAATGAAGTCAAAAGATTTATCACCGTAAACGGTAATAACAACTGGCAACACCTTTCCTGGTCTATCTTGAGTTCTCGCATTAAACTGCTTACAGAACTCCATGATATTCACACCTTTCGCACCCAAAGCGGGTCCTACTGGAGGAGAGGGATTGGCTGCGCCACCTTTGACCTGCAATTTAATCATTGCTGATACTTCTTTAGCCATTTATTTATTATTTATGTAGTCCAAACGTGGGAACAACAGGAAGCATTCTGAGGTTGCTGTTCTTCACTACTACGGTTAATACAAAATTATCCTTCTTTCTCAACCTGCATATAGTTGAGTTCCAAAGGAGTTTTTCGGCCAAAAATTTTGACCATAACTTTCAATTTCTTTTTCTCTTCGTTGATTTCTTCAATAACTCCATTGAAATTATTGAATGGTCCGTCAATTACTTTAACTGACTCACCCACAACAAAAGGAATATTCATTTCTTCTTCTGACTCGGCCAATTCATCAACCTTACCAAGAATTCTAAAGACCTCTGATTGTCTCATAGGCATAGGCTCACCACCTTTTTCTGCACCAAGAAAACCAATTACATTAGGAATTCCCTTTACGACGTGAGGAACTTCACCTGTCAAAGCAGCTTCAATTAAAACATATCCTGGAAGATAAGCTTTCTCTTTGCTGATTTTCTTCCCATTGCGAATCTGAAAAACTTTTTCAGTAGGAATTAATACCTGAGCAACATAATCAGAAAGACCTAAACGCGAGATTTCAAGGTCAAGATATTCTTTCACTTTCTTCTCTTTTCCGCTTACTGCACGGACAACATACCATCTTTTTTTAATCTCACCCATTGTATTGTAGTCCTATTTAAACATATTGTAAAATCCTCCTAACAATCCTTTCCAGAACGAATCAGGATCCGCTACATCATGCGCACCAAAAACATAGTCCATCAGAGCAATTGACAAAGCAAATATAACGGAAGCAACTACAACCAAAATAGTACTACTCTGTAGTTCTTTCCATGTTGGCCATGTGACTTTGTGAACCATTTCGGTCACTGTCTCACTTATATACTCTTTAAAATTTCCCACTTTCTTCAGTTTTGCACGGGCGGTAGGATTCGAACCCACGACCAATGGTTTTGGAGACCACTA
>CAYUQU010000144.1:0-4704 GCA_964447015.1 uncultured Flavobacteriales bacterium
AACACCAAGCTATTGCATTCAAATTAGCAGATATGGCTACTGATATTGAAGCGGCAAGAATGATGGTAATGAAAGCAGCCTGGGATAAAGATAACAAGCGCAATTATGATACATCTGGTGCTATGGCTAAGTTGTATGCGTCGCAAGTGGCAATGCAACACACAGTTGAAGCAGTTCAAATTCACGGTGGTTATGGTTATGTAAAAGAATACCACGTAGAACGTTTAATGCGTGATGCGAAAATTACTCAGATTTATGAAGGGACTTCAGAGGTTCAAAAAATCGTTATCGCTAGAAGCATTACTTCGTGATAATTCTACAATAGATTGTAAAGCCACTTCTTTTGGAGTGGCTTTTTTTTATAATGATTCAACAATCGTTTCCAATTTAATTCCGCGTGAACCTTTAATTAGAATTAAAGCATTCTGTATTGAATTAGATTGAAGATGAATTCTCAATTCTTCTGAAGTATTGAATTTGAGTATATCACTTGACGTAGATAAATTGCTGTATATTGGGCCTACAAGAATCTTTTGCCACCTTTTGTCAGCAAGATAAGTGATGATTTTTTCATGCTCTTCTGTAGATTCTTTACCTAGTTCAAGCATGTCTCCCAAAATAATCGTTTTGTTCTCGTGATCAATTAGGTCGAAAGATTCTAGTGCAGACTGAACAGAGGTAGGGTTGGCGTTATATGCATCAAGGATGAGTGTATTGTGTTGAGTTTTTTCTATTTGTGAACGGTTATTTGTTGGTGTATATTTTTCAAGTGCCTGATTTATTTTTTCAGGTGCAACATTAAACTCTATCCCGAAGCTTATTGCCGCAAGAAAGTTGTAGAAGTTGTATTTGCCTACAAGTTTAGTTTGAATAATACCAGATTTATAATTATGTGTTTCCCACTTGAACTCAACAAAAGGAGTTAGGGCGATTAATTCTCCATTCACATAACCTACTTGTTCACCTGAATAAGTCGATGTATTGAAATAATGGTTTATTTGCTTAATCAGTGTTGAGTCATCTATGTTGTAAATAAGTTTTCCCTGTGAAGATTTGATATGGTCATAGAGCTCCGATTTTGTGTTGATGACCCCTTGAAGTGAACCAAAACCTTCTAAGTGTGCACGTCCAATGTTTGTAATAATACCATGTGTCGGATTGGCAATTTCTACTAGTTCTTTTATATCTCCAAGTTTATTGGCTCCCATTTCAATTATTGCGAGATTATGCGATTCAGTAAGATTCAATAAGGTAAGAGGAACACCAATATGGTTATTTAGGTTTCCTTGAGTGAAAAGCACATTGTATTCTTCTGACAATACAGCAGCGATGAGTTCTTTCGTAGTCGTTTTGCCGTTACTACCTGTAATTCCTATTACTGGAATATTAAATTGTCCACGGTGATATTGAGCTAGCTGTTGTAGAAAAATGAGTGTATTTTCAACATAGAAAATACGTTGATTATCTGCATTAACTTTTATATCTGTGATTGCGTATTTTGCTCCACACTCTAATGCTTCTTTGACAAAAGTGTTTCCATCAAAATTATCACCTTTCAATGCGACAAACATGGAGTTTTTAATTATTTTCCGTGTGTCTGTGCAAACTCCTGACGATTGTTTGAATAGGCTGTAAAATTGTTCCATAATTAGTAAAAAAAATACCCGAAGAAAAATCTCCGGGTAAATTTATATGAAAATATGCAGTAATGCTATTTCTTTTTCTTTTTCTCACCTCCCAAACCTACGGGGCTACCAATTCTATCCATAGCACATCTGAAACCAATTGTACTCATAGCTTTATCTTCATCTAAGTAACGTCTAGCACTACCTACAATCCAATAAGCTCTATCTCTCCATGAACCACCTTTGTATACACGTGATTTATCTGAGATAAGTGTTGTTGGCCATGATGTTCTATCACCTGGTTTTACTTGTGCACCATCTAAACCATACTCTTCGTATTTGTTTTGATACATTACAAGATCCGCATCACGAGTGTGTTGGTTGATTGCATTCTTTCTTTCTTCGTTGTCGAAGTAGATAGAACTTTCAATGTCACCATCGTTATAGTCAATATAGTCCGCTCTTCTGTAATTCAAACGACCGATATTCTCTTCTTCAGTTTCATTTCTCCATTTCAAACGACCTGGAGTGTTGATAATAAAGTCAGAAATTCCATCGCGAAGCATCACAATAATTTCGAATGCATATTCCTCTTCAGGTCCTGTTCTAAAGTCATCTTCAAAGATTCCATCCACAATTTCATCTTGAATTAGAGCAGAAGCTTCAATGTCGTATTTTTCATTCTTCAATTCGATAGATCTGTCTACAACTTCATTTATCTTGCGTAATAGAGCTAATTCTACTGAATCTTTCACTCTGTTATGAGAGATGAAGATAGGATCTGGAGCATATCCATCAGGAACTTTGTTTCTTGACATAGTCTGTGAAGACATATATACAGGAACTACAGTATCTGCTGGATCATGTTTAGAAGCTGAAATTCGTTGGTAGCGAATACGCTCAAACTCATTTAAGTATTCTTTAATTCCGTGAACATCAAATACAGTTTGTGTATTTTTTTGCTCTATAGCACCTGCATTATTAAGTACTTTAGTTTTGAAAACACTACCTCTAAATGGTCTAAACTCATCAAAATCTTCAGAAGAAAGAGGACGATATACATCAAGTACCCATTCAGAAACGTTACCTGCCATATTGTAAAGACCGTAATCATTAGGCCAGTATGCGTTAACAGGAGCAGTAACATCTGCATTATCATTTAAGTGACCTGCGATACCCATGTAGTCACCTCGACCACGAACAAAATTAGCGCGAATTTCACCGTGGAATTCAGATGCATCTTGACGCACCCAGTGTCCGTTCCATGGATAAGTACGACGATTAGTTATTACTTCCGAATCTGGACTTGATAAGTTTCCAATCAACCCGTAATAAGCATATTCCCATTCAGCTTCAGTTGGGAGTCTGTATCGTGGAAGCATGATTCCATCCTCCATACGCACAACTCTTGTTCCGAATTTCTTTTTACCACGTCCGCTACCATTTGCGTTTGCAGGGTCAAGATCAATCATAGGTTCGCGAATTCCATTTTCGTATTGTCCTACCATATAAGACTCAGTAGTAAATGGATCATCTTGTTGGTCAGGATTCATGAAAAGAATTCCTTCACGAATAAGAATGTACTCATTCACACGGTCAGTACGCCAGTTACAGAAGTCGTTAGCTTGTAACCAAGACACACCAACTACAGGGTAATCTCTGTAAGCAGGGTGACGCAAGTAATATTCAACAAACTTCTCGTTAAATGCCAAAGGATTTCTCCATGAGTTGGTATCTGGAAGTGCATTTTTATAAATCAATGGGTAAGAAGGGTAAGTTCTTTTAACCCAATAGATATATTCCAACCAGTTAAAGTTGGTAATTTCAAATTGATCCATATAAAATGAAGAAACAGTTACACGTCGCGGGACGTTGTTCCAGTCGAACATCACATCTTGTTCATTTCTCCCCATGGTAAAAGTACCACCTTCTACAAGAACCAATCCAGGACCAGTTTCTTGATCTAAATAAGGTACTTTTTGGAATCCACCGTTTCCAGGATTGTTAAAATCCCATCCAGTTACATCCGAACGATCTTTGGCACATGACGTTACCAATAGAATGGCAGTAATCGCACTCCATCCCAAAAACTTTAGGTTTTTCATATCTTTGCCTTTGTTTTTCATAATCCTTATCACAAATATATCTTCAATAACGCGTCAAACAATTTTTAGTTACAACTTTTTTAAAAAGAAGGACAAGAAATTGTTTTAAATGTTGCTGGTTTCTTTTTACAGTTGAGGTTTATCCCCATAGAAATTTCGTGCGAACCACCAGATTGGTTTGTCAGTCTGGATACCGTTACGTCGTAACTATACCCAACTTTAAATCCTCCAGTGTTAATACCAAATACTAAAATAAATGCGTCTCTATTTCTAAACCAAGCTCCTGCTGTAAAGATTCCATACTTGATATATGTACCTATGTTAAGTTCCATAAATCCTTGTTGGTATCTGTACAAAATGTTTGGCGAAATTGAAGTTGAATTGTTGTATTTAGATTGTCTCCCCAATGGAATTTCAGCACCAACGTGCCCTGTGAATCGCATTGGCATTGGACTGTTTCCAATAATCATCGATTCGTTTGGCATGTTTAAGTGGTGTGCAGCAAAACCAAAATAAAAGTTTTTAGTATATCCAACAACACCAGCCGACACGTCAAAATAACCTTTAGAACCACCACGAGGCACATCACCTGTTTGGTAAATGAATCCACGACGTGGGTCTATCATATCTCCAAAAGTCAACTTATCCCAATCGAGAAATTTTTGACCGTATGTAGCTTCTGCTCCAAAGAGCAGCGAGAATTTACGGTTCACCTTTAAGTGATATGAATAAATTAAACTGAGTCGAGTAGCGTTGATTGTGTTCTGACCTTGTTGGTCGTGTGTTGCTAGAATTCCAATTCCACCTTTAATGTTATCAAAATACTGATCATACGAAGCACTATAGGTGACAAAATTACCCGAAAGCGAAGGCCATTGGTTTCTGTAATTCAACGCAAACCTCGGACACCCGTGGGTTCCCGCTAATGCAGGATTCAGATAAAGTGGGTTAGCATAGAACTGCGTGAAGATAGG
>CAYUQU010000145.1:0-4545 GCA_964447015.1 uncultured Flavobacteriales bacterium
AGAATTGACCACACTCCTTTTATTCTTTCTTCTGGAATTAATGTTATTCCGATAGAGGTGATGCACTATAAGATGCCGGTTAAAGGTTTTCGATTTGACGATTTTACATACATCACTGATGCAAAGACAATAGCGTATGAAGAAGTTGAAAAAGTAAGGGGAACAAAAGTACTAATTGTAAATGCACTTCGTCTCGAATCACATATCTCTCATTTTAACTTGGAAGAAGCATTAGCTTTTATTAATGAGATAAATCCTGAAAAAGCATATTTGACACACATTAGTCATTTGTTTGGTACGCATGAACAAATTAACGATATGCTACCTGAGAATGTGTTCGCTTTATATGATGGAATGGTTATAGAGTGTGAGTAGCTTTTCACTTTTGACTTCGCGATACAAGCTTAGAATAAGAAGTTTTTACTCACGATGATTACTTGCCTTTTGCTTTCATAATAATCAACAAAGTATAAAGCATAATCTTAAAATCTAAAGCGAGTGACATGTTTTTTAGATAAAGTAAATCAAATTTCATCCGCTGAACCATTTGATCTACATTTTCCGCATAACCATACTTTACTTGCCCCCAAGATGTGATTCCAGGGCGCACTTTTGTCAATTGTGAAAATTGAGGTTCGCGCTCAGTAATTAAGTCAATATAATATTGTCTTTCAGGACGTGGTCCTACCAGCGACATATCTCCTTTTATTACATTGACAAATTGGGGAAATTCATCCAAACGCAATTTTCTCATAATTCTACCTAAAGGAGTAATTCGCGGGTCGTTTGAACTAGATAATTGAGGCCCTTCTTTTTCAGAATCAACAAACATGGTACGGAACTTAATAATCTTGAATGGAACACCATTTTTACCGATGCGTTCTTGTAGAAAGAATATTGGCCCCTTGGATGAAAGTTTTACAGCTACCATTAAAATTAAGTAGAGTGGAATTAGTGCTAAGAATGCAATAGAAGAGATTACAATATCTATAAGTCGTTTTACAGATTGTTGCCAGAAAGGCATGAAGTCTGAGTTTACTTCTAACAGTAGTGCTCCGAAAATGTTATTCATTTTCACAGACCCTGAGATAATGTCGTACATATCAGGAATTAGCTTGATTCTCACAGGGTAGCCGGACAGACGTGAAATAATTCCTTTTAATTTTTCGTGTTCAGAACGATCTAAAGCGATGATAACTTCTTCAATGTCTTGTTCTTTTATTACAGTTTCGACATTTGTAACATGCCCAAAATACGGCAACTTTTCTTCAAGTTGCGTGTCGATACCATTGAGATTTACAAAGCCGACAAACTTGCTTCCCATGCTTTTAGGGAGCGAGTTGAGTTCATCAAATATCTGCACGGCTTTTTCGCTCCCACCAATTAACAATGTTTTAAAACCGACCACTCTGTTTTGCACGAGATTAACAAAATAACTAGTAAGGATATAACGAGGGATGATTGTACACGTAAAATGTATTGCAAAAAGTGCCATAATAGACTTGTAGTAGACTTGATAAGTGTATACATCGTCATCCAGCAACAATATAAAAAATAGCACAAGCGTTCCTATACTTGTTGACGCAAAAGTTTGAGCTAAGATTTTGAAGCGATGAAGGCGAATTATATCATAATAAGTACCTATTATGTAGTATAAAGCTACCCAGAAAAGTGGAATTACAAAAATACCAACCCAAAAAGTGGTGTTAATAACAAAATCAGTATACTCAACCTGCGTTTTTCTAAAGTAAAAGAAGAGAGCCCAAGCTGTTGCTGCAGCACAGTAGTCCAACAGAATAAACAACCATTTTGAGGCGCTTTTCTGCATACTCTAATTGAAATGAATTAATTTGATGTTATCAATACAGACAAATGAGTTGCTTTCATCTTCACTTAATACACTTGTTAACATCAAAGCAAATTCGTTATAATTTACATTATAGCTTACAATTTCTCGAATGTCAATATAGATTTTTTTCCAAACGATTTTAGATAATTCTTGTGGATTTAATAAAATATGTATGTTAGCATTAATATTTGTATTATTTATAGCTTTTATACCTGTTAAGAGGGAGTTCGTATTGTAATAGTCAATTTCAATGTATACATCTCTCCCTTGGGGGATGTTCCAAAGTTCTGAAGTGACTGCATCCCAAACGGAATCTGTCGGGTTTAAATCGACTCTACCATAGTAATCACCATATTTAAGAATTAAAGGATCATTATCCTTGAACAAATCTGTTTTACTGTAAATGGTAGATTCAATTTTTATCGCAGCATCTTCAAAATCCTCAATCCAAAAATTCACTTCCGAAAAATATTTTGTTTTGGGAGAGATTTTCACCGTTTCAAGCCTAGTGAGGTTTATCGTTTCACGATACTGTTCTACAAAGGGATAGCGGATTTTAGTAGCAGAGATCCCATTGTTTCGAACTCCTGCAATAACAATAAGTTCCATTTGCCCCTCCAAATTTAGCGGGAGTTTACATGGTAACTCAAACACGCCTATTAAGTCCCCATTAAGGTAGACCCACGCATCAGAAAAATTATGTGTAAGCTCTCCTTGTGGCATTACTGCCCCTGGATTTTCTTCAAGAACAAAACTATCAATCTCAAGATACGCAGGTGCACCTATGTCTTTGCCACAACCTTGAAAAAGTAAGAAGATAACAAAAATGTATAGTATTCGATTCATGCTTGTACAATTCACTATAAATAAAATAAACGCAAAAAAAGATTAATTATTTTCTGTCATTAAATTTCCAGCGAATTTTAATTTTTCCAGAATTTGATGAGCAACGTTAAGTGCTTCATAGCCATCTTCAATAGTAACTTTTGGTTGTGTGTTTTCGTTGATGGCAATAGCGAAAGCTTTTAACTCCTCCTTTATGGCATTTGATTCTGCTATTTCAGGTTTGTCGAATTGAATTTTCTTTATTGGCTTTCCAGGACCTAAGTTCATTACTATATCAAACGGATCAGGTTCGCCCTCCACATCTGTCATTGTAACAACTTCCATTTCTTTCGTTAGAAAATCTACGCTAACGTATGCATCGCGTTGGAAGAATCTACTTTTGCGCATGTTTTTAAGTGAAATTCGGGAAGCGGTGAGGTTAGCCACACAGCCATTATCAAATTCAATTCGCGCATTAGCGATATCTGGTGTGTCACTAACAACTGCTACACCTGATGCTGAAATTCTTCGCACTGAGGACTTCACAACGCTTAAGATAATGTCTAAATCATGAATCATTAAGTCTAGTACGACTGGAACATCACAACCACGTGGATTAAACTGAGCCAAGCGATGAGTTTCGATAAACATAGGCTTGTTTAAGTGAGGTAAAGCGGCTTGAAAAGCAGGATTGAATCGTTCTACATGACCTATTTGAACTTTTACGTTTGCTTCTTGAGCTAAGTTCATGAGGATTTTAGCTTCTTCCAAGGTCTCAGTCATAGGTTTTTCAATAAACACATGCTTTGATGCTTTTAAAGCTGCAGATGCACAGTCGAAATGTGATAGAGTAGGAGTAACAACATCAATAACATCAACTTGACCGATAAGTTCCTCAATGGTTTGAAACGATTTAATATTGAATTCCTCAGATACTTTAGCAGCTTGCTCTTTGTTATGGTCATAAAAACCGACAAACTCAAAATACTCTTTTAGCTCCAATAATAAGCGGATATGAATTTTCCCTAAATGTCCCGCTCCTAAAACTCCTACTTTCAACATATCATGATTTTGGACAAAAATACTTCAACAAATCTTAAAAAGGGCTGGTTTTTATGAATGTTATGAACAATTCTAAATGAAAAACTGTGAATTTACAACGAAATATGAGGTGGGAATTGATGGATTAATTGAGGTTGTTTAAACTGTTTAAGTTCATACCACCATAATACTCTGTAGCTTGATTTGTGTGTAGTTTAGTGAGTGTAGTAATTTGCCCTGTGTGATACGAAAAATGTTCAATGACGTGTACTAATACTGAAAAACCATTTTCTTTCAGACCTTGAATTTCAAATTGCTCATCGAGAATCTCGTCATCCATTTCCAAGAATACTTCTTGAATATTAATTCGTAGATTTTCAAGTAAAAATACCAGATCTGATTTTTTAATGTTTCGATGAATTATAAATTCACTTTCTCTATCGCGATTATCAATCTTACCACCTAGAGCAGAAAGAATCCATTGGCGCGCATTTCCAGATAAATGAAGAACCAAATTACCCACAGAAGGAATGCTACCAGAGGGTGAAGACCAAATTTGATCCTCGTCCAGCATTCCCAAACATTTGAAAATTCGCGAATACGATTCTTCAAAAACACGCTGCTTGAATTGTGCTACAATATGATCCTTACAACTCATTTTCATTTTATTGCAAATAATTTAGTTTTAAAGTTAAAAAAAAACTTCGAATTTCGGTACTGAATTCTTAATTATTACATATCTTTGCTCCCACAAAAATGGTGGTTGTAGCTCAGTTGGTTAGAGCATCGGTTTGTGGTACCGAGGGTCGTGGGTTCGAGCCCCATCTTCC
>CAYUQU010000146.1:0-4344 GCA_964447015.1 uncultured Flavobacteriales bacterium
CCTTCTTTTTCGATACAACCACAGAATTATTGAAAATATACTGTAAAATTTTAAAATAAAAGATGTTTTAATTTAAAACAAATTTACGAGTGCGCTGGGTCTATTGCCCATACTGTTTTTCCTACCGTTTCCATAATTATTATTTTATTTTAATATGCAGACCTTTGTACAGTCTTTTGTCTATTTTTAGAGCTCCATTGGTATTTCCATCAAAAGCAATTCACTGTCTGAATTTGCCACAATATGTAAGTCTGAAACTTCCCAAATCCCCATTCCGTCGCGTGGACTTAGTTTTTCGTTGTTTATCGTAACTTCTCCCGAAATCACAAAGGCATATACTCCATTACTTGGTTTTTTCAATGTGTACGTTGTTTCGACCCCATTATCAAAATTTCCAAGGTGGAACCAAGCGTCTTGGTGAATCCAAACTCCCTCATCTTCTACCGAAGGAGAAAGAATTTGTTGGAGTTTATTGACTCTATCCGCTGGATTCAATTTGATTTGGTCGTATCTAGGAGTAACTTGCCTTTTGTTGGGAAAAACCCAGATTTGCAAGAGCTTTACCTCTTCATCCGTACTGGCATTCTTTTCCGAATGAAACACACCTGTACCAGCAGACATGACCTGAATCTCATCTTTTTGTATCAACCCAGCATTTCCCATGCTGTCCTTGTGCTCTAAGGTTCCTTCCAAAGGAATAGTAATGATTTCCATATTGTCATGCGGATGCATGCCAAATCCATTTCCACCTGTTACTATATCATCATTCAATACGCGCAATACACCAAAATGAATTCTTTCCTCATTGCGATAATTTGCAAAACTGAATGTGTGATATGACTTTAACCAGCCATGGTCAGCGTGCCCTCTTGTCTCAGCTTTGTGAATTATTTTTTTCATAACCTTTTCCTTTCTTTGACTTTTTTGTAAAGCCTCTAACTAAATCTTATACAAAGGTATTATAAATATATTTACCATGGTAAATAAAATGTGTTAAAAAGTCATAAAAACAACTTATTTAAATGTAAGGCGCAGAATATTAGGTATTTGAATCTTGATTTTGTTGATTTGATTTTTACTAAAACGAATTATGATTCAACTTCACGTTAATGTTTTGACAATTAGTCGTATTTTACATATCTTCGCCATGCAATTTGTATGAGTGATATAAACAACCTATTATAATGAAGTTTTATTTAATTTTTTGTGCTAGTTTTTTAATGCTTTTGGCGTCGTGTACGAGTAGTAATAACTATGCAATTTTCTCAGGTGAAATTAAGAATACTGAAATCACAGAGTTTTACATGGTTTCTCAATCTGACACAATCAAAATAGTTGTAACTGATGGGCGTTTTTCAGATACAATTAAAAGCGTAGATAAATATCATTATATAGATTTTGGTGATTTTGAACTAACTACTTTCTTCGAAGCAGGAGATGAGATTGCAATGACAATGCGTGCTGATGCTGGACTTGAAGGAATTACTTTTGAAGGAAAGAGTAGTGATCGACTTGCTTACTTATTATTCAAAACAAAAGAGCTTGCTGGAGATTTAATTGACCCACAGACCTTATACAGTCAAAAAGAAAGCGAATTTAAAAAATCGTTAGATGTAATTTTTGATGGAATAAGAAAAGAATTTGAGAATACTAAAGTTTCTGGAGATTTTAGAAAAACTGAGGCAAAAAGCATTGACTATTTATATTTCAATTTACTTCGAGCTTACCCATCTTATCACCCATACATCACAAACAATCGCGAGTATAAAATGAGCGCGGATTTTTTCCCGAAGGACTACACAAATCTAGACATGCACAATGTAGATGATTACGATATGTATCGCGAATATGCAGAATTAGTGACTTCTGCTGAGATGGAGAAGTTTTACAAATCAATTGAGAAAAATTACCCAAATCTAGATGCTTCTGACTTGAAATTCTTGGATGAAATCAAAATTGAAAAGCTTAAGAATAAAATGGTAGAGCAAGCTGCTTTTTTCCTAAGTACAGCAAACAAAGACATGGAAGGGTTTTACGATAAACTCGTAGCTTCTTCTTCTGATGTAGCGTACAAAGCAGAGTTGGAGACGCGTTATAATCAACTCAAAAAGCTATTGCCAGGAATGGCTTCAGCTGATTTCAGATACGAAGACATTAACGGAGATTTTGTGTCGCTAAAAGATTTGAAAGGAAAGTTTGTCTACATTGATGTGTGGGCAACATGGTGCGGTCCTTGCAAAAATGAAATTCCAGCATTAAAGCAACTTCAACAAGATTTACAAAACGAAGACATCGTATTTGTAAGCATTTCTGTTGATCAGGTGCAAGATAAAGCAACATGGAAAAAAATGGTCGCAGATGAAGGTCTTGCAGGTATTCAACTATTCGCTGACAATTCTTTCCGCTCGTTCTTCATCAGAGAATATGCAATTGAATCAATCCCGCGTTTCATTCTCCTTGACAAGAAAGGAAATATCGTAAATGCAGATGCACCAAGGCCATCAGGTGTAGGAACGAAACTTTATTTAGAGGGGATTTTGAAGGAGAAGGCGTCTTAACATAAAAGAGCCAACGTATTTAAAGTCCATTTTTGTCATGGTTTTTGAATCAAAAACACACGCCAAAAACAATCAATGTTCTTATTTTATACGGCGGATTATCATCCGCCGCTATTAATATTTGACTCCGCTGGAGTCAGTGGATTCTTTAATATTTAGAAACTATAATGAATAAAGACGCTGTCGAACTTAAGTTCAATGTCTTTTGTCTTGAATCTTGTAGTCTTGAGTCTTGAAGTCTTAAAATGGCTTTAGCCATTGAAAATCACTCTTGCTTTTTCTTCTCAATCACAAGTGGTTTCCTCTTCGTTTCACTCGGAGCCTTTTCCGAAGACGTTGGTTTGCTTTTCGGAGAACTGTGCTTCTTGTTGCGGTTTTGTCCGCCACCACTTTTACCACCTTGTGAAGACGATTTTCTCCATTCGGGTGAAGGTCCTAATTCTTCAGGTAAAGCTAATTTTTCTACTTCCATTTCAATCAAGCGCTCAATTTTGTGCATCTTGTGCATGTCTTTTGGGTTGACTAAAGTGATAGCTTCGCCTTTCGTATTTGCACGCGCTGTTCTACCGATACGGTGTACATAATCTTCAGCGTCATGAGGGACGTCAAAATTGATGACAAGGTTAATGTCTTTGATGTCAATTCCACGACTCATGACATCTGTAGCTACAAGAATACGAATTCGCTTCGAACGGAAACCGCGCAACACTTCTTCACGCTCTTCTTGATCGAGGTTAGACGAAATCCCACGTGCTTTAAATCCGTTTTGTTTTAGCCCACGTGTGATTTCAGATACCTTGCTCTTACTTGAGGTAAAGAGGATAATGCTTTCGTAATGTTCTCTTTCTTTCAGAAGCAACGACAACAATTTTTGTTTCTGCTCGTCAAAAGTGAGGTAAGCAATCTGTTTTACTCCAGCAGCAGGTTTTGAAACCGAGAGTGTGATTTCAACAGGGTCTTTTAGTAAGGTTGTAGCCAATGTGCGAATACTGTTAGGCATCGTTGCGCTAAACAACAAATTTTGGCGCTCTTTTGGCAAATACGAAATAATTTGATTCAAATCATCACTGAATCCCATGTCCAACATTCTATCTGCCTCATCCATTACCAAGTGTTGCACCTTGCTAAAGTCTACATATCCCATTTTTAAGTGAGAAAGTAACTTGCCCGGTGTCGCCACAATGATATCCGTTCCTTGTTCTAATGCTTCTTTTTGAATGTTCCAATCTTTTCCATCTCCACCACCGTAAATCGCTTTAGATCCAACAGAAATAAAGTAAGAAAGTCCCTGAATCTGCTGCTCAATCTGAACGGCTAATTCGCGTGTAGGTACAATAATCAGCGTATTGATAGAAGTATCTTCTTTCCCCACTAACTTATTGAGTATTGGCAATACAAATGCCGCAGTTTTTCCTGTCCCAGTTTGCGCACAACCTATAATGTCCTGCCCTCTTAAAATTACGGGTATTGCTTGTTCTTGAATTGGGGTAGCATGTTCAAACCCCATATAGTTAATTGCCTCAAGCAATTGATCGTTTAATCCTATTTCTGTAAATTTCATACGTTTGCAAAGATACGGATATTTTGGATTGTGGCAGATGTTATTGAATTAATGGTATAATCAAACTGAATCAAAGTCAGAATGAGAGCGACGAGTTGGAATATTCTGGTTAAGTACTACAATTCAGACTTAATGACCTTAACATTTCTAAATAACTTAATGTTAAAATTGAGTACTAACACTTCGAATATTTTTTGAACCATTTAGAAAGTTAAGATTGAAAGT
>CAYUQU010000147.1:0-4204 GCA_964447015.1 uncultured Flavobacteriales bacterium
ACGAATATTTAATTCTTTATCATATGTCGAATAAATAGGTCTAGGAATGCCAAAATAATTACTAATCCCGATATTGATTGATTCGGTCATATCAGGCACTTCCAATAAATTGTTGTAGACCATTTCGGCATTAGTGTTTATAATAATCTTATTAGATATTAAATGTTGAGTCGAGTGTTTAGGGAGTTCTTTTTCGATTGACCCTAAAAGGATAGGTAAAAAAACAATGGACATCATATTCTTTGATATCCCATTGTTTTTCTTTTTTAATGCTGAGTATAACCCAACACTTAGTATCACCGAAATTAAAATATAAGGCCAGCCAATAATAATAAGGCATATTATATCTTCAATACGAGTGAGTATGGCGATAAATAAGAAAAAAAGAACAGAAATTAAAGGGAAGAAAATAGCTTTCCAAATATTGCTGTAAAATTTATCATTTCTGAAGAAAAATGGAATGAAACCTAATACAGCTGGTGCAACAAATAGGTATGCAATTGAATTTATTTCAATCACATTATACTCGGCAAGAAGTCGTATGACTAATGCATAGATGATTGATGCAATTATTCCTAGATATTGTTTCATCTTAGTTGTTTCTAACTCATTTATACATACACCAAAGGTGTGCCTATACAACCACCACATGCTGTATACACACACTTTTCAGTAAATCTAATCCTCCCCTTTAATAGACAACGCCCCCGAAGGACACTTACCCACTTGAGCTATCAATTCCTCCGAACTTGCATTTTGAATCTTAATCCACGGTTTTTCTTTGGGATTGTATACTTGCGGTAGCGTGCGCACACATACACCAGAATGAGTACACTTTTCTGCTTTCCACAGAATGGTTATTTCTCCGTTTGAATATTCTTTTGCTGACATAATTATTTATTTTAAAAATTTCTCAATTCTGTTATCGGGGACTAACTATAAAGCTGCTAATACGCTATCGCTAAATGCTTCTAATCTTCCTGTTTTCATTTTGATAATGTGTTTAAGTTTGTGATTAACTAAGATCTTTACAGCCAATTATTATTTGGATTTAGCTTTACTCTGTTTTGGCTTAGGCACAAGTTCGGCTTCGTATTTTTCTATCCATTCTGCTGCACTCATTTTGGTCATCAGTTCGCCAATGAGTTTGTAGGGAATCTCCTCTAACTTCTTAAAGCGGACACAACTTTTTCCCATATCCAGTTTTTGCTTGCTGTGTTTGGGGTATTCGGTAACGAACCAGTTCAATAATTTGGGGTCGGAATAAATGCCCATGTGGTAAAAGTTAATTGAACCCTTTTGTGAGGCAATTCCAGCGAATGGCAAAGGTTCACTTGGCTTACAATGATAACCCGCAGGATAAACTGTATGCGGAACTACATACCCCAATCCACCGTAACTAATGGCAGCTTCAAACCCTTCTGGCAAGTTCTTCACAATAACTTCGTGCAGTTTGTTAAAAGGTTCTACCCTATCTTCTGGGAGGTTGGTTAGAATTTCTTCTACTGTATTTCCGGGTGCTTTCATATTTATGTGCTTTGTGTCTATTGTTAAGTTAAATATACTACACTTTTGCTACACTTAGTTGTGATAGCGTTATTTAAGTAATTCAATAATTTCGGTGTGGCCTTTGTCTTGGGCTCCTTCTAACGCCGTTTGTCCTCCTTGAGCTTCAATGGTTTTATCTGCTCCTTTATCGAGAAGAATTTTTACCAACTCAACCTCACCATTATATGCCGCCCACATCAAACTTGTCATACCAAATCCATCTTTCGCATTCACATTTGCTCCCTTTTCAATTAGATAGACCGCTATTTCTGTTTTTTTCTCCATCGTCACTTTTACAAGTAATGGAATATAAAATGCATCGTTTATTTGTAAAACACAGTTTACATCTGCACCTTGTTTTTCTACTAATTTTTTAACTTTCTTCAAATTGCCATCATTCGCAGCTGCTCCCAATTGTGATTCAATATTTTGCGCGACTGAATAGGTCACGCTAAAAAAGAGTATGGCGATAAGTGATAAATATGTCTTCATTGTTTATTAGTTTTAATTTTCATCTATTTTCCAAGTATTATTTTCAAACACAAAATGCCCCTTATGTCGTTTAATTCTTGAAATAAGAGTGCTATTTTTTTCTGCAAGAACATTCGTGGTGTTCGCTAATGTAATTGATTGATTCTAAACACAGTTCTTTCAGTACATCTGTATTGATATCAGAAAGCTTTTTTACATAGATACAAGCTTTACTCATCTTAAATTTACCAAGGTCATCTATTAACGTTTTACTTTTTTCTGTGTCAGAATAAACGTAAAGCGTAAGTGCTGCTTTTCTCGGAGAAAATCCAAGAACTGGTGCATCGCCTTCGTGTCCGCTTGCATATTTGTAATGATAAGTACCAAAACCGATTATGCTCGGACCCCACATCTTGGGCTCTTCTCCTGTAACCTCTTGTAGTATTTTTACAAGTTCAAAGCTGTCTTTTATCTTTTGTTCGGTGTCAGCAAATGAGTTTATAAACTCGGATACGTCTGCATTGGTTATTTTCGTTTTGGTTTCTGCCATGTTGTTTGTTTTATGTTATACATAACGATTAATATATGAAGCTAGGAACGAGCTGTGACTTCATATTACAGTGTTCTAGCCAGCTTATTTTAAATTGTTAATCAACCGTTTAAAATGCGGGTAATATATTTTTCCCCAAATAGGATTCTTTTCAAATTGAAAAACTTCTTTGGTTTTAGAATCGTACACAACAGGAATTGAAAATCCTGCCCATTTTTTTCCCGACTTTAATTTTTTACAGTAGTCCTTGGCTGTATCCGAAACATTATTCGAAATCAAAATAGATATTACTCCTAGCCCAGATTGAAATCCTCTTGGCCATCCATTATAGTTTTGCTTGGAAAACTGAAACGATTCAGATAAATGTTTCTCAATTAAACTTTCATCTATTTCTTTATCCCCAAAGTCAGTTGCAACAATGAAGGTATTCAATTGTGTCGCTATCCAACTCCACTTAAACTTCTTCTCATAACCGATCACACTAGTATGACCTAAAATATCCTCTTCCGAATGGAAAATAGAAGATTCATTGAGTTTCGCTTTGATTGATTCAATATTCATTTTGTTTTGTTTTAATTGGTTACGTTTCAGCTAAAAACACTGCCATCCCACAGGATGGTTATGATTTTTTAGCTATTGTAGTACTTTTGTTTTCTTTTATTTTATAGTCTTCTGGATTAATTTCAATCTTTTCAAATTCACCTGAGTCAACCAGTATTTGGTTAATTCTATTTATATCTTCCTGATTCTCCTCTCCAAGGATAAATATCATATCCCAAATATTTTTTGTAATCGTTATTTTTCCATTTGATGACTTTAAATGAATCCAAATTTCATCGTTCATCCAAACATCCGATATATCATCAAATGAGAACCCATTTTTGGCTAACAGATTAAGTAGTTCTTTAATGAAATTGTCTGCGTCTCCTATTTTCACAAATTCGATTAATTGTTCATCTGAATTGTAAGCAGGTCTTAGTTTGTAACTATAATCTGTTTTTTTATGATTACCTTTTTTATCAAGAAATTCAAGTTTGTAACTAGAAGCTAAACACTCAAATGTCTTATCCTTAAAGAAGAAAATAAAGTGCCTTTGATTTTCTAAACCCCTCTTTAATTCAGTAATAGGATTAGGAAACTTCCTATCTAACCCACTCTTTATTTCGTAGAATTCTCCCCAAGGTAATTCGCTAGGGTTTGTTCGATATTGACCATAATAATATCCCTCATCGTTACAGTCATTCAACGAATAAACAGAGCAATTCTCAAAAGTGATTTTCGCTTTATCTCCTTCTTCAAAGTCTTCAAATATTAAATGATTGAGAAATATTTCCATTGTCAAATTATCTTCACCTATTTGCAATTCAATCTCTGGTGACACTGGGTCAGCATTCCAATCACTTGTAATTTTGAGATAGTCAATCTTTCTATCTGATTTTTGTTTTTCAGATTCCTTATTGCTCTTGAATATGTCAGTTAGCCATTTCAAATTTTAGTTTCTTTTAAATAAAGCACAACGGTTATCAACCAGGAGCCACGGGCTTCTCAAATATGGTTGTTCAACCCGTGGCTTTTAGTTAATGTTATGGGTATCATTCTATTTTTATCAATATTAACTCAAGATTTGAATATTGA
>CAYUQU010000148.1:0-4170 GCA_964447015.1 uncultured Flavobacteriales bacterium
CACGGAACATAGCATTGGACAATGCCTCCTTAATTACTCCATCTTGCTCTATCGACGATTGTTTTGCCATAATTAAATTCCAGACATTTCACCTTGAGTTCTTCTTCCTCTAACACGAGTTCCTTCCATCAAACCATCATAGTGACGATTCAACAAGTAACTCTCAATTTGTTGAAGTGTATCTAATACAACAGCAACCATAATTAGTAGAGAAGTACCTCCATAAAACATTGCAAAACCATCCGTCACACCAGCAACTTTCGCAAACGCTGGTATAATGGCAATCAATCCTAAAAATATCGAACCTGGTAGTGTAATACGTGACACCAACTGATCCAAATAACTTGCTGTTGCTTCACCTGGCTTCACACCTGGTATAAAGCTTCCATTTCTCTTCATATCATCCGCCATTTTCTTCGGATTAATCATAATCGCCGTATAGAAATACGTGAAGATGATAATTAAGAAGAACATGACTAAATTGTATGAGAATCCGTACATATCACCAAGACCCCAGAAAGCTGAGCCGTCTTCACTTTGTTGAATCAACATAAGTGGTAGAGTCATAATTGCTTGCGCAAAGATGATCGGCATAACTCCTGATGCGTTTACTTTGATTGGTATATACTGGCGAGCTCCTTGATCAGCAGCTCCTCCACGTCCACCAGCCATTCTCTTAGCGACGCTCATAGGCACTTTTCTGACTCCTTGTACAATTAGTACAGTTGCCATCACAATAACCATGAACAGTACAAGTTCTACAATAATCATTATCGGATTATCGCTTTTGTTAGTAACCTCTTGGATAAAGCTCAAAGGAAGACTAGCAAGTATACCTACGGTAATCAAAAGTGATATCCCGTTTCCTACTCCCTTGTCTGTAATTCTTTCACCTAACCACATTGCGAACATCGTTCCTGCGATTAGTAGTATCACACTTTGAACCCACCATAGTGGTGTTTCATTAACAATGGAACCATCGATTCCTTTTACGTATAAGCCAATGTACGAAGGTGCTTGGAAAGCACAAATAACAATCGTTAGTATACGTGTATAGTTGTTAATCTTATTCCTACCACTTTCTCCTTCATTTTGCATTTTTTGAACAGCTGGTACAGCCATTCCCATAAGTTGCATAATAATAGATGCCGAAATATAAGGCATAATACCAAGTGCTAAAATAGATGCATTAGAAAAGGCACCACCGGAAAGCAATGATAGCAATCCAGCTAAACCACCTTGATCTGCATTTTGAGCTGCTTCAGCTAATGCACCTGCATTTACACCAGGTAAAACTATAAACGAACCAATACGGAAAACAAGGATAAGACCTAGTGTCACAAGGATACGAGTTCTAAGCTCCTCTACCTTCCATATATTCTGTAATGTTTGAAAAAACTTCTTCATTGGATTAAAATAGTTGGCAAAGTTAATTAAAGTTCTGTAACATTCCCACCTTGCGCTTCAATAACTGCTTTTGCTGAAGCAGAAAATTTATGCGCAGTAATGGTAACAGCTGATTTCAACTCACCTCTGCCTAAAACTTTCACTAAATCATTACCAGAAGTTAAGCCATTAGCTTTAAAAACTTCAAGATTAAATTCAGTAATATTTTTCTTTTCAACCAAGCTCTGGATAATATCTAGATTGATTGCTTTGTACTCAACACGGTTAATGTTCTTAAAACCGAATTTAGGTACGCGGCGTTGAAGAGGCATTTGCCCACCTTCAAAACCAATCTTTGATTTATATCCTGAACGAGATTTAGCACCTTTGTGCCCACGTGTCGAAGTCCCTCCGTGTCCGGATCCTTGACCTCTCGCAATTCGTTTCTTTGCTTTGAAAGAACCACTTGCAGGCTTTAAATTATTTAAATTCATTATTTCTAAACTTTTATCAGGTTCTACTCAACTACTTCAACAAGATGTTGAACTTTTTTAATCATCCCCATAATTTGCGGAGTAGCTTCCTTCTCCACGATATGGTTCATTCTTCTAAGTCCTAGCGCTTGGACTGTTGCTTTTTGGTTCTTTGGACGTTTAATGACGCTTCTTACCAATTTTACTTTTACTGTTGCCATAATTTCCAAATTAACCGTTAAACACTTTATCCAAAGTCACACCTCTTTGCTTAGCAACAGCTACTGCATCTCTCATTTGAGAAAGTGCATCAAACGTTGCTTTAACCACGTTGTGTGGGTTTGAAGATCCTTGAGATTTCGCTAATACATTGTGAATCCCAACGCTTTCAAGAACTGCACGCATCGCACCACCTGCGATAACACCAGTACCATCTGAAGCTGGTTTTAACAATACACGCGCACCTGCATACTTACCTTTTTGTGAGTGAGGAACAGTACCTTTACGAATTGGAACTGAGATAAGGTTTTTCTTAGCATCATCAATACCTTTAGCGATTGCCTCAGTTACTTCTTTTGCTTTTCCTAAACCGTGTCCAACCATACCGTTTTCATTTCCAACTACCACAATAGCAGAGAAGCTGAAGGTACGACCACCTTTGGTAACTTTCGTTACACGATTGATTGCTACGAGTTTGTCTTTTAACTCTACATCAATCGTTTTCAAATTACTTACTTTTTCCGCCATGATAATTAGAATTTAAGTCCACCCTCACGAGCGGAGTCAGCTAATGATTTAACTCTACCGTGATATAAATAACCGTTACGGTCAAATACCACTTTTTCTACACCTGCTTTGATCGCTTTCGCAGCCAATTCTTTACCTACAGCTTTTGCTTGTTCAATCTTTGGAAGATTCTCAGCTTCTTTATTTTTGTATGAAGATGCAGCAACTAGAGTTACTCCATTTACATCATCAATAATTTGAGCGTAGATTTGTTTATTGCTACGGAAGACACTCAAACGAGGTACCTCAGAATTACCAGAAATGTTTTTTCTGATACTTCTTTTGATTTTAGCTCTTCTGATTTCTTTACTGAATGCCATAATTTCACCTATTATTTTTTACCTGCAGATTTACCAGCTTTTCTACGGATCTGCTCACCTTTAAACTTAATACCTTTACCTTTGTATGGTTCTGGCTTACGGAAAGAGCGGATCTTAGCAGCTACCTGTCCAACCAATTGCTTGTCAAATGATTCCAATGTAATCAATGGCGGCTGGCCTTTAACAGTTTCTGTAGATACCTTAACTTCAGAGGGAAGTTCGATAATGATTGGGTGTGAAAACCCTACCATTAACTCTAAGCGTTGACCAGCTGCATTTGCACGGTAACCAACACCTACTACTTCCATCTCCTTTTTGAACCCTTCCGATACACCAACAATCATATTGTTGATTAACGCTCTGTACAAACCGTGCTTAGCACGATGAGCAGGCGACTCCGATTCGCGGGTAAAAGTGATAACTCCGTCCTCAACAACAACCTTAACACAAGTATCAATTTCTTGTGTTAATTCGCCTTTCGAACCTTTAACAGTTACAACAGTACCATTAACTTTCACTTCTACTCCACTCGGGATTGTGATTGGATTTTTTCCTATCCTTGACATTTCTTTTTCCTCCTCGAATTAATATACGTAGCAAACAACTTCTCCACCCACGTTTTCTTTTCTGGCTTCTTTGTCTGTAATAAGACCTTTAGAAGTGGAAACAATTGCTATTCCCAAACCATTAAGTACGCGTGGCAAATTTGTTGCATCACAGTATTTTCTTAAACCTGGTTTACTAATACGATCTAACTTAGTAATCGCATTTTTCTTTGTTACGGGATTGTAACGCAAAGCGATCTTAATCGTACCTTGCTTATCATCCTCTTCAAAACGATAGTTATCGATATACCCTTTATCGAAAAGAATTTTAGTCATTTCTCTTTTCATATTCGACCCTGGGATCTCAACTACCTTATGATTTGCTCTAACCGCATTACGAATGCGTGTTAGATAATCTGCTATAGGATCATTATACATAATCTTCCTATTTATTGAATTACCAACTTGATTTCTTAACTCCAGGGATTTTCCCATTCAAAGCCATTTCTCTGAACGTTACCCTTGAAAGACCGAATTGTCTCATGTATCCACGAGGACGTCCGGTAAGCTTACAACGATTGTGCAGTCTTACTTTTGAAGAATTAACAGGCAACTTTTGAAGTGCGTCCCAATCTCCTGCAGCTTTTAACTCAGCACGTT
>CAYUQU010000149.1:0-4150 GCA_964447015.1 uncultured Flavobacteriales bacterium
AACAGATGCAAATGGGTGTACAATTGCAACATCAATCACCTTGACTGAACCACCAATTCTTACAGTAACTCCAACTGTAACTAGTGATTACAATGGTTCGGACATCAGTTGTGCTGGAGCTTCAGATGGTTCTGTGTTTGCAACAGCAGGAGGTGGCTCACCAGGTTATATCTACTCGTGGACGAATGCGGCAATGGTTGTAATCAGTAATTTGCCAAATGCAAATAATTTATCAGTGGGGACTTATACCGTTACGATTACTGATCAGAATGGATGTGTAGCCGTTGAGACAATTGATATAAATACACCAGATCCAATTGATGTAGACCCTCAAATAACATCAAACTATAATGGTCAAGATGTTTCGTGTTTTGGTGCTACTGATGCCACAATTGAAGTTACTTTTAATGGTGGAGTTGCTCCATATGATTTTGAATGGACAGATGAATTTGCCACTATCGTAGGTACAACTCAAGACTTATTGAATGTTGGAGCAGGTATATATACAGTTGTACTTACTGATGCAAATGGATGTCAATTTACAGATGATGTTACGGTTACAGAACCAGAAATTTTAACCTCAAATGCGGCAGTTACATCAGACTATAATGGTCAGGATATAAGTTGTCATAATGAAACTGACGGTGCAGCAACATCTGGTAATACAGGTGGTACGCCAGGATATACTTATTCGTGGACAAACTCCCTAGGACAAGTTGTAGGAGCTAATCAAACGATAAGTGGTATTGGTTCGGGAACTTACGATGTTACAATTACAGACGTTAATGGTTGTCAAACAACATCCACAGTAACATTAGATGAACCAGGACCTATTTTTGCAGATTTAGATGCACTAACAGATTATTTTGGAATGCCAGTAAGTTGTGTAAATAGCGAAGATGGTACAATTGAAGTGGTGTTTGGAGGAGGAACTCCAACGTACACTTTGGTTTGGGAAAGTTTTCCAGACAATGATGGATCAACACTTTCAAATTTAGGAGTAGGCAATTATGTTGTAACTATCTTTGATGCAAATGGTTGTCAGGTTTCTGATGATATTGTGTTAGATGGTCATCCAATTCCTACTTTCACACCAGCTACACCTTATCGTGTTTGTTTGGGAGATGAGGTAAACATCAGTTGTGTGACAGATCCCGCAAATACGGTTAGTTGGACTTTTTCAAACGGAATGGCCGCATCATCTTGTTCTCCTGATCCGTTTACAGCGAATTGGTTAGGATGTATTAATGCAGAGGTAACTATTACAAGTCCGTTTGGTTGTGTCAATACTCAATTCATGCAGAATTATATTTGTACAGACCCATTGCCAAATCCCAATTTCAGTGCAACACCTACTGATCCTTCGTTTATCACTCCTTCGACTTATTTTAATAATTTGTCAAGCGGAGCGGTTTCTTATGAATGGATTTTTGGAGATGGAACGCCTAATTCATATTTGGAAAGTGTTCAGCATATTTTCCCTGATAATGGACCAGGATTGTATAATGTAACATTGATTGCAACATCTGAATATGGATGTATTGACTCTATTACTATGCCGTTTAATGTTATTAATGAGTTGATATTTTACGTGCCAAATGCATTTACACCAAATAATGATGGTCCCAATGAAGTGTTTAAACCTGTATTCTACTCAGGGTATGACCCGTATGATTATACATTATTGATGTTCAATCGTTGGGGCGAGGTTATTTTTGAATCTCATGATATAGATGTAGGTTGGAATGGTACTTATGGAGGAAATATTGTGGAAGATGGAGTGTACATTTGGAAAATTGCTGTAGGAGAACTCGAAAATGCAAGACGTGTCGAGAAGGTCGGTCACGTAACATTAATCAGATAAAAGTCCTATTTTTGCCCTCATGACAAATATTCATATTTTTTTGATAGGATTCATGGGGGCAGGAAAAACCTCTTTAGGAAAACAATTAGCAAAAAAAATGAATCTCAATTTTCTCGATTCTGACAAAGAAATCGAAAACATGGAGAATATGCCTGTGTTGCAAATCTTTGCTACTCATGGAGAAAGTTATTATCGAAAATTGGAGCACGATTGGCTGAATAATCTTTCAAATACTGATTTCAATTTGATTAGTACAGGAGGGGGGATGCCGTGTTTTGAGAATAACATGGATGTAATGAAGAAAAAGGGTTTGGTTGTTTATTTAAAACACCCTCCACGTCAGTTGGCGCAACGTCTCAGAAATGCAAAAACGGAACGACCTTTACTGAAAAATAAAACTCCTGAAGAAATAGAAGAGTTTATAACGAAACTGCTGTCAGAAAGAGAACCGATTTATTCGCAAGCACATATTGTTGTATGCCCAAGTGACCAACGTGCAAATATAGTGAGAGACTTGATAGTAGATTACACCAAATAAGCTACAGACTCATCCCCAAAAGTAACTTCAACTCGTTCTTTTAAAGTTGTAGAAAGTGTTAATCCAACAAAGTCTGCTTTTATAGGATATCTTCGGTGTTTTCTATCAACTAAAGCAACTGTTTTCACAGACTTCACAGGACTTTCGAGGATTTTCATCAAGGCGTATTGCATTGTTCTTCCTGAATTAATCACATCGTCAACCAAAATGATTGTAGCATCTTTCAGTGAATCTGTATCGATCGAAATTTCAATGGATTTACTCAAAGGTGCGTCTTTTTCTACAGTGATGTTAAATAGATGTAATTGCTGATCAGATAAAGTACGAATCAATTCAACTAGTTTTTCAGCCAAAATTACACCGTTACCACTAATTCCTGCAATGAAAATGTGTTCAACCTCGAAAGTGTTCTCGACAATTTCGTGTGCGATTCGAGTAATCTTTTGTTCTAACCGTGTTGTATTCAATACGAGCGTTTCCATTGCGTAGAATTTTCAACAAATATAAGTTCTTTTTTTGGACTGGAAGACTCAATACTTACAATCTCAAATTCATAACCACGTTATCCAATCTGCTAATCTTGTAGTCTTTTTCTGATTGTTTATAAATTCTCATTCTCTTTCCATTTTTTCTACTTAAATTTGCGCTCGATTTACGCTGTTCTTTATTTAAACACGTTAAACGATTCTTTATTTATGCCAAGAGATAATAGTATTAAGTCAGTCCTCATCATCGGAAGTGGACCAATCGTCATCGGACAAGCATGTGAGTTTGATTATGCGGGTTCCCAAGCATCAAGATCGTTGCGCGAAGAAGGGATTGAAGTAACTTTAATCAATTCGAACCCCGCAACTATCATGACAGACAAGGTTGTTGCAGATAATGTTTATTTACAACCTCTAGAGCCAGAAAGTATTCGCACAATTCTCGAAAACCATAAAATTGATGCGGTTCTTCCAACTATGGGAGGCCAAACAGCACTCAATTTATGTATTAAGTGTGATGAACTCGGAATATGGGAAGAATTTGGGGTGAAAATTATTGGTGTAGATATTGAAGCGATTAATATTACTGAAGACAGAGAAAAGTTCCGTGCACTGATGGAAGAAATTGGTGTAGGAAGTGCGCCCTCTAAAACTGTTCGCTCTTTTCTTGAAGGAAAAGAAGTGATGCAGGAACTTGGTATTCCGTTGGTAATTCGTCCTTCTTTTACTCTTGGTGGTAGTGGAGGAGCAGTAGTTTACAATAAGGAAGACTTTGATGCAGCGTTGACAATAGGCTTACATACTTCTCCTATTCACGAAGTCCTTATTGATAAAGCAGTAATTGGATGGAAAGAATATGAATTAGAATTGTTGCGCGATTCAAATGATAATGTCGTAATTATCTGTTCAATTGAGAACTTTGACCCTATGGGTGTGCATACAGGTGACTCGATTACAGTTGCTCCTGCAATGACACTTTCAGATACGACTTTCCAAAGAATGCGCGACATGGCAATCAAGATGATGCGTGCTATCGGAAATTTTGCTGGAGGTTGTAATGTACAGTTCTCCGTTTCTCCAGATGAAAAAGAAGAAATTATCGCAATTGAAATTAACCCACGTGTATCTAGATCATCTGCTTTAGCTTCTAAAGCAACAGGTTATCCAATTGCGAAAATTGCGGCTAAGCTTGCAATAGGTTACCACCTTGACGAATTAAAAAATCAAATTACAAAAACAACCTCAGCTTATTTTGAGCCTACG
>CAYUQU010000150.1:0-4061 GCA_964447015.1 uncultured Flavobacteriales bacterium
AGCACATGGCGGAATCGTAATTACGGCAAGTCACAATCCAAAAGAATGGAATGCACTGAAACTTTTGAATGCTAAAGGAGAATTCATCTCGGGTAAAGAAGGTGAAACAATTCTACTAATCGCCGAACAAGAAGATTTTGATTTTGTAGAAGTTGATGATCTTGGAAAAGTTGTGGAAGACAATTCTTACCTCGACAAGCACATTCAATCAGTTCTCGACTTGAAATTGGTAGATGTAAACGCGATAAAAGCTGCAAACTTTAAAGTGGTTGTTGATGCGGTTAATTCTACGGGTGGAATTTTCATTCCTGCTTTATTAAAAGCACTTGGTGTGAATCAAATCGTTGAATTGTACTGTGATCCTACTGGTCATTTTCCACATAATCCGGAACCTTTACCTGAAAATCTTACAGAAATTGCAGCTAAAGTTCGGGAAACTGGAGCTCACGTCGGATTTGTCGTTGACCCTGACGTAGATCGTCTGGCGATTGTGAATGAAGACGGAAGCATGTTTGGTGAAGAATATACACTTGTCGCAGTAGCTGATTATGTACTACAAAATACTCCAGGGAATACGGTTTCAAATCTTTCTTCTACTCGCGCACTTCGCGATGTGACGGAGAAACGTGGAGGACAGTATTTTGCTTCTGCAGTGGGTGAAGTGAATGTGGTTGAGACGATGAAAGCCGAGAATGCAGTGATTGGTGGTGAAGGAAATGGTGGAGTGATCTACCCTGCTTCTCACTACGGTCGTGATGCACTAGTTGGAATAGCCTTGTTTTTGACTTCGTTGGCAAAATCAGGGAAATCGTGTAAAGATTTGCGTGACTCTTTTCCAAACTATGTGATTTCGAAAAACAAAATCGAACTTACGCCAGAAACGGATGTGGACGCGTTGTTAGAAGAATTGAAAAAGGCTTACTCGCAATACGAAATTGATACACGAGACGGCGTAAAGATTTACATCGATAAAGAATGGGTTCATTTGCGTAAAAGTAATACAGAACCGATAATTCGAATTTATTCAGAGAGCGAAACAGCTGGAAAAGCAGATGCTCTAGCTCAGCAAATTATCGATTTCGCTCACAAAATATCATGAGAATAGATATAATCACGATTTTGCCTAAATTATTGGAAGGCCCGTTCAGCGATTCAATTATGAAACGTGCTCAAGAAAAGGGACTTGCCGAAATTCACGTGCACAATCTTCGTGATTATTCTACTTCTAAGCAAAAAAATGTCGACGACTACCAATATGGTGGTGGAGCAGGAATGGTGATGTCGTGTGAACCTATAGCACTGTGTATCGATGCGCTGAAAGCCGAAAGAGAATACGACGAAATCATTTTCATGACTCCTGATGGCGTGTTGTTGGAGCAAGGAATTTCGAACGAACTTTCCATGATGGGAAATCTTCTGATTCTCTGCGGCCACTACAAGGGAATTGACGAAAGAATTCGCGAACATTACATTACACGTGAAATTTCAATCGGCTCGTACGTGCTTTCTGGTGGTGAACTGGCAGCAGCTGTGCTAACTGACAGTATCGTGCGTTTACTTCCCGGAGTATTGAACGATGAGACCTCTGCCCTCTCTGACAGTTTTCAAGACAATCTTTTATCTCCACCTGTGTACACTCGCCCAGCAGAATTCAGAGGATGGAAAGTTCCCGAAATTTTGTTGTCAGGTGATTTAAAGAAAATTGACGCTTGGCGCCACGAACAAGCAATGGCTAGGACGCAGGCACGCAGACCTGATTTATTGAGAGATGAAGAGTAAAAAACAGCTCAATCGATAGGTTACTCTGCTGAATATTTGTACGAAATTTTCTCTCGCCCTTCCATCACAAGCATAATCTCACTGCCTTCTTCTTGTTGATAAGCAAATGCTGAAATATCTACCGTTAATTGTTCTGTGATTAAAGCTCTGCATTTATCACCACCCGCATCGTGAAGAATCAAAACAGGTCGCTGAGGAGGCAACGATTTCATGATCATCTCAGAACCCACAACGTCAAACTTATGTTCACCACAACCACCGCTGTATCCTACAGTCAAGTGCATTAAGTTTCCGTCAATGTGCACATCGAGAATAGTGAAATTATCGCTTTTGAATTCCTGATTCATATCAGCTAAACGAGCAGTGATTTGCGAAGAAGGTTTTTGCTCAGAATCGTTATTATTTACTTCCACTACTTCCTCCTTATTTTCGGTTTTCTTCTTATTCCCACATGCTGAACTCATTGTCAAACCTGCGAGCATGAGTATGAATGCTATTGTTTTCATTATTTCAATTTTAGATTCAAGACTTATTAATCAGCAAAGAGACGTTCTACTCTTATTGGTGAAAATTACTTCTCAGTGAGCTTATTACATCTCAGTTTTTTAAACACATAGGCACAATAGGTTTCCTTCTATGTGTCTATGTGTTTCAAAAATACACACTTCGATTTCTACAAAAGTGTTATATATAAGACTCAAGACCATAATAATTGCCGAGTCTAAAGTCTCAACAATTGTTCCAATTTACATATTTCGGCGATACTGTCCTCCTACTTCAAATAACGCATTGGTGATTTGACCCAAAGAACAATATTTTGTTACTTCCATCAATTCGGCAAACATGTTGCGGTTAGCGATGGCAGCTTCTTGTACATTATTCAACAATAGTTCAATTTTATCTGCATTTCGCTTGTGCAAATCTTCCAACATGCTGATTTGATATTGTTTTTCTTCTTCAGTTGCCCGAATTACCTCTTTTGGCATCACTGTTGGCGAACCTTTTGAACTCAAGAAAGTGTTTACTCCGATGATTGGGAACTCTCCTGTGTGCTTCAAGGTCTCGTAATACAATGATTCTTCCTGAATTTTAGAACGTTGATACATGGTCTCCATCGCACCAAGTACTCCACCACGCTCTGTAATTCTGTCAAACTCTGTCAATACCGCTTCTTCAACCAAATCAGTCAATTCTTCAATGATAAATGAACCTTGAAGTGGGTTTTCATTTTTCGCTAAACCAAGTTCGCGGTTGATAATCAACTGAATTGCCATTGCACGACGTACAGATTCTTCTGTAGGTGTGGTGATAGCTTCATCGTATGCATTGGTGTGAAGTGAATTACAGTTGTCGTAAATCGCATACAACGCTTGCAATGTAGTGCGAATGTCGTTAAAGTCAATTTCTTGTGCGTGAAGTGAACGTCCAGAAGTTTGGATGTGGTATTTCAACATCTGTGCTCGTGAATTTGCTCCGTATTTCTTAGCCAATGCTTTAGCCCAAATTCGACGTGCAACACGTCCAATCACTGCATATTCTGGGTCAATTCCGTTTGAGAAGAAGAACGATAAGTTTGGTCCAAAGTCGTTGATATTCATTCCGCGACTTAAGTAATACTCCACATACGTAAATCCGTTTGCCAAAGTTAGAGCCAATTGGGTAATTGGGTTCGCTCCAGCTTCTGCAATGTGGTAACCTGAAATAGAAACCGAATAGAAATTGCGTACAGCGTTGTCTATAAAGTACTCCTGAACGTCACCCATAAGGCGAAGAGCGAATTCTGTAGAGAAAATACACGTGTTTTGCGCTTGATCTTCTTTCAAAATGTCCGCCTGAACCGTTCCACGAACTTGTTTCAAGGTTTCTGTTTTGATTTTAGCGTAGACATCGGCAGGGAGAACTTGATCTCCTGTAACACCAAGCAACATCAATCCAAGTCCGTCGTTTCCTTCTGGTAATTTTCCTTGATAAGAAGGTCGTTTAACACCTTTCTCTTTATAGATAGCGGCAATTTTCGCCTCAACTTCTTTTTCTAAACCATTTGCTTTGATGTATTTTTCACACTCCTGATCGATGGCAGCATTCATGAAAAAGCCTAGCAACATTGGCGCTGGACCGTTAATCGTCATCGACACGGATGTTTTCGGGTCTGACAAGTGGAAACCTGAATACAATTTCTTCGCATCATCCAAACAGCAGATCGATACTCCTGAATTTCCAATTTTACCGTAAATATCAGGGCGAATTGCAGGATCATTTCCGTAAAGTGTTACCGAGTCAAA
>CAYUQU010000151.1:0-4056 GCA_964447015.1 uncultured Flavobacteriales bacterium
GGATTCTCCTGAGTCAAAACAGTAACCACATTGCCCCACCTGTTCATGATAGTAATTTCATCAGTGATAACAAAATAAGATGAAGCATCTAAGTAATCATTTTGACCATCGTTGTTGGTTGTGATTATATTAGGAAATAGAATTTCTCCTGCTTCGCAGATTTCTTCTGAAACAGTACCTATTTCTATTAAAGAAACACTGTCAACATAGTAATAGGGTGCATTGAAGAATTGGTTATCCTGAATGAAGATGGTGTCGTTTGCTACATTATCCCGAAAGTACCCTATAGTAAGGTATTCCTCAAATCCTTTGGCTACAAAAATTCCTTCAAATAGTGTCCATACATTAGTATCTACTATAGGTTCACCTTGAAAGAAAATCTGAGGGTCTGCAATTATTGGAATTTCATCAGAAAATATTATGTTATCAGTGGTGTACCAAACTCCAATTTGTGCAATGCCGTGAGTAGATAAATTGGCTAGTGACACATGCATACGAAAGTGATAGATTGTACAAGGATTTAATGGCGTAATTAATTTATTTCTAATATATTCACTCCCATTAAAACTTCCATCATTATTCCAAGCTATCGGCACAAATCCCACGTACGCATTCCCATGAAAGGCTTCCTGATAGCCCCAAAAATTTTCAGGAACACCAACCGTATGAAAAAAATTGATATCGTAATTACAACGATGAAAATAATCTGGGGTTCCGAACGTCGGTCTAAACCAACCTATGGCTCTCTCAAACTGCCCATTGTTCAATTCATTTCCTTGCGGACATTCCGAATATTCCTCAAAACTTCCATTATACACAAGGTTTTGAGCTTGTACAACGGGTATTGAAGCTATTAGAGTTAAAAAGATATGTAAAAAAAAGCGATTCACTCAATTAATGAGAATTTAACAAATAGGCTGAGTTTTAACTAAGCCTGCTAAAATTAATTATTTTTTCCAATATACTAAGCCTATTGGACAAGGCGTGTAGTTTCATCTATCTGATAGACGAAGATACAGGGTAGTAAGTTGGTATTTCTGTTTTGTAGTAGTTTCTTTTAGTGTTAATGATGATAAATATAGGACATTTAATCCCTTAAATCAAACTTTTCTATTTATTAATTTGTATGTGCTTACAGAGAATGAACATACAATGCTTGTATCCATTGGAGATATTATCCGAAAGGAGAGACTCAATCAAAAAATGAGTCAGGCACAACTAGCATTTGAAATTCAAACTGATGGAAGACATATTAGAAGGATAGAAAAAGGAGAAGTAAATGTTAGTTTTATTACTCTTTACAGAGTCTCAATAGCTCTTGGAATATCATTCAGCCAATTAGTAAAATAATTCGTCTATGTTTCACTTAATCCATCACTATCAATAACAATAGATAAGGGAATTGTATTTCGTTCCGAAGAGATTCCCACCAGAAGGGCTGTTTATTTCTGTTTTGTAGTAGTTATTATGTTGATTATCATAGTAATTTAATAAAAAAAGGGAAAACTACCAAATATAAAATTAGGAGATTGAGTGAGGTTATTAGACTGGTCTGTTCTATGGAAATTTGATATGGGGAATGAGGTTTGAGTGGTGGAGAAGATATTTATAAAAAAAATCCCGAGCGAACCCAGGATTTTTTTTGTGATATAGAGATAAATTTCGTTGTTATTACTTCTTAACAGCGTTTACAACTGCCGCGAATGCATCAGGGTGATTCATCGCTAAGTCTGCAAGAGCCTTACGGTTCAATTCAACATTATTCGATTTCACTTTACCCATGAATTCAGAATAAGACATTCCGTGCGTTCTAGCTGCAGCGTTAATACGCATAATCCAAAGAGAACGGAAATTTCTTTTCTTTTGCTTTCTACCTGAGTAAGCATAAAGTAGACCTTTTTCAACCGCATTTTTTGCTACGGTCCACACATTTTTTCTACGTCCATAATAGCCTTTCGAAAGCTTCATCACCTTCTTACGGCGAGCTCTTGACGCTACATGATTTACTGATCTTGGCATATTTTTTTGTTTTTTGACAGGAAGTGTTGTATTGTTTCAACAAACTTAGTTACTCGCTCTCGGGTTTAAACATTTAACCTCCTCACCATGAGGAAAATTACATTAACAATTGAACTCTGATGTTCGACTCGTCAGATTTATGAACAAGTCCGGCTTGAGTCAAGCGTCTTTTTTGCTTAGTGGATTTTTTCGTAAGAATGTGGCTTTTGAAAGCGTGTTTTCTCTTGATTTTTCCACTACCAGTTACTGTGAATCTCTTCTTAGCACTGGATTTTGTTTTCATTTTTGGCATCTTTCTCTTTGTTTTGAAGTGAACCTCTATATCAACTTTTTTCTATCTACTTTTTCTTAGAGTTAATCATGATGGTCATTCTTTTTCCTTCCAATTTTGGCATTTGCTCCAAGATTCCTACATCTTCGAGTTCCTGAGCAAACTTAAGAAGGAGAATTTCCCCACGCTCTTTAAATACAATTGTACGTCCTCTAAAGAAAACGAAAGCTTTCACTTTATTTCCTTCTTCCAAAAACTTTCTTGCATGATTCAACTTAAAATTAAAATCATGGTCGTCTGTATTCGGACCAAAACGTACCTCTTTGATAACGACTTTTAATTGTTTCGCTTTTAATTCCTTTGTTTTCTTCTTTTGATCATAAAGAAATTTGCGATAATCCAAGACTTTACAAACCGGAGGAACGGCCTTTGGAGAGATCTCTACCAAATCCAAATCCTGCTCTTCAGCTAATTTTAACGCATCTGATGTTGACATAACAGCCGGTTCCATTCCTTCGGCAATTACACGTACTTCACGTGCGGTTATTTTGTTGTTGATGCGATGTTGTTCTTCCTGTTGTCTTGGTTGGAAGCTTTTTTTTGGTCCTTTTCTCATTAAAAGTATATACGTTAACTTATTTTTTTTCCAGTTCTAATTTTACTGCGTTATTTAAAATTTCAATAAAGTTGTCAATCTCCATTAATCCCAAATCACCTTCACCTCTTCGGCGCACAGCGATTTTTCCGGATTCAGCTTCTTGTTCTCCAACAATCAGCATAAAAGGGACTTTATTCAACTCTGCTTCTCGTATTTTCTTGCCAATCTTTTCATTACGATTGTCAACAAAACCGCGAATATCGGAATTTTTCAGGACATCTGAAACTTTTTCTGCATAATCATTAAATTTCTCACTAATCGGGAGAATCGAAAATTGTTCTGTAGCAAGCCAAAGAGGGAAATCTCCTGCGCAATGTTCCAGTAAAACAGCGATGAATCGTTCCATCGAACCAAAAGGCGCTCGGTGAATCATTACAGGACGGTGTTTTTCGTTGTCACTACCTGTATATTCCAATTCAAAACGCTCCGGTAAATTGTAATCTACTTGGATAGTTCCTAATTGCCATTCGCGACCCAATGCATCTTGCACCATAAAGTCGAGTTTAGGCCCGTAGAATGCTGCCTCACCGTATTCGATAAATGTGTCAAGTCCTTTTTCTTCTGCTGCTTCGATAATTGCTCTTTCAGCTTTCTCCCAATTCTCGTCACTTCCAATATATTTCTCTGGTTTTTCAGGATCTCTAAGCGAAATTTGTGCTTTGAAATTCTGGAAATCCAAGGTCTTGAAAATGTACAGAACTAAGTCGATTACTTTTTTGAATTCGTCTTTCACCTGGTCTTGCATACAGAAAATGTGTGCATCATCTTGCGTAAATCCGCGTACACGAGTTAAGCCGTGAAGCTCTCCACTTTGCTCATAGCGATATACCGTTCCGAATTCAGCAAAACGAACAGGTAAATCTTTGTACGACCTTGGCTGCGATTTGAAAATCTCACAGTGGTGAGGACAGTTCATTGGTTTCAACAAAAACTCCTCACTCAAGTCAGGTGTTTTGATTGGTTGGAATGAATCTGCTCCATATTTTGCATAGTGTCCAGAACAAACATAAAGCTCTTTACTTCCGATATGTGGAGTGATTACTTGTTCGTATCCTGCTTTGCGTTGTGCTGCTTTTAAGAAATTCTCTAAACGCTCACGCAATGCCGC
>CAYUQU010000152.1:0-3995 GCA_964447015.1 uncultured Flavobacteriales bacterium
TGACAGACGGTTTAGGACGCAAAGTAGACTTTAAGAACACGATTCTTATCATGATATCAAATATTGGAGCTAGACAGTTGCAAGACTTTGGTACAGGTGTAGGATTTGGTACAAAAGCAAAATCGGATCAGGAAGAGGATTTACAGAAATCTGTAGTACAAAATGCGCTCAGAAAGGCTTTCGCTCCTGAATTCCTTAACCGTGTTGACGATATGATTCTGTTCAAATCATTGAAGCGTGATGATATTCACAAAATCATTGATCTTGAATTGAACAAGCTTTACGGTCGTATCAATAACTTAGGTTATAACATTGAAATGACTGAAAAAGCGAAAGACTTCATCGTTGACAAAGGATATGACGAGAAATTTGGTGCGCGTCCATTAAAACGTGCTATCCAAAAACACATCGAAGATCCATTGGCAGAAGAAATCATCAAAGCGAACCTTCAAGAAGGGGATACAATTAAAATTGACCTCAATGAAGAAGCTACTGAACTGAAAATTGATATCGAAAAAGGTAAAAAATCGAAGAAAACTAAAAAGTAGTTTAATTTGAATTCATTGTTAAAAAGCTATCTCAATTGAGGTAGCTTTTTTTATTACATATTATAAGTACGTTGAAGTTTGATCTACTCGACTATCCTCCCCAAAACAAAAAGACCATTATCCTTTCGAACAATGGTCTTTTAATTTGGTTAAACTCAATCAATTCAAATTAAGAAAAAATGCATTTGACTGAGTAGTTTTCTTGACTTCAAGTGACTTTGAAAAAGCTAAAATCAAATCTATTGAAGAACGTTTTGGGCCTTCTTTTAACTCCCGTTCCCGAGGAGCAGCTTGTTTTGTGTATGCTTTATTCATAGGCAATACTTTTATTGTTAATCGGTACCATCATAACGACATAAGTTTTGGAATATTGTTTGACTTGAAAAAAAGTGATTTATTTCTTCTTTACCTCATTACTTCATACTCACACTCAAACTGTTTATTACCCGAACCACACATCCACAATATAAGGTCGCCCCGCTTTTTCATTAATCCGATGAATAATCACTTGTTTTCCAGCCAACAATTCCTCGCGCATGACGGAAGAATTGAGCTTTACATGTAAAATGTGATTTTTGATATACAAATCCGTTGTCCGCATAGCCACGGCTTTACCCATCATTTCTTCCCAGGCGGTAAGAATGTCGAGTTCGGACATCTTGTCGTCAAGACGATACGCTTTGATGAGGCGGTCGATTGCTTCACCAAGCGTCGTTTCATTACCTTGTCGCTTCTTGTAACTCAATGTGTGCAATTTTACCTGATTCTACTCTAAACAAACGGAAAGGCTCGCCTATTCCATCAAAAATTTGCTTCACGCGACTTTCATCTGTGTCTGTCACTAAAACCTGTCCGAAAGAATGGTTCGATACCATCTGCATCAACTTCCCCACTCTAACATTATCTAATTTATCAAAAATATCGTCGAGAAGCAAGATGGGATTTTGATTTAAATGTTTCTTCAACCAATCATATTGTGCCAATCTCATCGCAATTAAATACGACTTTTGCTGCCCTTGCGAGCCGAATTTCTTTATCGGATATCCATTGAGCCCAAAAATCAAGTCGTCTTTGTGAATTCCAACGCTCGTATACCCAACATAACGGTCTTTATCATGAGATTGAATTAAAAGCGTTTGAAAGTCGCCTTCCATGAGTTGAGATTTGTAAGTCAACTCCACTTTTTCTTTCTCAGCACCTAGTTCTGTGTAGAATAGCTGAAAAATGGGGATAAATTCCAAAAGAAATTGCTGTCGTTTTTCCGAAATACGTCTTCCAATCTCAACTAATTGCTCATCCCACACTTCTATCGACTCGCGGTCAAAAAAACCGTTTTTCAAATTATTTTTCAACAATGCATTTCGCTGATCCAATACCCGATTGTATCGAATTAAATCATCGAGGTAGTGGCGGTCAAATTGACTGATAATTCCGTCCATCCACTTGCGTCGAAACTCGCTTCCTTCGCTTATTAAATTCCGGTCGTAAGGTGAAATCATAACGGTGGGAAACAAGCCAATATGCTCAGCTAACTTCTCGTATTCCGCCTTGTTTTTCTTAAAGATTTTCTTCTGCCCCTTTTTCACTCCACAATAAAGATCAATCTCCTGCTCGTCTTTCTCCCAAAGAGATTGAAGCATAAAAAACGGTTGGTCAAATTGTATATTTTGGCTGTCAATAGGATTTAAATACGAACGACACATACTCAAATAATGAATCGCATCCAGGATATTTGTCTTGCCACTTCCATTAGGTCCAACAAAGCAATTCACCCCCGAAAAGAAATCAATTTCCGTCTCTTGGTAATTCTTAAACTGAACAATATGAAGTTGCTTTATTTGCATGATATTTTAATGGAAACAAAGTTAACTGAATTGTTCGGCATACGGAAATAATCACCCAAAAGAACACTATAAAAGTTTATCAACTTAAAACTATTGATAATTCCGTGCGATTAGATTGAAAAAAAAATTATTTTTGCAATGCTAAATAAAAAGTGAAAATGTCAGATAATCTAGGAAACGCAAAAGAATTGATTGAAGGACTTAAGTCGAACAAGAAATTCAAAATGATCGCAATCGCTGTAATTGCTGTAGTTGTATTGGTTTTAGGGTACGTTGTATATTACAATCTTGTCTTCATTCCGAACAATGAAAAGTCGAAAACGGTGTATTGGGAAGAACTTATACTGTTGGAAAATGATTCTCTAGACCTCGCTTTAAGCGGACTTGAGTCGTTAGCTAATAAATATGATGGAAAAATTGGTGGTGAAATCTCAAGTTACCTTGCAGGTAGATCTCTAATGGATAAAGGTGAATTTCAAGATGCGTTGAAATACTTAGAGCAAGCTGACATTGAAGATGTGTATGTTGGTACTATGGTTATTGGTCTTCAAGGTGATTGTCAGTCAGAACTTGGAAATTATGACAAAGCAGTAAAACTTTATGAAGAAGCTGCAAAACGTCAACCAAATGAAATGACAACACCAGCTTATCTTAAAAAAGCGGCACTAGTTTACGAACTTGAGCTGAAAGATTTCAAGAAAGCGACAGAACTATATACTCAAATCGAAAAAGACTATTTTGATTATGCAAAAACGAACAATATTGAAAAATATATTGCGCGTTCTTCAAATAAAGAATAATGGCTACAGAATTTAAAAATTTATCTGAGTATAATAAAGATGATGTTCCAAGCGGTGCCGATTTCAAAGTCGGCATTGTTGTTTCTGAGTGGAACGAGGTGGTTACATTTAATCTTTTAAAAGGTGCTAGAGAAGCGCTACTTGAGAATGGTGTGCCAGAGGAACAGATTATCATAAAGTTTGTCCCAGGTGCATTTGAACTACCTTTAGGGGTACAATTTATGTTCGAAAATTCGTTCGTAGATGGTGTCATTGCTATTGGTTCAGTCATTCAAGGTGAAACAAAGCATTTTGATTTTGTATGCGATGGTACAACTCACGGAATCATGAATGTGGGGCTAAAATATAATAAACCTGCCATCTATTGTTTGTTAACAGACAATACAATGCAACAAGCTGTGGATCGCTCAGGTGGTAAGCACGGTAACAAGGGAATTGAATGTGCGATTGCATGTCTGAAAATGATTAGCCTATCGCGTTCGTTCTAACACGTTAAAATTCTTTTCAATGACTTTAATTAAATCTATATCAGGGATTAGAGGGACTATTGGCGGCAAGTGTGGTGAAAATCTCACACCTGTTGATGCAGTGAAATTTGCTGCTGCATACGGCACATGGTTAAAACGCGCCAAAGGTGGAAAATGTAAAGTGGTAATCGGACGCGATGCGCGATTGTCTGGTAAAATGGTTTCTGACTTGGTTTCTTCTACTCTCGTGGGTTTAGGTATTGATGTGGTTGATTTAGGGCTATCTACTACGCCAACTGTCGAAATCGCAGTTCCGATGGAGAAAGCGGATGGTGG
>CAYUQU010000153.1:0-3853 GCA_964447015.1 uncultured Flavobacteriales bacterium
AACAGTATCGGGGAGATTACCTTTTAGATAAAATACGTCTCCAAAAGTAAAATCATCATTTGAAAACTGAATTGACGTCTTCTCTGAAATTGAATCTTTGTTAAAAGTAATAACTCCAATACCGTAGCTCATATCCGAGCATATGTCTTGTCCGATTCCAAAAAAAGGATTAAAATAGTTTAAAATTATGATTATTGTAATTCTCATTGTTGCTAACTCGTTTATATATACACCAAAGGGTACTTATACAACCGCCATACGTTGTACACACACACACACTTTATAGTGCAACTTACCCCTTCAAATATATCAAAATCCCACATCTCACAATGCAAATTAAAAAAACACCTAAATCAAAGCTTCACTATCGAATAAGTTCGATAATTTGAGTTTGAAGTGACGTTGAAGAAATAGGTGCCTGAGCTTAATTGCCTCATGTCAATAATTTCTCCTTTACCGCTTTACAGGTCACCCACGAACCAGTCATAGCCTTTAATTTTCCTATATTCGATTGGTACTGAATTTAAAATCTTGATTACTTCGGACCTTTCGACATAAGGTTCATCAGTTGATATTATAATCTTACCTGTTTTAATTCCTTCTTTGTTTTTCTCATACCACACATATTCCAAAGTGTCTAATTGCTCTCCATTCCACTTGTATTTATACATTTCAGTTTCCCCTGGATGGCCATAACAAACACCCCTTATTACATGCTCTTTTGGTGAGAAAGTCGGATTGATAAATTCAAAATTGTTTGAAAATGATTTTTTATCTTGCCTTAAAAGGTAAACATTGCTAAATGCTTTTAAGCAACACCCAACCGAACCATACCAATTTACAACGAAATCTTTTAATCCATCTCCGTTAATATCTCTAATAGTGTCATTAACATAAGTCATCGACCATTGTTCGTGAGAAATGACTTTTTCAAATTTAGTGTCACCCTTTGAATAGATGTCAATATAAATGGCACCTAGCTCTATTCTTCGTATTATTAAATGAGGGTTTGTTTTTGAAAAGTGATAGTCCAAATTAATTTCAACACTCACGGGGTTACTGTCAGGAAAAACTTCATATTTCTTAATAAACTTGTTCTTGCCAATATTTTGCTTCGCGATTTTAAGTGCGTCCTTTAGAACTTCGTCAAGCCTTAAGCTGTCAATTCGGTTTTGTTCGTCAATTTGTTTGCGTTTCTCTAATCTTTCTTCTTCTTTTTTATCTATAACAGTCTCTATCGAGTCAGCTATTACAGTCTCTGTCGAGTTAACTAAAACAATTGAATCATTTCCCCTTTCGCTTTGTTGTCCACAAGCAAAGATTAATAGTGTAATTACTATTGTCAATATGGGTAATATCGTCTTCATTTTGTTATTACTGACGTTCAACTATCTTTCGCATCATTTCTTTTTCTTCTTTTTCTCTGGTTTCTTCTCTGCGTGTATCCAAGTCCAACTGTTGTCAGCTTTTACAACTGTGCTTATGCTTTTTGAGTTGTCAATTACAATTTTTGTAAAGTATGATTTGTAATACCAAACAAAAAAGACTGCTCCCAATGTTGGTTTTTCGGTCTCTCGATAGTTTATCCAAATTTCTCTTGGGTTGTCAACTTTAAAACCACGAAATTCACTTTGAAAGTAACTGGCGTCTTTAAGTACTTTTGTTCCCGTCTCGTCAATGGTGTAAATAAATTCGCCACCATAAACTGCAACACTGTTTGGTTGGAAAGCTGGTAAAATCCATACTGAAAGTGTTTTGTCGTCATTCTCTTTTATATACTGATTAAATCTCAAGCTAACAGTATCTTTTAATGCTTTAATCTGTCCACTTGCAGTTTGTAATGCTCTTGAATATCTATGGAGTAAAGTTGTGTCAACCGTTTCAGTTGTTTTACTTACATGTCCTTTGTTGTCAACTTTAAAATGAAATACAAGGTCAAATTGATTGTTTTCATATTTTCCGTAAACAGCATGCCACACGTCTTCTTTTTGAAAGCAAAACCAATCACTACCTAATCTCTCCAAGTCTTTTTTAGCTTGAGTCATTACGCTGTCTGAAGTTCTCCACGCAATCATATCATATTCATACAACCACTCTGCAACTTCCATTTTCTTGTTGAAGTCCGCAATGTCAAAATTCGCTCCTTTCGAGTTTTGTCCATAGGTCAAAGTTGTCAACCCGATAAAAAGTAATGTTAGAATTTTATTCATTTTTCTGTTTGTGTTACGTTGTCTTTTTAGTTGCCGTATTACGGCTGACGCTTGGTGTCTTTATTTTATCAAGTCATTGGATTCACTTTTATTTGTCCGCCAATTGTTTTTATAATTTTCATTATTTCAACTTATTTTTGTTGTGTTTTAAAGACAATAACTTTAGATATTCCTCTGTATCATAAATCAATACATTTTCTATCTTTTCCAATTCCTTTGGGTTTTCCTTGGGAAAATCCAAAGGGAAACTGAAGTTTTGGTAGTGCTTCAAAATTCCAAATTTTTCAATCGCTTGTCTAAATAATTTCTTTCTCAATTGTTCTTTATGAAATTCATTATCGAGTAAATCAGATATCAAAATTTCTCCAACTTTAGACCCACAATTGTAGCTTTCATCGAAAAATGAATGATAGAAGCTATTTGTTCCATTTTGCAAATCGCTGTAAATAAAATCTCCAAATCCAGTTTTCACAATAACGTCACCACTGTATTTATTTTCAATTTTGTTTTCATTCAACTTTCGCTTGTATGTTAGCGGATTTACAATAGAAAACAATCCATTTTCATAACTGCAAAATCCTTCCTTTTTGATGAAATTAGCATAATTTTCATGTTTTTCTAGTAAATACTGATAAGTTGTTTCATCTAACACTTCGTTCAAAACTTTTGTTTTTTTGAACCGTTTTTCAAACAAGGAAATGTATTCAAATAAATCACTTTGCATTTATTATTCCTTTAGTTAATTGTATGTTTTAACTGCTATGATTCAAGTAGCAAGTAGAACTTATTTCTTCGCCTTTTTCTCTAGTTTTTCACATGCTAGAAGGTACGCATCTTTTACATTGTCAAGTTCTCTTAGTTTTTCTAAGGATAAAAGCATCGCTTCCAATTTACTAGATCGATCCATTTTTTTTGGTTCTCTGTCTTGAAAATTAATGACATTTACACATTCCTTTGAGTTGGTTGTTGCTAAAAAATACATAAACAGTACAAATGTATTATGATCTGCACCTGCATAATCTACAGTCAATAAAGTACGTTCACTTTCTTTTAATACCCAATCAGTCATGTATTTATCAGCTGCATCAAACTTTTTTGAATTTGAAATTTTTGAGCTAAAAGATTGAATGTATCTGAAAAAATTGCTGAGTTCAGTGTATTTATAAAAATCATTAGCTGAATTTATTTGTTGGATCGTATGACCTAACGCATGAAGCCTCATACGCTCACTTGTATATTTTGGCATCCATTCATTTACAACTTCGTTTATTTCTTCCAAATATTCATAGGGAACATGATTTGCATACGCAAAAAGAAATGTGCTGTTAAAACTTCTAAATATGCGTTTCAACACATCTTTGTCTATCCCTGAAGGCAATTTTTGTAATGCCTTTAATGCGTTTTGTCCTTCTTTCGACCCCGTTTGATTCGAAATCAAAAGGTCTCTAAATATTTTTTCTGTAATTTCTACCTTATTTGCCATAATCTGAAAATTTATTTACTAATACTGAAAAGCAAGAATATTTTGCGATTCGATTGAAAAAGCAAACCATCCATCCCTCATAATGCACCATAACGTTTTGGCAGTAGGCGATGTGGCGCTTTCTCTTGAGTATGTTCGTGCGCCATATTGCTTACTGCGT
>CAYUQU010000154.1:0-3785 GCA_964447015.1 uncultured Flavobacteriales bacterium
GTGCAGTCTTACTTTTGAAGAATTGGCAGGCAACTTTTGAAGTGCGTCCCAATCTCCTGCAGCTTTTAACTCAGCACGTTTCGCAGCAAACTTAGCTACTAGCTTCTCTCTTTTGCGCTCACGCGCTTTCATTGATTCTTTAGCCATCGTCTAATTATTTTGTGAATGGGAATCCAAATGCATCCATTAATGCTTTAGCTTCTTCATCCGTATTTGCTGATGTAACAAAAGTGATATCCATACCCATGATACGACTCACTTTATCGATGTCAATTTCTGGGAAGATGATGTGTTCTTTAACACCCATGTTAAAGTTTCCACGTCCATCAAATCCTTTCGCATTCACACCTCTAAAGTCACGAGTACGTGGAAGGGCAACCGAAATTAAACGATCAAGGAATTCGTACATTTGGTCACCACGAAGAGTAACCTTAGTTCCGATTGGCATTCCTTTTCTCAATTTAAAGTTCGAGATATCCTTCTTAGAGATCGTAGCGACAGCTTTTTGACCTGCGATAAGACTAATGTCACTAATTGCAGAATCAATCATTTTCTTGTCACCTACAGCATCTCCAATACCTTGGCTAATCACGATTTTCTTAATTTGAGGTACACTCATTACAGTTTTGTACCCAAATTTTTCAGTTAACGTAGCGATAACCTCGCTATTAAACTTTTCTTTAAGTCTTGGTTGGTAACTCATTACTTAATCTCCTCCCCAGTCTTTTTAGAATAACGTACTAACTTTCCATTTGCGTCTTCACGACGACCAATACGCGTAGGTTGTCCGCTTACCACAAGCATGATGTTCGAAATATGAACACCTGCCTCTTGGTCAACGATACCACCTTGAGGGTTAGCCGCACTTGGTTTAACATGTTTCTTAATCATGTTTACACCTTCAATAATTGCACGGTTCTTTTTTCTATCAATAGTAAGGACTTTTCCGCCCTGACCTTTTGATTCACCACTCATAACCTGAACAGTGTCTCCTACTTTAATATGTAACTTCTTTTGCATGATGTTTACATTTTTTAGAGCACCTCTGGTGCAAGTGAAACAATCTTCATGTAGTTATTCTCACGAAGTTCTCTTGCAACCGGACCAAAGATCCTAGTTCCACGCATTTCTCCCGCTTGATTTAAAATAACCACGGCGTTGTCATCGAAACGGATGTACGATCCATCTGGACGACGTACTTCCTTTTTCGTTCTTACTACTACGGCCTTAGCAACGGTTCCTTTTTTCACGTTCCCAGAGGGCACTGCACTCTTGACAGCCACAACAATCTTGTCACCAACCGAAGCATATCTTCTTTTCGTACCCCCAAGGACACGAATACAAAGTACTTCTTTGGCTCCACTGTTATCTGCAACTGCAAGTCTTGATTCCTGTTGTATCATTACTACAAACTATTTAGCTCTTTCTAAAATTTCTACCAATCTCCAGTTCTTTGTCTTAGACAAAGGACGAGTTTCCATGATCTTCACAGTATCACCGATACCTGATTCATTTTTTTCATCGTGGGCGACAAATTTAGTAGTTTTTTTTACGAACTTACCATATTTTGGGTGTTTTACTTTTCTTTCTACCGCAACAACCACAGATTTCTCCATTTTATTGCTGGTAACTACACCGATTCGCTCTTTTCTTAAATTACGCTTCTCCATTATCAAGCTTATTTAATTTACTAGGCCTAAGCCTGTTTTTCTCTTTTAGTCAACTCAGTACTTAAGCGAGCTACAGTTTTTCTGAGGCTACGGATTTGAAGAGGGTTTTCTAGTGGAGAAACTGAATGTGTTAATTCAAGTTTCACCAATTGCTCTTTAGAATCTGCAATTCTCTCTTGTAGATCACCTACTGACAGTTGTACGATTTCTTGTTGTTTCATAACAAATATTATTTAGTTGGAATAACATAGTCGTTCCTAACTACAAACTTACATTTTACGGGAAGTTTTTGAGCGGCCAAACGCATTGCTTCTTTAGCAGTTTCGTAAGGCACACCATCAGCTTCGAACATAATGCGTCCAGGTTTGATAACAGCTACCCAGTGACTAGGTGCTCCTTTACCTTTACCCATACGTACCTCAGCTGGTTTTGCGGTAACTGGTTTGTCTGGAAAAATTCGAATCCAAACTTTACCTTCCCTTTTCATATAACGTGTAACGGCAATACGCGACGCTTCTATTTGACGAGATGTGATCCATCCCGGCTCAAGCGACTTAAGACCAAAAGATCCGAAAGCAATTTGACCACCTCTGTGAGCTAATCCTGTGTTTCTTCCTTTTTGAGCTTTTCTAAACTTCGTTCTTTTCGGCTGTAACATTTTACCAAGTTTTTACGGGATATTCCCTGAATTACTTTTTCTTTCTTCTATTACCACCGCCACCTCTTGGTCCAGGTCTACCTCCAGGAGCTCCAGCACCTGTAGAACCTTTCGCACTTTGTCCGATGTTAGGAGAAAGATCTCTTTTTCCATAAACTTCACCCTTACAAATCCAAACCTTGATACCGATTCGACCATAAGTTGTGTGTGCTTCTGACAATGCATAATCGATGTCCGCGCGGAAAGTATGCAATGGAGTTCTTCCATCTTTATACATTTCATCACGTGCCATCTCAGCACCGTTAAGACGTCCAGCGATTTTCACTTTAATTCCTTCAGCACCCATACGCATTGTAGACGCGATCGCCATTTTAATTGCGCGACGGAAAGAAATACGTGCTTCAATCTGACGAGCGATACCATCAGCTACCAAACGAGCATCCAATTCTGGACGTTTAATCTCGAAGATATTGATTTGGATATCTTTTTTCGTCAGTTTCTTAAGCTCTTCTTTAAGCTTATCCACTTCCTGACCGCCTTTACCGATAATTACACCTGGACGAGCCGTGTTGATAGTAACGGTTACCAACTTAAGTGTACGTTCGATAATGATTTTAGAAATACTCGCTCTAGATAAACGAGCTTGCAAATATCTACGAATTTTGTGATCTTCTAATAGTTTATCACCGTAGTCATTTCCACCATACCAATTAGACTCCCATCCTTGGATGAAACCTAGTCTATTTCCTATTGGATTCGTTTTTTGTCCCATGCTTCTTTCCTAATTATTTTCGCCATCGACAACGATGGTTACGTGGTTTGACCTTTTTCTAATTCGATGTGCTCTACCTTGAGGAGCTGCTTGAATTCTTTTCAGCATTCCAGCACCACCTACTTCAATAGATTTCACTACCAAGACCTCTTCTTCAAGAGATTTATCTTCGTTCTTTTGTTCCCAATTTGCAATTGCAGAACGCAAAAGTTTTTCAAGATACCCAGCAGCATCCTTCGAATTATGTTGCAATACGTTTAGAGCTTTATTTACTTCAACTCCCCTTACAAGATCTGCAACCAATCTCATCTTTCTTGGAGAAATCGGACAGTTACGAAGCTTAGCAATAGCTACGCTCTTTTTGTCCTCTTTAATTTTCTCAGCTCTTAATCTTTTTCTAGCGCCCATAGTCACTACAATTTTTACTATCTTCTTTTATCTTTCTTATTACCACCGTGACCACGGAAATTTCTGGTTGGAGAAAACTCACCGAGTTTGTGTCCTACCATATTTTCTGTCACGAAAACAGGAATAAACTTATTCCCATTGTGTACTGCAAATGTCATCCCTACAAAATCAGGGGTAATGGTTGAAGCTCTTGACCAAGTTTTGATCACACTCTTCTTTCCTGACTCTTGTGCCTCGTCCACTCGTTTTGACAACTTATAGTGAACGAAAGGCGGTT
>CAYUQU010000155.1:0-3675 GCA_964447015.1 uncultured Flavobacteriales bacterium
GGGGTATAAACAAGTTAGCATACATTAAAATGAAACAACTAATAATCATATCTATATTGGCATTTTTTTTGGCAGGAAATTCTTTTGGACAAGATTTCAAGCCAATTGAAGATTCTATCAGTATAAAAAAGTTTGATGTATATGTTAGTTCAATTCTTGAATTGAAAAAGGACTCAATATTTCCAGATTCATTAACTAATAATTATAAAATCGTTTATAAGACTTCTTGCTCTAACAGCGAATTTTTTCATGGAGGGGAGGTATTTTATAGTACAAGTGGAAAATCTTTTATTAACGACTTTAAGGCTGTGAAAATAGACAGTAACCATGTAAATGTGATATCTCATCCTTTTCTTGGTGGACAACAAAATAAACCCTTTTTATGTGCAGATAATCCATCTATATTAATTGGAGGAAAACCTGTTTCAGTTTCAAAAACTAAAAAATCAATTTCGGACAGTTTGGAAATTACAAGTATTCAGATTGATAATTTCAATGACAAAAACTCAGGCTACCCTATATACAAAACAGGAATTAGTTATGATGAAAATAAATTTCTAATTATTGAGTATTTTTGGATTGGTCAAATCGGTAGTCAAACATCATATGGAATAACGGAAACCTTTTTTTTGGAACGAATTGAATAGAACGTATGCTAACAGGTATTTGGCCCAATGGCGGCTGACGTGCTTAATTGAACGTTCTACCTCGTATCAATCCCGAAAGCTTTCGGGATGGTGTATTGACAATTTTTGCTCCGAAATCCGCCACTGCGCCAAGCGCCAAAATGTTAGCGGGCATTGTAACGCCAGTTTCGGAATTTAACGTATAAAATTACACAACAAAATTAAAAGACAACTAAAAAATGAAATGTATCTTTTTAATAATTCTAATTATTAACAGCAATTTTATGAATGCACAAAATCAAGACCCTTGGGGCGAGTATATGACGCCTTCAGCAGTCCATACATTACTATCCGAATATATAGGAAGTTTTAAAATGGAAATTACAATGTCAATGGGAGAAGGCAAAGAACCTGCTATTATCATTGTAAAATCTGAACACGTTATGTTGCTTGGTGGCAGGTTTTTAGAAATGAAACAACACGGAAATATGATGGGTATGGACTACCAATCTATAATAACAATAGGATTCAATAACACAGATAAACAAATGAACTTAACGACCATAACGAATATGGGAACAGGAACATTGAGTTTATTTGGCACTTGGGATGCAAAATTGAAAACAGCTACACTTTATGGCACGTTGACAAACCCTGTTTCTAAAGGCATTATCAATGTAAAGCAAGTAGTAACCTTTGTTGACAAGGACACAATTTTGATTGAAAGTTTTGACCAAGAAGGCGACAATCCCGAAAAGAAAACGGTTCAATACAAACTCATAAGAAATAAATAAGAGCAACGACCATATAAAAAAATTCAAATTATGGCAAAAAGTAAAGTAATGGAAATGCACAACGTAGGCATTGTTGTAGAATCTCTCGATAATGCAGTTGCATTTTTTACTGAAATTGGTTTGACACTTGAAGGGCGAATGATGGTAGAAGGAGAATGGGTAGGACGTGTTACAGGACTTGGTAATCAGTCTGCTGAAATTGCAATGATGGTTACTCCTGATGGACATTCCCGACTTGAACTATCACAATTTTTTGCACCTCAAATAATTGCAGACCATAGAAATAATCCAGTAAACTCACTTGGCTATTTACGTGTTATGTTCAGGGTTGACAACCTTGACGAACTACTAATTCGACTTGAGAAATTTGGTGCTAGAGTAGTGGAAGAAGTTGTTCAATTTGGGGAAACATATCGACTTTGTTATATACGTGGCGTGGAAGGACTACTTGTCGGATTAGCTGAACAACTTGGAAGTGAAACAGCAACGGATATTATTGAAAACTCTTGACAGAGGAATTTTGCTACACATGGGACAGCAACGAAGAACAGAACAACGACCCGCTAACAGCACCCACCCAAAAGTGGCAGTTCAGTGGTTAAATCATCCCGATAGCTATCAGGATTGTGTCCGTCAATTGACGGATTTGTGCTGGCAGACAGTTTAGTGCTTCGAAATCCGCTTCTTCGCCAAGCACCAAAACGTTGGGTACCATTAAAACATGACAAAAAAGCAATTTAAATATGACTCTGAGTATTCAATAGGAATGTACCTGAGTAAGTACCAATTTCTACAACAAACTGAATTGAAATTGTTTGCCAGTAATCAGAACACATTCACTGATGAGACCCCTTGTCATATATACTTCATTCTTAAAAGGTCTAGGATTTCTCTCGACAGCACCTACTTTAAAGAAGAACCGAATTTTGTAGAGTTAAAGTATTTTATTCATGAACAAGACAAAAAGCATGAAAGACTACTGAAAATACCCAAACCAACTGAACTGAAAAACCTTGAATTAATTGCTAAATACCCTTACGACACCTTCAGGATTACTGACTGTGGTGAGAATAATGCGAATTTTAAGCTTGCTGCAATACTTGACATTTTACACCCAAAACAGTATCAAGCCGAACCACTATTGGATTATGAAGTTCTTTATGTTGGACAAGCATTCGGGACAGATGGAAAGCGAACTGCCATAGATCGAATAGGTTCTCATTCTACACTTCAGAAAATCTATTCAGAAGCCATGCAAAGAAATCCTGATTCAGAGGTTTGGTTAATGCTGTCTCATTTTGAAGAACAACGTTTTGGAGCTATGAAAGGCAACATAACTATGCCTGTCGAGAACGAAAAAGACCAAATGGAAAGATTTGCCAAATTCACGAATCCCAGCTCTTCCAATTTTTCAGAAGACCAAAAAATCAACTTTACTGAAGCGGCTCTGATTCAAGCTTTCTTACCAAAGTACAACAAGGAATTCAAGGGTACTTTCCCAAGTCCAAATCACACTTCATATAAGGAATGCTACGATTTGGACGTAAATGGAATTGTAGTAGAACTTGACACTACTAATGTCGCAAGATGGCTTTACTCTGATAATCTTCCAAGGAGACCCGAAGGACAAATTGGAATACCTTATTGGCAGCATAGTGAGTTTCACTTCACAACGGATGAAGAGAGATTTAAAATGTTTAATAACGACTATTTTGAATAAAAAAACGGTGCCCAACAAAACCTATAAGCAGTAGCGCCCTGCGGGACGCTACTGCTCATAACTAAACCGTTATAGGGCATATTAAAAGACAACAACAACTTGACAACAAAACAAGAATACAGACAATATTTAAGAGACAATTTCGAAGGACTTAGACTTCGGAAACCTTTGTTTTATAGTTGGGACTTCGGACTTCGTTTTGACCTTCAAACAGGAGACACTTCTAATTCGAGCAGACAAATTCTTGACGGAGAAGGAAGTGTTATTCCACACGTTGGCGACACAGATGCTGACGATTACTTTCAAGAAGTAACAAAACGAGCTTCGACAATTTTCCAATCTGCATTTGACAATACTGATAAAGTATTTTTAATTTTTATGGACTACAAATACAAAAGAAGAAAAATCAAATCTTCAAACTTTACATTTAAGCAAGTCGACAATCTTAAAAAGACAGAAGTTAGCTATTCAAAAGAGAAACGACTTTATGAGCCAGACGACAAATTTGATATAAGAAATATTGCCATTATTAAAC
>CAYUQU010000156.1:0-3575 GCA_964447015.1 uncultured Flavobacteriales bacterium
ACTTCATACGAACGAATGAATTATTTAACCTCATTTGGTTTTTCAATTCGATGGAGAACTCAATTTTTAAATTCATTTAAACAGTCAAATCAACAAGTTGAGGTAATCGATTTATTGACAGGCATGGGTGAAACTTGGGCAGCTACAAAGCGAAAGTTACCCAATTCTAAGTTGACAGTTCTTGATTTTTCAGAAGGCATGTTGAAGTATGCGAAACAGAAAAGCAAGGTTAAATTTAATAACGAGGTGGTGGTTTTGCAACAAGATGTATTAAAAAGTGAACTTCCCGACAATCATTTTGACTTTGTGACATGCGCCTTTGGACTCAAAACGTTTAATACTGAACAACTCATTGTTTTAGCATCGGAAACAAAAAGAATTTTAAAACCTGGCGGACAATTCGCCTTTATCGAAGTTTCAAAACCCAACGGCAAGGTTTTGCAGGCATTATACGGTTTCTATCTTGGGCGAGTTATACCAGTTTTAGGCAGACTTTTACTCGGGAATCCTGAAGAATACAAAATGCTCTGGAAATACACCAGCAAATTTGAAAACGCAAAACACGCTGCAGAGATCTTTACAAAAACAGGGCTGAAAACGGAATTCATTTCTTATTTTTATGGTTGTGCTACAGGGTTTTGTGGAGAAAAAGAGGATGGATAAGTGAATAAATTAAATTGTTCCGTTTATTTCTTAGTTTAGCATATCACAAATCAAATTCAATAAACGACCATGTCTCGACGAGGAACAATAAAGAGGTATACCTTGATTATCGAAAAAACGAATGGAAGTCAATATCCAAATATGAGGGCGCTTCTGGAATTTTTGATTGATCAAGGATTTGAAGTTTCGCAGCGCACATTGGAACGGGATATTGAAGCTATTCGCAATGAATTTGGAGTTGAAATAACATACAATCGATCTCGTAAAGGATATTTTGTTGATAAGGAAGAAAGCATTGATATTGAATCATTTCTTCGGTTTTTAGAAATCGTAAACACAGCAGAATTATTAACCGAAAGCTTGGCAGACAGCAAGGAAACTTTAAATTATATCAGTTTTGATAAAGGAGGTGGTTTAAAAGGAGTTGAATATTTACGTCCTTTATTGAAATCGATTAGAGAGCACCGAGAAATAAGTTTTCAGCATTTTAGTTACCAAACACGAAAATTACGCAACTACTCAATGCAACCTTATTTGCTTAAAGAATATCAGAACCGATGGTATATTGTTGGTATGGTGAAAGGATTGTGGCAATTTAGAACATTTGGTGTAGACCGAATTGAAGACCTTGAGCTAAAAGATGAGTTGTTTGTCCCAGATAAAAAACTGAATCCAATTGAGAAGTTTAAAGATGTTATTGGGGTTGTATATGCTGATGGAAAAAAGGAAAATGTGATTCTAACTTTTACACCAGATCAAGGATATTATGTAAAAAGTTTACCTCTCCACGCCTCTCAAAAAATTCTTGTTGACAACGACAAAGAGTTCCGTGTAGAATTGTTTTTAGTCCCCAACTACGAATTGATTCAAACCATTTTAAATCACAACCAATATGTTACTGTTCTGAAACCTGAATGGCTTGCACAGGAAATACAGCAAAGGTTAAAGTTAGCTTTAGATAACTATTCGTGAGTTAAGCTGCCTCTTTAGCAGATCTCACATATTATGTTTTTTGCAAAATAAATCAACACGCCGACACTTATTGTCGGAGTTGTGTATTCACCTTTGTATCAACTTAAAATTATTGGATATGATAAAGGATATACATGGAGTGAGACAAGAGTTTTCTGATAAAGTAGAACGGTTAGAAGCTGCTCGTAAAGTTTTAAAACAGGAATTTATCGGCGTGGATTTAGCCATTGATGAAATCATTAATAATGTTAGAGCTTGGTACACGATGTGGACTATACAAGAACGACCAATGGTAGTTAATCTTTGGGGGCTAACGGGAGTTGGTAAAACATCATTAATTCATCGCTTGTCACAATTAATCTCATTTGAGCGCAAAACTGTTCGTTTTGATATGGGAGAGAAGAGCAGTATTTTTTCCTTCTATTCTAAATTCAAGGACTTGTGCATGAATAAAGATAACGAGCCTTTGATAATTATATTGGATGAATTTCAGCATGCTCGAACCATTAAAAACCCAATGACTCGTGAGGAGGTGGAAGATGATAAATCGAGAATGGTTTGGGAACTTATTGATTCAGGAAAAATAGAAGACAGCAGCTGGATTTCAGGTCTTCTAAATTTCCAGGAATTTGTTCAGCAACTTCATTTTTTAATTGAAGTAGGTATAACTGCAGAAAAAGGAAAAATTGTAAAAGGATGGGAAGTGTTTAAAAAAGAGCTAGATCATGTTCTTGACAAAGAAGATGAAAAGTCTAAACAACTTGTTCCTAGAGACTTTTATGATTTTGTTTTATCACATATAGCTAAAGAGCATAATGTTAAATTGAAAACCGAGTTAGAGGAAAAATTCGCTTCGTTAAATGAATTAGAAACACTTGATTTGTTAATTGAAACACAAATGATTGCTCGTGCGCCAAGAGCAAAATATTTTACAAAGGCGATTATCTTTGTTGTAGGAAATATGGATGAAGCTTATGGAATAAACAGTAATCAATCGGCGGATATTTCGGCGGATGATTTTTATGAAATTAGTAAAAACATAAACTTACCAAAAATAAAACATGCACTTAGAAGTCGTTTTAGAGATGAACAAATTGCTCGTTTGGGCAATATGCATGTAATCTATCCATCACTAACAAAAAAGTCCTATCAATTGATTATTAATAATCAACTCACAAAACTGTCAGACTCCATCGCTGAACGCTATGGTATTCGACTCGAATACGATGAATCCATAAAAGCAAAGATTTATAGTGAAGGTGTTTTCCCAACACAAGGGGTGAGACCATTATTAACAACAATAGACCATTTAATCAAGAGCAAGGTCAGTCTTATTTTTCATAAATTGTTAGCAGAAAATGTTCAGGCAAATAGAACAGTATTATCATTTACTGATAACAAACTAATCTGCTCCTGTTTTTATGAAAGTTCCGCAGTTTTTGAGTGGGATATTCCGATTGTTTCTTTAGTGGACAACCTCAGAGAATCAAGAAGAGACGAGCTTCAATCCATTACAGCAGTACATGAATCTGGTCATGCTGTCTTATCAGTTGTGTTGTTAAATAAAATGCCAGAATATATCTTATCTGTTACAAGCGACGCTGACTCAGAAGGTTTTGTTTTTGCGCGAGAGAACAAGAAATATTTTACAAAAAATGAGCTGATTAGTCGAGTAGCCTTCTGTTTGGGAGGATTAGCAGCTGAAGAACTGATTTTTGGTGAAGACCATATAACAACAGGAAATGGAGATGATTTGGAGCGCGCATACAGAATGGTAGATGAAGCCTACAAAACGAATGGTTTTGGTTCTAAACCCCTCTATTACGCCCGTACAGCCACATCTGAGATATCCGCTTTTCATGAAGTTAAAAGTGTAGAGGATGAAATGATGGCAGTTATTATAAAAGGAAAGCAATTGGCGTTAAAAGCGCTACAAGAAG
>CAYUQU010000157.1:0-3096 GCA_964447015.1 uncultured Flavobacteriales bacterium
GCTTTATTTTGGCCGTCGTATTTGTCCAACCTCCTATCTTCAACATAACTTGTTCAACTTCTTTTGCTCTAGCTTTTTGTCCGTTAGCAACCAATTCATTTCGATAACTCAATAAAAACGGCAAATAATTTTTTGACCAGTTTATCACTTTTCCGTCGACCTTAGTTCCCTTAATAAATGCAAGTTTTTGATAAATTTCATCTTTATTTTGATGAAGCCCGCTTGCACTGATTGTAGTGCCGACAAAAGGAAGTCCATTCAAATCAGCAATGTATACTTTTGGGATAGAAAGTGACACAAAAAAGGATTTAGTAGAGTTTGAAGCAAGCAACTCATTAAAGAATGTCGGATTAACAAGCTCTGTTGTAGGAACTGTCAACCCTTTTTTTCTAAGAGATTGACGAAATTCTTCAATTGTCAACCAATCCATATTAATTAACTGAATATCAAGCCGATGATTATTTACTACTTGCTGATACATAACAGCGTACGAGTCGTCAAATCCATGACAAACCAACCATCCATCTTTAGGAATTACAGCCATTAGGTCTTTTGCGTATACTAATTGATCGTTGGTGATATAGCTTTTGCTTTTCAATCCTTCTAAAATGAATTTTGAAGTAACGAAATCATTTACTCTATAAGAATATCCAGCCATTTCCTCACCAATTTTACGATCAAACGGCTGAATTAAATATGCTTTCTGAAGTTCTTCGATGTGTTTAGAGCTTCGCTTATTTAAGATATAACTATTCAACCAAAACGTTGCGTCATTTTGATTAGCCATCTCTCCTCTTTGCTGAATAGTTTCGCGGTCTTTGAGCGCACTTGGCAATTCATTTTTCTGCGTGCTTTGCATGCGCCAATTTTCATTCAGCTTATCAATTGAAATACTAGTATCTGTTGGTGCAGCGACACTTTTGCTTTGCACAGCCCCTGTCTTCGGCGACTTTTCTTGTAAGATCTCTTCTGTTTTTTGCGCAATACTGGCAAACGAAAAAAGAGAGACCAAAATGAAAATCATTTGATACTTCATGTAATCTATTATCATTGAAAATCTATTTATCATAACGAACTTAGGTACACTTTCACAGTCAATTCGTTCATAATAATACGAAATTTTGTAATTTAATATCATGACGAGGGCAGAATTCAATAAGCAAAACATAGAGCAACGCTATAATTTACTTAAAAAGGAAGGTGAATTTATAGGCTCACGCTTGTATCTTAATTATCGGATTCACTTATTTAGTTGTAGGGGCTTATTTATTGAAATGTGGGTAGTTATTGGAATAGACCAACTGCAGTGGATAGAAGTGCAGACCAACCAGTCCGTTTTAGATTTATATGTAGATAAAATTGATTTAAGAAAAAGCTTAAACCTATAAATTCAATAAAAAAGCCTGATTACAAAAATAACCAGGCTTTACAGAACTTATATTCGTTTAGTGTTGATGTCCACCTGGACCATGCACATGTCCGTGATCTAACTCATCTTGAGAAGCTTCACGCACATCCATAATCTCCACATCAAAAAACAATTTTTGACCTGCAAGAGGATGGTTCAAATCAAGCGTAACGTCATCACCGTCAATTTTTGACACTGTTGCTACCATTGGTCCGTGCTCAGTTTCTAATTGAACCTGAATTCCAGCCACCAAAGCTTCGTCACCTTGAAAACCTGATTTTGGTACTACATGAAATAAATCCTCACGAATTTCTCCATATGCATCAGTTGGCTCCACTTCAGCCGCTACTTTATCACCTTTTGCTTTACCTTCTAATTGCGCTTCAAGACCTGGGATAAGATTTCCAATACCTTGAATGTATGCTAAAGGCTCACGATTTGCTGATGAATCTAATACATTTCCTTCAGCGTTTTTTAGAGTGTAGTGCATAGACACCACACGATTTGTTTCAATAATCATATTAAATATTTCAAAATAAAGGACAAAGGTATAGATAATATTGGGAAATGAAAAGTTTAAGACTACACTTTAGACTATAAGACTCAAGACTGCAAGACTCAAGACAAAAGACTGCTAGAAAAAAGACTTTAAAATTTGATATTAGATTCTAATTACAAATTGGATAACGTGGTTTTAATTTTAGATTAATAAGTCTTATAGTCTTGAGTCTTGCAGTCTTGAATCTATTAAAAAATTATCCAAAGGCTACATCAAGAATCATCATCACTACAAAGCCGCCAATAAAGCCAAGTACTGCGATATCCGTATATTTATCTCGCTGGGTTTCGGGAATTACCTCCTCGACGACGACAAAAATCATCGCTCCTGCAGCAAAAGCCAATGCAAATGGTAAAATGCTCTGCATATAAACCACAGTTAATGCTCCTATTACCCCTGCTATTGGTTCGACAATTGCGGAAAGTTGACCATAGTAAAAACTTTTACGTCTACTCATCCCCGATCTTCTTAGTGGCATAGCTACTGCAAATCCCTCTGGAAAGTTTTGAATAGCAATCCCGATAGTAAGTGCTATAGCTCCTACAATCGATGCATCTTCCAAGCCTAATGCCGCAGCACCAAATAACACACCAATCGCAAGCCCTTCTGGGATGTTGTGCAAAGTGATTGCTAATACTAGTAAAGAAGATTTGTGGAGCTGAGTTTTAACTCCTTCTTTTTCTTGTTCTTTGAAATTTATGTGTAAGTGAGGAAGCAATTTATCTAAGAAATATAAAAACAAAGCTCCCACAGAAAATCCAACTGCAGCGGGTAACCACTTATAATCAGGATAGAGTTTCTCTGACATGGTAATTGAAGGCGCTAATAACGACCAGAAACTAGCAGCCACCATAACCCCACCAGTAAAACCCAACATTCCGTCCAGCACACCGCGGTGAATGGTCTTAAAGAAAAATACTAGAGACGCTCCCAATGCCGTAGCTAACCATGTAAACACAGTCGCCAGAAACGCTACCCACACCGGATCATTCTCTCTTACCCAATTCTCTATATCCGTTAACATACTTATTATTTAGGTTCAACACACAGGTTAGAAACAACTGAATTTGAAAGGCTTAAGTTCATACCTTTTATATCCACGAGTTGAGAATTATCGTAAGGGAAATGC
>CAYUQU010000158.1:0-3059 GCA_964447015.1 uncultured Flavobacteriales bacterium
ATGAGGGTGGTACGTTCATATATAGTTCACACTTGTGTGGCTCAACTTATGTCTCTTTTGGCACTTATAAGAAAAATATGTTCGGATATAAGTTCAGTTACGACACGACCTTATGCCCCACCCCTTCCATTATTAGTGTAAGTCATGATCTTATAAATGACAGTTTAACGCTATATTTTCACGACATGGTGGATAGCACACGCCAACTTTATTTTGGTTCTGTTGTAATTGGCGAACAATCGTATAGATGCAATTCAGACTCAATAGTTATACCAAAACAAAACTCAAAAACAAACTTACTAATCCTCAAGGATTACATAAACGAGTTATCTTTTGACTTCGATTCTACAAGCAGAAAATTGTACATTTATCTTAATCCATCTGGAATGGCTTATAAATGTGGTATAAAAGACATCCGCAAATTGAAAAAAACAAAACGCGGATATTTACACAAATTCAATGTTTATGACGAAAGAAAAGCCATGGAAAAAGGAAAAAAGCGAACAGTTAGGCATTACTATCAATTGAGTGAATGATCAATAAGATGAGAAAAACACAAGGTTGTTTCATACAAAAAAATGAATTCGTTTTAAGCTTCACCGTATTCTAAAACCCCAACGGGGTGACATGATAATAACGGCGGATGAGAATCCGCCGCAAAAAACAACCACGAAACCAGTTTTTGGCGTGTGTTTTTGACTCAAAAACCATGACAAAAACGGCATTTGATGGATGAAGTTGAATGTGTAGCACCAAGCACCCTCCTACTCATAAAACTCATAAGAAAGCCTCTTCCTGACAATAACCCCATGACTTTCCTCATTAATAACTGTTATCAGCCCCAAACCACCTTCTTGTTTTTCGTAGCTGTAATTGGTGAATTGATCTCTATAGTCACCACCTTCAAATAACTGCACACGCTCCAAACGTTTCACGAGCATTGAATCTTCATATTGGTTGATGTAGTCAATTTCTCCATGGCGATAGCCAATTTCCTTCCACTCGTCTTTACCGTACGCAAATTCTTTTGCTTTTTGCTTGTAATTATCATTAGTACGGGTGATTAAAATCAATCGATTCTCTTTGTCATATTTATGATGATAGATTGTTGTATCAGGCTCTCTTATTGGATTTCCTTCTGATATATATAGCATCTTATCTTCAATCATCAGTCCTTTATCATCGTAATTATACCAATGTATAAATCGTGTTAATCGTGTTTCACGATTAGAAGTCACAAAATGATGTATCAAAGAATCTTTTATTCGTTTATTATCTTGATCCAAATATACATGCCTTTCATCATACTGATAATATGGACGACCGTCATCCAACCATGCAGAATCTAATATGTAGCTTACTCTCAATCCTGAATCCACAAAATACGTGCAGGTGTGATGCCTGTACCTGAACAACGAATCGTCAAGCCGTTTATAATTTGTTTCTTGAATTAAAGAATCGCTTTCATCATATACCCAAATTGTTTTTCTTAATAATGTAGAATCTATTCTGTTATATGAAATTGATTCAATAGCATGACCATTTGTGTCATATCTTTCTCTCAAACAACGAATTGATTGAACTGATTCACCAGTTCCCGAATCAATATTTTCATAAGTCCAATTAATCGCTGCTATTTTATTCGCTTTTATGTTTTCCTTACTAAGAAAAGTAAACTGCGCATACGTATTCCAAGACATTAAGAATCCAAGTATCAGAATCGTTCTCATTATTACCATAGACGAATTCAATTAGTTGTATTGACCTCTTTTTGAGACATTTTTAAAAGTACGAATAATTCTGATATTTTTTATAAAAACCATATCTTAGCCTCTAAATATCAACCCTCATGCTAAAGTTAATCACAAAATATTACAAACTACTAACCACTGTTGTCATTACATGTTTTATGATTTCCTGCGAACAGAAAAGCCTATTCTCAGATCTTAACGGATGCAAAAAAATCGAAAACTATCCTTCTTTATATTCATATAAAACGGAGAGTTTAATGGCCGATTTACAGGCAAAAGCTACTGTTGCCTTAGTGGATAGTCAACTTGACAAATATTTTACGAAAGATGCATTTGACAACACTGACTATACCGATTTTATACTTTACGGAGGTGAATATGGAGTCTATCCCCTTAATAAGATTGTGTATTCAAACTCAACTGTTATAATCTATCTAATCAAGGAAATTGAAGACAAATCTTATCAAGAACTTGACATGATATCTTTGGTGTTGTACGACAATTCAGGTAAACTTGTGGATATTCTTAATGTAGACCTTCTGAATCCATTTGGCACGAAAGAAGTGAACATCACCTCTCCTACCGAGTTTGAAGTGTTGTGGATAGATGAAGAGTATTCTCCCGACCCTGAATCTGAAGCGGATGACATAAAGAGAGGATATGTAAATGTGCCTGTATTAATTACAACCACTTATCAAATCGATACCTTGGGATTGAAATTCGTGGAGAAAAAGACGTGGCAGGTAGATTTGCCAAATGAGGATGAGTTTGAAAATCAAGAAACCGATATAGAAAATAGTGATTTTGACAACCCAAATCAGTTTTGTTTTCAATCCGTTTCGCCCAATGCAATGAAAGCAACGCCGCTATACGAATATCTGAAAATAACGATTATCGATGATACCGTTTGGGGAGTTGGCGCAGGAGATTTTATGGCAGGTTCACAACCATGGACGCTTTCTTTCAACGGAAAATTAACTAAAGAAAAAAACATGAAACTTTCCGTAACCTATGACCAAGAAGACGAAGACACATTCACCACTTCCGAAACCTGGACGCTAGATCTAGAAAATAACCGTTTATACAGAAAAGATTGGAAGAAGTCAAGCAATCAAATGGGCGCAGCGGAATACCACAAGATTGGATGTAGTGAAATACCAAAAGGGTATGCTGAAACAATTCATTCTATTTCAAAGAATAATAACAATATAGAACCCCGCACTAAAGAAACCTATGTTGGTTTCGCAATTATGAGTAACAACGAGCCAGTTTTCATTTGGGATCTCGCTGACTCAGAAGTGTTGTATC
>CAYUQU010000159.1:0-2938 GCA_964447015.1 uncultured Flavobacteriales bacterium
CAGCTACAGATTTCAAATTATCAAAATCTATAGCCTCGTAACATTGAAGTAGACCCGGAGCATTAATTTCATCAAGTATTGAAAGATTGTTTGAAGCTACAATGATTCGAGGTATTTCAGAATTGTTTCTAAAGGAATTTATTGCATTTACAATTCGTGTATTATCGATAGTTATACCATTACACCAATTGTAATGACGGATATCTAAAAATAACTCTTCTAAATCACCAAAATCCATCTCCGACAAGTGATTGATTCTTTGTGAAGCGAAAAAAGCATATCGCACCTCCTCCATTTCATTTTTTGATTTTGAATTTACGCAACCTTCGTGCGTTGTCTTTCCATTCAAATAATTATCATGAAACAGCATCAAATGATCGTCGCTTGTTAATTGCAAATCTATTTCAATACATTTCACTCCTATATTGAGGGAATAAGTTACCGCATCTTGTGTATTATCAGGAAAGGGATTCAACGAAATATCTAATCCAGCCCCTGCATGTGCAATGACTTTAGTTTCGAAGCTTTGATTCTCCTTCGAGCAAGAAACCAACACCAATATGATTACAAAACTAAAACGCATAGCCAAAACCTAATGATAAAAAAACATCTAATATCACGACTGATTTGCTGGGAAAATCACTTCTCATCATTCCACCTAGCCCCAACTGATTAGTCAGAAACCATTTTTCGCCATATCTTAGTTTGTATCCATAATAAAGTGAATGCCCAGATGCTTTTTGATTGAAAGGATGCCTTCTCCATGTGTAAATATACCGCAATCCTAACCCCATTTTCAACTTAGAACTATTTGCCAAAAGATAATGAGTTCCTAGGGTTACGTGAGGTGTATAGAATTCGCTTTTAACAATATTGCCCCAATGGAAACCGCTTCCTAAAGTGAAATCTATTCTTTTAACAGTCAGTCCACCATTAAATCCATAGTATCCACCACCTCTAGTAACAAAATTTTCAGTTTCCAATCTATATTGCAAATGCTGAGCTTGTGCAAAAAATGAAGTACAAGAAAGAATCAAACAGCAAGTTACACTTTTTATCAACTGATTTCGATTGAAGATATGCTCAAAAAAGTTTCTGTTCATTTTCATATCAATTTAATCCACTATTTTATTCATTAGAAGTGTCGTTTCTAGTCTATTATCTGGGCGGAATAAGGAATTTTTTATTTGCTCTTTTTCAAATGCTGTAAGGTGCCATGAGAGTGAGATTTTATCCTGTTGTGTTTCCCTTAAATTAAACGAAACTAACTCAACCGGAAAATCAAAATTCGGGATAATAATCGACAACACCCCGTCTTGATCAAAATCCTGAACATAAGGAAAGTTACCGTACATATTTCCAAAAGGCAGAACGAATTTATCGACCATAGAAAGAGTCTTTTTCCCTATTCCCGTTCTATTTTTCTTTAAATCGCGAATTCTAACGATAATTACTCCCGATGTATTTGTCTTAATCCAATCCTTAAAAACATGAATAAAATCGATAGTAGATTTGGTACCATAATTATCGCGAATTCCAGCATCCATTACGTGGAAATTCATAGACCCAGGAAGCACAACCATTGGTAGGATATAAGGGAAAGTGGCATTCATTCTCAAAACCGAACTAAACCTTGTGTTTTCGGGAGAATAATCCTTTAATAAAAGACTATATTCAAAATTCTCCAGAAATGCGTCATAGCCCCCATTCATCTTGATTCTACTCAATTGGTAGAACCCAGTTGGTTGACTGGAAATTAACACCCTGCGACCGTCATTTACTATCGTTGGAGAAAAAAGCATCACAGGAATCAAACCTTTCTGTTCAGGAATGGCATAATCACCTAAGGTTTTCTCCATAACAAAATTTGTATTTACATGGAGCTGCTGTTCAAAAGCATACCCACGATCCTTAAGGTAACGAATTCCGTTGTATTCAAAATTTTGGTAGCGAAAAAATAAGTCATTCGTACTAATGGTGAACGACACCGCATTAAGCAAGTCTTTTGCAATATTTTCTGAATACTCTGTATAATCTGACGCTATTGATTCACCAGTCTTTGAACGAAGTAATAATTCACGATAATAAGACGCACCTATCATTCCACCTGAGGCTCCTGTTATCATATGCGTATGATTTGAAAAAGCACCACCTGAAAGGCTGTCTAACTCTCGTAGAACTAAAAATGTCCAAAGTGCACTTCTAGCTCCACCACCACTTGTGTTCACAATAATTAGTTTAGGCTTTTTCTTCCCTGTTTGCACTTTCCAATTGTCAAGAACCGCTATATATTCTGTCTTTTCAGCAACTGCTCGATGATAATCTGCATGCATATTGATTAGATCCTCTTCAGTATATTCAGGAGATTTAATTTCGTAATCCAATCCATACGCATAATTATTAAATTGTTTGAAATCAGGATTTTTGGACGCATAATTTATCAATATGAAAACCAGAATAAGGACAAAATACGTCCATGATTTCAACCACGAATAAATTGCACTGATAATCATGAGAGTAATGGAAAAAATCAGTAATATCGAAGCTCCAGCTGGAACTACAAACAAACTATTTTCTCTGAAAATACCGAGAATAATGAACGATATAATTATAAACAATTCAAAAAGCGATGCATTAATATGATTTTGGGAAAATACTTTCTCTAATAAAGCACGGTCGTAGTGCATCCAGTCTCGAGATTTGCGCAATCTGAACCACGGACCAAAGTAAAAATGCCTACCATCTTTAATTCGCGCAAAAACCTTATACCATGACACTTCTTTATGCAATGCAGATCCAATAGGTTTTGATTTGAATTCCTCTTGAAAGTCCTGTTCCGTCCTACCACTAATCTTAAACAAATCCATGTTTGTTCTGAAAAAATACAGAAAAGAAAGAGACATAAAAACAAAGGCGCCCACAAGAAACATAAAAAGAT
>CAYUQU010000160.1:0-2734 GCA_964447015.1 uncultured Flavobacteriales bacterium
TCTTTAGGTGCTGTCCAACCGTTTAATTTTCCAGTTAATTTCACACCAATCAATTTAGGGAATTTCAATTCCCAAGCCATTCCAGCCATCACATCTACCGCGTCAGCACCACCAACACCGATAGCCACCATTCCAAGTCCACCTGCATTTACAGTGTGTGAATCAGTTCCTATCATCATTCCACCTGGAAATGCATAATTTTCAAGTACCACTTGGTGAATAATTCCCGCTCCTGGTTTCCAGAATCCTATTCCATATTTATTAGAAACTGATGCAAGAAAATTAAATACTTCGTTGTTTTTATTCAGCGAGTCTTGTAAATCCTTATCAGCACCTAACTTAGCTAAAATCAAGTGGTCAGCGTGAACAGTTGAAGGCACAGCAGCTTGTTTCTTACCAGCTTGCATAAATTGCAATAACGCCATTTGAGCTGTTGCATCTTGCATAGCAACGCGATCAGGAGCAAAATCAACGTAAGAACCTCCGCGTGCGAAAGCTTGTGTTGGATTACCATCCCAAAGGTGCGTATAAAGAATTTTTTCTGACAACGTCATTGGTTTTCCCAATACCTTACGGGCAGCAGCGATGCGCTCCGGGTATTTAGCGTAAACCTTCTTGATCATATCTAAATCAAATACCATAATTAAAGCGGGTTTTCTAATTAAAATTAAACTATTTCTAAAGTGGAATGCGAATTTAGTAATTTGTTGTACGATTAAGAAATATTTATCAAAAAAAGAACCGTTCTAAACAGCCATTTTCCACTTTTCTGTATTCTTTATACTCACTCACATAAAATTAAGCTTTATTTTCTATGTTTGCAAGGGATGAAAAAATCAATAGACATATCTAAAATAGCACTATTTGTTATTTTGCTTTTTTTGGTTTTTCGTGTGTTTCAAAATGGAGTTCCTTTTGTAATGGACTTTGACGCATTTGGTAGCTACATATACTTACCACTGCTATTTGAACATCAAACCTTTCTGATAAATGACCTCACTATCTTTAATGAGATTAAGACAGAATATCTTTACAATGAAACCTTTTATCAATTCGTACAACTTGAAAACGGACAATTGATAACTCGCTACACTTCAGGATGGGCAGTAATGATGCTGCCATTTTATCTTATTGCTGAGATTTGGGCAAATATTGGTGGGTACAGTACTGATGGCTTTAGCTTTCCATACAAATTCATGATGGTTTTTGGCTTGATAACTTACCTGATGTTAGGTTTATTTGTTCTCAGAAAAGTTTTATTGGATTTTGTCTCCACACAGATTGCCGCGATCACATTAATTCTGCTATTTTTTGGAACCAATTTGTATTTCACAGCCTATGCGTCATTGAGCAGTACTCACCTTTTGGTTTTTACCCTCACCGCAATATTAATATACCAAACTATACGCTTTCATAAAAGAGTGAATGTGTTAAATGGTGTGAAATTAGGCTTAATTATAGGCTTGATTGGGCTTGTTCGTGTTCCTGACTTACTATTTGCGCTGATTCCCATATTCTGGAATACAACTGATTTCAAATCCTTCGTTGAAAAATACAACTATTTCGTTCGTAACCACTTAAAAATAGTAATCTCAACTATAATCGCATGCCTTCTAACCATAACTATTCAACTTGCCTATTGGAAATACAATTCTGGATCGTGGATCATAGATAGCTATGCAAATCAACCAGGAGAAGGTTTTGATTTATTATCGCCTTACTTTGCTGAATTCTTGTTCAGTTTCAGAAAAGGTTGGTTTCTCTATACTCCGTTAGCCGTTTTTGCTTGTATAGGATTGATCTGGTTGTGGAAAAATAAACGAGAAATTGGATTGCCCTTCCTACTTACGTTTGTCTTGTTCTTTTACATCGTATCAAGTTGGACAACTTGGTGGTATGCAGATAGCTTTAGTTCAAGAGCTATGATAGACTATTATCCTGTGATTGCAATTGGATTAGCTTATTTTATCAAGTCCATCGGTCAAACAAAACTAAAAATTCCTGCTTACACAATAATTTCTCTATTATTCATCTTCAGCTTATTTCAATTTCAACAAGCAGCCACAGGTATCATTCACACTTCGAGAATGACAAAAGAATATTACATTTCTATTTTCGGCCAATTAAGTCCTGTAACTGAAGAACAGAAATCATTACTATTAGATGATCCATATCAACTTCAACTATCAAATTTTATTGATACCAATCGTTATGTGGAGTGCTACTCAAAATCCTTCGAACTCAAAGATTATTTTGTGGACAGCGCGCACATATACACTCCTGATATTTTCATCAATGCCATGGACATTTCAGAAAAGCTCCATAACTGGATACGCATCAGATGGACATTAGACGATAAAATTGAATCTGTTCCAGGAAAGAATTTCAATGTGTGTGTTATGCACAAAAAAAAGCCCTATTCATGGATAGGATTTGATCAAAACAGCAATAAATTACTCATTGATTCAGTAGCCGGTTTTGTTGAAATGGTATATGTAACTCCAAACATAAGATCTTCAAAAGACAGATTACGATTTGGCATTTGGAGTTTAGATGGCTCGCCATTAAAAGTTAAAAAACTGGAAATTTGGGGTTATGAGCGAAAATAACCTGATTAATTCCCTTTCTTTTTCTTCATATATCCTTATTTTTACCAAAAACACAAGGCATGCATCGTTTTTTTGTACCTGAAATAGCTGAATCAACAAAGCAATATATTCTTTCAGAGGAAGAG
>CAYUQU010000161.1:0-2727 GCA_964447015.1 uncultured Flavobacteriales bacterium
TCTGAAAGCCATTTCACATCAAGTCCGCATGCTTTTCTGGCTGCAAATTCTTTCTCCAAATGTGGAAGGTCTTTTTTAAACGCAGCATACAATAGCGATTCTTTTTTCTCAAAGCCACAATCTGAGTTGATTTTTTGTACAATTGATTTTAACTCATCAATTGATCCATATCCCGCCATATAATTGGATTCGGCTCCTTCTTTTCCGATTAATTCGATTAATTTGTAAAGCGGTACGTCAATTTCATATTGGAGCATCGAGGTGGTTGCCGCACTGCTGCCATTCGCTATTTCTCGTCGATCAATCAATATGGTTTTGTACCCATCTTGGATACATTGATGTGCCATCAACGCACCTGTAATTCCACCTCCTACAATTAGGATGTCAGTTTGAAGATCCTCTTTCAATGAAGGATAGGTATGAACAAGTCCATTTTTAACTAACCAAAACGGCTCATTTGAAGTAAGATCCATGACTTTGTTTTTTAATTCCCGAATAAATCAAAATCATTAATGGATGGCTTTTTCAAATTTTCGACCCACCACATCCCAGTTAATCACCTTCATGAAGTTGGCAATGTACTCTTTTCTATCGTTCTGATAGTTCAAGTAATAGGCATGTTCCCACACATCAACGCCTAAAATTGGGGTGCCTGTTTTAGATACAATTTTTTTCATTAGTGGATTGTCTTGGTTCTCGGTGTTCATTATGAAGAGTTTTTTATTTTCGTCTACACAAAGCCAAGTCCAACCTGAACCAAACACCTCTGAAGCCAATTTAGAAAACTGATTTTTAAAATCCTCAAACGAACCGAAGTCGTTATTAATCTGATTGAGCAATTCGTTTTCAGGTTGTGTTGAACCACCTGGTAGCAAGATTTCCCAAAACAATGTGTGATTGAAATGTCCGCCCGCATTATTTCTTAAATCGTCGTCTTCCTCTTTGTCAGTAACGCCTTGGAGGATTTCCAAAAGCGATTTATGTTGAGAATCCGATTGTACTACTGCTGTATTTAACTTTTTCACATACCCGCCATGATGTTTAGTATGGTGAATCTCCATTGTTTTTGTATCAATGATGGGTTCCAAGGCGGCATAAGAAAAACCTAGTTCGGGTAATGTGAAAGGTCCATCATTGTCAATTTCATCTTGATTATCGCCAATTTCTGTATTACCTGAATGACATTGGTACAATGGAAAAATGACGAGTCCTAAAGATGCAACTCCTACGTTTTTTAAAAAATTTCTTTTGTCCATAACTTTTATTTTTGAATAATATTTAGTGCCAGTTGTTCTGATGCAGATAAACCGTAGTCCGATTTTGGCTCTTTAAATGGATTGATGAGTGGTATTTTTTGTTCGTCGGCACACTGAAAAATAGCAGGGTGGACGTAGTAATCACGACATACAGTTGGAGTGTTTCCGAGTTCATCTGCCACCATTTTAATTAAAATAGTACTGAATTTTTTTCGAGGAAATTCATTCATATATTCTACTGCATTTGGATAGAATTCGATTGCTAATCGCGTTGCAGTCCACGTTCTAAAGTCTTTACTTGAATATTCAGGTCCCATTTTTTCAGAAATGAACTCATTGACATCACTGCTATCTATCGTTTGAAATTTACCGTCTTCGTCTTCGTACCTGAAAATCTCATATCCTGGTAATTCTGCACATTTTTTAATATTGCGAATCAAATCTGTATTATCAATGAGTACTTCACATGTCTGATTGCTTTTACCCTTAAAACTGAAAATCAGTTCAGATGGAGTAACCGTTAAGTGTTTCCTTCTCAAGGTTGTTAATCCATACGAGTCATTTTCATTTGCGTAATATTGATTCCCAATCCGAATGCCATAATCATCTAAAATCAGTACTAATAAAGCCAATACTTTATCTTTGTTCCATTTTTTTAGCTTGAGATTTTGATGACAAATTTTTCTGATCCTTGGCAGTTTCTCTACGAAATGCTCAATTCGTTGAAATTTTTCTTCTTGTTTAAGTTTTTCCCAATACGAATGATAGATGTATTGTTTTCTTCCTTTTGCATCTCTCCCGATTGCTTGAACATGGCCATCATCAAATTTACAAACCATAACCTCACTCCACATAGGTGGAATAACAAGTTTTTTTAGTCGTTTTAATAGGAGGGGGTCTGTGATTTTAATTCCCTCTTCATCGATGAAATGATAACCCCTTCCCACTTTTTTTCGCTTTATAGAAAGCGCAGTATCGTCAATATGTTTGAGTTTGATTTTCTTCATGTGAAGGACGAGATTGTGGCGTCCCACATAAAAATAGGGAAACCAAATCGCATATACTGTTTAAGTTATGATAAAAAACGTTAACAGTCAACTAGATATTGAGAAGAGGTGTTATTAGAAATACTTAGTTTATGATTATTGAGGAGGAAAGTAGTACTTTCGATTTTCTTCTCTCGACTCAGTACTCTTGCTCAAAACTGTTATTTAGCAAGTGTTTTAATCATCGCAAATAACATTCTCGACAACTCATCCAGTTCATTATAAAATTCAGTGAATTGGATTTCGTCTATGGAGTTTATGTCTTTTAAGTAGTCGAAGATTGCTACGCATTCGAAGGTGGAGCCACGTGAAATAACATAAAAATTTCTTTTATCTGCTTTCGAGTATCTTCCAGAACCTTCAGCTATATTCAACATGATGCTGAATGAAGCTCTTCTGAGTTGGTCATTTGTTGTTCTGTCAAG
>CAYUQU010000162.1:0-2719 GCA_964447015.1 uncultured Flavobacteriales bacterium
CTTCTATTTCTTTAGTTTTCTGCAATTTATTTAATTTTTGTCTTGTCAAAATATTTTCTCAATACTTCCAATATTTTTTCTTGGTGTCTTTCAGCTAAGTCATCATTCCAATTGTCATTGGTATAAATTAAGTCTGACTTTAATGAGTCATAAGAACCTTTATTTTTCTTGTCATTAAATCTTGCTCGTTTGACTTTATAAGGTTGGTCTCCATATTCTGAATTTATACTTCTAGTAACAAGTACTAAATTTCCCATTTTGTCAAGTTCTTTAATACAAACTTTATCTCTTTTGTCTCTTGGATTTTGTGGTCCAATATGCTCTATTGAGTTCTTTGCAGTAACTTTGTAACTATTCCATTGAGTTTTTCTTAGTTCATCTTTTTCGTGCCAAAGAACAAAATCTATTTTGTAAAACCAATAATGAGGAAAGCCTGTGCCTAATTCTTCGTGTAAAATTGAATAGTCAATAGGATGTTGGGGATAATCTTCCATACATTCCCAAGTTCTATCAGTTAGCAATTCTTCATCACGATTTGTACAAAAAAGTACATTGTCTAATTTTTTTAACCAATCATAGGCATCTTCAAAACTTGGATGGTCTAAAAGCCAATATAAATAGGGTGTCAGCCAATATTGGGTAGTGTTTTGTTGAGAATGGTATAGTAATCCTTGTAAATGTGTCAGTCCATTATATTGTTCTGTAAGTTCTCTTCTCAAATAATACGCCCAACCGCCTTTTTTTTGATTTTGTTTTCTGACCTTTTTAATCATTAACTCTTCATTATTTTGCTCAAGTTCAACCCATTTAATTATGTACTTGTCAAAAACTTCTCTGATGTTAAAGAGCAGTTCCACAAATTCTTTACAATCTTTTTCAAAGTCATCTAATTCTTCTTCGCTTATCGGTGGCTTTTTAGGCAAAAAATATTCATCAAATATTTTTAATAGTTCTTTTTCATTAATTCTTTGAATATCTTTTAATTCTCTTTTATGCCTAAAAATTCGCAAAGTATGTAACAATAGTTGAGGGAATGTTAAGATACTTCTCACTTTTTGAAGTTCATCATCTGTTGTATGAGGATGTAATTCGGGTAAGATTTCATCATCACTTTGTGCAACATCTTCAACCTTTCGCTTAGACAATATTTTCTCTAGACTTAATAAGTCAGTTTGTAAGTTATTGCTCTTGTCGAATAATGAACGTATTTTTTTAAAATCAAAAGTGTTTGACCATTGATTGTATGAATCGGCAACATTTCGAGATGAACCTATTTCATAACTTAATGCACGTTCCAAATAATTTCTAGTATCATTACAAGCATTCCAAATTCCTGAATATTTCCATCTAGCTGGGCGACTTTGAATACCTGCCAAAATCCTTGCTTTTAAAATTTCGTCTTGAGATAACTGTTCGCCTCTATTGTTTAATGTCTCAAAAAGTTTATTTAAGTCAGTCTTTTGTGGAACAGTGGTAACTACAAATTTCAATTTTTCAGCAATAAAGTCAGCGAAAATTTCTTTTTCGCTTTCAGTCTTAATTTTAGACTGTATTAATTCCTTGATTCTTCTCCTTGCTAAGTCAATCCTTACCAAATCCTCAAACTCTCGATTTAATTCTGTCGAAAATTCTTGCCCACTTGATAATTTAAGAAAGTACTTTTCAACTTTAGGTCTAATCGCAAATTGTATTCTTTGTTCCTTACCCTTGTTTCTAAAGTCAAGCAATAAATCCCCTAGTTCGTATGCCATTAACCAAAGAGTTGTAAATCTTTGCTGACCATCAACTAAATCAAATAATTCATTATTCCATTTATTTTTAACTAAGATTACACCACCAATATAATACATATCCTTGTTCACTGAACAAGCTGTATGAAGGTCATTAAACAAAGTTTCAACTTGTTCGTCTTCCCAAACATATAGGCGTTGGTATCTGGGAATGTTAAACCGAAGTCCTTCTGATACAACCTTATTTATTGTATATAATGAAGATGTTATTTTATCCATTCAATGCGTTTTGTTAATTTATTTTCCCTTAGCCCATAAAAAGAAATTACTCTATTCTTATACTTGTCCCTTACACCATTGTCAGCCTTTAAATTTTCGTTTTCGTAAATCGCTTTTACTTGATTTTGTCTAGAAACAAAATCAAAAACTTCTTCAGGTAGATAGGAGTGTGCAATAACGTCTAGTAAATTATTGTCAGATTGGAGAAGGCTATTTTTAATAGCTTCTTGACGAACATAGTATTTTTCAATACGAATACTCCCAATAAAATAGTCGAAATATTGAACAGCCTTATCTATTTCCAGGCTTCCGAATGTATCATAATACATCACTAAACATAGCTGTATGTAATGCCTTAGGTATTCTGACATATTTGAATTGTAAATCTCACTATAAAATGTTCTCACCTTTTGAATATTGCTGTCCTCTATATTTGTTTTGTAGAATAGTAATTGGTGAATTGCATAATACTTTTGAGTGAATTGGAAGAAGTTTAGACCTTTGTATAGTGGTTGCCTAATTGTGAATGGTAGCTTATCTAAGTCGTTAAAATGGGTTTCAGTACTTCCAAGGGGCTTAATTACATCAGTTTCACTAATAACAACTTCGGTAAATTTCACATTGTCTTTCGCTTTAAATAACCTGTAAGAGTTGTTTGTAGATTTTATTGTTTTCTTTTGAAAACTAGAGAGTATTTGGTCTTTATTTTC
>CAYUQU010000163.1:0-2488 GCA_964447015.1 uncultured Flavobacteriales bacterium
TTCAAAATCCTGTGCTTTCGGGCGTGCCGGTTCGATTCCGGCCTCGGGTACAAAAACAGTTTGGAGCAAGAGTCTCGAGCAAGAGATTCGCTCCCAACTGTTTTTACCTCTCTACTCAAACTCACACTAAGTTTCTCTCTACTATTTCCTTTCTTACAGCTCATGTACTCTTAATTTTTTTTGAACAAACGGAGAATCTTATAAAGAGATGAATTGCTTTCGGGCGTGACAAGGTTCCCTGCCTGACTGCGCCAAGCAGACAGGGATTCCGGCCTCGGGTACAAAAACAGAGCGAGAAACAGAGCGAGAGCGGAGTTTCTCCTCTGTTTTTTCTTCGCTCTCACTCTCACACTCGTCCTAATCCCTAAATCTATGTTTGATTTTCAAAATCTTGATGTTTACAAAAAAGCCAAAGTCTTCCATGTTTCTTGCAAGAAGATCATTCTAGAAAAGAAATGGATCGATATGTTAACGACCAACTTGGAAGAGCTTCATTTAGTGTACCATTAAATATTGCTGAGGGAAGCGGCAAGTTTTCAAAAGCAGATAGAAAGAACTATTTTACAACAGCAAGAGCTTCTGTTTTTGAATGCATTGCTGTTTTAGATATACTTACAGATGAAGGGGAAATAAAAGAGCAGGAATTTAAAGAAATGATGAATAAAGCAGATGAACTATCAAGAATGCTTTACGCTATGATTAAAAATCTGACTTAATTTGGTTCGGCAATACAATCATTGTGGGTACAAAAACAGTTTGGAGCAAGAGTCTCGAGCAAGAGACTCGCTCCCAACTGTTTTTCCCTCTCTACTCTTGCTCAAACTCACACTAAGTTTTTCTCTAGGATCTCCTTTTATAACAATTCCAGTCCTGTTCTTGTTGCAATTTGCCTTTGTTAAATTAAGGTAATTTATACATGGAAATAACTTATTCTTACTACAAAATAACTCATTTAAAATTTATAACTTTGACCTATGCAGGTCAAAATCAACATCTTTATCCTATTTTTGCTTTCAGTACACACTGCCTTCAGTCAGGGGTGTGATTCCCTTTTATTAAGTATTGTAGAAGTTCGTGCTACTGATACCGACACCAATATTCCTTGGGAGCTTTCTCGCCATTATACTTTTTTTAATCCAGATTGTGCGCCTAAAAATCAATTACTTGTGCATTTAGTGGGGACAATTGATAATCCCTCAAGTACACAATTATTCCCTTCTCTAGCTGCTAATCATGGTTTTCATGTACTCAGTCTAAAGTATAAAAATAATCTTTCAGCTCAGACAGCTTGTAACTCAAGCACAGACGTTGACTGCCATTTCAAATTTCGACGCGAGATTATTGAAGGTTTGGATTACAGTCCCGAAGTGGATGTGGACAGCGTCAACTCAATCTACAATCGCTTACTTAGGCTTTTACACTATATGGATGCCAACTATCCGACTCAGAACTGGGGACAGTACTTCAGTGGAAACAACATCAATTGGAACAAAATCATGGTTTCGGGGCATTCTCAAGGTGGTGGACATGCAGCAGTTATTGGCATCACACAACCATTAATTCGTATACTAATGTTTGCCTCACCCAACGACTACAGCAACCACTTTAACCAAGTCGCACCATGGACTAACTTATCACATGTTGCTGCTGACTCAGCATATTATAGTTTTAACAACATTAATGATCTAGTTTCCGCATACAACACCCAATATACAGCAGCCCTCAATTTCGGGATTGGGGCGTTTGGAGATACGGTAAATGTGGACAATACAGCTTATCCCTATCAGCTTTCCCACAATTTATATACAAATATCGATTCCTCAGGTTTTACAGTCAACCACGGGATGGTCGTGATTGATGATAATGTTCCGCTAGACTCAAACGGCAAACCAATCTTTGAGGGGGTCTGGAAATACATGCTTGGCATCGAATTTCCTATATCAGGTATATCAAACCTTCAAAAAACTTCTGATTTTTTCACGCTCTACCCCAACCCAACTGACACATACATTAACATTTTAGTGAACAATGGTTTTATAGGCGAAGAAATCTTCATATACGATACCGCAATGAAGCTACAAAAACGGATCCTCATCCAACAGACTTTATCTAAAATTTGGATCGATACATTAGCGAGTGGACTTTACTTTGTTAGAGTTGCAGGAGAAGTGAAACCATTGGTGGTACGTTAATCAAGCTATTGCGATTATTTTAAACCATACAAAGAAACAGTTGAGTTTAATTTAGTTATGGAAAGTGCAATACATCCGCGGACTCAACAAGAGAGCAAACGATGAACTAAATAGCCAATATATTCGCGTAACCATTTTTTATGATTTTTTCATTTTTATTTGTCACAAATGCAATGAAAAATAAAAGTCTCGTCTTTATGGTTGAAGTGCTTTTTAAAAGAAACAATTGAATGGCTTCTGAAGTAGACAATAAAGATAAACTTGAATCCTTTTTTGAAGCGGAATATCATTTGCTC
>CAYUQU010000164.1:0-2467 GCA_964447015.1 uncultured Flavobacteriales bacterium
TTGTCCAACTGGTGTTTATTCTTCTCCTCTTTTCGCGCTATCTTTTTAAACAACGCTTGTGCTTTACTCCAGATGAGCTTACAATTGAAAGAAAAGTAGGGCGCACGCGTGTATTTCAAAAGTCAGAAGTGCAAAACTTGAGAATTAAACGCGGAGGATCAGAAAATGAGGGGAAAGTGGCCTTCATTATTTTGGTATTGAAAAATCAAAAAAGATTCCCCTGATTGGTTTAACTTCTCTTAGCCTTAATGCGGTTATGGTAGAGGTTGAAACTGCATTGATGGTGAATTTGATTGAGCGTTTTTGGGGAGTGGAGATTGAGAAAGAGGCGTAGGGGAGAGCTCCATTTTCAAATCACTGTGCTATTTCCATAAATTCACCTGAATTAAGCGGATAATTTCATTAGGGTCTATAGCTTTCCATGTATAATTACCACTGGCTGGATTTAACCAAAACGCAAGTCCTTCAGCAAAATCTTCATCCATAAAGAAAAGATCCTTTTTCCCGTCATTATTCAGGTCTAATTGCAGAATGCTCTGAATCATTATGCCCGAATTTTCGGTTTTAATAAGCTGATCCAGTTGGTTTCCAAAAAGAAGATAAATTCCTGTGTAACCGCTAATAATCAAGTCTGGAGTTCCGTCTTCATTTACATCTCCTTTAAACACGCGTTCTACATCAATTCCTTTCAAGTGTTGAATTTGTTGGTAACTCCCATCTGCTTTACGATCAAATAAATGAAAATCAGGTCCAAAGAAAACTAGCTCAAGTTCTGGGTCATTATCGATGTTTATTGCTTCAAAGCTGTAAGATGCCACGGTGTCTGGTAGAATTGCAATCGTTTCTATATTATTGTTTTGAGAAACAAGATTATATAACACGGCATTACGGTCTTCTATCGTAATCATTTCCAGCTTATTGTCAGAGTCTATGTCCGTAAATCCAATCAAATGTTTACCTGCAATCACTCCAGAGTAAATAGTTTCCTCAATACTCTTCTCCTCAAAACGAACGACTTTTATGTCCTTCCCGTTTGAACAATAAAACTCCGGATACCCATCCATGTCAGCATCTGAAATGGTATAGACCATAAAATCGGGCGCGTTCTTTTTATCCAACTTTTTGTACGATCGATTCACCCATTTTCCATCGTTGAATAGGAGGTAGCCAACCTGTCCCGTGAAACTGTAATAACATAGTTTATTTCCAATTAAAACAAAGCTAGCCCTTGATGCAAGATCCGTTTTTCCCAGAGATTTCCTATCATATACGTTCATTCCGTCTTCTGTGAAGCGAACAACTTCGAATAATTGACCCGTTTTGCTCTGGTAATGAATCATTTCATCAACCCCATCATTGTCATAATCGCACACAAAAATATCGAGTCCTAAATCTGAATTTACAAAATACGAGTTAGAATTCCCTGCTTGAAACCCAGGATAGCCGTTGTTTCCTGGAATTCGCGCATAAAATTCATTATCTGAGTTACTTCTTCTTAAAAAGAAATTGGTTCTCAAATCTTCCGCAATCATCAGATAATCGCCTTCGACACTATCAAGGACATACATTTTCTTCAGCCCAAGATCGTACGCTTGATTTTGCTCACCTATGTTGTATGTGTCTTGTTGGGCGCGAAGTGGGAGTTGGCAGAGGAAAAATAACAGAATGAGAATGAAAAATCGAAGTGGGGAGTATAGAATAGATTTGAACATGATTGGTGTTTTTGGAGTTGATGGGATAATATTAGTGAAAATTGACAATATACAAAGATAAAAGAGTAGTGTTTGGGTTTAGTAATTCTATCTATTGTTATTGAAACGGGTCTTTTATTGGTGTATAATTATAGATACAATTATTAGTTCCAGGATAGGGAAGTCCTTCAAGTGGCAATCCACTGTTGTGATTCTCTTTTGACAATTTCCATAAAACAAATCCGTTTGGAGAAGATATTGAATACAATGTGTATAAACCTTGGGTTTTAATTTTTTGAATTTTGATTTCACGACTATTGTATTTACTATTTATGGTCTTTAAATGCTCTAATAAAGCACGATTATAAACCAAAATATTCGTTATAAGATTGTGTGAATGGCGGAATAGGGGATAATTATCAATAGAATCAATGTTTACTGAATTGAATTCTTTTCTTTTCATTAAGAAAAAAGTAATTGTTCTATTCGATGTATTTCGAAACCTAGTTGTATCTGTGTAAATGACAAAAAAACCTTTCTTAAATGATAATGTATCAATTATTTCAATGTCACACTGATTTTGTGCGTGTATATCTTTTGGGATAAAATGTGTAAAACACAGTACAAGAATTAGTATTAAGTTATTCATCATTTTCTTTCAAAATCAGTCAATTATTATTTTTCTATCAGAGGGAAACTCCAATTCTTGGTTTTAATGTATCAATTTCAGTAACTTGAAATGATTTGAAACATTTACGTGCTATATTGCGTGAAGC
>CAYUQU010000165.1:0-2432 GCA_964447015.1 uncultured Flavobacteriales bacterium
ATTACTTCATCTCTACATTGACATCAATATTGATCATGTTAGCGATTAAGCAATTCTTTGTTGATGAAGAAAAGCTTAAAGCGAAAATGGAAGCTAAACAAGCGAACAATACAGGCGACAAAAAGAAATCTAAATCTAAATTCCAAGAGAGACTTGAAGCTATGCAACAAGCTCAAAAGGATAAGATGAATAAGAAATAGTTTATCACACTAAGATATTAAAGCTCCGCAGTAATTACTGCGGAGCTTTTTGTTTTCACTAAAAGAGAGTTAGAAAATATTGTGGGGAGACGTTTAAACCGAAACACTCTACGTTCATAAAGTATCTGTGTGTAACATCTATAAACAAATGTCAACATAAAGAGGTTGGAACGATAATTCATTTTGGGCTAATAACTAATACCTAATCTTTCATTTCACAAAAAAAAGCAAGTTAACAAATCAACTTGCTTTCTATTTTTCTATCTCAATGTGAATTAATCTATCTTCACAATACGTTTATTAACAACATTTCCTTTATCATCTATTATCCTCACAATGTAAATTCCTGAATTACATCCTGATAAATCAATTGAATTCATCCCTGAATGTTTTTGTTCAAACTGTTTACCTTGAAGGTCATATACTTCAATTTTTGAAATATTCATTGTTGAAGTAATTTCAACATTACCATTTGTAGGGTTTGGATAAAGAATTAAGTCATATATAAGACTATTTTCTTCTAAACCTGTAGTTATAGTACTGACTGTAACACAATTTGAAGTAGAAGAGCAGCTTCCGTTATTTACAACAACAGCATAACTACCATTTGATGTTGGAGTATAACTTTGAGAAGTTGCACCACTTATATTTGCATTTCCATTATTACAATCTACCCATTGGTAAGAAGTACCTGTGATATTTGAAGAAATCGTAGTTCCGCTTAATGAGGCAGTGGCATTCTCACACGTGCTTAATTTCAACACAAAAACATCGATATTAGTGCCTGCGTGTGAAGTAACAGTAGCCGAACCAGATCCTGGATCAAAATCCGCTGAACCTTGGAATATACCGGTTAGGTACATATTTCCTTCTGAATTGACAAAAATATCCTCACCAGAATCGGCGTATGGACCGCCAACAGACCCAGCCCATAAAAGGCTTCCTCCTGCACTATACTTACATATATATACATCCTGCATCCCTGCAGAAGTTAGAAAATCTGTCCCCGCACCTGGGTCAAAATCAACTGTTTGACGATATTCACCAGTGGTGTAAACTAACCCGTTATCATCAACAAAAATAGAATAAGCCTCATCATAACTTATAGAACCCAAACCTGTACCCCAAACATAATTACCTGATGCATCTAATTTACTAATATAGATATCAGATTCTCCATTAGAAGTGAATGCATTTGTACCCGCATTCGGATTAAGATCTATTGTTGCATAAAATGACCCTGTTGTATAAACATTTTCAGAGGCATCAATTGCAATTGACCTTGCGAATACAGGATATGTTCCTCCAAGTTTCTTAGCCCAAACTAAATCACCCGAAGCATTGAGCTTACAGACAAAACCATCTGAGTATCCAGATGATACCAAATTGCTTACACCTGCACTTGGATCAAAATCGGCAGTCCCGTTAAACCAACCTGTTGTGTATACATTACCAGATGAAGAAACTTTAACTGAAACACCTCGATCATCACCAGAACCACCCATTGATTTACCCCAAACAAAATTTCCTGATGCATCTAATTTTATAACGAATACATCATTCCAACCGCTAAAAGTAAGATTTGAAACACCTGGACCTGGGTCAGCATCTACTGTCCCATTAAAATAACCTGCGATATACACATTTCCTGATGCATCTAAATCAATGGATTGCCCAAAAGCACTTCCTGTACCCCCAAGTGTTTTTCCCCAAACAAAATTCCCTGATGAATTTAATTTACAAATAAAAGTACCGTACGTACCACCAGCTGTAAAACTACTGGTTCCTGGTCCCGGATCTAAATCAATTGTACCTTCAAATTCACCAGTTATATAGACGTTTTCCGAATCATCTAGTACAACAGAATAAGCATGAATACCAGTAGTTCCATTCAGAATTCGCGTCCAAACATGATTTCCCATTGCATCCAATTTAGAAATGAATGCATTTGGACTACCATTAGCCATAATTGAATTTACTCCTGGCCCTGGATCAAAATCAACTGTTCCCTCAAAATATCCAACAGTATAAACATTTCCAGAAGCTCCGACAGCCACTGACATCCCTCTATCATCTCCGCCCCCTAAAAAAGGTTTCGCCCAGGAATAATACTGAGCATACAAAAGAGGTGGAAGAAATACAAAAAGAAGTAAGAAAAATTGTTTTGTGTAGTGATTGATTTTCATAGTGAATAAGTTTAAATTTTATCAAAAATAATAAAAATTGTGCACC
>CAYUQU010000166.1:0-2224 GCA_964447015.1 uncultured Flavobacteriales bacterium
CCGTCGTTTAATGTTGAAGCGTTTGCTGCTGTTACTGTTCCGTCTTTGTCAAATACAGGGCGCAATCCTGGGATTTTATCCATCATTACATTTTTGTATTCTTCATCTTCTTTTACGATGATAGCGTCACCTTTTCTTTGTGGTACTTCAACAGGAACGATTTCGTTGTCGAATTTACCTGCTTGCCAAGCTGCAGCTGAACGTTTGTATGACTCAATTGCAAATGCATCTTGATCCTCACGAGAAATGTTACGGTCTTTAGCACAAATTTCAGCGCAATTCCCCATGTGTACATTGTTGTATACATCGGTTAAACCGTCTTTTACCATTCCATCAACCATTTTAACATCACCAAGCTTTGTAGCCAATCTAGCGTTAAAATAGTGAGGAACAAGACTCATGTTCTCCATTCCACCTGCAATAACAATGTCGTTATCACCAGCAATGATACTTTGTGCAGCCATCGAAATAGCTTTCATTCCTGAAGCACAAACCTTATTAACAGTAGTACAAGGAACATTCTGATTCAAGCCCGCAAAAATAGCCGCCTGACGTGCAGGTGCTTGTCCAAGGTTTGCTTGAAGCACATTGCCCATGTAAACCTCTTGTATTAATTCTTTGTCAATTCCTGCTTTAGAAATCGCACCTTTAATTGCAGTAGCTCCCAATTGTGTAGCAGGTACAGTTGATAAACTTCCGCCAAAACTTCCAATCGGTGTTCTTACAGCCGAAATGATGTATACTTCTTTCATTTTTATAGTGTTTTCCAGTTTTTTTCCGCACGAATTTAGTCATTTCTAATGGAAATATTTAACCGCTCATCATTTTTTACCACCTCAACTAAGTTTTAAAAATTATAGAAAGAAGGCTAATATGAAGGCATTAAATAGATTATGTCTTATCACTTCTTAGATGACTTATTTGAATTCTAAATCACTTTGGGTGTAGAAATAAAAATCATTTTGCATAAATACAATATTTACATACTTTTACAACATAAAATTTATACTGATGAAACTAACACCGTACATTCTTTTATTGTTGATTACCTTTTCAATAAAGAATTCGTTTTCGCAGCAGGACACTATTCCTGAGATAATTGAAGATATAATTGAGGCTCAAGACACCGTGCCAGAGCCTCCAAAATATTGGAAAATTAAAAATGTTTTTGGATTTAATGCAACACAGTCTGCATTTGTTAATTGGGCTGCGGGGGGTAGAAATAACGTGTCTGCTTTGGCATTTATTAATTCAAATTTCGATTATAATAAGAATAATGTAAAGTGGACCAATGAAGTTCGTTTAGCATTGGGTGGAGTATTGTACTTTGATGAGCCAAGAATGCAAAAGACAGATGATCAGATTTTTGTCTCCTCAAATTACGCTTATAAAATTAAAGATAAATGGTATTATTCCATTTTAGGAGATTTCCGTACTCAGTTCATGGATGGATACATTTACCCAAATGATTCCGTTCCTAATTCAAGATTTATGGCTCCTGGGTACTCGATTTTAGCTATAGGTGTCGACTATACACCAAACGAGCATTTTACTGTGTTAATGGCGCCCGCTACAGGTAAATTCACGTTCGTAAACGATCAACGTTTAGCCGATGAAGGTGCTTTTGGAGTTAGAGCTGCGGAATTAGATGGTCTAGGGACAGTCATTCGAAAGGGAGATAGATTTCGAGCAGAACTAGGAGCTTATGTTAAGATGATTTACAAGAAAGACATTATGAAAAATGTGAATCTTCAAGCTCGTCTCGAGTTGTTTTCAAACTATTTAGAGAATCCGCAGAATATTGACATAAACTCAGAAGTGCTCTTTAACTTCAAAATCAATAGCTGGCTTTCTGCTTCTCTACAATTTAACTTGATTTATGATGATGACATGAGAGTAGCTGTAGAAGATGGAGCAGGAGGAACTTATATGGCGCCACGAACTCAGTTTAAGCAAGTTTTGGGGATAGGAATTCAATACAGACTTGCTAATTATAAGGAAGAGGCTAAATAAGTCATTCGGATTGCACGCCGATTAATGTGGTTTATTTTTTGAAAATAATGGATTCTACTTCAATTTCACGAGTGTAAGCCAAATTCTTTCATTATTTTTACGCTATGAATATATTTTCAGAGATTAATCTTTGGTGGGCAATTCCTTTACTTATACTGGGATTTTCATTATCCGCTTTTTATTATTTCTGGAAAGCTCAACATACTGTTTT
>CAYUQU010000167.1:0-2158 GCA_964447015.1 uncultured Flavobacteriales bacterium
AATGTTGGTGTGTACGACATCACCCTGTCAATTACTGTCGATGAAGGTTGTGTAGCTAGTCTAACGCTTACTCGAGAAGGCGCTGTTGATGTCAAACCAAGTCCTGTCGCTGCATTTTCTGTCGACCCTCCGATAGCAGATGCGCTAAGTCCTTGGATTACTTTCACAGATGAATCTCAGGGTGGAATAGAACATTGGTTTTACTTTACAGAAAATGACTCAACCAACGCACAAGAAGCGGTTTGGGCATATACAGAAGGAGGATACTATTACCCAATTCAAATTGTGACAAATGAATGGGGCTGTGTAGATTCAACTATGCGGACGGTATACATTATACCTTTCACTACTATTTATGTGCCAAATAGTTTCACTCCCAATAATGATGGAATGAACGATGTTTTTCTCCCTGTAGTTCGCGATGTGCTTCAATACCGACTTGACATCTACACACGATGGGGAAATATTATTTTTAGCACTGAAGACCCCAAAGAAGGTTGGGATGGTACGCATAATGGCAAGCCCGTAGGTGATGGAACGTTCATTTACCAAATCTTTTACCAGAAAGCACACGACAACTTGAATGATATCATTCGCGGACATGTTAATCTGGTGAAATAACCATTAAAGTACGCAATTTATAGTTTTAAAAAACGATCAACTTCGGCTCGAGATAGTCCATCATCGCATACTTCACTCCTTCTCTACCAAAGCCCGAATCTTTAACTCCACCATAAGGCATTTGATCTACACGGAATGTCGTCGAATCATTTACAATCAAAGCACCGACTTCAATGTTGTTGAAACATTCCTCAATAATTGAGTTGGAGTCTGTAAAAAGTGCTGCTTGCAAACCAAAGCGTGAATCATTAACCAACTTTATCGCTTCATCAATATCTGTATAAGACTGAATGCACACTACTGGTCCAAACACTTCTTCATCGTAGATTTTCATTCCTCGCTTGGCATTTTTCACAATAGTAGGTTCAAAGAACAATTCTTTTCGCTTTCCACCTGTTAGAATCTCAGCACCTTGATTTACGGCTTCTTCTAACCAACTTTCCACTCGTTTAGCGTTTTTTTCGTCTATCATCACACTGAATTGTGTAGACTCTTCAAGTGGATTTCCTGATTTCAATGATGCGGCCAATTTTACAAATTCACTCTCAAAACGAGCGAAAAGTGATTCGTGAATAAAAATGCGTTGTGTGTGAATACAAACCTGACCGCTGTACGCAAAACCTCCTACCAACAATTTGTTGATTGCCAAATCAAAATCAGTGTCCTTGTGCACGATTGCTGCTGCATTACCGCCTAATTCTAGCACCACTTTCTTCTTTCCTGCTTCAGACTTCATTCTCCAACCGACATCGGGTGAGCCTGTAAACGAAAGTACCGAAATTCGTTCATCTTCAACCAGCATTTGCCCCACTTCTCGAGAGCTAGGCAAAACTGAAAGTGCACCTTTTGGCAAACTTGTCTCTGAAATTATTTCGGCCAATAACAAAGCTGATAGCGGAGTCAACGAAGACGGTTTTAAAATAATCGGGGATTTTGTAGCTATAGCTGGTGCGATTTTGTGTGCCACCAAGTTAATCGGAAAGTTAAATGGACTAATTCCTACCACCACTCCCGCACTCTTATACTCCACACGTCCTTTTTTCCCAGCACCTGGAGAAGACCAGCCTAGATCCATCAATTCTGATGGCGTCCGCTTACACTCTTCTGAAGCAATTCGAAAGGTTTCAATTGCCCGAAGCACTTCGCCTTTTGCATAAATGTACGGCTTGGCTGATTCGGCTATAATGAGTTGGGTAAATTCTTCCAATCGCAATTCGAGTGAGTGTGTAACCTGCATGAGAATCTTACCAATCTCACCTGAAGAAAGTGACAAATACTCATCTCTGCATTGCAAAGCAGCATCAATCGCTTTATTGACAATGGTAGCATCAGCTAGACTTACTTCTGTTATTGCCGTTTGGGTAAATGGATTTGTTACCGTTAACTTCTCTTCGGTTTCTTTCCATTCTCCTGCTAAGAATATTTTATTTTTCATCTGATTAAATTGAATCCTGTAGGGGCGGGTCGCGACCCGCCCCTACAGGAATAACACTTAAAAAACGTTTAAACAAAAAAAGGATCTGGTAGCGCCTGTGTA
>CAYUQU010000168.1:0-1797 GCA_964447015.1 uncultured Flavobacteriales bacterium
GTTCGAATCCTCTCGTGCGCACAAAAAGAAAAAGCGAATCGCAATAGCAGTTCGCTTTTTCTTTTCCCTCAATACTCTATACTCAAACTCAATACTGTTTTTGCTCTTGCTCAAACTCAAACTGACTTCATGCTTTTTCTTTTTGCAGTAGCAGTAGTGAGCGTAGGAATTCTCACTCTGAAAAATCTTGTTACTTAACTAGATTCAGGTCTTAAATCTTGCAGCCAAAAACACGCTTACACTAATAATTCCCCTCTCTTTCTTTCACAATAAATTTTCTTTGATTATGTTTATACTTATAAAGTAAAAACAAAACAGCACTTCAGATTCCATGGCCTACAATCATCCAATGAACATACTTATTGTAGAACAAAATGAAAAGACATTCAAGGCCTTAACAACAATTCTGCGCGATAATACCAATAACTTTATTCACGCTCCTTCTCCCTATGGGGCACTTACCATTTTGAGAAGACTTCCGATAGCTATTATCCTTCTCAATATTGACCACCCACGAATGGATGGTTTTGAATTTTTAGAAACGCTTTCTGAAAATGAGAAAACCAAACATATTTATACTATCATTTACACCGACAAGGAAACTTCATCTACAAGGTTGGTAAAAGGACTTCAGGAAGGTGCTGTTGATTATTTTCACAAACCATTCAGTCCTAACGTAATTAAAGCCAAATTTTCCGTTTTTAAAACACTCTATTTTAAAGACAAGAAGATTAATGAATTACTCGCAAATATCCTCCCGAAAAGAGTATTGAGAGAAGTTGATGAATATGGTCAATTTCATCCAAAAAAAGTAGATAATGCAGCGGTACTTTTCACTGATTTTGTTCAGTTCACCTTACGTTCGGCAGAATTAAATCCACTGGAATTGGTTAAGGAATTAGATCGCTATTTCACTTTCTTCGATAGTGTTATAGAGCGTTTTCAACTCGAAAAAATTAAAACAATTGGAGATTCTTACATGGCCATAGCGGGAGTAAACGAAGAGTTACCTCATCCTGAAATAAGAGCTACTCTCGCTGCCATCGAAATACGAAACTTTGTTATCCAGGATAATATAACAGCTGCAACGAGTGACTCACCTTTTTGGAAAATCCGAATTGGAATTCACTCAGGACCTTTAGTTTGCGGAATTATTGGTCAAAAGAAAATGAGTTTTGATGTATGGGGAGATACAGTAAACATCGCCGCTCGCGCTGAGCAAATTTGCGAACCTAATCACATTACAATAACAAAAAATGTAGCGGATAAGATTGAACCCTATTTTGAAAGCACTAAAATCGGTGAAAAAGAAATAGTGAAACGTGGAGGTGTATTTGAGTTATTTGAAGTTGAAAGATTGAAGTACGATCACTCTTTATTTTCAAGAGGATATGCTCCAAACCCTGAATTAAGACGTATGCTGGGTTTGACGTCGATGGATTTTGAAATCGCACGAAAAGCAATATTAGAAAAACTAAAAGAAAGCTTGCCTCAAGAGTTATACTATCACAGTCTCCAACATACGATTAATGTGGAAAAGTCAGCTGTGTTGTTTGCCGAACTTGAAGGTGTAAGTGGAATTGATTTGATTCTCCTTCGAACAGCGGTACTTTTTCACGATTCAGGATACATTCTTCGCCCGAATGATAACGAAGACTATGCTATACATTTAGCTCGTGAAGTATTACCTGAATATGGTTATACTCCATCTGAAATTCACCGAATAACCGATTTAATCGAAGCTACAAAACATGATGTAGAACCTCGAACTTTACTCGAACAAATCATTTGTGATGC
>CAYUQU010000169.1:0-1789 GCA_964447015.1 uncultured Flavobacteriales bacterium
TACAGTTAAACGTAGTGGAGTGGATGATCGTGAACAATACGTTGGACATGTGAACTTACTCAGATAATTTTTTCAGTAGTGAAAGTAGTTAAAAAAGGTTTGTCTGTCGGCAAGCCTTTTTTATTTATAGATCTCAGTGTTAACTAGGATTTTATAGCTGTTGATGATTGTAGGGTTTTGGTTGATAGATAAATACGTGTTTTATTAACGTAAATACTTTCTTTTGTTATTTTCAATTATTTTTTTTGTTTGAACTTAATTGATTCGTATTTTCACCTTATTATTACTACATGCTATAAAGTTTTTTGAATTTATCTATGTATAGAAGAACCCAATTTATTTTTTTGGTGTTATTTGTCTTTCTAGTACCTTTCTTTTTGCGGGCTCAGCAATGGGATAATTTATTTGTTGCATCTGCTGCAGGAGCTAATGAAGGAGTTGGGGTGTCTTATGCTGAATCAGGTTCATTATTCTTTGCAGGAAATCATAGAGGTGATTTTGACTATTCTTCTTTCAGTCTTGAGGGAAGTGATTTTCAAAGGGGGTTTTGGGGAAAACAAACAGCTTCTGAGTCTGTGCCATGGATAAAAACAATCAAGGGGAGTAAAGATGTGTTTGTGACGGGGGTAGAAACATACAAGCAGGCAGTAGCTGTTTCTGGTTATTATGTAGACTCACTATTTATTGAACATGATACATTGGTTAATTCACTTCAAAAAGGAATTTTCATAGCGATGTATGATACTTCGGGAAACTATTATTATACCATTCATCCAGATGTCAATAGTGCAACTGTATTTGATATGGCTTTTGATAATGAAGGTCATTTGTTGGCCACTGGAAGTTTTTTTCTTGGATTTGATTTTGAAAATTATTCCGTTAGTTCCCCACTCGGAATGAGCATGTTTTTGTTTAAATATAATTTGGTTGAATCCGAACTAATGTGGTTGACGACAAGTGTAGGAACGGGTACAAATGGTAGTGGCGTGTCAGTGGATTCAAATAACAATATCTGTGTTGCAGGAAGCTATGGAGATGAAACTTCTATTCAAGGGATTGAATTGGAGAATAACAATGGAAATCACAATTTTTTTCTAGCTAAATTTTCGCCAGATGGAATTTTGGATTGGGTTCAATCTATTATAGGTTTAGGTCAAGTTCATGGTTCAGATGTTCGTGTAAACTCTACAGGTGAATCATACGTTGTGGGAGATTTTCAAATGAGCATAGATTCGCTTAATGGGGCGATAATCATGTCAGAGGGTAATGCAAATGCTTTTGTAGGGAAATATGATGTCGACGGCAACTTACTTTGGTTGCAAAGAATTGGAGGGTCTAATCAAGATAATAGCGTGTCTATTGTTTTAGATTCAAATGATACACCACTTATACTATTTGATTCTAGTATTGATGCAAATGTAAATGGAATCAGTTTGGAGCCGTATGGATTTTTAGAACCACTAATTCTGAAACTCCATCCCGATGATGGTTCGTATGTTTGGCACAAACGCATTACAGCTCTTGAAAATTCAGGAACTGTGAATGGATTGTCAATTGCTGCAGTTGGGAATCGAATTGCTGTGACTGGAAAAAATCGAACAGGGATGGAATTTCAAGAACAACAATTTCCTGCACCAAATTTCAGTGAATTCTATATTGCAATATTTACTGATACACTTTTCATTGAAATAGAAGATACTGTTGTTAACGATATGTTGATTTTGGAAGACCCTATTCAAGTAAATGTATTTCCCAATCCTTCCAAAGATTCATTCCATTTTGTCAGTGG
>CAYUQU010000170.1:0-1760 GCA_964447015.1 uncultured Flavobacteriales bacterium
GTGAGGGGTATGGCTTTCATGAACAGTATTTTAGTAATATTATTGATCTTATTAAACGTACAGATTTTGAGACACTTAAAAAAGAGCTAAATATACTCGATTAAAATTTTTTAAAAAAAAATAAAAGAATAGTTGGTAGTATAAAAAAAGTACTTATATTTGTTCTAGTAACCGCTTGGTTACGATTTTTGGGTTTTATAGTTTTAGCATGGTTTAGCAAAAAGAGAAGGGGAGTATAGCTTTACTTCTCTTTTTGTCTTTTAGGCCTTTTGGTTACGATAAAAGTTGTAACTTTAGAACTATAAAATTTCATGTCATGAAGCAGATCTTCTTATCATCTCTCTTTTTAATTTCCTTTTCCAATTCCTTTTCACAATCAATAATTAATGTAGGTACTACGTCAGTTGCAGTAGATACTGTCATTACAGGACTTGATATTCCATGGGAAATATCTTGGGGACCTGATAACCATATTTGGATGACTGAGCGCAAAGGCTTGGTGAGTAGACTTAATCCTGAAACAGGAGATCGTACAATCATTCTAGATATTGTAAGTACAGTTTATCAACAATCTGAATCAGGTTTGTTGGGTTTAGTGTTACATCCTGATTTTGGAACCACTCCTGAAGTGTTTATCGCATACACATTTGGCTCAAGTGGCAACATTCGCGAAAGATTGGTGAAATACACTTATAACGGAACCAGCCTTGTCAGTCCACAAACACTAATTGACGAGATTCCAGGAAATTCTACGCACAACGGAGCTCGTTTAGTTTTTCTACCTGATGGAACCTTGTTAATGAGTACAGGTGATGCGCAGATTACAAGTGCACCGCAAAATTTAAGTTCACTTAACGGAAAGATTTTGAGACTGAACACAGATGGTTCTATTCCTGCAGACAATCCCTTTACAGATAGTTATGTGTATGCCTATGGACTAAGAAACACACAGGGAATTGTCGTTATGGATGATGGAAGTGTGTTTTCTACAGAGCACGGACCGAGTACTGATGATGAGTTTCAGTTGATATCAAGTGGGCGCAATTACGGATGGCCAGATGTGGAAGGTTTTTGTGAAACGGCGTATGAAATTCAGTTTTGTGCAGATAATAATGTGAAAGAACCAATTATCGTGTGGACACCAACTATCGCTCCATCTGATTTAGTTTATTACGAGAACCCTGACTTTCCTGAGTGGGATAATGCTTTTTTACTATCTATACTTAAAGATAAAAAACTCGTTGCTTTAAAAATGAATGCAGCGATGGATGAAGTGGTTGATGAAACTCATTATCTTACGAATATGTTTGGTCGTTTGCGCGATATTTGTGTAGGTCCAGATAACGAAATTTATTTGGCGACAAACGGTCCATTTTGGTCAAATACAGAGTCAAATACACACAGCATCATTCGACTTAAACCTATTGTGGGCTCAGCAAATTTAATCGAGCACACAAATGATAACATAAAGGTATATCCCAATCCTGTAACGGATGAAGTAACAGTTAAGTTTGATTCGCAGATTAGTGGTGACTTTGATGTAGTTGTATTTGACCAAACAGGACGAGAAGTGATTGCAGAAACTACAAATCAGCAGTTGACGAATATCAATTTAAGTCAATTGGAAAAGGGTGTTTACTATTTATCTATTCAGAAAGAGGGAGTTTTGTTTTTGAACCAAAAACTTGTGAAGAATTGATACGTTGATAAGACTCTAGACTAATAGAAATTAGACAAAAGACTTGTTTGAGGGTGCAGTG
>CAYUQU010000171.1:0-1742 GCA_964447015.1 uncultured Flavobacteriales bacterium
TCAACATTAAACGACGGTGCATCTGCGCTAATTCTTGCTTCAAAAGAAGCGGTTGAAAAGCACGGACTGAAGCCTATCGCTAAGATTGTTGCTTATGCAGACGCAGCTCACGCACCTGAGTGGTTTACAACAGCTCCTTCGCAAGCTATTCCTAAAGCATTGGCTAAAGTAAATCTTACTGTTAACGACATCAATTACTGGGAATTAAATCAAGCATTTGCGGTTGTAGGTCTTGCTAACATTCGCGAGCTAGGACTAGATGCTTCTAAAGTTGATGTGAATGGTGGTGCGATTGCTTTGGGTCACCCTCTTGGGAACTCTGGTTCTAGAATCATTGTAACATTGATCAACGTGTTGAAACAAAATAATGGTAAATTAGGTGGAGCTGGAATCTGTAACGGTGGCGGTGGCGCTTCTGCTATGATTATTGAGAATATCTAATAGATAATTATAAAAACGCAAAGGGCTGTGAAGGTGTTAAATACATCCACAGCCCTTTTTTATTGGAATACCCCCTTCAATTAGAAAGCTGGTTCTAGCAAATCCATAAGCAAATCAGTTTTAGCTTTAGATAACACTTCTTTTCTTTCTTTTTCAGCGTCAGAATCTAACCAATCAGAGTGTCTGAACTCACTTTTCAGTTTTTTATCTTTACTTTCTATTTTGTCAATATTCTTTTGTGATAGCATTTCAATTTCATCCAAAGTATTCGCTCTGAGCTGATCAATTCGATTGTCGTCATTTTTATTCCTTGATATTGAAGGAGAACTACTTACCTTCTCTTGCGCTTCAACATCGCTTATCTCGTTTCTTTCTGCAAATGAAAAATAATCGATTTCATCCTCTAATTCTTCTGCATTTTTGTTCTCTTCTGTAATCTGTTCTCGTGATATTACTTCACCTTTGGCATCTTCATAATCTTTTTCTTTCTCTATAACTGAAACAGAACCCGCTTCTAATTCATCATTTATCGGTGCTTCATCTTTCATTTTCTCCTTAGTTTCTTCAGATTCACGTAATTCTTCTGTTGTTGATTCAAAAACCTCTGCCATTTGGGGTTGATTGTCGTTGAGAGGAAGTGTAACAAAAACCAAAAGTGTCACCACAGCAATACCAGTAGCGACAAACCATGGACGAGCAATGAGTGGTTTTGAAGGCCCGAGAATAAAAGCAATTAATCGTTCATACCACGATGTAGATTCTTCTTTCCACTTTTGATTGAACTGATCCATTAAGGATGACTTTAGTTTGTTATCGGGGGTGATTTCATCTTTCATTTGTTCAGATTTTATCATTAACATTGATTTCTTGAGTGCCAAAAATTCTTCCTCTGTAGAAAAAAGATCTACGCATTCAGCCAATTCTGAAGGACTTAGCCTTTCAAAATCTTTATTCAATATGTCTATTATATCGTACTTCATAATTCCTAAGTATTATTTAACAATGGGTTGAATACTTTCAATTCACCCGCCAACCTTCGCGTAACATTGAACAGTCGAGACTTTACAGTGCCTTCATTACACTCGAGTATTGATGCAATTTCTTTAATCGAAAGATCTTGAAAGTGTCTCAGTACAAATACTTCACTGTGTTTATCATCAATATTGCTCAATGCATCATTTAGTGCCTCGTTAAAATCAGACTCATACAACACTTCATCTGCCGATTTTTCGTTCATTGCTACATTTACTCCCGTTTCTTCAGCCGAGTGAACGTTGTCGCGAACGCTGTGTTTCCTGTAT
>CAYUQU010000172.1:0-1726 GCA_964447015.1 uncultured Flavobacteriales bacterium
AACAGCACGCAGTTCTCCTCTTGCCAGTGCAGGCTTGAGAATGTTTGCTGCGTCCATGGCGCCTTCACCACCACCAGCACCTACAAGCGTGTGAATTTCATCAATAAAGAGAATGATTTCACCTTCGGCATTGATTACTTCTTTGACAACAGATTTCAACCGTTCTTCAAATTCGCCTTTGTATTTAGCTCCGGCCACCAAAGCTCCCATATCGAGAGAGAAAACTGTTTTCGATTTCAGGTTTTCAGGCACATCACCATCAATGATTCGATGTGCAATTCCTTCTGCAATTGCTGTTTTACCCACACCTGGTTCACCAATTAGAATAGGGTTGTTTTTTGTTCGTCTAGTCAGAATTTGAAGAACTCTACGGATTTCTTCATCACGACCGATTACAGGGTCAAGCTTCCCTGATTTGGCTAGTTCGTTGAGGTTTTTGGCAAATTTTGCCAGTGCTTGATAGGTTCCCTCTTGGCTGTTTGAAGTCACTTTTTCTCCTTTTCTTAATTTATCAATAGCTCCTTTTAATTTTGGTTTTGTAATTCCATTATCTTTTAATAACGAACCGATGGAATCAGTTGCATCTAGCAACGAATACAACATTATTTCAATAGACACATATTCGTCATTAAACTGTTTAATTTCATTCAACGCATAAGATAGAACGCGCTGAGCTTGTGTGCTCAAATACGGTTGTCCGCCCGAAACTTTCGGATAAGTTTGCACAATTCGATCTAAGGCACTTTGAAGTGCAGGTTGATTGACTTTCAATTCATTTAAAAGAAAGGGGAGTACATCTTGATCCACTTCCATCATTCCTTTCAGAAGATGTCCCGTTTCAATCGCCTGCTGACCATTCCCAAGCGCGATTTGTTGCCCTTGTTGGATGGCTTCCTGCGCTTTGATTGTAAATTTATTAAAATCCATTTTATTTAATTTTTGGTTTAATTGCTCCGATATCGTGGCTCAAATCTTTTGCCATGAGATGTTTAATGTCAAAATGACTGTTTATTGATGTTTTTTCGGGTTTTATCAATGTCAAAATGACGTATTTTCATTCGGTTTGATTAAGGTAGGTAATAAGATCTTTGATTATCCTCATTCTAATTCTACCCTTTATTAAAGATTTCCACTAAATTTGGCGCATGGCGAATATAGAGCGCATTAGTATAGTAGGATATGGAAATGTAGGTAGAGCACTTGCTAATTTTTTCATGTCTAAGGGCGTAGATCTTGTTGAAGTTGTTGTGCGCAAACTCCCTCAAGAATCGGATGTGAGTCTGAATTTTGTACAACTGGAGAATCTTCATTTTTTGGAACCTGTGGATATGATTTTGGTATGTGTGAATGACAGTGCTGTGAATGGGGTGTTGAATGAAATATTGCCTAATCAGTTTGTAGCGTATACATCCGGAGCAATAAGTCTGGAAGAGATTGATAGAAAGGAAAATATTGGTGTCTTTTACACCCTACAAACATTCTCAGGTGAGGTGATAAAAGAAATGGAAAAGGTGCCGATTTTATTAGAATGTAACGCTACTTGTCAAATGGCTACAATGAAGAATTTTGCCAAGGCATATTTCAATCGAGTAGAGGTGATGAACTCTACTGATAGAGAAAAGTTACACATTGCCGCAGTGATGGCGAACAATTTTTCGAATCACCTGTATCATCTCGCATCATCCTATTTGTCTCGCCACAATATGGATTTCACCTTGTTGCACCC
>CAYUQU010000173.1:0-1579 GCA_964447015.1 uncultured Flavobacteriales bacterium
ACACCCCTAAACACCTGTATTTATAAGAGGGGGAGACCAAAAAGTAAAGAGCAGTAAAAGTAAGCTGTAAGCCTTGTAAATAAAGACTTTCAGCCTGAAAATACGACTGTTAATAACTTTTTGGATTATTCGGACAAAAACAGCCGCCAAGTTGCAATTATAGAACAAAAAAACCGCCCAAACTCTCAAAGCTTGGACGGTTTTTGCATCTACTTACTATTCAATTTTGTAGGATTCTATCTATTGTTCTTTTTCTTCCTCCACGTTCAACAACCTGAATAACACTACCTAACCGACACTGCTCTTAATTTTCAAAGACAGATATTTTTGTAAGTCCATATTCCTGATAATTTTTCTCGTAATCTTTTAACTCATCTGAGGTCTTTAAATTTTTTATGATTATTACGACTGGGCTATTAAAAGATTCTGGTTCTGATACAGAACTCTGGTTTACATATATCATTAACTTATCCTCCCCCTCCTTTTTATAATAAATTTCGGAAGAGTAGAAAATATAGTCATTCTCTGGTGAATAAGATTTATGCTCTTTGTTAATCGGGTCGCTCGATAAAATAATTTCTTCATGATTACCTGCTAATCCCCAATGCCTTGCACTCACATAAATTTTCTCTCCCAATTCATTAAACTCAATAACAGAATCATATAAATTAGTAGACTTCGCTTCATTATCCAACGGCTTAAATAATGACCAGTACAATACACCAAAAGTAACTGCAATTACTGTTAAAACAATTAAGCCAATTTTTAAATAGTTATTCATATTCAAGTGTATTTATTTGTTCATTTTAGAGAATACCCATCCTATTTTACTCATTCTATATTGATACATAACTTCTCCGTAAGCAGGTGCTGGTCCATATGATGTTCCATTTACAACTATATCTGCTTTTTCCTCAGTGGTTAATCCCCCCTTAACGTGTAATGCTCCTGCTAATTTTTGGAAAGTAACGAAGTCAATACTAACACCAAAATAAGTGCCTCCTTGAGCATTATACCCCGCTAAATAATTTCCTGCTGATCGAGAAGTTGCATATTTACCGTTAAGAAGAGCTCCTGTGTTCTTATAGGAATTCTTAACATCAAATAAGCCCTGAGGACCCGAATTTGCAGCAATTTCTCTCAAATCCATTTTGAGAGCTTGTTCAGCTAAATATTTAATAAGAGGATTAAAGGATTTTCCAATCATCAACTTATGATTTGTCATCGTTTCCCCAGTCTCTGGGCTTACAAATTCATCCCAGTATTCTGTTTCTCCTACTTTTGTTCCTCCCGCAGAAGCCCCCTTTTTTTCATGACGTTTTGTAATCATATATTCTGTTGGTGTTCCCCCATCCGCATTATCTCCGTGTTGGTACACTCCGTTATCTCCATCGTCAAACACAGCAATAACATTTCCATCTTTGTCTACATGGGTAGAAGGAGGTACAGCCGCACGTCCATCGGGGTCTATCAGCATGATTGGATTTCCCATCACATAATTGTAAGGCGACCAAGCAGGGAATTTACTCGCTAATGGGTCAAGCGACAAGAACCTACCGAGGTCACTATCGTAGTACCT